>CAXSCE010000025.1:0-57379 GCA_964236545.1 uncultured Bryocella sp.
ACATGGCCTTGGATGAAGATGAGGTGCAGCTGGAAGGAGAGGCAAAAATCGAGGAAAGGGCCCGGGTAATACGGAAGCGCAGATTCAAGCTGGAAGCTCCAGGAAGGTTCTATGCTGCTTGCGATATGAGGAACATTGAATGCGCTTTGCTAATCCTCATTCGCTGAAAAGATACTACGCCAAGTCGCGTCTGATGTCTGCACACAACCACGGAGGCCGTTGTGCAACGTTTGTGTCATGAGACGGGTCAGTTTCTCCGGATTGCCTCAGCCTTCCACGTCCTCCGGTTTGTCGGGCTGGAGGGAATACACCTCCTGCACCCGGGCCAGCGTATCGATTTCACTCACCGGCTTGTCGTCCCGTAGTTTCAGGATTCGAGGAAAACGAAGCGCAAAGCCGCTCGCGTGGCGATCCGACCGCATGATGTTGTTGAACGCCACCTCGATCACCCGGATTGGCTCCACTTTTCGAAAATGCCCGAAATCCTGCAGTGTGTGTGCCTTCAGCCAATCGGTTAATTCGGCGATCTCGGCGTCGGTCACTCCCTGGTACGCCTTTCCCAGGTTCAAGAGCTCGTCGCCGGGACCTCGCACCGCAAAGGTGTAGTCGCTCAGCAGCTGTGCCCGCTTGCCCGACCCATACTCCGCCCCGGTGATCACCACATCCAGGGTGGCCAGTTCGCGCTTTAGCTTGAGCCACGCCAACCCGCGCCGGCCGGGCAGGTAGGCTGATCCAGCCGCCTTCAGCATCACGCCCTCGTTGGACCGGGCCCGTGCATCGCGGTAGCCCTGGTCCACCGCCTCCGCGCTCTCGACCCGCTGCGCCCGCGAGAGCAGCAACCGCTGCACGCCAGCAGGCCCTTGCCCCGCTAAACCCTCACCGAACAAGCTGCTCTGGGGCTCGTCGGAAGCCTGAGCCTCCAGCGGCACCAGCGTTTGCGGCGACATCGCGGACACGATTTGTTCCAGCAGCCGCCGCCGTTCGGACAAAGGCTTCGGCAGCAGCAACTCCTCGCCCGCATACATCAGGTCAAAGGCCATGAACACCGCCGGAACCGCCCGCCTCAGCGCGTCTGAAACCCGCTTGCGCCCAATCCGCTGGCCGAGCACGGCGAACGGAAGTGCCCGGTCGCCGGCAACGTCCCAACCCAGAATTTCGCCATCGAAGATGACTCCATCGGGAGCAGCCGATACCTCGGCAAAAGCCTCGGCGATCTCCGGAAAACTCGCCGTGATGTCCTCTCGCGACCGCGAATACACCGCCACCCGGCCCGGCTGACCGGGATCTCCGCAGTGCACCTGCGCCCGGATACCATCAAACTTGTCCTCAAGAAAGGCGTGAATGCCGCTACGGGTCGCCGCCGCAAATTCCCCGGCTGCCTTGGCTTCCCCGGCTTCCTCATATTCCGCAACCGCCTCCACATCGCCGGCATAACCCTCCTCGGCCGCGTCCACGGGCAGCAGAGCATCGACGAGTTCGGTGTCGTGCTTCGCGCTCGCAGCAACTTTCGCCTTGGCCTTCGAAGCCCGTTTTGCCGGCTTGCTCATCACTTTGGGCGGCTTTGCCGTAAATCGCTCCACGGCTTCCTCCGGCGTCTCCACGGGGGACGCCAACATGAAACCCAATGGATGAAACAGCCGCAGGTGCGCAGCGGCCAGGGTTCCCTCGAACGCCCGGGTGACCGCTCGCTGCAGATCGGCCTCCAGCATCACCGCGTGACGCACGGCCTCGACGGCGCTTCCCGTAGCGACCGCAATGCCCTCTTCGATCAGACTTTGCTTTACGCCGATACGCATATCGCCCAGCATGAGCTTCAGCAGGTACTTTGCTTCCCTGGCCGTCGCCCGCCCCAGCAGGGCTTCGACGGTCGCCGACCGGGCCGCGGTCGTGCGCGCTGTGGCCATGGCGTCAAAAGCCTCCGCCACCGTGTCCAGTGTGATCGTGGAGCTGCCTGGGGCGCGGCCGTAGGGCGGCAGAAGCAGGTCATAGGCCGAGGCTCCCAGATCCCCATGCCGCCGGTACGCCGCCGTCATCGCGCCGTCCGTCGCGCCGGAGACCGCTTTCAAGGCCCTGGAAAGGATCGCACCCCCCGCATTCAGTCGCCGGTTGTCCGCCTCCGGAAAGGGCTGGCCCGCCAAATACAGACAGAAGCGGCCCGCCTGCCCCAGCTTTTCCGGCGCGAGTTCATCCAGCGGAGCCTCGGCCTGGGAGGGAGGGGCATCTCTCCCCGCCAATCGCCGCACGGCTTCCGCAATCGCGGCCCGCTTCTTCAGCCGGCTTCCTTCTCTGGCCAAGGAGTCGGCGAGAGTTGCAACTTCATTGAAAAGAGCCATCGCTTGCTTTCCTGTTTGCCGGTCTGCTTTTTGCTTCCGGCCTGCTGCCGTGTTCTACAGCCTAACGCCTGGACAGGGCAGGGAATTGCTCCTGCCATCGTTCCATGATTGTGCCTTGCGCTGTACCTCATGGTCTCCGCCCGCAGGCTGCATCGCAGCCGCTGACCCGGCTATGGGATTGTCACTTCGCCCCCCGTTTGGCACGATGAAGCAATGCCCGCACCGCAGGACGTTCCCTGGGTTGAAAGCTAAGGCATCTTTCCTCCGCCGGGTCAGGAGTTTGCGACATGCCGGACCAGTTTCTTACGCCAGGACCCTCGGTTGATCTACACCCTGGCATGGGAACGACCGGGAAGTGCTGACTCTGCGATGCTATGCCTCGATTTGCTCCCCCGAATCCGATCTCGGCGCGGTACCATCGAATCTGCAGATGCGAGCAATGCGGATGAGCCCGACCTCTCTTCCCGCCCCGGTGATCCTTCGCCTTGGTGCCTGTCGCGCGCGCTTTCTATAGCTGCGCCTATTCCCGTTTACCGGACTCCCGCCCCATCCCCCTTTAAACTTCAATGCAACAATTGCACCGGGCCGCAGGCCCAGGAGCCTCCGCCATGTTTGACCGCCTGGACCAGACCGAAGCCCGCTACGAAGACCTGGGTCGCCAGCTTTCCGACCCGGCACTGCTTGCCGATCAGAAAAAGTTTCAGACCGTCGCCAAACAGCACCGCGATCTGGAGCCCACCGTCGATGCCTTTCGCCGCTACCGTAAGCTGGAAACCGCAATCGCCGACGCCCATCTCATGGCCGCCGAGGACGACGCGGAGATCAGCGCCATGGCCAGCGAGGAACTTGCCGATCTCGAACCGCGTCTCGTACAGGCCGAAGAAGAACTCAGGGTCATGCTGCTGCCCAGAGATCCGAACGATGACAAAAACATCGTCATCGAGGTTCGCGCCGGCACTGGCGGCGACGAAGCGTCGCTGTTTGCCGCCGAAGTCTTCCGCATGTATCTGCGTTTTGCCGAACAGCACCGCTGGAAGGTGGAAATCCTCTCAGAATCGCCCTCTGACGTCGGCGGTCTGAAGGAAGTCACCGCCATCTTTGAAGGCGACAAGGTCTACTCGCAGATGAAATACGAGTCCGGCGTACACCGCGTGCAGCGCGTCCCGGCCACCGAAACTCAGGGGCGCGTCCACACTTCGGCGATCACCGTAGCCGTCCTGCCCGAGGCCGAAGATGTAGACGTCAAAATCGAAAATAAAGACCTGCGCGTTGACACCTTCTGCTCCTCCGGACCCGGCGGCCAGTCGGTCAATACCACCTACTCGGCGATCCGTATCACGCACCTGCCAACGAATACGGTGGTCAGCTGCCAGGATGAGAAATCGCAGATCAAGAACCGCGAAAAAGCCATGCGCGTCCTCCGCTCCCGCCTCTACGAGGTTGAGCAGGAACGCATCCACCAGCTACAGGCAGCCGCCCGTAAATCGCAGGTGGGCTCCGGCGACCGCTCGGAGAAGATTCGCACCTACAACTTTCCGCAGAACCGCCTCACCGACCACCGCATCGGCCTCACCAACCACCAACTCGCCATGGTGATGGAGGGCCTCTTGCAGCCCACGATAGACGCCCTCATCGCCCACGACACAGCCGAACGGCTGAAAGGTGAAACCACTGCCGTATAAGCTGGCCAAGGCGCCTACCGCCGCATGATCTGCCGCGCAAAGCGCTCCATCTCCTCCCGCTGCGGCGAGCTTTGCAGCAGCACCAGCGAACAACCTGCCCCTTCAAAATCCGCCAGCCGCTGCATCACTGTCTCCGGCGTTCCAATCAGCCCCGAGGACAAACCCCTGTTCGACACAGAGTAGTCCCGCAGACTAAGCGTTTTCTCCAGCTTCGAGCCTGTCGTCCACTGCTGAAAGTTGGCGAAGCCGGCCGGCGATCGGTTCGCATCCGGCGCCGCCGTGATCCGCTCCACCTCGCGCTCAGCCTCGGCCTCGGAATCTCGCACAATGCAGTATCCGGTTACGCCAAAGGTCATCGGCGGCAGGTGCGGATGCCGTGCCCGCCGCGCCCGCATATCCTTCACCTTGGCTGCGATCGTGCGCGGATCGTCCCCGTGCATCAGGTAGGCATCGCATTTGGCCGCGATCAGGTTCTTGGCCGTTTCGGACTCCCCACCGGCATACACCGTCGGCCGGCCTGCTGGATATCCCGCGCCCTCGGACGTGGACGCCCCCGCATACCCACGTGTCGCCATCGGCTTCGGGCTCAGCAGGTTGTCCTCTACCTTGTAAAAGCGTCCTTCGTGCGTGGCATGTTGCCCGCCCCAGCAGGCATCCAGCACGTCCATCCATTCCGAAGTGCGCGCATAGCGGTCATCGTGCTCGTCAAAGGGGATGCCATACTTCAGCGCCTCGTCGCGCCACCAGGAACTGACCACGTTTAATGTCAGCCGGCCGCCGCCCGCCGTCTGGCTGATGCGGTCAATGTTGGCCGCCTGCTTGGCCAGCAGCGCCGGGTGGTGAAATGTCGGACGCACCGCAACCATCAACTCAAGCTTGCGGGTCACCGCCGCAAGCGCCGCGGCCGTCGTCCAGGCATCCAGCGATGGCGCCTCCGGCCCCTTGATGTCGTTCAGGTTCAACTCGGCAATCAGGGTCAGGTCATAGCCCAGCGCCTCGGCCGCCACACACAGGTCGCGCGTGTATTGCCAGGTCGGTGGGGTGCCCTCATCATCGATGTTGCGAAGCCAACCGCCAAAAACAGGAAGCCAGAAGCCGTAACGCATCCACTTAGCCTACCTTGCAGGCATCCAGAATGAATTGCCGTGCCGCTTGGAGAAGTCCTTTTGCCGGAGTGAAGCTCGTATTGATCAAACGCAGGGCACCGTCGAAGGTGGCAGCGCCAACCGATTGTTCTCCCTCAATGCCCATCAACACCGCAGGCCCCCACACGGCCTTCACCTGCAATCCGGAGACCGCCTCCGGGAGCTCCACGGTCCTGAGATTGCTTAGGTGGAGATCGTAGCCGTCGGTCCGGACCATCGCGTCCACCAGGTCGTTCGCGTCCATGGGCATCTCGTCGGCCGCACCTATGCGGGCATAAACGTCTTCTATGCCCACCAGAGACTGAGCAGGGGCAAGTTCAGATTGAAGTTTGCGTGCGGACTGCCAGAGGTCGCCGTCCAGGGGAGTCGACACAGCCTGTGCGGCGCTGATCGAAAGTACAACATCATGTTCATTATGCAAAAAAGGGCGCGCATCGACGGGCATGTGCAGGTGGAGATCGGTATCCCGCAGCACTGGGGAGAGCTTTCGGAGGGCGGAAGCTAGAGCCGCCAGAAGAAGAGCACCAACTGTGGTTTGCTCGCGACGGACTTTGCGGAGAACAAGGGCGGTGTCATCCGCGGAGAACGCAAGTGACTCCACCTCTGGCTTGCCTGGGGTGTGATGGTAGGTGAAGGTACGCGCGGGCTGTGCTTGGTCTGCTTTAGTCTCTTCTGTTTCTGCGGCTTTCTCTGGCTTGGCAGGTTGCGAGGTTGTGTCGGTGACTGCCTGTAAACGTTCTTCGGCGGACGGAGGCAAAGGTAAGGGAGAGAAAGTTTCTCCTTTAAGAGCCTGCAACAGATCTTTCAGGACCAGAAGAGCACCCATGCCGTCGCTGATGCTGTGATGCAAAGTAAGGATCAGATCACATCGCCCCTTGTCTTCAAGCAAAACAGCTCGCACCAAAGGTGCGGACGATAAGTCAAACGGTTCTGGCAGCTCACGTTCGAGCTCGCGCTCCCATTGCGTAGGGGAAGTTCGCTCTCTCACCTGCAAGGGTATAAAAGACCCTGTTCCATTCAGGAAGACAGGCGCCCTGGATGCGCCTGAGTCAATGCTTACGTCGAGTAAAGGATGTTTCTTCTGTACCGCAGCAAGAGCGGCGGTCCAGCGCGCGGGATCGAGCCTGCCCTCACGGGAGGCAACTACCGAAAAATTGATCGGCTTGACTTGATTGAACGTCCATAAGAAATGTTCATACGCGCTCAGCGGCGAAGCGTATCACCTTTTGCTACACCGGACGAAGACATAGTTAGCTCGACTCCTTGTATACGGGCTACGTCAATCATCGCTAACTATAAGCCGCGAACGTGCCAAAGTTCTTCGTTATAGATGCAGCATCCCGGCGCAAAGGCTGAGCTAGCGGCTACATCTGCCGACGCAGCGACAGGTGTGCGTCAGGTGTTGGGTTTGAGCACACATGATGTACTCGGTAGAGCACACATGCAGTCCGAACGCGCGCGGAGTAGAGCTTCTGAAGACGCCGGTGTTGCGTGAGAAGGAAGAAGCCGCACTTCGTGGGAACTTGCGGCGGCACTGCTTGGGCTGTAGTCGTTACACCGCCTTGTGCGCGGGCCGGTTCGCTTCCCAACATCGGGGCAGCGCTGATATGGGTCTATCGTCGTTCATCGGCTGATGATGCTAGCGCAGTATCGCGGGTTCATGCGGCAATGCTGTCCACAAGGCGACTCGGATTATCTGCCGGTAACCCGGAGGCTCAACACGGCAAAAAGCAAGCGAAAGAGCGCCATCCAGCTTCTCGGTTTGAAGGTGTCCAGACCTGTGGAGAGCCGGATAACGCGAACCAACTCCGGTTGTGGAAACTCCAGAACGGCATTGCCCAGCATCTTCGACGAGTTGTCCCGATTCCTCGGTGCCTTTTCGCGGTCCGCACGTTGCAGAAGCGATGGCAACTGCTCGAGGGTCGGATCAGGGCAGTAGGCCGGGGTTCCCGCCTGGTACCGCCAAGACTCCGACAACGAGCCTGCATCGAACGCATCGAAGCCGAGCGCGTCGACAAGAGCCATGACCAGTCGCTTTGCTTGAGGGTCATCGCCCGACACCGGGAGCGCAATCCTGTTTTTTGCCCCTTTAGGCATACCCTTCCGCTGCAAGCTATCCGCCGTGATGTTGTTGAACGTCTTGATCACCGGGCGACCCAGGATGCGTGAGGTCCACTCGGATTCCGTCAGTCCGTCGTCGATCTCGCGGATGCGGCCGTCGCGCGGCGGGTAGTAGTTTCCTGTATCGATGATCGGCGCGGTCGCTGGCAGGTGGGCGAGCAAATCCCTTGGCAAGGAGGGCACGTTCTTGGCGGGAATGGTCAGCACGAGCAGATCCACACCGCTTGCAGCCTCCGCAGCGGAGACGGGGGTAGCTCCAGTCTCGCGGGCAACTCGAGCGAGCGTCTCAGCGCCTCGCGAGTTCGCTATGAGTACAGTGTGCTGCAGCTGCTGTAAACGCCGCGCCAGAATGGATCCGATGTTGCCGGCTCCAATGATTCCGATCTTCATCTCATCTCCTCCTACCTTGTAAACCAGCGAGAACGGGTCCCACACTACAACGAACGTTTCCCGTGCGTTCAATCTAGTGGAGGAAACGAGCGTTGTCGATTCCCGCAAGGCTGTTTATTCTTGAAGAGAGGCAATCCCCTGACAAAGCCCGTCTCTCAACGCCCAACAAAAGCAAAGTTGGTTGCCGAAAAGGACCGCGCCATCGTTCTGGCGGCTCGGGAGAATTTTTTTCGCGACGGCTTTGCCGGCGCATCCATGGACGCTATCGCAACCTCTGCCGGTGTATCCGTGAAGACGATCTACAGCCACTTCTCGGACAAAGATGAACTCTTCAGCAAGGTTATGATCGGCGCCTGTACCGAAAATATTTTGGCAGGTGAGATTCCATCGGAGAGCGCTCTTAGCCAGCGATTCGGCTGGTTTTCGAAGGCAACAGAGCAGGGCCTGTTCGAGGCAGGCAAGGAGTATCTGGGACACCTGCTCTCAAAGGAGGAGCTGGCGCTCTATCGTGCGGTCACACGCGATGCCGGTCGCTTTACGGAGCTCGGGCGGCAGTATCAACAGACAATCGCACGGGGCAGGACAGGTATCCTGATCGCCTACTTGAAGAGCCTCTCCAAAAAAAGGAACTGGACTGGGCGAAACGCGGTTCAGGATGCGGCTACCTACGAAGGATTGCTTCGCGCCAGAATTTTCGAGGAGGCCCTGCACGGCCTGTCGCGCGTCAACGCAAAGCTCATCAAACAACATGCAACGTCTGCTTCGGGCAGCATGTGGAAGCTCCTCGCAGAGGACTACAGGTGAGTTCCATTTCGCGCACATTGGGCCAGGCGGCTGTTCATCTCCGGTTCGTTTTTACCGTAGCATTCACGGTACTTGGAAGTACGTCTCGGTCAGCCGGTATCAATTTAGAATGCGGGGAAGCAGCTTGCTTGGAGTGAGATTCGGGAAAGAACACGAGGTGAACAGGATGGACCGACGAGATTTCCTTAGGAGTGCAACCACTGCGGCGGGCATGGCGGCAACTCAGCAGCTCCTAACTCCGATGCTGCGGGGCGAAGAGAAGCACAACACCTCCGAGATGAGCGATCGCTCCTTCGGCAGCACCGGAGAGCGCGTCTCCGTGATTGGATTGGGTGGCTACCATATCGGCAAGGCGTCGCTCTCTGAGCAGGATTCGATTCAGCTGATTCGCCAGGCCATCGATCGGGGTATCAACTTTTTCGACAACTCCTGGAGCTATAACAATGGCGAGAGCGAGGTCCGCATGGGCAAGGCTCTGAGTGGCGGGTACCGCAACCGCGTTCTTGTGATGACCAAGACCGATGGCCGCACCAAAGCGTTAGCCGCGCAGCAGATCGAGGAGTCGCTGCGGCGGCTCCATGTGGATCACATCGATCTGATTCAATTTCACGAGATCATTCGTCTCGAAGATCCCGACCGCGTCTTCGCCGAGGGTGGTGCGATGGAGGCCGTGCTTGAAGCGAAGAAGGCGGGCAAGGTTCGCTTCATCGGATTTACGGGGCACAAGGATCCCTACGTGCATCTGCGCATGCTGGAGATTGCGCGCGCCAACCACTTCCACTTCGATGCCGTGCAGATGCCGATCAACGTGATGGATGCGCACTTCCGCAGCTTCGGCAACGAGGTCTTGCCGGTCCTCAATCGCGAGGGCATCGCATCCCTTGGCATGAAGGCCTTTGGCGACCCGCACATTCTTGCGAGCAATACGGCCACGCCAATCGAGTGCCTGCACTACTGCCTCAACATGCCCATCTCTGTGCAGATCACAGGCATCGAGAGCCAGGCCATTCTTGACCAGGCCTTTGAGGCAGTCCGCACCTTCAAGTCCTATTCCGCTGGAGAGTTGACCGCTCTACTGGACCGTACGCGCTCGGCTGCTCTTACCGGCAAATTCGAGCCGTTCAAAACGACAAGCAACTATGACGGGACGGCTCATAAGCCAGAAAGGCTGGGCTAGATGTCGTTACGCCCGTTGCAGTGGGAGTAAGTCCGTAGACAATGGTAGTCATTGCCTCAGTTATCTTGCAGGTGAAAACCGGTGTCTACACGAATCGGCGTTTAGCCACTGGGGTGGGTCGAATCCCCAGCGGCTTCGCCTGGTTCTAAATAATCGCGAGCTACACAGCTACATGCAGGCCGTTTGCCATCAGGCCTGGGCGGCGACGGCGTTTTCCCGGTCCGAGATCGCCGAAAGCAGGTGATCGGCGTGCTTCTCTTCCCCTAGCGTCTTCTCCAAAAGTCTGGCATGTTCCGCCAGACCAAGCAGAGCGGCCCAGGACCGCGCTGATCCGTAGGAAGCAATCTCGTAGTGCTCAATCTTCTGCGCGGTTGCCAGCAGACCCGCATCACGTACCGGCCCTTCGCTGGATTCACGCGCGATGTTGGCCCCGGAACTAATTAAGGCCGTGGCGATCGGATCCTTTTTCTCGTCATCGTCGGAGAGCAGTTCCTTCAGCATGAGCTTCAGGCGCTCGGCCTGCACCACTGTCTCCTGCCTGTGCGACTGGAAGGCCTGCTTCAGCTGCGTATCTTGTGTGTGCGCCATCATGGTCTCCAAACCCTTCACGGTCTGGTTTTCCGTCGACAACAGGTATTGCAGTTGCCCGATATAGAGCGAGCGAAGGTCGTCGTACTCGTTCGGTGTGATGAAGCCCATGGTTCCCCCTGAAATCGCGTTACCCTTAAGACTCCGGCCGTCGCTCGTACGTTGGATCGCGGGGCAAGTGTGCTTTCGCCACGATGGTGGAACAGCGGCGAAGTGCGTGCATTAAAGGCCAAAGTGGCAAGACGCATTTTGCCATTCCGCGGTGCCAGATGTGCTCTAGCGGTGAGATGGCAGCACGTTCCAAATAGCCGGATCTTCTTCACCCAGCACCCAGGAGCAGAAGCCCTGGAGTCCGTTTTCCTTAACCAGGTCATAGCGATCCGTGAAGGTGTGCTGGTCGGTGTAGAAGATCCACTCGCGCATCTGGTCGCGGTAGAACCATAGGAAAGCCGTGTGGTCCACCGGATCCCATTGCGTCTGGCTCCCGTAGGTGTCGCGCAAAAAGATAGCGTTCGATCCGGAGATATAGTCGGCCGAGGGATTGGGCTTTTGCTCTGCTTTGCCCAGGCCTGGATCGCCGGTGAACCAATGGTAGCCATAGAGTGCGATTCCGAGAGAAAGCTTGTCCTTAGGGACGGATTTCAAGGCGTAGGCCAGGTTGTCCGTCGTCCATTGCCAACCGGCGACTGGCCCCGGCACGGTCCAGCGCGTGTGCTGGTCATAGGTCATCAGGCAGAGCAGATCGACGGCGTCGCCCAGCGTCTTCAAATCGTAGGCACCGCGCCAGTCCTCGAAGATCCACTTGGCGAAGGCGCTGTTTCCGGGATGCCCGGGCGCGCCGGGCACGACAGCAATTTGCACCTGTAGGCCGTTTGCGTGGAGCGCCGCCGCAGACTGCTTGATCAGTGCGGAAAGCGCGTCGCGGTCCGTCCACATGATGTCTTCGAGATCAAATTGAATGCCGGTGTAGCCGTTCTCTTTGCATTCGCGCACGAGCGCTGCGTTCATCTCCTCCTGGGCCTTCGCATTCGCAAAGAGCTTGTGAATGGCGGCCTTATCGAACAGGGCCACGAGGGGAAAAACGGAGATGTGCGCGGCTTTGGCCTCCCGCATGATCTGCTTGTTCGGGCCGCCGGCAACAAGGCCATCCGCATCGACGGAGTACCAGGTAGGTGCCAGCATATCGATCTTGTCCCTGTGCGCCTCAAAGCTGTGTACCGATTCGGCGTTGCCCGTCATGTAGAAAAGTGCCTTGGATTGCGCGAGCGAGCTCAGGGGCAGGGATGCGGCGCAGGCAAGAGCGAGAAAAGGCAAAAGCTTCAACAGAGTGATCCTCGATGGTTTAGACGAAAAGGAAGAGCCGGAGGTTGAGTTCCTCCGGCTCTTCCTTTGTTTTTTGATAGAGGTTGCTTAAAAGTTATAGTGCAGCGAGAACTGGATTTGGCGCTGCCCTGAACGGGTGCTGCTGATCTGGCCGAAGTTGGAATCGGTGACGCCGCGATCTGGGTTGTTGTAGCTGGCGATGTTGAAGGCATTGAACAGATCAGTGCGGAACTCCACGTTCTGCCCTTCCACGATGTCGAACTGCTTGCCCGCGGAAAAGTCAATCTGCTCAAAACCGGGCGCGCGTTCGGAACCGACGCGGGCCGTGCCGAACTCATTGCCCACGGTGGGCCCGTACGCGCAGCCGTAAGCCGCTGCGTTCGCTTGTTGGCACTCATTCACAGTGGTCGTCGTTACAGCGCCGGTGGTGGGGTTGGTGGTGCTCGTCGTGACATTTTCCACCACACTTGGGCCTGTGCCGAACCAATTGTTCAACGTGCGGTTTTGTATGTGCAGCGTGGAGTAATGATTGGCCCGCTGTGCCCGGTTCTCCGTGGAGGTCGTATCCGGTCCACTGATGGTTACAGGAAAGCCGGAGTAGGCAATGGCGGAACCGGTGATCTTCCATCCACCCGCGGCCTCGTCGAGCGCCCGGTTCATGTGGCTGCCATAGAGACGGCCCCGGCCGAAGGGCAGCTCATACACGCCGAAGGCGCTCAGGTTGTGCCGTGTGTCGTTGCCGGCCGGACCATAATCCGCGCTGCCGTTGTAGGCATCCTGCCAGTACGCGTTGGCGCCGTTGATGCCGTTACTGCCGAAGAAGCCGGGGTTGTTGGTGAGGGCCTTGGAATAGGTGTAATTGATCTGATACTCAAGCCCTGCACTCTGCCGATGACGCAGGGTCAGCTGCGCCGCGTTGTAGTTGGAGACGGACTCCGATTCCGTTTCCACAATGGACCCCTGCTGGCCGACAAGATTCGCGTAGGGAGCGACGTCTGCAGCTGGGATGTTTGGAGAGTTGTTGGCCAATCCCCGAGCGGCTAGATCTGCGCCCTGCGCCAGCGTCAGCTGGTTGGCAGCGCGCGCGTCGATGAGATGGTTGCCGGTTTCTCCGACATAGGTGATGGAGGCGGAGGTCTTGTTGTCTACCTCATACTCCGTGCCGAAGTTGAACTCCTGAAGGAACGCGGGCTTCAGGTACTGCTGCCAGGCGCGCAGGGTGTTGCTTGAAGCGGCCGCGGTGAAGTTCGCGGGAAGACCGTTCTGCGCAGTTAAGGGTGTGCCGGGGCTGGTGGCCGAGGGGCCAACCGCCTGGTAGCTGTACGAGGGCTGGAATGGCGGGTTGAAGTTCAACCGCAGATTGGCTCCCGTACCTTCCAGGAAGTTCGTGATGCCATAGCCGCCGCGCATGACAAACCGCTGCGTGGGCTGGTACGCAAAACCGAGTCGCGGCTGGAAGTTGGTGTAGACCGGGTTGTAGAGCGCGTGGCTGTCGTAGTAGACCTGCGCCGCCTGCGCGGTGCCGGCAAAGTAATACTGTCCGTTGGCAAGGTCCACATTGGCTTCCTTGTCATGCACCTCGTAGATTGGCTGATCGTACTCATAGCGCAGACCAAGATTGATCGTTACCTTGTCTGAGGCCTTCCAATCATCCTGCACGAAGCCGGCATCACGGTATTGCCGCTGCCCTGTGCGGCCGGTGTTGGCGGACACACCCGAGGCGGAGACCTGATCGGCATCGAAGTCGGAAATTGTGGACCCGGTGAAGAGCCCGCTGTAGGTCTCCAGACCCTGGACACCCTGATTACCAGGATAGAAATTGTTTTGCTGGTAGCGCAGGATGAGCACGCCGGCTCGGATCGTGTGCTTCTGCAGCTGGAAGGTGAGGTCGTCGCCGTAGGTGAAGATGTTGTCGATGAGGCTGCTCGCTAGACCGGTCGTGCCAACGTCCGTCAGGTAAGTCTGGCTGAAGCCATTGCTCGCACTGAAGTCCTGTTCGGTGAACCCGGCCAGCGGTTGCGCGTAGTTGATTCCCAGCAGACTGTTGCCGTTGTTGCCGAAGGCGCCGGTGTAGTCAACCGGCAGACCCTGCGTCCAGCGCACGCGCGACCAGCCGGCGCGGAACTCATTGATGATCGAGGACGAAAAGGTGTGGACCTCATTGATCGCAACGCCTTTGAAGGGATACTGATTGCCCGTGGGAAATGAAATCAGCAGGGGCGCCTGCACCTGCGCGTCGGAGGCATCGCTTTGCGTGTAGCGGGCGCTTATGTTGTCACGCGCGCTGGCGTGCCAATCGATTTTCACGTCACCCTGGTCGTTGCGCTCCGTCTGCCGAAAAGCGCCCACGTAGTTACTTTGCGCGATCCCATCGCGAGGCTGCTGATTCGGCAGTGGATAGAGTTCCGGATGCGCAAACAGGTAGATCGCCACAGGATTGGTGACCGGCACTTGGTTGTTTGCATAGGGAACCAGACCCTGCCCGGCGACGTAGTGAGTCAGCTGCACAGCCGGGGTGCGATTAAGAAACATCGAGAAGTCGCCGGTACGGAATGCCGCAGGAATGACACTCGCGGTTTGGACGCCACCACGGTGGTAGCGGGCTCCTTCGTAGTCGAGGAAAAAGAACAGCTTGTCCCGTTTAATCGGGCCACCGATCGTACCGCCAAAGATGGTCTGCGTGAAAGGCTGACGAGGCGTCCCACTGAACTTATTAGCCCACGTGTTGGCGTCGAGGTTGTAATTTTCGAGAAAGCCGAAGGCCGAGCCATGGAGGTGATTGGTCCCGTTCTTGAGAACGGTGATCACGTCGCCGCCGTTCACGTTGCCGTATTCGGCGGGCGCATTCGTGCTGATGACGGTGAGGTTCTCAATGGCATCGGGGCTGGGGTTTACGCCGATGACGTTGTTGATCGTCTCGTTGATCTCGACGCCGTCAAGCAGGTAGTTGTTGCTCTGGCTGCGATTGCCGTTGACCGATACCTGCCCGCTCGCCCCGGTATCGCGCTCGATGCCATTCTGTCCTGAGAAGCCGGTGGGCTGCGAGGCGACAGCGCCCGGTAGAAACTCAGTGACGGAGGAAAAATTTCGTCCGTTCAAAGGCAGATTCTGGATGGTATTTGCGGTGAACGTGCTCGACACGGTGGCGTTTTCCGTGTCAAGAATCGGCTGCACCTCGCTGTTGACCGTCACCGTCTCCGTGCCGGTGCCCACCTTCAACGGCGCATCGACTTTGGCGATCTGGTTGACCTCGAGTGTGAACACAGGGGAGACAAAGGTCTGAAAGCCCGCGTTCGTCACCGTGACGGTGTACTGTCCGATCTGCAGAAAGCGAATCGAGTACTCGCCGGCTGCGTTTGCGGTGGCGGTTGTGGTTACCCCGGTGGCCACATTTTTCGCCGTTACGGTTGCGTTTGGCAACACGGCCCCGGATGCATCCGTCACCAGACCATTGATCGTCGCGGTAATGGTCTGCCCCTGCATTTTCCCCGCGGACAGGGAACAGCAAAGCGTAACCGAGGCTAATGCACGCAGGCGACTTGCTCGTCCATTGAACATGATTGCTCCTGACGCACCACAATGGGCGCGATCACCCGAGCTTCGCCGGCACTTATGCGAAAGAGGCTTGAGTGATCAAACTTATGTCTTAATGACTACAAGGTAGCCCGCATGACGTTCTTTGACAAGTGACATTCACGACGCCATGGCAAACGGTCCAGATTGCGTCTGCCCTCGGGATAGCCTCAAGACGCAACAGAGGGGCTCTCCGCGGAGAGCCCCTCTGTTGCGTGAGAATGTTGGATGTTACAGGCTGAGTGAAGGCGGCAGGTGCTCCTGCGCGGTGCCGAACGTTGTGTTCGGTTGCGGTCCCATTTCGAGCACCATGCGTCCGCCGTTCGCAACGTCGGCATGGCGGAACCACGCCTTTTGCTGCCGCTCGCCGTTGAGGGTGAAGCTCTGCACATAGGCATCTTTCGGATCGCGCCGCTTTACCTCAATGTCCAGCACCTTGCCGCCGCCCACCTGCACGGCCGCCCGCTCCACCAGCGGCGAACCCAGCACATAGATTCCGCTTACCGGGTCCACGGGGTAGAAGCCCAGCGCAGACATCAGCAGCCAGGCCGACATCTGGCCCACATCCTCATTGCCCGCCATGCCGTCCGGCGCGTCATGGTACATCGTATCGATTAGCATGCGCACACGCGCTTGCGTCTTGTACGGCGCGCCGGCGTAGACATACAGATAGGCGATGTGATGTGAAGGCTCATTGCCATGCGCGTACTGGCCCACCATGCCGGAGATATCCGGTGGCGCATCGGGCGGCAGGACGATCGGCGTTACGAACAGCAGATCGAGCCGCTTTATGAATGCCTCATTTCCGCCATACAGCGCGATGAGCCCGGCCGGATCATGTTGAATGGCAAAGCTGGCTTGCCAGGCATTGGATTCCGTGTAGTCGCGCCAGTGCCTGCTATGCCCCATTTCGTTGGCATCGAAGGGCGTGGCCCAGTTGCCGTTCTCCAGCTTCGGCTCCATGAACTGCGTCGCCGGATTGAAGAAGTGGCGGTAGTTCTTCGAGCGGGTCTGCAGCATCACTGCTTCGTCCGCTTTGCCCAGCTTCTTGGCCACATGCGCGACGGACCAGTCGCCATAGCAGTACTCAAAGCTCTTGGAAACCGACTCGCCCTCGCGATCGCAGGGAATGTATCCCAGCTCGCGGTAGTAGCCCAGTCCTTGGAAGTTTTCCACCAACGCGCGTTCGGCCATCACGTGGTACGCCGCCTGCGGATCGACGCCAGGGAAGCCTTTGTTGATGGCCTCCGCGATCACGCTGGCCGAGTGGTACCCCGTCATCGTGCCTGTTTCGGTGCCCTGCAGAGGCCATACGGGCATGCCCTCTTCGCTCTGCTCCGCCATACGGATCAGGGTGTTAGCGAAATCCGGCACACGCTCGGTCTGAATCAGCGTGTACGCCGGATGTGCCGCACGGAAGGTATCCCAAAGCGAGAAGGTCGTGTAGTTATGCTGGCCGGCGGGCAGCGTATGCACTTCCGCGTCCATGCCGCGGTACTTGCCGTCCACGTCGTCAAACAGCTGCGGCCCCAGCGACATATGGTAGAGCGCGGTGTAGAAGATGCGCTTCTGCTGCGGGTCGGCGATCTCGACCTTGACGCGTCCCATCTGCGCCCGCCACTGGTCCTGCGCGGCCGCGCGTGTGCGTTCGAAGTTCCAGTCCGGCTGCTCCGCTTTCAGGTTTTTGGCTGCGCCTTCCGGGCTCACGGCGGAGATGCCCGTGCGCACCAGAATCGGCTCACCCGGCTGTGTGCTGAAATGCACCACCGCTTTGAGGTTGTCGCCCGCCAGCTGGCTCGGATCGCTTACCGGTTTGTCATTCGAATAGAGGACAATTTTTGTCGGCTGCTTGGAAAACTGCATGGTGAAGTAGCAGTGACGGTCATGTCCCCATGCCCGCGTGGTGTGGCCGCCGGTCAGTGTATCGGGTGCGGGCTGGCTTAATTCGGCCGTGTACACCGATGAGCTGTTGTTGGTGAGATAGCTGTGCGTGAGATCCACGATCAGCCAAGCCTCGTCGCTTTGCGGAAAGGTGTATTTGTGCAGCCCGGTGCGTTCGGTGACAGTCAGTTCGACGTGCACCTTGGGATCCTGGAGGTAGACCTTGTAGTAGCCCGGTTCGACCTGCTCATCCGCATGGGAAAAGCGCGAGCGGTAGCCTTCATCAGGGTTTGAGCGCGGTCCAGGTACGAGCTTCACGGGGCCCGTGCCCGCCATCACCAGAAAATCCATAAGATCGCCGCAGCCTGTGCCGCTCAGGTGCGTGTGGCTGAAGCCCATGATGGAGGTGTCGGAGATGTGGTAGCCGGAGCACCAGTCCCACTGATCGTTGAAGGTGTCAGGGCTCAGCTGCACCGCCGCAAAGGGCAGGCTGGCGCCGGGGAAGCAATGCCCATGGCCCCCGGTGCCGATGCGCGGATCGACCCAGCGCAGCGGATCAGCGGCCGCGGCTCCCTCCGGCATGGCAAAGGTGGGGAGGGGGAAAGCGGTGCTGGCGCAGAGAGCGCCGGCAGATTGCAGGAAGTTGCGGCGAGAGGTCAAAGGGAGCTCCGAAAGACGTTCGTTAACAGAGATACTGCACAGAGACAATGCTTTACAGTCCGGCACCCCCCTGCCATGGGCGCCTTTGCTTCACCTTCAGTTTGACCGAATGGACCTAGAATGATCAAGAGGAGCAACCAGATGCCCCCCATCTCCAGACGGACTCTGCTTTCTCAGGCGGGTGCCGCTACCGTTTTGACGCTGTTGCCAGCAACGGTAAGCGCTTCTCCCACGCAGTCCGAAGCGCCTTCGCCGGTGGCGAGTGGCCATCGTCCCCCGCCGGCTGACCGGCGCTTTCGTTCCGACGCTGTGGAGCAGTTCTTAACTGCCACGCAGGCGCGCATCCTCGCCCACGGCGGCGACCCCGGGCTGGCCACGCTGTTTGTCAACTGCTTTCCGAACACGCTCGACACCACGGTCGAGCCAGGCACCTTTGAAGGCAAACCCGACACCGCCGTGCTGACCGGCGACATCGCCGCCATGTGGCTGCGCGACTCCTCCGCGCAGGTCTGGCCCTATCTTCCACTCGCTGCGAAGGACGACCGCCTGCGCGCGCTGCTGGAAGGCGTCATCCGCCGCCAGGCCCGCTGCCTGCTCATCGATCCCTACGCCAATGCCTTCATGGCCGACCTCAGCGCGCCGCCCCTGCCCTGGAGTCGCCATGACGCGACGGAGATGAAGCAGGGCGTGGGCGAGCGCAAATACGAACTCGACTCGCTGTGCTACCCTATCCGGCTTGCGCACGGCTACTGGAAAGCCACCGGCGGCACGCAGCCGTTTGACGCGCGCTGGGGCGAGGCGATGCGGCTGGTGGTGGCCACAATGCGCGTTCAGCAGCGGCTGAACGGCCTCGGCCCCTACCACTTTCAGCGCACCGCCGCCTCGCCCACGGAAACGCTCGGAGAAAAGGGATTCGGCAACCCCGTTAACCCTGTCGGCCTGATCGCCTCGGGCTTTCGGCCCTCCGATGATGCGTGCCTGTTTCCGTTCCTTGTGCCGTCCAATCTTTTTGCGGTGACGTCGTTGCGGCAGCTCGCGGAAATGGCCAACGGCATCCTTCACGACAGCGCCCTCGCAAACGAGGCGAACGCTCTTGCGGGCGAGGTCGAAACGGCGCTTCGCCGGTATGCCGTTGCAAATACGCCCAGCGGCACTATCTGGGCCTTTGAGGTTGACGGCTTCGGCAGCCAGGTGCTGATGGATGACGCCAACGTGCCCAGCCTGCTGGGGCTGCCCTACCTCCGCAGTTCACCCGACCCCGCGCTCTACGCCCGCACCCGTGCCTTTGTGTGGAGCGGGCGCAATCCCTGGTTCTTTCGCGGCACCGCCGGCGAAGGCATCGGCGGTCCCCACGTGGGCCGGGACATGATCTGGCCGATGTCGCAGACAATTTATGCGCTGACCAGCACCTCGGACGACGAGATCCGGCACGCGCTGCGCATGCTCCAAGCCTCGACCGCGGGCACTGGCTTCATGCACGAAAGCTACAACAAGAACGATCCAAAGAACTTCACGCGGGCCTGGTTTGCCTGGGCCAACACGCTGTTCGGGGAACTGATTGCCACGCTCGCGGCGACCAAGCCGGAGTTGCTGCAGTTGTAGAGTGCGCGACAGCTTCTGAACACGTGGACGGCCTCAAAATCCCTGGCCGCCGCGGGCCCGCCAAAGCGCCCCGTCAATCGGATCGATCACGCCGGGGACCGCTGCCGCCGCGGGAAACTCCCGCTGCACGGCGCGCACCAGGGCTTCCCGCACCGGTGCGGCTCGTTCCATGACGGTTCCGGCAAACGCCAGCTGCGGCACGAAGGCATTGTCCTCGGGGGTAGCTGCGCGCAAGCGCCGGATCAGCACCTGTACCAGATGCGCCAGCTGTTCGGCCTGATCCTCCAGAACCTCCTGCGCGACGGCGTCGCCCTGCGCCGCGCAACGCAGAACAACGGGCGTCAACTGCGAAAAATCAGGGTGCGGCGTCCGGTTCGCGTGTTCCACCAAAGCGTCAAACCCCGGCAACCCCCAATGTTCCAGCACAGCCCCCAGCAGGGCGGTGGGCCGTTCCTCATCGCGCGCCAGGCTCACCGCCCGCAGCGCCGAGTAGCCGATGCCGTGGCCGGAGCCCTGGTCCGCCAGCACCGGTCCCCATCCCCCCACGGTGATGACCTGGCCGGACGGTGTGCGCCCCGCCACGTTAGAGCCTGTTCCCGCCAGTACCAGGATGCCGGATTGCCCGGGAAATGCCGCGTCCAGCGCAATTTCCACGTCGCCCAGCAGCAGCAGGTCGCCGCCCACGCGTTCCCGGATGGCCACGCGCAGGAAATCGGTCACCAGCGGCACGGTCTCACCCGCGGTTCCGATGCAGATGCGCGCCACCTCGCCCAGCGATACCCCGCTGCCTTGGGTCAACTCATGCAGCGCCGCTTCAAGGTTGGCCAGCGCCGTGGCGCCATCGGTGCGCAGGCGTTTGATCGTGCCGGAGCGCACGCGAGCCAGCACCCGGCTTTCATCGGCCAGCACATAATCAGTCTTTGTCCCGCCGGCGTCGAGCGCCAGATAATACGCCATGGTTCCTACTCTGCCAGCACGGCTTTGCTGAGGTTTCGCGGGTGGTCCACATCAATGCCATTACCGACGGCCATGAAATAGGCAAACAGCTGCAAGGGGATGATCTCGCTGATGGCCAGCAGCGCTTCGTTCGTGGGCTCCACGCCGACCATGTGGGTGGCCAGTGCCGCGACGGCCGCGTCGCCCGTGTTGGCAACGGCCAGGATGTTTGCGCCCTGTGCGTGCATGTCCCGCATCAGTGCCAGCACCTTGTCGTAGCGCTCCACCGAGCCCGCATCGGAGCGATCCACCGTGGTGATCATCACCAGCGGTGTTCCTTCGCTCACCAGCGCATTAGGCCCATGCTTCAACTCGCCGCTGGGGTAGCCCTCCGCATGGAGGTAGGCGCTCTCCTTCAGCTTTAACGCCCCCTCGCGCGCCGCGGGGTAGTGCACATCGCGGCCCACAAAAAGAAAGCTCTGGATGCCGCTGTAATTCGCCGCGATCGCTTCCATGGTCTCGACCCAGCCCGGCAGCTGCCGCTCAACCGATCCGGGCAGCGCCCGCAGGGCGGCCAACTCAGCCGCGAGTTCCTCCTCACGAAGCGTCCCGCGCGTCTCGCCCGCCAGCAGGGCCAGCAGCGCGATGTTTAGCAGCTGCGCCGTAAAGCTCTTCGTCGCCGGAATGGCCCGCTCCCGTCCGGCAGCGGTCGCAAACGAGACGTCCGCCTCCCGCGCCATGGTCGCCTCCGGCACATTGGTGATTGCCAGCGACGGCTGCCCCAGCCGCCGCGCCTTGCGCAGCGCCGCCAGCGTGTCCACCGTTTCGCCCGATTGCGAAATCACCATCATCGCCGCATTACGCAGCGAGCGTTCCGAGCGGTACACATACTCGCTCGCATACTCCACGTCCACCGCAATTCCGCTCTTCTCTTCAATCAACAGTTCCGCGATCATGCCCGCATGCCGGCTGGATCCACTGGCCGCCACCACGATCTCCCCGCGTGCCCCGCGCAGCCACGCGCGCAAGGGAGCACAACGGCCTTCGCGGAAACCGTGTTGATCGACGTACAGCGCGAGCGTGGCCGCCAGCGTATCCGGCTGCTCGTGAATTTCGCGCAACATGAAGTGGGGGAATGGTGCGGGGTTCGGGGTTTCGGAACCCGCTCGGTCGCTCACAGTGCAGCCTCGTAAATGAACATTTTGCCTCCATTGGATCACAACTCGGGGAGACCTACTGTTATTTCAACCCCCGAGTGTTACTTCATGGTGATCGCGCCAGACTCGCGCCGCCCCTTGTCCGCCAGGATCGACCAACCTGCCCATCGCATGGTGAGCTTCTGGGAGCGCAGCTGATGGATGCCAGCTCAGCTGCCCGCCGGCGGCGCCGGTAGGCCGGCCTCCGCTGCGGTGGGCATCGTGCCGTTTGCCTGCCAACGATCAATCACCGTGTTCAACTCCTCCCCGCGCCGCTGCCAAAGCTCGATGCGCAGGTCGTAGCGCACCAGCACGTTATCCAGCCAGTACGGCCGGTTCTCCGCCAGCCAGGCATCCTTGTACAGATTTTTGATCATGGAGTAGCCGTCGCGCAGGTCCTGGCAGCGGCCGTTCATGCTGCTGATGGAGTACAGCAGGTCCTGTGCTTCGGCCGCGTGCGCCTTGTCATCGCGCAGGGCGTAGGCCCTGGCATAGGCCGCCGCCATCTCGTCGGCGAGCTGGAACTTCATCCCTGTGAAGTCGATGCGGCGCGCGCCGAGTTCCATCGCTTTCAACGCCTCCGTTTCGCGCAGGTCCGGCTCCGTCGCTTGCACGTTCTCGATCAGCTCGATGGCGTGCTCAGCCTCCAGCCGAGCCTGCGGAATCTTCGTTCGCCACTTGGCCGCCAGCTTCTGTCCCTCCGGGCTCCAGGGATCCAGCCAAAAGGCGTTGTTGGTCACATCCATCAGGTCTTCGGCGGCCATCAAGGCGCGCTGCGCCTCGTCGATGCGGCCGGTGGTGTCGCCGTAGAACGTTTCACCGAATGTTTTTGCGTATGCGACGCCGTCGCTGCGTCCCGGCTGCCAGCCCGCGGCCGCGCCGAACAGCATCCCGAACCAGTCCTGGTTGAAGAGCCCTTCGCCATCGTCGTTCCATGCGACGGTCAGCTCCCCCGTGCTGCCCAGCCGCTGGCCCGCCTCCACAAAGCCGGAGATGTTATCGAGCGCCGTCTTGCCCAGCGGATACACCACGCGCCAGTTGGCATCGCCTGGCGCCACCCAGGTCTCCATCCCGGCCTGCTTGAAGGGCAGAATGTCGCCGTCGTAACTGTCCTTGTGCCAGTAAATCCAGGGAATCGCGATCATGTCCTTGGGCAGTCCGGCGATCGCTTTAGGGTCCGTCTCCGCCACATCGCCCCAGAACAGCAGCCGGCGTCCCAGCGGCGTCAGCGTCGTATGGATCTGCGTCAGGAAGTCCGCGTACACCGGCCCCAGGCCGCGTTTGTCCACGTCGGCTTTCGTGCGCCCGGTGCCCAGCTCAAAGGTCTCGTCCGCGCCCACGTGCAAAAACGGGCCCGGGAAATCCCCCGCAATCTGCGTGAACCAATCAAGGATCAGCGCCTGCGTTCCGGCCTGCCCCGGCGCCAGCACATGCCCGTGCGGCGTCTCCGCTAAATCCGAATACTTCTCATACTGCAGGACGTGATGCAGGTGTCCAAAGGCCTCCTGCTCCGGCACTACCAGGATGTGTAACTGCTGCCCGTACGCCGCCAGCTCCTCTGCCTCCGCCCGCGTTAGGGCGCTGCCGGGTGGTGCGGCCAGGGGTTCGTTGCTGTAGGCGAGGGTGTGCTCAAAGTAGGGCGAGTACAGGTTAACCTTGTGCGCCGCGAACACCTCCAGCTGGTGCTTTTGGAACGCCAGCGTCGGGAAGGGTCCGCGCGAAAGATCATCGTGCAGACCGCGGTAGCGCATCGCCGGCCAGTCCCGCACGGTTCCCGTCCAGACCGCGGGCACTCCGGCCTGCTGCACGACCATCTGCTTCAGCGTCTGCGCGCCGTAAAACACCCCTGCCGCGGTTTCCCCGATCACGGCGGCGGAACCTGGCTGAGAGATCACGACATAGCCCTCCTCGTGCATCGCCGGTTGGAAGCTCAGCTTGTTTGCGAGCAGCAGCTTCCGCGCCGCGGGCTCCCCCGCCCGAAGCAGCCGTATGGTGAGCTCGACCGTCCCGGCCGCGGGCGCGACCAGCACACCGTCCTCCCGCAATGCTCCGGCCAGGTTAGCTGCCGCGAAGAAGTCTTCCGCATCGCCGCCCGGCACCAGTACCACGGCCGTGCGCACGGACTGTGGCGCGCCGGGGTACACCTCGCGCGGCTGGGGAGTGAACATCGGTCCACTGGCCTGGCCGGGCGTTGCGGCAATCACGGGGACAGGCACGCTCAGAAGGAGGCAAAGAGCGGCTGCCAGCCGTACCGGAACACAAGGGCGGCGCCAAATGGCCAGGAAAGTCACGCAAAGCCTCCAAGGGATGATCCAACGAGCATAAACGTTCAATCGTCTGCGTATATTTCATCAGAGGGGACTTACGTGGACGGGAACCGAGCCGCCCACCACATCTGCCCCTACCTCGATCTCCGGGAATTGAAATTTTGAGCGATCCGTTTATCCCGTTTATTTTTGAACTCTGCGCAGAAACCCACCACGCCGCCGGGGCAGCCCGCGCCGGCGGCGCCCACCGTATTGAGCTGTGTACGGACCTCGCCGTGGGTGGACTAACGCCGCCGCCCAGCCTCGTTGAGGCGGCTGTCGCGTCCAGCGGGCTGCCCGTGCACGTCCTGTTGCGTCCCACCGCGGCCACCTTTTGTTATTCCCCAGAGGTGTTCGCCGCCATTGCCCAGGCCATGGGTGAGGCTCGGCGCGCGGGTGCGGCGGGATTTGTACTTGGCCTGCTTGGGGACGACCGGCGCGTGGACCGCGAGCACACCCGCGCTCTGGTAGAGTTGGCCGGGGATCTGCCGGTCACCTTTCACCGCGCCTTCGATACGACACCCGATCTCGACGAGGCGTTGGAGGATGTGATCGCTACCGGCTGCGCCCGTCTGCTCACCTCCGGGGGCGCAGACGACGTGCTCGCGGGTGCATCCGCACTGGCCCGTCTCGTCGCGCGGGCAGGAACGCGGATCGAGATCGCCGTCGGCGGCGGTCTCACCCTGGAAAATGCCGCGGGGATCGTGCACCGGACAGGGAGTCACCACTTCCATGCCTCCCTGCGCTCCACTGGTGTCGGCGCGGGGAACCTGGCCTCGCCCGGTACCCTGGAGGCTCGCATCGCGGCGATGATCGCGATCCTGAGCGAAGCCAGTCAGCCCGCGGGCTCGACATCACGTGCAGAGGTCTGCTAATGGTCGAAACGCTCCAGGCACGGCGGCTGCACACCTTTACCGGCTCGGTCGACTACCCCGTATTGACGCTGGAGGACGGTTGTCTTCTCAGTGTGGAGCCCGGTCCGCCGAATGGGTCTGAAGAGATCCTGCTGCCGGCTTTTTTTGACATCCACGTCCATGGCGCCGTCTGCCACGACTTCATGCACGCAAACGCTGCGGAGATCGATGCGGCCGGACGCTTTTTGGCCACCAAAGGCGTCGCCTTCTACCTTCCCACCACCATTACCGGCCCCCTTGACACCACGCTGCACGCCCTGGAAACCCTGGCGGCGAAGATCAACGGCCAAACGCCGCCCGACTCTGCAAAGCCCCTCGGAATTAATCTGGAAGGCCCGTTTCTCTGCCCCGCCAAGCGTGGCGCCCATCCGCTGGGGCAGCTACAACCGCCGTCTATCGAGCTGTTCGACCGCTTTCAACAGGCTGCCACCGGCCACATCCGCCTGCTAACAATCGCGCCGGAGATGCCGGGCGCGCTGGACCTGATTGCGCATGCCGTGGCCACGGGCGTGCGCGTCAGCCTCGGCCACAGCAATGCCACCGCCGCCGAAACCGAAGCAGCCATCGCGGCGGGCGCGGTCAGCGCGACGCACACCTTCAACGCCATGCGTGCGCTGGACCACCGTGAACCCGGCATCGCCGGTACCGTGCTGGATCGCGAAGACCTTTTCGCCGAGGCCATTGTGGATGGTGTCCATGTGCATCCCGCGCTGGTGCGGCTGTGGTTCCGCAGCAAGGGCGCAGAGCGCGCCATCCTGATCACCGATGGGATGTCCGCGGCCGGTATGGGGGACGGCACCTTCATGCTCGGCGAACTCGTAGTGGAAGTAAAAGACGGCGTGTGCATGTCGGGCGGGGTATTGGCGGGCAGCGTGCTCACGCTGGACCGCGCCGTTGCCAACCTCCGCGAAATGACCGGCGTGCCTCTTTCGACCGCCGTCCGCCTGTGCTCGCACAATCCCGCGGCCATGCTCGGGGTGGTCAGCGACATCGAATGCACGGTGGGGTCGCCCGCGAACTTCAACATCTACGACGAAGCCGGCTGGCTCCGGGGGACCGTGCTGAACGGACGCCGTCTGCCCGCGGTGTAGTCGCGGCGACCGAGCCCTACAGCATGGCCGCCGGCGCCAGCACCGGTTTCAGCTGCCGTGTGGGCCGGTGCCCGTAGAGCGCAAAGAACAGAATGTACAGGTAGCAGGCGAGCACCACCAGAAAACTCTTCTGGTATCCGAATCGATCGGCGAGCAGCCCCTGGATCTCCGGAATCACCGCGCCGCCGACGACCATGGTCACCAGCAGCCCCGAGGCCTGGCTGGTGAGCCGTCCCAGCCCCTGGGTCGACATGGGAAAGATGCAGGGCCACATCACCGAATTGAATAAGCCGCACGAAACCAGGGCCCATAACGCGATGGGCCCGTGCCCCAGGATGGCCGTCGTGATGAAACAGACTGCCAGCACGGACACAAACGTCAGGGCGTGCGCCTGGCTTACCCGGCGCAGGGCAAAGAAGCCGATCAGCCGCGCCACCATCGCGCCGCCCCAGTACAGCGACACATAGTGCGCGGCCTGGCTGTGGCTCATGCCGCCCATCGCCGGCTGCCCGAGGTAGTTGATCAGCAGGCTGCCAATGGCCACCTCCGCACCGACGTAGGTGAAGATGCCCACGGCGCCAAAGCGCAGCTGCCGGAAGCTCCAGGCGCTTTCGCCCGCATGGTCGGCCTCGCTGGTCTTTTGGGAGTCACCAGGACCTGCAGCCAGCACCGTCGGCAGATGTACCCAGCGCGTAAGAAGCGCCATGCCAAAGGCCAGCACCGCCAGAACAAGATATGGTGCCCGGACGGAGCGGGCCAGGGCCGCCGTGCTCGCCCCCGCGGCCACAAAGATGAAGACCGCACCGATCTTGGGAGCGATTGTGCCGGCCAGCGAATTGAAAAAGCCGGCGAGATTTAAGCGCGAGGCCGCCGTTTCCGGGGATCCCAGCGCGCCCAGGTAGGGATTGATCGCCACCTGCAGCAACGCGAGACCGCAGCCGACAATAAACAGTGCCAGCAGAAACAGCGGATAGGTGATCAGCACCGAGGCGGGCAGAAACAGCAGCAGACCGCAGCCCATCACCGCCAGGGCAACGGAGATGCCCGACTTATACCCGATGCGCCCGACGATCCACCCGGACGGCAGCGACAACAGAAAATAGGCCCCGAAAAACGCAAACTGCACCAGCAATGCGCGAAAGTTGGACAGGTGAAACAGATCCTTGAAGTGAGGCACCAGCACGTCGTTCATCGCGGTGATGAACCCGATGCCGAAGTACAGGGAGACCATTAGGATCAGGGCGACCGTGTACGTTTGCCCTTCTGTCCCGGCCACAGCCGGCTTCACCTCTGGCACACCAGCGACGGCCATCGAAACTCCTGAAGGGGATCGTGTGCCGGGCCGGGGAGGGCGCGAGCACGGGAATGTTTAGCAGCAGCTTATCGCAGAGGTGATCGCCTCGAGTGTATCTGATCGATTTACGGCTCATTTGTCGATACACTGCACGTATTGCGGCACAGGCCCCCGAGACGACCAGCTGAGGCGGGCAAGGCAGCTTTTCGGAGAGCAGGGGATTGATGGGAGCAAGGCACAGGCTTTTTTGTACGGTGGGGTGGTTGGGCGTTGGTGCCTGGGGAACGGTTTGGGCGCAAGGCGGAAAAGTGCAGGCTCCTGCGGACCTGCCGGCAGCACAGCGCACCACGCTGGAACGGCTGCAAGCGCTTTCCATCCTGCCGGACGGTCCCTGGCGCGTACACGTGGGCGATCTGCCTCACGGTGAGTTGCCGACCCTGGATGACACCGCCTGGAGCACGGCGAGCGCACCCGCCGTCGAAGGCAAAGGGGCTGTGTGGTTCCGGCGGGAGATCGTGGTGCCGCCGCATCTGGAAGGCTATAGTCTGGCCGGCGCCGACATCGGCTTTCGCTTCAACGCGGACGCAAAGGGATCTCTAACGCAGATCGTGTATTTCAACGGCCGGCGTGTCGCGTTGGGCGATGATCTGGAGCAGATCACCCTTTTCCACAACGCAAAGCCTGGCGATCACATCCTGGTGGCGGTTAAGTTGCTGCCTACGCTCAACGAGAAGCGTTTTCGCGGCGCGAATATGGCGGTGAGCTTTGATCCGTCCCGGCCCAGTCCACTGGATCTCGAGCAGGAACTGGCGTCCACGACCTATCTGCTGCCTTCCCTGGCACCTGGCGACGCGGGCAAAGCCGGCGTGCTGAATGACGCCTTTGCGGCGGTGGATCTCCATGCGCTTGAAACAAGTGACCAGCCGCGCTTCGATGCTTCTCTGCGAGCGGCGCAGGCCAGGCTGGCCACACTCGATCCGTTGATCAAAAGCCTGAACTATAACCTCACCGGAAACTCGCACATTGACGCCGCGTGGTTATGGCCGTGGACGGATGCCGTGGATGCGACGCGACGCACCTTTGGCACGGCGGCCCAGCTCTTGAGCGAATACCCGACCTACACGTACACGCAATCAGCAGCGGCCTACAGCGACTGGATGGCGGACAAATACCCGGAGCTGAATGCGCAGATCGCGGCGGATGTGAAGGCAGGCCGGTGGGAGCTGGTCGGCGGCATGTGGGTGGAGCCTGATCTGAACCTGCCCGACGGCGAGTCGCAGGTGCGGCAATTGCTGGTGGGTCAGGCAGAGTTCCAGAAGCTCTACGGAACGACGGCAAAGGTCGGCTGGAACCCGGACTCGTTCGGCTACAACTGGCAGCTGCCGCAGATCTACAAGCGCTCCGGGATCGACTACTTTGTCACGCAGAAGATGGAGTGGAACGATACCAACATCCTGCCGCTGAAGCTGTTCTGGTGGCAGGCGCCGGATGGCAGCAAGATCCTGACGTACTTCCCGCATGACTACGCCAACAACAACCTGAATCCGGTACGCCTAGCCGCCGATATGGCCACGGCACGCAAGTATGCTCCGGGGCTGACGAGCATGCTTGATCTCTACGGCGTGGGCGACCACGGTGGCGGCCCGACGCGCACCATGCTGGACCAGGGGCTGCACTGGATGGACCCCAAGCAGGTGGTGCCCACCGAACAGTTCGGTACAGCGCTGCCCTATCTACAAAAGGTGGGAGGAGAACTGGCTGCGACTTCACCGGTGTGGAACTATGCCAGTCTCGGCAAGGGCGGCACTGATCTACCCGCACCCGGCGCGGGACAGGTGAGCGTGCCGACCTGGAACGATGAGCTATATCTGGAGTACCACCGTGGGGTCTACACCACACAGGCCACGCACAAACGCAACATGCGCGACGCCGAAGAGTGGACGCTGAATGCGGAGAAGTATGCGTCGCTGGCATGGCTGGACGGACAGACGTACCCGCAGGCGGAGTTGAATGAGGCCTGGAAGAAGGTGCTGTTCAACCAGTTCCACGATCTCGCCGCGGGCTCCGGTATCGCGGTCATCTACCGTGATGCGCAAAAAGACTACAACGAGGTGAAGTTCGCCACGGATGAGGTCTCAAATGCAGCCCTCACTACCGTTGCCGCCCATGTGAACACGCATACCGAGCAGCGCCACGAGCACGCGGCTGTGCCCGTGATGGTGTGGAATTCGCTTGGCTGGACCCGCGGCGGGCTCACGGAGGTCACGGTGCAAATGCCCGAGGCCACCGAGAGCCTAACGTTGGTGGATGAGGCAGGCAAGGTCGTTCCCTCGCAGATCGTCGCGACGGATGCAGCGACGCATACATTTCATGTCATGCTACAGGCCGGCGCTGTCCCCTCGATGGGGTACCAGGTGCTGCATGCCGTCCCCGGACACAAGGACTTCGCGAGCGATCTGAAGGCACATGATTTCACCATGGAAAATGCGGCTCTGCGCGTGGTGGTTGATCCGAAAACAGGCTGCATCACGTCACTGCTGGACAAGCGCAGCGGCTTTGAATCGCTTGCAAGCAACGCCTGCGGTAATGAACTTGAGGCCTTCACGGATAAGCCGAAAGAATATGACGCATGGAACATCGATCCCGGCACCCTGGACGTTCCGCCGACGCGCATCCATGAAGTTGACTCCGTACAGATGGTGGAAAACGGCCCCCTTCGCAGTGTGATCCGCATCAAGCGCACATGGAGCCATTCAACCTTTTCGCAGGACGTAATCCTCTATCGCGGTGCCGACGAAGTCGTGGTGAAGAACGACATAGGCTGGCATGAGACACATGTTTTGTTGAAGGCCGCGTTTCCTCTCGCAGCAACAAGCACGAAGGCTACCTTTGAGATTCCGTATGGAACCATTGACCGGCCAACAACGCGGAACAACAGTTTCGAGAAGGCCCGTTTCGAGGTGCCGGCGATGCGCTGGGCCGATGAGGGTGACGGTCAGCACGGCTTCGCGGTGCTGAACAACTCGAAGTACGGCTACGATGCTGTGGGAAATCTGCTGCGACTCACCCTACTGCGTTCGCCCGTCTCTCCTGATCCTGATGCCGACCGTGGCGACCAGCAATTCGAATATGCGCTGTACCCCCACGCCGGCTCCTGGGGCAGTTCGCAGGTCATGCAGCGCGGCTATGAGTTCAACTACGGTCTGCACACCATGCAGGTAGCCGATCACGAGGGAACTCTGCCATCCTCTCATTCGTTTGCCGGCGTGGCGGAATCCCATGTGGTGCTGACGGCCTTGAAGAAGGCCGAGGATGGCCACGCCCTGATTGCTCGTTTCTATGAGTGGGCCGGGAAGGGCGGAGACGTAACCCTCACCGTACCTTCCGGGGTGAAAAGCGCGGAGGTGGTGAACCTCATGGAACAGCCAGTAGCGCAGGCTGAAGGCCAGGTCGTGCCCGTGGCTGCTGCAACCGCCGGTTCCGTGGTCAAGGTGCCGGTCACGCCGTACATGATCCAAACGGTTCGCCTGAATTACTGAGCTGTTCCTAGGCCGTTCCTGTCAAGCGGCGGGTCTCAGGCGACTGGCAGGCCGAAGGTGAACACAGAACCGTGGTTCGGCTGACTGGTAACGGTCAGTGTTCCACGGTGTGAGTCCATGATCGCCCTGCTGATCGCGAGTCCCATCCCTGTTCCCGGCGCACTGCTGTTCTGCAGTCGTGAACGGTAGAGTCTGTCGAAGATCAGCGACTGCTCTGAAGGATCAATCCCGATGCCTCGATCGGCCACACTGGTGAGGACGAATCCATCTTTCTGCTCTGCTGACACGAAGATGGGCGATCCAGGTTGCGAATATTTTGCAGCGTTCTCCAGCAGATTGCATAAAACCTGTTCGATCATGCGGTGATCGGCGAGTACCTTCGGCAGCGACGGAAAGGTCAACTCCACGGAATGAGCGTTTTTCACCCAGGCGCAGTTCTCCTGGGCCTGCTGCACCAGATCCGTCAGTGCAACCGGTCTGACGTTCATGTGCACCTCCCGCGTTTCAATCTGTGACATCTCCACAGCCTGCCCCACGAGCCGGTTGAGGCGATCAGCCTCTTCATCGACGATGGTCAGAAGCTCGTGCTGATCTTCGGCGGGTATGTCACGGATATTCAGCAGGCTACTGGCCGCGCCTTTGATCGCGGTCAGCGGCGTACGCAGTTCATGGGTGATCGAATCCAGGATCAAGGAGCGGAGTCGCTCGCTTTCCTTGCTTGCTTCGTTGCGCGCAACGTCCTCCAAGGCCTGCGCTCGATCGAGTGCAATGGAGACGAGTCCGCCCGTGGCCTCGTATGTTTCGGGCGAAAGCCGTACGTGGTTCATCAGCAGGATGCCCCTGGGGCGGACACCGGCCTTGATGGGAATTCGTGTTTCGCCGTCCGGCGTGGTCTCCGGGCTGGAAAGGCTGAGAGCGAGCTGGCGAAAGTGCGGTATCTCAACGTTCAAAGAAGGGCGGAGCCCTTCGCAGTACAGCCGGTCCCCATCGAGCAGATAAAGCACGGCGGAGGAGGTTCGCATGATGCGCCGAATCACGCCGGGCAGACTGTTGACGAGTTCCGCGACCTTGTCGGTTTGGAGCAACTCACGGCTGAGGCTGAACAGGACTTCGACCTCACGTTGACGCGCCCGTGCCTGGGCCGCCTCTCGCCGCACCCGCTGCGAGAGGCGGCTGCCGACCACGCCTGTCGTAAGGAAGGCAAAAAGCGCCAGCCAGTTTTGCGGATCCGCTATGGTGAAGGTGCCCACCGGCGGCAGGAAATAGTAGTTATAAAGCCCGGTGGCGATCAGGGAAACAACAATCGCATGCTGCAGCCGCCACCGAGCTGCCAGAAGCAGGATATAAAGAAGCAACGTGAGGGCGACGGTCGTGGGATTTACATGGACCCAGCGCCGGTAGAAAAACACTATTCCGGCAAGCGCACCGAGTGCCGCGATCCATTGAGCAACGGCAGCGAAGCGACGCGAGTTCATAGGAGTATCTTACGACGTGCAAACGGAACGGGAGCTAACGCGCAAAACGCCGGAGGACTGGCTGCAGACCGCAGAAACGGAGCCCACACGCGGCCGTCTCAAAGTGTTTCTCGGCTATGCGCCTGGTGTGGGCAAGACGTTCTCCATGCTGAGCGAGGGCATTCGCCGCAAGGGACGAGGAGAAGATGTTGTCATCGGTGTCGTGGAAACCCATGGACGCACCGGGACGGCAGAACAGGCTGGCAAGCTCGAGGCCGTGCCGCTGCACTCCCTAGACTACAAGGGGACCATGTTCAGCGAAATGGACGTAAACGCTGTGCTGGCGCGCGCGCCACAGATCGCATTGGTGGATGAGCTGGCCCACAGCAATATCGAAGGCAGCCGTTTCGCAAAGCGTTACGAAGACGTCTTTCTCCTGCTGGAGAACAGGATCGACGTCATTAGCACGATCAACATACAGCATGTGGAGAGCCTGGCGCCGCGGGTGCAGTCCCTGACCGGTGTCGTCGTACGCGAGCAGGTGCCGGACTGGGTCCTGGATCGTGCCGATGAGATTGTGCTGAGTGATCTGACGCCGGAAGCTCTTGTAAAGCGCATGCGTCGCGGCGATATCTATCCCCCAGAACGTGTGGAGCGCTCGCTGGCGAACTTCTTTCGGCGGGGAAACCTGATTGCGCTGCGCGAGATGGCGCTGCAGCGTGTGACGCGCGCGGTGGATCGCACGCTGGACGACTACGTTAAGCGCAAAAACCTGGGCTCTCACTGGGCCGTCGCGGAAAAACTGGCGGTATGCATCAGTTCCAACGCCCAGGCGCGCGACCTGATCGCCAGGGGAGCTCGCTTGGCCGAAGCCCTAGGAGCGGAGCTGTATGTCGTCCATGTGGCCAAGAAGGAGGACGACGAAAAAGAGCGCCGGGAACTGCTCGAAAGCAGCTTGCAATTTGCTGTGAATCTCGGTGCGCAGGTGATGATTCTGCAGGGCAAGGACACGGCTCGGACGACGGCGACGTTTATGCGGCAGCAACGCATTACGCAGGCCATTGTTGGACGATCAGCCACGCACGGCCTTCCGTCCTACATGTACTACTTCGCGCTGCAGCGATTCATGGCCGAGTCGCCGCACGTAGACCTGCACATCGTCACGCAGGAAAGGGTCTAAAAGCGCTGGCACCCCACCTGCCGCGTGTTGTGGACTCCTCAACTTACGACTTCTTTATATTTTTCCTACAGTATTTCTAGGTTGCCCAGTCATAGGCTTGAGGGGTGACGGGTGTTTTCCGCTGCTTTCCCCTTTTGATCGTGTGATCGATCACTGAACGCGCGAAAAGCACCGGTCCGGAGGGTTGTTTATGCTCGATCTCCTCGCCTTGGTTTCTCTCGGTCTCTTGTTTGGCCTGAGCGCAGCCCATCTCTATGGTTGCGAGCACCTGAAGGGGCGCCGTCCATGATCCTGGACATTGTGTTGCTCGTGCTGTCGGCTTTGCTGATGGTGTATCTCGTCTTCGCTCTGCTTCGCCCCGAAAAATTCTAGAAGGTTGTAGATCATGACTCTGAATGGCTGGCTTCAAATTGGCCTGTTCATTGCCGCCGTTCTTCTGCTTGCAAAGCCGATGGGCACGTACATGGCGGCTGTCTTTGAACGCCGCAAAACATTTCTTGATCCGGTGCTTGTTCCATGCGAACGCCTGCTCTACCGCCTTACCGGCGTCCATGCCGAGCAGGAGATGAGCTGGAGTGAATATGCACTGGTCATGCTTATCTTCAGCGCGGCTTCACTGCTGCTGACGTACCTCATTGAACGTCTGCAGGGCTGGCTGCCGTTGAATCCGCAGCATCTGCCCGGCGTTGAACCCGCCCTGGCCTTTAATACCGCCATCTCGTTCACCACGAACACAAACTGGCAAAGTTACGTGCCGGAATCGACCATGAGCTATCTGACCCAGATGCTCGGTCTGGCCACGCACAATTTTTGGTCCGCCGCTGTTGGGCTTGCGTTGGCCATAGCATTTGTGCGGGGCATTGCGAGGCGCGAACAGGGAACACTCGGCAACTTCTGGGTCGACCTCACGCGCGGCACGCTTTGGGTGCTGCTCCCCATCTCCGTCGTTTTCGCTCTTGCGCTGGTGTCACAGGGCGTTGTGCAAAACTTTAAGCCCTATGACACGGTGAAGCTGGTGGAAGCGCAGCATGTAACCGGCGCTGATGGCAAGCCGTCCACCGTCACCACGCAAACCATTGCGCAAGGTCCGGTGGCCTCCCAGGAAGCCATCAAGATGCTCGGGACCAATGGCGGCGGCTTTTTCAATACGAACAGTGCTCACCCGTTTGAAAATCCAACACCCCTGAGCAATTTTCTTCAAATGCTTTCAATCTTTTTGATACCAGCTGGTCTTTGCATAACGCTGGGGCAAATGGTTGGATCGCCGAAACATGGATGGGCCGTGCTCGCCTCCATGGTGGTGCTTTGGTTCGCCGGCACCTTCACGACGTTCTGGGCGGAATCACACGGCAACCCGCAGTTTCACAATGTGGACGCACATGTATCGCAGACACAGGCGGGCGGCAACATGGAGGGCAAGGAGGTGCGCTTCGGCATCGCCAATTCTGCCCTGTTTGCGACTGTGACCACCGACGCCAGCTGCGGCGCTGTGAACGCCATGCACGACAGCTTCACGCCTCTCGGTGGCCTGGTGCCATTAACAAATATCCTGCTGGGTGAGGTGGTGTTTGGCGGCGTGGGTGCCGGGCTTTATGGCGTACTTGTTTTTGTCGTTATGTCTGTCTTCATCGCGGGATTGATGGTGGGCCGTACACCGGAGTATCTCGGCAAGAAGATCGAAGCCTACGACGTGCAGATGGCGATGCTGTATCTGCTGATCTTTCCGTTGCTGATTCTTGGCTTCTCGGCGGTCGCGATCTCCATGCCGCAGCTGGGACTCTCCAGTCTGGCGAATCATGGTCCGCACGGCTTAAGCGAGATCCTCTACGCCTACACTTCAGCCACGGGCAACAATGGGTCCGCCTTCGCGGGGCTCAATGCCAACACTCATTGGTACAACTACTCGCTCGCGGTAGCGATGTTCGCCGGCCGCTTTCTGATGATCATTCCCATGCTGGCGATCGCGGGCAGCCTGGCTGCCAAGAAAAGTGTACCTGCCTCCGCTGGAACCTTCCCCGTAACGACGCCGTTGTTTACCGTGCTGCTTACGGGCGTCATTGTCATCGTGGGCGCGCTGACCTTCTTTCCCGTGCTCGCTCTTGGGCCGATACTGGAGCACCTGTTGCTACGTGCAGGACAACTGTTTTAACGCGACGCGTGTTGCGGGAGAAATATGTCGCAAGCAAAACGTCGGTCTCTGTTTGATCGAAAAATCGTACGCCGGGCCTTTGTGGATGCCCTGGCCAAGTTAAACCCTCGCGTGATGATGCGCAACCCGGTAATGTTCGTTGTGGAACTCGGCAGCGTGCTGACCACGGTACTGCTCATCGTGAATGCCGCAACCCATCACGGCCACTTCCGCTTTGATCTCCAGATCACCCTCTGGTTGTGGTTTACCGTGCTATTTGCCAATTTCGCCGAGGCCATGGCCGAAGGACGAGGCAAGGCGCAAGCTGACGCTTTGCGGCAAGCAAAATCAGAGACCACCGCGTTTCGGCTCAATCAGGTCGGCGAGGTGGAGGAGACACCAAGTTCGCAGCTGCGTGCAGGCGATAGGGTGCGCATCACCGCAGGGCAGATGATCCCCGGTGATGGCGAAGTTATTGAGGGTGTTGCTTCTGTGGATGAAAGCGCAATCACCGGTGAGTCGGCACCCGTGATTCGTGAGGCAGGCGGTGACCGCTCGGCAGTCACAGGCGGCACGCGCGTTCTCTCCGATGTGCTCACCGTGAAGATCACCTCCAATCCCGGGGAAACCTTTCTTGATCGAATGATTGCTCTGGTTGAGGGCGCAGAGCGGCAGAAGACGCCTAATGAAATCGCTCTAAACATCCTGCTTGCAGGACTCACGATCATCTTTCTTTTGGCCGTTGTTACGCTGCAACCTTTTGCTATCTATTCCGGTGCGCCGCAGACGGTGTTTGTGCTGATTTCCCTGCTGGTATGCCTCATTCCTACCACGATCGGCGGCCTGCTTTCTGCTATCGGCATCGCGGGCATGGATCGCCTGGTGCAGCACAACGTGCTGGCTACATCCGGTCGTGCGGTGGAAGCAGCCGGCGATGTGAACACGCTGCTGCTGGATAAGACAGGCACGATCACCATAGGCAATCGACAGGCGACTGAGTTTATGCCTGCGCCAGGCGTCTCGGCCGATCAGCTCGCAGACGCTGCGCAGCTTTCCTCGCTGGCGGATGAAACCCCCGAGGGCCGCTCCATCGTGGTTTTGGCCAAGGAACGCTACGGGCTTCGCGGCAGGGAACTTGCCCAGCTCAATGCGGAGTTCATTGAGTTCTCGGCAACGACACGCATGAGTGGCATTGAGGTAGAGGGCCGTTCCATTCGCAAGGGAGCTGTGGATGCCATAGCTCAGCACCTGAAGGAGGCTGGCTCCCCGATGCCGGATCAGGTACGAAACTCCGTGGAGGAGGTCGCCCGTAAAGGGGGAACGCCTCTGGTGGTAGCCGAGAACGGACGTGCGTTGGGAGTGATCTACCTCAAGGACATCGTCAAGGGCGGCATGAAGGAGCGCTTCGATCAACTGCGTGCGATGGGCATTCGCACGGTGATGATCACCGGCGACAATCCGCTGACTGCTTCGGCTATTGCGCGCGAGGCCGGTGTCGATGACTTTCTTGCAGAGGCCAAGCCCAAAGACAAAATGGATTTGATTAAGCGCGAACAGGCCAGCGGCAAGCTGGTTGCCATGACAGGCGATGGTACCAATGACGCGCCAGCACTCGCTCAGGCAGATGTCGGCGTTGCGATGAACTCTGGTACCCAGGCGGCAAAAGAGGCCGGCAACATGGTTGACCTTGACTCCAATCCGACCAAGCTGATCGAGATTGTTGCCATCGGCAAGCAGCTCTTGATGACGCGCGGCGCGTTGACAACTTTTTCCATCTCAAACGACGTGGCAAAATATTTCGCTATCATCCCGGCCATGTTTGCTGGCGTTTTTCCAGTCTTAAATGCGTTGAACATCATGCACTTGCATAATGCCGAATCCGCTGTTCTGTCCGCGGTTATCTTCAATGCCCTGATTATTGTGGGACTAATTCCGTTGGCTCTCCGCGGTGTGAGTTATAGACCCATGTCGGCTGCGGCGTTGCTGCAGCGCAACCTGCTTGTGTACGGTCTGGGCGGTATTCTGGTGCCCTTTGCGGGCATCAAGGTCCTAGATATGCTCATCGTTGCTTTACACCTGGCGTAACCGAGGCTTCTCTTGAAAAAGCACATTACTATTGCCTGCCTGTATACCTTGGTCACCGGGATTCTGCTAGGTATCGTGTATCCTCTGCTCATTACTGCAATCGCCCATGTTGCTATGGCAAACAAAGCATCCGGGCAGCTGCTGACCTCGAATGGCGAGGTAGTTGGTTCAGCTCTGATCGGACAACCCTTCACAGGCGCGGGTTTTTTCCATAGCCGGCCGTCCATGGCGGGAACGGGCTACGATGCAGTTGCCTCGTCAGGCTCCAATCTTGGCCCGACCAACGGCGCACTCGTCCAGCGCGTCGCCGCCAGCGTGAAAAGCGAGGCGACAGACTCCCCGGTGCCGGTGGACCTGGTGACGGCCTCTGGTTCGGGCCTGGACCCTGATATCACGCCGGCGGCGGCTTTGTATCAGGTGAATCGTGTCGCCAAGGAGCGGCACCTTTCGAAAGACGCAGTGGAACAGCTAGTGGAGAAGAAAATCACACCCAGGCAACTCGGTTTGCTTGGTGAACCTCGGGTGAATGTGCTTCAACTAAACCTGGCATTGCAGGATCTTGCCAAAAAGCAGCCCGTTGAGTAAGCCCGACCATCGTCGTGCTGGTGAGTGGAGAGGCTGACTGGCAGACGACATCGTGAGTATGATCTCCCAAGAGGAACGCCTGCAGCCCAGAAAAGATCCTTCGCTCCAAGAGCGCAAGACTATTCTGGGCTGTCGATTTGTCTCTACCCCTTTTTGTTCATAACAGGACAGGGAGCAGGCTGGCAGAATGTTGTAATTGGTGTAGTAGACCGTAGTGGCGGTTCGTGATGCTCATGTACCCGCGATGGCGAAGAGAAGGTGAGACAGATTGTCCATGGAGTTGACACAGCAAAGCATTGCCAAGAGAAATGGGCAGCATACCTCGGTGGAGGCGCTCCGTGCCTCCTTCTTAAGCCACTTGACGCGGACTGTCGGGCGTTTGTTAGAGTTTTCCACTGATCTGGAGCGTTACCACGCATTGGCGCACGTGGTGCGCGATCAGGTGATGGATGACTGGATTCGTACTCTGCAGTCATACCGCGAAGGGAATGTGCGTGTTGTCTCATACCTCTCGGCGGAGTTCCTGTTGGGACCACACTTGATGAACGGTCTGCTGAACCTGGGCATCACGGAGGCTTGCGCAAAGGCGCTGGAATCCCTGGGTATAGACCTGCAAACGCTTGCGGAGCAGGAACCTGAGCCCGGGCTGGGCAACGGTGGCCTGGGTCGCCTGGCGGCCTGTTACATGGATTCAATGTCCACGTTGGGCGTTCCAGCGATCGGCTATGGTCTGCGCTATGAGTTCGGTATCTTTCGCCAGGAATTGCGCGACGGATGGCAGGTGGAACACTCGGACAAGTGGCTGCAGTTCGGCAATCCCTGGGAGATCCCGGTCTCTGACGCGTCCTGCCAGGTGCCCTTCGGGGGTCGTACGGAAACATTCAAGGATGAGAACGGTAAGCTTCGCTGGCGCTGGCTGCCGGACCATACAGTGATGGGGGTTCCCTACGACACACCCATTCCCGGATTCCGCAATGCCGTAGTCAACCGCCTGCGGCTCTGGAAGGCGGAAGCAATTGACTCATTCGATTTTGCTGCTTTTAACACCGGCGACTACATGGGTGCCGTTCGCAGCAAGATGTCTTCGGAAACCATTTCCAAGGTGCTGTACCCGAACGATGAGACCGCAGGCGGCAAGCGTTTGCGCCTGATGCAGCAGTACTTCTTCACCTCCTGTTCCCTTCAGGACATGCTGCGTTTGCATCTGCTGGCGCACCCTCAAGTGCACAACTTCGCGACGAAGTGGACGGTGCAGTTGAACGATACGCATCCTTCAATCGGCATTGCCGAGCTGATGCGTCTGCTGATCGATGAACACGATCTGGAGTGGGACGAGGCCTGGAGCATCACCAGCCAGACCTTCGGCTACACAAACCACACGTTGCTTCCGGAAGCCCTGGAACGTTGGCCGCTGCAGCTTTTCAGCGATCTTTTGCCGCGGCACATCGAAATCATCTACGAGCTGAATGCCAAATTTCTGAGGGACATGGCCCAGCGTTTTCCCAACGACCCGGAGCGGCTGGCACGCATGTCGATCATCGGAGAAGAGGGAGAAAAGACTGTACGCATGGCAAATCTGGCCGTTGTGGGCAGTAAAGCCGTGAACGGGGTGGCCAAGCTGCATACGGAACTGCTCGAGGAAGATACGCTTCATGATTTCTACGAGGCCTTCCCAGAGCGGTTCAGCAACAAGACCAACGGTGTGACACCCCGACGCTGGCTCATGCTGAGCAATGCGCCGCTGACGTCGCTGCTGGATGACTCCATCGGCCAAGGCTGGCACACCGATCCTACGGAGTTGTGCGGCCTTGAGCGTTTTCTCGATGATCAGGAATTTGCTAAGCAGTGGCGCAAGCGTCAGGAAGACGCGAAGGGCCGGCTGTCTGACTTCGTGAAGGGAACGATGAACATGCGCCTTGATCCGGCAAGTATGTTCGATGCACAGGTAAAGCGAATTCACGAGTACAAGCGCCAACACCTGAACGCGCTGCACATCCTTGCCCTTTACTGCCAAATCAAGAGTGGCGCGGTGAAGAATCCAACGCCACGAACCTTTCTCTTCGGCGGCAAGGCGGCTCCGGGCTATGTAATGGCGAAGCTCATCATTAAGCTCATCTGCAGCGTCGCGGATTTGGTCAACAACGACCCTGCCACACGCGACATCTTGCGTGTCATCTTCATTCCCGATTACAGCGTGTCTCTTGGTCAGCGAATCTATCCGACGGCAGATCTATCCGAACAGATTTCGACTGCCGGTAAGGAAGCATCCGGAACGGGTTGCATGAAATTTATGATGAATGGTGCTGTGGCCATCGGTACTTTGGATGGAGCCAATATCGAGATCAGGGACGCGGTCGGTGAGGAGAACTTTTTTCTCTTCGGGCTAACGGCCCCGGAGATCGGCAAGCTGAAGACCGGCGGGTATCGTCCCCGTGAGTATTACGAGCGCGATCCACTTCTACGAGAGATTATCGACGGGCTCAGTAACGGCAGCTTCAGCCGGGGGGATCGTGAGCTTTTCCAGCCACTTGTGAATGAACTGTTGACTCGCGATACCTATATGGTGTTGGCCGACTTCCGGGCCTACATCGATACGCAAGCGGAGGCCGGAAGCGCCTTTCAGGACGCCGCGCGGTGGACGCGCATGTCCATCCTAAACACAGCGCGTTCAGGAGTCTTTTCCTCGGATCGGGCAATCAGGCAGTATTGCCAGGACATTTGGGACGTGCCAGTGCGGCAGCCGCAGGTCGCTATAGCCTGACCGGCGTACCTCGCGGTGGTCCCGAGCAGGCTTCTAGTGGCGGCGAGCCGTTATGCGGCAGCATCGTCTGTCATGGGCAAGTCACGGAGCAGAGCCCAGGCGATGATCGTCTCTTCGCCGGGCATTTCTGCGTTCAGCTCCTCTTCCAGTACGTCGTGATTGAGCATCATTTCACCCGAAAGAATCGCCTGCTCGCTTGCACCGACGTAGCAGAGTTCACAGACGCCGAGCCCGTTTTCGTTCTGCACAGGTGGGCCGAAGATGCGGCAGGTCAGCGGGCGGGCGGCATAGAGGTCGCAGCGGCCGGTGGTGGGGTCTAGGACGGGGCAGGGGGCGTCGGCTTCGGGCAGGTCGGCGAAGCGGTCCCAGGTTGGGCCTTCGGCGTCCAGGGTGCCGGAGTCGGGATCGCCCGGGAAGTGGGGGGTGAGTTGGGTCACGGTTTGGGTGGCGCGGGTGTGGATGGCCCTGGCGCGGGTGGGGTCGGTGCTGGCGAGGGTGGCCAGTGCGGCCTGCAGGCGTGCGGCGTCGAGCGCGGTGATGCGGAAGACGCCGTGGCAGCAGGGGGTGCAGCCGGGGCGGCAGGCCAGCCAGGAGCTGCCGTCGGGGCGGCGGGCGCGTGCCGTGGCGTCGGCGAGAGCGGCGTCGGTGATCTGGACGAGGTCGGCGTCGCGGGGAGGGAGCATGTGTTCTATTGTCGCTGCCCTCCTCCCGCCCCCGTACTTTTTCTGTAAAGTCTTCGATTCAGAAGGCTTATCCGTGCGCTCCGGCGTGGCCGTCCGATCGGTCTGGCGCCTGTGGGCAACGCCTGCCGCCCCATGCGGGTCCAAAGACGCATGGCATACGAAATCGGTGATACAGGTCGCGAGAGTTTGCAGGGGCAGAACGAGGGTTCGGTGGAGTTTGACGAGTCAGCTGAGTCGGGGGCAGTGGAGAGCCGGCTGAGCACCGTGCGGACACTGGTGGAGGATGTGGCTCACTCCGGCGAGGGGCGGTTTACCCAGGATTTGAAGGTGGATGGCGTTATCTGGCGCGTTTCTGTGGAGCGGGTCTAGGGGTGGGTCTGGAGTCGTTTACCTTCGGGTTTAGCGGCTCTCCTGACAGCAGATCCCTCCGCTGCGCTGCGGGATGACAACAAGAAAGGCGAGGACAATAAGAGGGGCGAGGACAATTAAGAGAGGCGATGTCGTCGCTACATCTGGCGGAAAACGGGTCTAGTTCTCGAATTCCAGGTAGTTGCCCCCGTCGACTTCGTTTCTTGTTGCTATTTGTCCTTCCAACTCTTCGATGAGGCTCGTGAGCACGCTCTTCGGTTCGTTGCTGCCGAGTTCGGCTTCGGGGGCGAGGGGGCCCAGGTCCTGGTCAAAGGAGATGTCTTCGATCTCGTCGTAGTCGCGAGTTGAGGTCGTCTTGCCGACGCCGTCGCGCTTGAGGTGGGTGCTGGCGATCTGGAGACCGTAGAGCAGGAGGCCGGCGCGGCGTGCGTCGATCTCGTTGTGGGCGATCTTGTGGAGGATGAGGCCCAGGGCCAACGCCACCCCGGAGTGCTCGGCGAGATCGGCGGGCGAGGGCAGCTGGAAGGTGGAGGATTTGCGGGCGGTCGCGGTAGTGACCTGCGGCTGGCGCGGACCGGCTCGGCGGCCGGTGTGGTGGTAGTAGCAAAAGTGCTCGCCGCGAAGTGACGGACTGCCGCAGCGGCGGCCGTCGGGCTTGATGTGGCGGCACTGGTATTGGATGGGTTCGGTTGCTTCGTAGGATTCGGGCATGGTGGCCTCCTGGCAGTTGTTTGTTCCTAGTTGTTAGTTCTTAGTGATTGGTGCCCGTGGGGGTTGGGTCGGGCCAGGCTACGTGCCAGGTTTTGCGGGCTCCGACGGGGTGTGCGGGTGGTTTGGGTGGGCGCTGCGAGCGGGGAAGGCCCACCACGGCGGCTCGGCGCTGGCGGGCGGCCTGTTCGTGTGCGGGTAGACGAGTTTGGGGAGTGGGTTGGTGGATTTTGACCTCGGTCTTCATGTGTTGGGGCTCCCTGGTGTGGGTTTTGGGTTGTTGGAAAGGCCCGGCGTGAGCCGGGCCTTTCGTTTATCTACTGATCCCTGGTTAGAGATTGGGTGAAATGGTGTGCAGGATGGTTTTGCGCGTGAACGGCCGTGCCGCGCCTGAGGAAGACAGGTCAGTCGTTCCGCTGCGCTCCACTCCGGCCTTCGGCAGAGCGGAGCCCACCCTCACCGACGGTGAAGCTGTCGGTGAGGATGGGGCACCCGGCTCGCTGGTGTTGGTTTGGGTTGTTGGGGAAAGGGAAGGCCCGGCGTGAGCCAGACCTTCTGGGTGTCTGCTATTTCCAGTTTAGGGATTGGGGTGGAATGGTGTGCAGGATGGGTTGCCCGTGGATGGTGGTGTTGCGCCCGAGGAAGACAGGTCAGTCGTTCCGCTGCGCTCCACTCCGGCCTTCGGCAGAGCGGAACCCACTCATCCGCGATGAAGCTTGCGTATGAATGGGGCACCCATCGTCAGATTGTCCGTGAATGGGCCACCCGCCAGAGCGGAGCCCACCCTAACAGACGGTGACGCTGTCGGCGAGGAGGGGGCACCCGGCTACTCCGACGTGAAGGTACTTTTGTTGCAGCCGCCGCAGAGTTTTGCGATCCTTTGTGATCAAGGGATAGCCGTCTTGAGACCCAAGCTTCTCACCGGAGTTCTCGTCGCCACGCTTGCGCTTGTCGTGATTCTCGGCCTAGGACTGCAAGGGGGAAAGCGGGAGCTCTATCGGGAGTACGAGAGCCCTTCGGGGGCGTGGCGTCTCGTCGTCTACAGGCAGGCTTCTCGTGTGGCGGTGATGCCCGGGGACGCGAGTGGGGCCAGTGGTTTCGTGGAGTTGCGCAATGCGCAGGGACGCGTTTGCGGGCGAGCCGATTTGCCGCTGATGGCTGTGGCCTCGTCGGCCAGTGATGCCAAGTGGGATGAGGGCGAGGTGTCGATCCCGGGCGCGTTCGATCTGCCGCTTGCCTGCCGGTAGAGGCGAACATAAATGGGGGCACCCGCCGCGGCTGAGGAAGACAGGTCAGTCGTTCCGCTGCGCTCCACTCGGGCCTTCGGCAGAGCGGAACCCACTCATCTGCGATGGAGCATGCATATGAACTGACACCTCGTGTCTCTTTGTTCGGATGTTGGGCTACCCGCCCAGTTGGTACGCTTCTACTGTGAGGACTACTTGATGGCTTCTGAACTCTGTTCAGATTGTGTGGATGATGAGTTCTTGAAAACGATCGTCACCGATGATGGTGAACCGGGCGAGTGCGATGTTTGTGGCGAAGACAAGCCGCACACAATCACGATAGCGCGATTAGGCGAGCTTCTAGAGCCTATCCTCCGCCGACACTATCGGCAGGGCTCCAACCATCCAACCTTTTCGGCCGACGATGATGACGATAGTGCCTATTACGAGCAGGAAGGTGAGGACTTGAGCTTTCTTGTGCAGGAGGTGTTAGGACAGTATTTCGACTGTCTCGACGAGATAGTCGATGCTGTCATCGGCGCTGAAGACTGTTGGCCTCCGGACGGCGACATACCGTTCTGGGGGAGGGAAACTAATTATGTTGAGAGACGTGCTTCCGGTTACGAGTTTCACAAAACTTGGAAAGAGGTGGCGAGTGATCTGGCAATTCACCAGAGATTCTTTAGCTCCGCTGCGAAACAGTTCTTTGACGATCTTTTTGAGGATGTGGACGACTTCAAATCTAGAACTGTAGATGCTCTAGGTAACGCGAATGTTGTAAGAACATTGCCGCAGAACTCGATCTTATTCCGAGGCAGAGTGCTTCCGTCAGACGAACAGATGAAACCATGGTTCGCCGAACCCTACAAACATGTTGGCCCGCCGCAGTCTAAGTTTGCCCGCTCTGGTCGTATGAACCCTGACGGTGTACCTGTATTTTACGGATCAGAGAACGTCGATACCTGCTTGGCAGAATTAAGGCCTGCCATAGGTGGTAAGACTGCTCTTATCAAGCTCAACACTACCGGAACACTACGTCTGCTCGACTTTACCAGCATGCCAACTGCTTATAAAAGCCTAAGCTATTTTCAGTCTGACTTTGACTCACAAGTCGCGAAGATTTCATTTATGAAAAGTTTGGGAGTTCTGATATCAAGCCCTGTTGTGCCCGGGCAAGAAACGAGCTACTTGATAACTCAGGTTATGGCTGAATATCTTAGCCACGTTCATCCTCAGCCATTCGATGGCGTGATCTTCTCTTCCGTGCAACATGCGGGAGGCAGAAACGTAGTACTATTTCCTCGTGGCAAAGATACGCCGACGTTTCCGCTTCATTATGTAGCACACAGTATTAGCGTTTACGAGACCAGTGCGATCACCTATACACACACCTCCTTAAATTATAAGTTGATCGATGGAGAGTTGGAACTGGATGTGGAGGACTTCACAGATTTCGAGGATAGCTGATTTCCGATTGGAGATAAGCGGGTTGCGGCATCCCTCGCCTACAAAGTGAGAGCTGCGGCAAGTTGCTCTCGGACTCGCTTTGACCCTAGATCTGTCAATCTGAATTGTTTCGGTTCCACTTCGATGACTTCGCGCAGAGATTGCAAGCTTTGGAGTGCACGCGTAACTGCTGGAGCGTTCTGGAGCGCGTGAATACCTAGTTCGCGTCGCGAGAATCCTTGTTCACCTGCGTAATGTAGCAAGACAAGCAATTCTTCTTCTGCTTTCAAGCCTCTACGCTGTACCAGTACCTTGTTACCAAAACGTGCAACGCTTGGGACGTCAAATTGCGAGAGCTCGCGAATCGCTTTTGCTACTAGGTCCCGGTCGCCATTCCAATACAATCTGAGAAGTTCGCTGAACGCCCAGCGAACAGAATCGGCGATGTAACGCGCGTCCATCTGATTTGCCGAGAATATTGGTGAAATATGTACTGCGCCTCGATCGCTCCGAAATTTGTAAATAGCTCTAAGAACTCTCGCAAAATGTAGGGTGTGCTTGCGGGGCTGAATGCGGTGCGGATTCGAATCAGCTTCGAGGTATGTCAAGCACTCTCCAACCTCCTTCGTAAGATTCAGCGTTCCGCTGTCTTGGTGGTAGAGAATGCGAGCCAAAACTTCAGTAAATTGCCCCCCGTCTAGCTCAGCCGGTTCCCAATCTCTCAAGATATAGCGCTTTTCTAACGAAATGAACTCGGTCACCAAAGCTTCCATCTGGGAGCGCTCGATGGAAGGCGAAAGTTGGCTGCAAAGCAACTGTGCGTCGATCAGTGGCATACTTATGGTTGTGTTAACGCCGTCTTGATGAGGCTTTCTACGTGCTTCTCGCCTGAGTCGAAAAGCCCATACTTGCCGCTTTTTGTCTCCTGCGATACGAGTGGTGGGTTAGCAGCCTTCTGACTCTTGAGGTCCCGGCTGACATTGGATGGTCTAAGTGTTCCAGCCCTGCCGAAATTACTGTTAAACGTCTCGGAAATTTGAGTGGGCGTAAGGTGTGTAATCGCAGTCTGCTTTGTGATGACGTATATAAGCCACATAAGCTTGTCAGCGTGCTTCCACGTCTGGACCGGGTTCCCGTATCGATTTGGGTCATGTTGGAGGTCGATGCTCGCTATCTCGCTGTCCGGCTTCTCGGCTACCCGTTTGCGGGCCGGTTTTCTAGCTGGAATCTTCGCTTCAACTATTCTCGGGGAGCTTGCTTCTAGGCTCGACCCTGACGTCTTGGCTTCAATAAGCCCTGTCGGTAAAAGGTTTGCGACCTGACTCTGGAGCACCGCCCCGAGTTCAGCTGCGGTTTCTCTCTCACCCTTGATCTTGAGCTTGAAACCTGTGATCTCCATCTCGACTTCGAATTTAGCCATTCACCTACCTCGGAGCGTTGATGGTGATTCAATCACACTCATTAGGCCCAGCTCAACGTGTTTTGCTGCCGCTGGCATTGGGTGGGGGTGGGGGGAAGTGGGGTTTGGGTTTGGCTGGTTTGTGGATGGCGGGTTCTGGGTCGGGGGGTAGGGGGTTTTGTTTGCGGTGCTCGGCTACGCGTTCGGCTACGGCGTATTTGAGTTTGTCGACGCCCTCGCCGGTGACGGCGGAGATGGCGAAGAAGGGGAGTTTGCGGCGGCGGGCGAAGTCTTTGAGTGCCCGGAGCTTGTCGGGGTTGGCGGCGTCGAGCTTGGTGGCGACGAGGAGGGTGGGTTTGGCGGCGAGGTTGGGGTCGAAGGAGCGGAGTTCGTTGAGGATGACGCGGTAGTTTTCTACGGGGTCTGCGGTTTCGACGGGCTCGGCTTCGCCATCGCCCGAGAATACAGGGGTCTCTCCGCTCCGGGCTGCGCCCTCCGGTCGAGATGACGGGTTTTGGGTGGGGGACTCCGGTCGAGATGACGGGTTTTGGGTGGGGGGCTCTGGTTGAGATGACGGGTTTTGGGCGAGGGGCTCTGGTCGGGATGACGGGTTTTGGGTGGGGGCGTCGGGTTGAGACGACGGATTTTGAGTGGGGGATTTTGAGGGAGAGGACAGGTTTTGGGTGGGGGAGCCCGTCCTGACCGACGCTGAGGCTGTCGGTGAGGATGGGGTACCCGCAGGTCTCTCCACTTCGCTGCGCTCCGGTCGAGATGACAGATCGCTGGTGGTGTTTTCTTCTGTGCCGGGGGTAGGGGGGGTGCTCACGATGCCGATGGCGGTGTCGGAGATGTCGACCAGGTGGACGAGGATGGCGGTGCGTTCGATGTGGCGTAGGAACTGGATGCCGAGGCCGGCGCCCAGGTGGGCGCCTTCGATGAGGCCGGGCATGTCGGCTACGGTGAAGGACTGGTTGTGGGGGGGCTCGCCGACCTGGACGACGCCGAGGTTGGGTTCGAGGGTGGTGAAGGGGTAGTTGGCGATTTTGGGGCGGGCGGCGGAGAGGCGGCTGATGAGGGTGGATTTGCCGACGTTGGGGAAGCCGACGAGGCCGCAGTCGGCGAGGAGGCGGAGTTCGAGGCGGTAGTTGCGGGCTTCGCCGGTGCGGCCGAGTTCGTGTTCGCGGGGGGCCTGGTGGACGGAGTTGGCGAAGTGCTGGTTGCCGCGGCCGCCGCGACCGCCGCGGGCGATGACCTGCTGGTCGCCGGGGGAGGCGAAGTCGTGGATGAGCTCGCCGGTGTCGTCGTCGTAGAGGACGGTGCCGACGGGGACTTCGAGGACGCGGTCTTCGCCCTGGTGGCCGCTCATGTTGGAGCCGAGGCCGTGGGAGCCGCGTTCGGATTTCCATTCGGGGTTGAAGCGGAAGTGGATGAGGGTGTTGTGGGAGAGGGAGGCGCGCATGACGATGTCGCCGCCGTGGCCGCCGTCGCCGCCGGAGGGGCCGCCGCGGGGGACGAATTTTTCGCGGCGAAAGGCCATGCAGCCGTTGCCGCCGTCGCCGGCCTTGATGCGGATGCGGGCTTCATCGATGAACATTGGGCGGTGGTGCCTCCAAAGGGTAGTTTACGCGGTGAGGGTGATGGGGTGCCCTGCTTTGGGACGGTGGGTGGGCTGGAAGTACCCAGGGGCAGGTAACGAGGGTGCTGTTGTTGTGACCGGGTATTCACAATGCCGTTGGTAGAATCGGGGACATAGACAACTTTTAGCCCTGCGCGCGATTTGAAAGCCGTGCGATTTGGGGCGAATTTGGGTTCGGGCGAGCTGTGCGCGGGCGGGCGATCGCTTGTGTGCGGGTGCAGAGACGTTTGGGGAGAGTTACATGTTGGATTTGAAGCGGTTCGGCAGGCTCCAGAGAGCGGCGGTGGTGTCTGCAGTGCTGGTGGCGGGGGCTTCGGCGCAGTCGGTGACGCAGGGTGCGATCACGGGCACGGTGGAGGATGCGAGCGGTGCGGCCGTGCCGAAGGCGACGGTGGTGATCGTGAATACGGCAACCAACCAGACCTTGACGCTGACGGCCGATGACAAGGGATTCTTTAATGCGCCGCTATTGCAGCCGGGCACGTACAAGGTCACCATCGGCGCGGCGGGGTTTAGCCAGTACGTGGCTACCGCGGTGGCTGTGGATGTCGGATCGTCGACGACGCTGGAGCCGCACCTTAATACCGGCAGTCAAAGCGAAACGGTGACGGTGACCGAATCGACACCGATCGTGAACACGGAGTCCCCGGATTTCAGCAATCTGATTACGGGCGACGTGATCGCCAATGTACCGGTGAACAATCGGCGGTGGTCGAGTATTGCACTGCTTACGCCGGGTGTGGTGTCGGACGCGAATGGCTTCGGCTTGATCGCGGTGCGTGGTCTCAGCCCCCTGTTGAACGATATTTTGATCGACGGCGCGGATGACAATCAGGCGTTCTTTTCAGAGGAGCGCGGACGTACGCGGGAGGCGTATTCAACGTCAGAGGATGCGATTCGCGAGTTCCAGGTAAATGCAGGTGTGTACCAAGCGGAGTATGGGCGCGCTGCCGGTGCGGTGATTAACTCGGTGACGACCAGCGGTGGCAACGGCCTGCACGGCGAGGCGTACTTTTACGACCGTGATGGTGGATGGTCAGCCTTTACGCCGCTGGTGACGAATACGACGGCAACGCCGAATGGCGCGGGTGCGTACACTTTTAACACCTTTCCAATCAAGCCGCAGGATCTGCGGAAGATCTACGGGATTTCGCTGGGCGGCCCACTGATCAAAGACAAGTTGTTCTGGCATTACGTGTATGACCAGCACACGCGGATTTTTCCGGGCATCGGCAAGCCAGCGGTGCCCGCAATTTTCTTTGCGGAGCCGGATGCGGCGTTGCCGGTCGGCCAGACGTGTAACTTGGCCACCGGACTTGTGTATACCGGCAGCGCAACCAGGCCGACGGCGGCGGGTTCCACGCTGGATAATCAGGCGTGCGTTCTGGCCGCCCGAGAAAAGCTTACATCGTATCGTGCCGGCGCGAGCAGTTATGACAGCGGTTTGGCGAGCCTGCTCCCGGACCTGGGTCTGGTACCGCGTACGGGCTACCAGGAAATTAATACGCCGAAGCTGGATTACAACTTGACGTCGACGCAGCATCTGTCGCTGCTGTACCACCGTCTGCGGTGGGATTCTCCGGACGGCGTGCAAACGCAAGCAACGGTGCCGTATGCGGTCGACACTTTTGGCAACGACTTTGTGAAGCTCGATTATGGTCTGGCGAAGTTGGAGAGCCAAATTCTGCCGAACGTAAGCAATGAGCTTGGATATCAGTACAGCCGCGAGCTGGACGATGAGACGCAGCAGCCATACAGCGGCTATACCCAGCAGAATCTCGAAGGCACGGGTGCCTCGGCTGGAAATGTTCCCTATGTGAACCTGGCAACGTCGAGCGGCTTTAATCTGGGATCCCCGTACTACTCCTATCGCGCTGCCTACCCTGATGAGCGCAAGTGGCAAATGTTTGACACGGGGTATTGGATCAAGGGTAACCATTCCTTCAAGTTCGGTGGGGATGCACTGCACAACTACGACCTTATCAATAATACCTTTGAGAGTAATGGTGACTATAGCTACACATACATCGGCAACTACTTCGCTGATCTATACAATCGCAAGAATACCGGGTCGCCGAGTTGTAATTCAGCAGCCTCTTCAGTAGCAAGCGTGAATGCAACGACCGGCGCGGTGACTTCGGCGGTAGGAGCCTTTCCCTGCTTTACAAACTACGTTCAGGGCTTCGGCAATCCAGTGTTTGCCATCGGAACGCTGGACTACAGCGCCTTCGCACAGGATAACTGGAAGATCACGCCGCGCCTGACGTTGGAGCTGGGCGTGCGATACGATTACGAATTCCTACCTTTTACTCCGGCCAACCTGACAACGGCGGTGGGAAACTTTACTCCCTACCCTGGTCTGACCAACCGTCCGAGCGACAAAAACAACATAGGTCCACGTATTGGTTTCGCGTATGACGTTTTTGGTGGTGGAAAGACAGTGATCCGCGGCGGCTACGGCATTTTTTATGGCCGTATGCTGAACGGCACCATTGAAGGCGTGGACCTTGGAACGGGCAGTCCCAATGGCCAGACCTCGCCTACCTACAAGGCCAACACCGCAGGTGCGCCGCTGTTGCCGAATCTGGCTTCACAGCAAGCAGCGGGCACGCTGACCTCTTACTATTTCGCTTCTAACTTCCAAAACCCGCAGGTGCATGAATTCGACCTGATTGTGCAGCAGCAGTTGGCTCGCAGTACGGTGTTCAATATCGAGTATCTCGGTTCGGCGGCGCGCCAATTGCCGAACTTCCTGAACTTGAACTTGAACCCGACGCCGTTTAACGCAAGAACAAACCAGACGGGCATGACGACCGATACGATCACGATCGTAGACACCACAGGACGCTCGCCGCTGCGAAACGGAACGCGGATCGTCACTCCGGAGTACAACGGGTATGGAAACCCGAATCTGTTCAGCCAGCCGGGTGGTTGCAAGCCGGGCAACACCACCCTGACGTCAACGATTGGGAATTGCTTCCAGAACATCACCGAGGTTATCAGCAACGTCAGCGCGAGTTATAACGCGTTTGTGGCACAGATTGCGACGCAGAGCTTTCATGGGCTGGATATGAACTTCAGCTACACGTGGTCTCATGCGCTGGACTATGCCCAGAACGCAAACACAGGTACAAGCGCCAACAATTGGTATGACCCATTTGGACCTGCCGGCGAGAACTACGGCAATTCGAACTACAACGTGCCGAACCGGTTCGTGGGATATGTAATTTATAAGCTTCCGAATCGCCAGTCTGGATATGGATTGAAGTATTTGACCAACAACTGGAGTATTAACGACGATTTCCAGATGCAGAACGGCCTGCCTTATACCTATGCGACGAGTGGTTTTGTCGGCAACGGTATCGTTTCCGGTCCGAACGGGTCAGGTGGTGGAGCGTTCTTCCCGCAGATTGGCCGCAACACGCTCAGGTTGCCTCGCGACATTGTGGATGATGTCCGCCTGGTGAAGGGAATTCCCTTTACAAGCCGCTACAATCTGGAGCTGCGGGCGGATCTGTTCAACGTGGCTAACCATGAGAACGTGAGCGCTGTTTCGACACAGGCCTACCTGCTCAGCTCGACAGGCGCCAACTCGGCTGCTGCCCCTTCCACCACCGGGACCGCGACATTCCAGTCGTCCTTTGGAACGCGGACGACGGTGAACTCGAGCGGCTTCTTGTATACACCGCGCGAGATCCAGATTTCGGCGCGGTTCCTCTTCTAACCCCAACAGACAACCCCAACAAAGCTGGCAGCAGGGGGCGGTGGCTTCGGCCATCGCCCTTTTGTTTGCGGGCTCCCTTGTGGCTGTATCGAATTGGGGCGGCAGGGATGTATTGGTACCCCGTTTGGGGTAGGGGTGATGCGAAGCGGGAATGGCTGGCGTGGGCGGGCTTGGCTAGGCTGCCTGTATGCGCTTTGGTGGGGTTTGCCGGGGCGATTGCCTTTTGTGGAGTGGTGAGTCCCCGGCTTTGCGGGGCGGTTTGTGATGTGGCGTCCCCCTGCTGTCCGGTGCCGACGAGGGCTGCTTTGGGTTTGGCGCGGAGTCTGGCGCAGGCTTCGGCTATCGGTGCCGCTCTGTTTTGCGGGGCTGTTGTTGTGGTGCCTGGGGTTGCCGCTTTGGGCTGCGGCTCAGGTTCTGGAGACGGCGGCGGTGCGCGGGCGGGTGGTGGGGTCCGACGGTCAGCCTTTGGTCACGACGCGGCTGGTGCTGCGACCGGCGTATGGTTATGGCGGCTCCCCTCAGGATTATGGGATGACGGTTCTGACCAACCGGCGGGGTGAATTTACTGTTCTGGGCCTGTTGCCGGGGGAGTACCGGGTGGAGGTGGGATGGCCGGGTCCCTGGTTTGACACCGCAGGAGACCGCCTGGAGGTGCAGGGAGGTGAGACCGCCGAAGTGGAATTGCGGTTAAAGCCGGATGGTGCGGGTTTTGCGGTACGGGCACTGCTGCCGGCTGGGCTGTCGCCTGACTTATCGGCCGGGAGGGGGACGGGGCCGCCAGCTGGAGTGCGGCCGGGGCCTTTGGCCGGCGGCGGGAGAGGAGACCCGGCGGTCCATGCGCTGCCGTTTGGGAGCGGTGTGTCGGGGCGGAAGGGTAGGCCGGCCGTGCCGGTGAGGGCTGTTGACAGGCTGGGTGAGCTGCCGGTGGAGGGCCGGCAGTGGGAGGCGGTGCAGGAGACAGGCGCGGCGCTGCAGGAGACGACGCTGGCGGGCAGCGGGTCCGCGCAGGATGCGGCTGAGGACGATACCCCTTCGGTGCGGGCGGAGCGGGAGACCGGGTCGGCGGCTACGGGGCTGAGTGTGGGGGGGCTGCCGGCGACGCAGAACGCGGAGACGGTGGATGGGCTTTCGGCGGATCAGGCATTTCGCAGCGGACCGCGTGGGTCGGCAATGGGTGGACCGCGGGCGGGCTCGGGTTTTGCGCAGGGAGCGGTGGGTTCGGTGCGGGTAATGCCGGGGACGTTTTCTGCGCAGTATGGCGGGGGTGCGGGCGCCGTGGTCGCTGTGGGGTCGCGGCGTGCGGGTGCGGAGGCGCATGGAAGCGCGTTCTTTCAGGAGCGGGAGAGTGCATGGGCGGCGGCCAATCCCTTTGCGGTGGTGAGCCGGTATCAGAGTGGGGTGGCCAGCAGCGTTTTGGAACGGCCGGCAGAGATGGCGACACAGTATGGCGGGGCGCTGGGATTGCCACTGTTGCGTGGTGGCCGGATGGGCGTGTTCGCGGCGTATGAGGGGCAGCGGCGGACGGAGACGCTGGTGTCAACGCCCCAGACGGCGGGGTTTTACCAGCTTTCAGCGACGCAGACGGCGCTGCTGGCGAACCGGGGTGTGGGGGCGGCGGCGCGGCAGGCGGCGCTTGCATACCTGGACGGTTTGGGTGGGGTGGCGGCGGTGTCGTCGCCACGGACACTGGGGTTTGGGCGACTGGATGCGGCGTTGGGTCGGTGGGACCGGGTGAGTGCCGGCGGACAGGCGCAGCGGTTGTCGGCTCCAGCGATCAGCGGTGCCGGGGTTGCTGAAGGTGTGGTGAATGAGGCGGTGTCATCGATCGGGAGCAGCCGGGTGCAGGCGGAGGCGGCCAATGCCGGGTGGGAGCACCGGTTTGGCTCGCGGGCAGTGAACAGCGTGCGGGTGCAGGCGGCGCATGATCTGGAGTTTGAGACGCCGGGCGCGGCGGATGCGGCGGTGCCGGCGATTGGGCCGGGCGGTTATGCGCCGGAGGTCTTGATCGAGCCGGAAGGGTTTCGGTATGGCACGCCGGCGAGCCTGGGGCGGGTGGCGTATCCGGATGAGCACCGGTTGCAGGCCGTGGAGGAGCTGGAGGTGCGCGCGGGGCGGCACCTGATCACGCTGGGCGGAGACTGGAGCCGGCTGGATGACCGGGTGCTTGCGGCGACGAACCTGGAGGGCACGTTTCTGTATGACAGCGATACCAGCGGGGGACATGCGGGCGGGTTGGTGGACTGGATCACGGATTACACCTTCAACGTGCACGCGTATCCGAACGGCGGCTGCCCGAGCGTGTATGCGAAGGTGCACTATTTCTGCTTTCGGAGCTACTCGCAGAGCTTTGCCGGGGCAGAGGCGACGGAGTTTGTCACGCACAATTTTGCCGGGTTTGCGGAGGACTCGGTGCGGGTGGGGTCCCATGTGCTGCTGACGGTGGGAGCGCGGTATGAGTACCTGCTGTTGCCGTTTCCGCAGGCGCCAAATGCAGCCCTGGATGATGTTTTGCGAGGGATGGGCGGGGGTGGGGCGAGCGGGACAGCGGGGCTGACGTCGCGCTTTCCGGAAGACCGGAACAATGCCGCGCCGCGGGTGTCTGTGGCGTGGTCGCCGGGTGGGGTGGGGCGGCACGGGCGGGCGCGTGCATTTGGGCGCGGGTTTACGATGCGGGCGGGATATGGGATGTTTTACGGCCGGCTGCCGGGGGCGACGGTCCAGGCGGCGCTGGCAGACACGGGATTGCCGGGTGCGGCGAATTCGGCGAGCAGCGTGCGGATTTTGCCGACGACGGAGACGAGTTGCCCGCAGGTGGCGAACCAGGGGTTCGGCTACCCATGTGCGTTTTTGACGGAGCCGACGGGGGTCGTGGCGCGGACGGGGTCGGCAATGGTGTTTGCGAATGGGTTCCGGCTGCCGGTGGTGCAGCGCGGCAGTTTTGCGCTGGAGGAGAGCCTGGGACGGCATGTATTCGTCGAGGGGGAGTACGCGACGGCGTGGGCGACGCAGCTGCCGGCGAGCGTGGATGTGAATGTGGCCCCGAGCACGTCGACGGCGACCTATGTGCTGCAGGGCGGGGACGGGCATCCGGGGCTGCGGGCGGGCGAGACCTTTCAGGTGCCGTTGTACACGGCGCGGCGAACGGCGCTGTATGGGCCGGTGACGGCGATCGAGTCGAACGCGAATGCGACGTTTCACAGCGGAACGGCGACGGCCGCGCTGCGGGAGTGGCATGGGGTGAGCGTGCGGGGGAGCTACGCCTTCGCGCGGGCGATCGACTATGGGCCGGGAAGTTCGCCTACGCCACGGCAGGACGGGCAATTCGATCCGTTCACGAATGGGTATGACAAGGGCTTATCCAGTCTGCACTTCGCGCACCATTTTGCGGGGGCGCTGACGGTGCAGAGTGAGTGGCGGTCGGGGCCGCGGGCGGTGCAGGGGCTACTTTCGGGGTGGAGGCTGGGGGCGATTGGCACGGCGGGCAGCGGCGCGCCATACAGTTACGTGATTTTTGGAGGAACGCGGCTGGCGGGAGGGCATGAGTCCATCAACGGCTCGGGTGGGGCGGCGTATCTGCCGACGGTGGGGCGAAACACGCTGCGGTTGCCGGCACGAAGCAAGGTGGATCTGCGTGTGGCGCGCGAGCTGCCGCTGGGTGGGCGGTGGCGGCTGGAGGTGCGAGGCGATGCGTTCAACCTGCTGAATTCGGTGAGCCTATCGCGGGTGGAGACGCGGGCGTTTTTGCTCGGAACGCCGGCGAATGCGGGCGCTCCGGTGCCGCTGGTGTTCCAGGATGCGGCGGCGATTGCGAGCGAAGGGTTGAGCACGCCGGCGTTTGGGACGCCGCTGTCTTCCACGTCGGCGCTTAGCCGGGAGCGGCAGGTAGAGTTGGGGGCGCGTGTGTCGTTCTAATTGCGAGGGCTGCTTCCGCTGTTTCCTACAAAACAGCGGAGGCTCTTCGTTCCGTCTGCGGGTGTTTGTGCCGTGTTTGGATTGCCTGAAGCGCGTGTGAGCCTAGGGGTGGTGAAAAGAGCTTTGAGCTTTGAGTTGGTGAGCTGTGAGTAGTGAGCTTTGAGTTGGTGAGCTGTGAGTTATGGGGGTGGCGGTTTGCTCCGGGAGGTTACACGCGGCCGGAGAAGCTGCGGTCTTCGGTGACGATGCGGATTTTTTCGCCTTCCTTCACGAAGAGGGGAACGCGGATTTCGGCGCCGGTTTCCATCTCCGCGGCTTTGGTGACGGAGCCGGAGGAGGTATCGCCACGGACGGCGGGCTCGGTGTATTTCACGACGAGCTCCACGTGCATGGGCAGCTCCAGGCCAATAGGATTGCCGTTGTATTTCTGGATCTGGACGATGAGGCCTTCGAGCATGAGGTCGAGCGCGTCGGAGACCTTTGAGGGCTCGAGCTGCAGGGTTTCAAAAGTGGACTGGTCGAGGAAGTAGGAGCCGTCGGCGTCGGAGTAGAGATAGGAGGCATCAACAGCTTCGAGGTCGGGTTCGGCGAATTTGTCTTCGGCCTTGAAGGTTTTATCGAGTACGGCGCCGTTGAGCATGTTGCGCATCTTGATGCGGACGAGGGTCTGACCGCCGCGGGCAGTGGGGGTGGAGATGTCCTTATCGAGGCAGCGCCAGGGAATGCCCTCGTGTTCGAAGTAAATCTTGCGCTTCAGGTTGATGGCGTCCATCAGTGCGGCCATGGGTGGTATCCTTCCAACGAAATTTCGCGAACCGCACGGATGGTGTCTCTGCGGTTCAAGCCTTTCCAGTGTATGGAAAATACCGTGGTTTGGGCGATAGCAGCGCAGATGGGAAAGGTAACTGGCCGGCGCGGTATGGGCATCACAAACCTTGAGCGCCGAGGCGCAAAGAAAAGGGCCATTAAACCATGATCAAGTCCAAGGGATATGCGGCAACCCACTCATTCACAAGCCTGAAGCCGATGGAGTTCGAGCGTGAGGAGCCGAAGGCGAATGAGGTGGAGATCGAGGTGTTGTATTGCGGGGTATGCCACTCGGATGTGCACCAGGTGAAGAACGATTGGGGCAACACGGTGTACCCGTGCATGCCGGGGCACGAGGTTGTGGGTCGTGTTAAGACTGCCGGCAGTGCGGTGACGCGCCACAAGGTGGGTGATCTGGTGGGCGTCGGCTGCATGATCGACAGCTGCCGCGAGTGCGATGCGTGCAAGGCGGGCGAACAGAACTACTGTGAGGGCCCGAACAGCTGGCTGGCCACCTACAACGGCCCGATGGTGCCGGAGGCCAAAGCGCCGACGGGAAAGAACCAGTATGGCCGTGACAATACTTTTGGGGGCTACTCCACAAATGTCGTAGTGCCCGAAGATTTTGTTCTAAAGATTCCTTCGTCTTTGCCGATAGAGAAGGTAGCACCGATTTTGTGCGCGGGCGTGACGACATTTTCACCTTTACGGCACTGGGGAG
>CAXSCE010000026.1:0-55355 GCA_964236545.1 uncultured Bryocella sp.
ACCGGCATCGTGACTGCCATGCTCGCGCAGTATCCGGAAAACGTGGCCGAGGCCGTCGAAGCCGCTGTCTTTCTCCACGGCCTCGCCGGCGACTTTGCCTGCCTCGCCCAGGACGAACACACCGTGCTCGCCACCGACACCGTCGCTCACCTGCAAAACGCCTTTCGCGCCCGCGTCGCCGATGCCGACGGCTTTACCTGGATCGCCGGCACCGCGGTCAACGGCGCCTTTGCCGAGCGCGCGGGAGGCAGGCTCCACCCATGAACTTCAACCGCGAAAAACGTCTCCGCACCCGCAGCGAAGCCGGCACCCTTGGCCTGGGCGAACTCCTTACCGAACTCCTGCTGCCGCCCAAGCTGGTGATTCTGCACGGCGACCTCGGCGCAGGCAAAACCACCCTCGTGAAAGGCATGGCCGCCGCGCTGGGCGCCCCCGATGCCGTCACCAGCCCCACCTTCACCCTGGTCCACGAGTACCGGGGCCGCAAAATCCGAATTTTTCACCTCGACCTCTACCGCATTGAGGCGGAAACCGAACTCGAGAACATCGGCATCAGGGAGATCGCCGATACCGGGGATGCGTTGGTACTGGTCGAATGGGGGGAACGTTTTCCCTCGCTCGTTGCTCGCGCCGACGCAGAGATTGCTATCACTCCCGGCGAAACCGAAACCGAACGCCTCTTCCACTTGCGCTGGCGAGATTGAATTTCAGCGCCCGGGCAAATCTTTGCTGTTCCGCGTTGATGTGGACGGGAACTTAGCTTCGACAATCTACCTAACGCCAACGAAAAAGGCCGTGTCCCCGATGGGACACGGCCTTACCCCTGCGGGCAACGACTTACCGCGAGCGCCGACGTGCGGTGGCTTCCTGGGCAACAGTCCGGGCACGAATGCCGATAAAGCTGGGGAAGAACACAGTGGCTGCAAATGCGGTGGCTACTAGGATTTCATACATAACAACTCTCCTTGTGAACGCGTGGGGGCTTCTGCGCCGCGGCACACGTCGATACACAATCGTTCGGTGATAGGTCTTCAGCGTGGGCGGGCATCAGTTCTGACTGAGCCGTCGCGGTCACTGGCTTCTCGACCGGGAGCATATAACCTGCGAACGCGTTTCGCTGGATTCCCCTGTCTTCTACATACTAGACGGAATCCATCGAGAAAAGATGCAACGAAAGGTGTAGAAAATAAAAGTTTCTAATATGCGCTGCCCGACACACGATTGTCAAGTGTTGATCTGGAATCTATAAATTCCGCATAATTCATCGCCGGTTGACCCATACTCCTCCTGCTGGGCAATCGCCTCCAGGTCTGCCGCGTGGTCCGTTGCCGACATCGGCACCCGTCCAAACCAAAGCCTTTGCAGCCCCGGTTCGCGGTCCAGCAGAGAGTCGTGTTCGGCGTTCACGTACATCAGATCAACCGTCCGTGGCTCTTCTGCCAGCGACCTTCTCACATGCCGCAAGAATCGTCGCAACAGCTTGGTCTCAAAGGGATGAAACAGGTACGCCAGTGTGGGCTCCGGCGGCAGCGGCAGCTGCGTGGCATCCCCGGCCCGTAAGCGCAGAGGGGCCAGGGCCATCCCATGCGGATCGTCTCTCCAGAGCGCGATGTTGGCCACTGCCACGGTCGCCAGGCCCGCATTCAGCTCCACCCCTTCGACCCGCAGGAACGGGTGTTGCGAGGCCAGCAGCATCGCCCGGCCCTTGCCCGCGCCCACGTCCAGAAACACGGTTCGATCAATGGGCTGCGGTGGCGCGCACTCCCGCAGCCAAAGGTCCACCAACCCGTGCAGAATACTCGGCGCCACCCCGTAGTAGGCCGTCAGCTCCCGAGGCGCGATGCCTGTGCCCTCGGCGATCTCCGTACCGGGCAACAGGCCGGAGGTGTCGGTGCCATGCCGCCGGTCAAATGGATGGATTGCCGTGGAAGGGATCGGCCTGCGGGGCTTTTTGGGAGGCATGGGAAGCATCGGTGCGCTCATCGGCTCATTTCCCTTATAAGGCGTCGCGCAGAATGGGGAAAAGCGGCGGCAGCATGATGAGTTCCACCCGCGAGATCGCAGGCAAACCCAACAGCCGGTTCTCCACCGCCGCTCGCAGCAGGGCGTTCATAGCCTCCTCCGACCCCGCTTCCCACAGGGTCAGCCGGGCGATATACCGGGGCGGCACACCCGGGATGCCCGCCCCGGGCGCGTCGCGGTCGAGTTCCAGCGCCGCCGACCGCACCAGCCCCGCCGACACCACATCTCGTCGCAACGCCGGCAGGAAACACTCGTGCAGGGCGTTCATCAGATCCGTCTCGGAAAAGGCCTTGTTCATGGCCTATTGGCCCACGTCGCGGTGGTTGTTTCGGCAGCTTTGCACATGGCCGGTCGCCAGCATGCCCCAGCTGCTCGCATTGCCGCTCGCCATGGGCACGCTGTGGCGGTAATACTGCAGCCACATCAGGCAATTGCGCAAATCGCCCGCATCGGCTCCCTGTGCGGCGTCGGTCTGTGTCCGCAGCGCCGTCAGGGCAGGGGTAAATTGTGCCTCGGGCGCGTCGCGCAGTGCAGCCGCCTCGTCAAAGCTGCGCCATGCCGGGGACTCCAGCCGGTCCGCTGCGACCGCTCCGCTGCCGGCACTGTGCCGGGTCCGATGGGCGCGCACGAGGTTGTACACGCCCAGAGCAAGAACAATCGCGATCAGGAGGTAATGGCGGGATTGCAGTCGCATGGGTGTCCGGCTCGGTTCGCGTAAGGATGCAGTGCGTGGAGGCAGTGCGTAGGGGGCTAGTTCAGTGGGTGCGGTCGACCAGATAACGTGCCACTGCTTTCAGCGGGTCGGCCGCCGTGCCAAAGGATGCCAGAGCTGCAAAGGCATCGTCAATCAGTTCGCCGGCATCATGCCGGCTCTGCGCGAGTCCGAATACGGCCGGCCATGTCGCCTTGTCCGTCGCGGTGTCTTTGCCTGCGGTTTTGCCCAGCTGCTCGGAGCTTTGCGTCACGTCCAGGATGTCGTCCACGATCTGAAATGCGAGCCCGGCCTTTTCGCCGAAGATACGGATCTGATCCAGTTCCCGCGCCGGCAGCCCCCTGCGTCCCGCTCCGTAGAGAGCTCCCGCGACGACCGAAACGGCCAGCAGCGCGCCCGTCTTCGAGCGGTGAATCGCCTCTACCTGTGCCGCGGTTGGAGTGCTGCCCTCCGATTCGATATCGACCACCTGCCCACCGATCATGCCGGGCCGCAGCCCTGTTTCCCGCTCACCGACGCGGCCAACCCCCGTACCGACCGCCGTCGAAACCTCGCGCAGCACCGCCACCACGGCCTCCGCCGGTGCAGGCAGGTTGCTGATGGTGCGGAAGGCCAGCGTCTGCAGTGCATCGCCCGTCAGAATTGCGATGGCTTCACCGAAAACCACGTGGCAGGTCGGCTGCCCGCGCCGCAGGTCATCGTTGTCAAGCGCCGGCAGATCGTCATGGATCAGGGAATAGGTGTGCAGCATCTCGATTGCCGCCCCCAGGTCCGCACTGCCCTGGGGAAGTTCCCCGGCGCCGTTCGCCTCGGGGACCGGCCGCGGGTGGGAGCTGGCATGAGAGTCAGCGCCGGCAAGCGCGGTCATGCGGGCTGCTTCCAGGACAAAGATCGGACGCAGCCGCTTGCCGCCGGCAAAGGTCGAGTGGCGCATGGCACGGTGGATCGAATGCGGTTCGACCGTGGCACCGGGCAGCAGCTTCTCCAGCGCCGCATCGGTCAGCGCGGCCCCCGACCGCAGGATGGATTGCACATCAACTGGCATCGTTTAGAACTCTGATTCTACGCGACCGCCAACCGAGCCAACCCACACCCAGCATGGAAATGGCCGTCAGCGCGTCGCCGGCCCACACATCCGGCAGCGTTCGCCAGCGGATATCCACCGTGTCCTTCCCCGCAGGCAGCGCCAGAGCGAGCAGGCCATCGTCCCGTTCCAGGTGTTTCGGCTGCCGTTGGCCATTTACAGTGAGTTCCCAGGCCGGGTAATCCCGCAGGTTCAAGATCAGGTCCTCCGGCTGATTGAGACGTACGGTTACATGGTGCGGCGCCAATCCCCCCACCGTTTGTTCCATCGGAGGCGGCTGGTCGTAATCGAGGATGGAGGCGGCGGGGTTGGGTACGGTGCCGGGAGCAGGTGCGTTCGGGTCGGCGGCCAGCCACCAGGCGGGATCCCCCCAACGCAGCTGATCATTGTCTGCATCCTCCGGCGTGTACTCATCGGTTGCGCCTACTCCGTGATGGGTATCGAAACGGGCCAAACGCGCCGCGGGCAACTCACCTGGTTCACAGGCTTGGCGAAAGGGCACGATGTCCACTGACCCTGCCAGCCCCGCAACCCCCAGTGCCGCCACCGCCGCCCATCGGACCGGGAGAGCCAGGGAGCGCAGCGCGCAGGCCGCTGCCAGGCCCAGCACACACCCCAGCACACTCAATAGGCGCCAGGGAAACTGCAGAAATGCCAGTTCCGGCACCAGGTGCCAAACCGAAATCGTACCTCGCCACTGGAGAAGGGCAAGGAGGCCGGTCAAGGTGGCGAGTAGCGGCAAAAGACCCCTCCCATCTCCGTTAAGACGATTTAGCTCCGGCCCGGCTCTCCGCCGGACGGCAAAGGCGATCCCCAGAAAAAGCACGGCAAGACCAAGCGTTGCGGAGGCCACCAGGCTGGCGGTGTGCAGCACGGCATCATGGGGGCCGTAGCCGGTATGCCCGAACAGAAAATTGTCTTCCACGCGCATGTTGGGGATGATCGCCATGGCAACCTGCACGTATCGGCGTTCAAACGCAGCGGGCAGCAGGTAAAAGCCTGCGCACCCCAGTCCGAGCATGAGTCCGAGCGCCAGCCCGGCGGCGGAAGGAGCGAGCACACTCCATGGCCGGTCCTCCTTTTGCCACCGGAGCAACGGTCGCAGCAGGGCAATGAGGACCAAAGCATAGGTACCCATCACCCCCGCCGGGGCATTGGTCAGCCAAAGCAGCGCCAGCGGCACTGCCACGGCAGCGGGCCGCGGCTCCCGTTCCAGGGCCGCCCGGAAGAGCAGCGGCATGGAGGCCGCCGCCAGCAGCTCGGCATAGGCTGTGCGCTCAAAGGCGGTAAACAGCATGTAGGGATTGGCGAGGTACACCGCCGCTGCCAGCAGGGCAGCTGCCGGCCCGGTCCACCGCCGGGCCAGCGCATACATGCCGGCTGCCGCGCCCGTCAGCGCCAGCCAGGTAAACACCGCCGGCACAACCGCCGCCGGCAAAGCAATCAGCAGGAGGGAGCCGATCATCCAGCTAAGTGGCGGGTAGAACATAAACCGCGGCTCCCCCGCGTTGAAGGCCGGCGAATAGGCCCAGCGCGGCAGCAGCCGGCCCGCTCGGATCTGCGCTCCGGCATCCATCCAGCTCTGCAGGTGAAAGCCGAAATCGTGCCCGCAGGAAGGACCGTGCAGCAGCAACGGCCACACGATCGCCAGCGCCAGAACCGGGGGCATCAGCCAGGGCAGAAGCTTGCCTGCCTCCACCCGCCGTGACGGCGCCTCGCTTGCCTGGGACCGCATGGGTCCATTCTCCTATGGCGCGCGTCCTTGCGGTTGTCCCAAGTTGGGACAGAACGCGCTCTCCCGTGGTTCTTTTGGCCGCCCCGTTTGCCGTTCGTGGTACCACGGCGTGGACGATTCCGACGGTCCCAGCCCGCACTGAGGCCGTAGAAGGGGTGTTTACACCGGACCCAAGGCGAGGTGCGGCTCCGGCGGCAACTCCACGGTCAGCGCGTCGCCCGGGGACACCACGCCGCCAGCGAGTACAACCGCCATCACGCCCGCCTGTCGCGTGCGCTTGCCTCGTGCGTCCCGAGGTCCCCAAAGCAGCTTCTGCAGCCCCGCCCGGTACCCGTCGATCTGCGAACACGGCGTCCGCAGCCCGGTGATCTCTACGGTGGCCTCGCTCCCGAGCCGCACCCGCGTCCCCCGCGGCAAGGACAGCAGCTCAACCCCGCGCGTCAGCACATTCTCCCCGATCTCACCCGGCCCCAGCGCAAAGCCCGCGGCGGCCAGCTCCTCCAGCTTTTCCGCTGCGAAAAGGTGTACCTGGCAAAGGTTGGGCTGCGTGGGATCGCGCCGCACCTGGTACAGGTGCTGGGCGGTCACGCCGCGGTGCGCATCGCCTTCCACGCCCTCGCCGGCCAGCAGCCGGATGGAGCTCTGCGGCTGTTTGGCAAATCCATGCCGCGCCGTCAGCGATACCGCCACAACGGTTCCCGTACTCATGAGCTTCCGCCGGCCGGGAGGAGGCGCAGCGTGTGCGTTGTCGGCGTTTCGCCCCCGGGTAGGGCAAAGGTCGTACCCTCCAGCCAAGGGGCAAACTGATCCAGATACCAGCGGCTACGGCCGTTCTCTGATTCACCCGTCGTCAGGTTTCCCAGCGCCCCATGCCAGGACATCATGTCTTGTGAAAGATCCGCGATGAACCGCTGGCTCGGTCCGAAGTGAGGTCCAATCGCCTTTATCGTCGTGAAGTCCCCCGGCGCCGGCTGCCGTCCCGTGCTTCCGACAATCCCCAGCAGCCGCGCCAGGGCGGGGTGCGATCCAAAGACCGGATGTGCGAGTTCCACCGTGTGCAGCTTGCCGTACGGCCAACGGTTCAGATCCGAAGGCGCGTGTGCGGACCGCAGTGCGCCCTCGGTCACGGCGGCCAGAAAGTCATTCCAGTTCGCAAAGCCGGCCGGCAACCAGCGCGCCGGCTGGTTCTGGATCAGGAGTTCCAGTGCCGTCGTCCGCTCGCCCCAGGTGTATAGCTTTGCCAGGGACGCCTGCTCCGCCGCAAGCAGCGCAGTTCCATGCGCCGCGGGGTCGGTCAGCTGCGGTCCCAGTAACGCCGGCCAAAGCGCCTCACGCACTGTCGTGATCACCGCTGCTGCCGGTGACCCGGTCGTCATTTCGCCATCCCAGTCGCGCAACAGATCGGCTGCCTGGTGAAGCCGGCGCGCATCGCCGCCCAACGCCCCCGCTGACGCGTGATCGATCGCATACGCGATTCGCTGCCCCATCGCACGGTCGACATCGGAGTACACGTCGTTCTCTACCGCCAGCATGGCCGAAGGCGTCAGTCCCGTACGGCCGTCCAGCAGGTGGCCAATGCGTTCCGTACGGAACGGGTCGCTCCAGTCATCGGTCACCGACCACGGATAATCATCCGGCGTGATCCGCGAGTTCGCCGTCGCCAGCACCCCACCCACAGGATCGGTCACCGACGGTAGGTCGGGGTAGGCGATATACCCCACCCACGCCTGCGTTCGGTCCAGCGCATCTACCGGCACCGGAGACACCCGCGAGCCGATGGTGTAGTTTCGCCCATGCGCTAACAGCGCCGCTTCCGGCGGCGCTTCGGCCTCGGCAGGGGCGGCCGCCGCGCTTGGGGAGGTTGCTCCGCGCCTTCCTCCGGCTGGACGTCCAGCGGCAGGCTGCCGCCGCGCCCTCCAACCGCGCTGCTGCGGACGGTACGCACTCAACAGAAGGCGAGGCCTCCCAGTGGCCCGTTGCATCGCCGCGGGCTGTCGTCCGGGCGTTTGGTCGCCCTCACCCTCATCAAGCACCGGCGGCCCAGTTGGCACCGCCGGCACCGCCTCCGGTAGGTTCCGCGGCTGCGGCGCGAGCGATCCGCGCACCGGAATCAGCCCGATGGCATGGTATCCGATGTGTCCCGCCGTATCCGCCCAGACCAGGTTCAGCGTCGGTCCGCCAAGCGTGGCAAGCGCCTGTACCAGCGCCATCCCATCTGCCGCGACGTCGGCTGCCAGCAACGGTACGGAGATTGCCCGCGGAGCGTAGGCCGTCCAGGCCAGCGAAAGCGTCCTCGGGTCTGACGGGTAGAGCCCGGAGATGATCGGCGTGACCATCGTCTCCGCTCCCACCGCGTGCGTGGTGGTTTGGACATCCAGTACACGGTCCAGCCCGCCGCGTACCCGGATGCGCTCCTCGTGATGCCCCACCGGCGCCCATTGGCCGTCCGCCTGCTCAAACTCCGCGGCCGTACCTGTCCCGCGCAGGTGCTCCAAGCGCACATCCTGGACATCCGCGCCCAGGTTCGTGACGCCCCAGGCCACATGCGCATTGCGGCCAATGACCACGAACGGCAAACCCGGCAGCGTGTATCCGCTCGCGTCAAGCGTCCCGTCTGTCCCGCCCGGCACCGCGCCCGGCTCACCCTTCGCCGCCACCGGTGTGTCCGCCGCCGCAACGGCGGGAGCCGTCGTGCGCAGCGCGACCTCGTACCAGATGTCCGGGAGCGATAAGTTCAGGTGCATGTCATTGGCCAGTAATGGCTTGCCCGAGGCCGTCCGGCTGCCGCTCACCGCCCAGTTGTTCGATCCCGCCCGGCATTCCACGCAGGATCCGGCCGGCTCCGTGCCCGCGGGTCCCGTGCCCGCGGCCAGTAGTTGCCGTGTCGCTGCATCCGAAAAGGACGGAACGGGGGCAGGGATCGCCCGCGCCTGGGATGGGTCCAGCGGAATCAGCTCCACGGCATGCGGCGCGGAGATGCTGCCATCCTGGGCCGCTGGTGGCTGATCCCGCCAGCTGCCCACCGGGTACAGATCCGGCAACAACGCAGCCGGCAGATGCGCGCTCAGCGCTTCGCGGTCCATCTTCTGCGGAAACCGCGTGGACAGATCCTGAAACATGATGAGCAAAACCAGCAGCGAGTCCCGTGGCGTCCAGGGCGCCGGCTTGTAAGCCAGCAGCCGGAACTCCACCGGCAGCGATCCCCGGTGTCCGTCTACATAGCTGTTCACGCCCGCCGCATAGGCCTCCAGCTGCGCCCGCTGGTCGGGAGGCAATTGGGAGACAGCCCGGTCCGCGGCCGCGCGCATCTGCAGGATGCGCTGCCGGCGGTCATGTTCGACCAGCGACGGCCCCAGGATCTCCGCCAACTCTCCCGCGCCGTGCCGCCGCAGTGCGTCCATCTGCCACAGCCGGTCACTCGCGGTCACGTATCCCTGGGCGAACAGTGCATCATGCAGGCTGCCTGCTGTGATCCGGGGCACGCCTTGGGCATCGCGCGTAACCGTCACGGCGGATTGCAGACCGCCCAGCGTCACCTGGCCATCCAGCACGGGCAGGGACGCATGCATCGCATGGCGCAGGCTCTCCACCCAGATGACCAAGCTGGCACACAGCAGAAGGAGCACGGCCGCCAGGCCAACCAACGCACGACGCCGACCCCTGCCTTTTCGGATCGCGGATCCGGTCCCTCCTTCCGGCATCGCCGGAGGCCAACGCTTTCGGGCTACCATACCGGCCCACGCCCGCAGGCCGCGTCTCGCAGGTGACCCATCTTTCGGCGCAGGGCGGGTTCCCCCGTCAGCGGACGCCGTTTCCTGCTGGAAAGCCCCCCGGACGGACCGGGTCAACAGCCTTGGTTCGGTCCCTCGCTCGATTTCTTCCATCGGGCGGCCGGGCTGCCCCTCATCCTCAAAACGACTCATGCGCAGCCCTGATTCTATGCGATGGCTCCCCGGCTGCTCGCACAGTGCTGGCATCGCGCTGCCAGCCCCCTTCTAGACCGCCTGATGCCCGTCCACGTCCGGCGCAGCCTCTGGCTCCACCGGCGGCTGCGCCCCTGCGCGGTGCAGCCGAATGGCCAGCAGGAGCAGCAGCAGCGCCGGAATGACCAGCAGACTGCCCTCCGGCCCGTCTACACCGCCTGAAAGCCAGGCCGGACCCAGCGCATGGGTTTGAAACAGCCGCCCAGCGGAAAGCGTTCCGCTGTCCGGCACACCGAACAGGAAACTCTGCCCCCAGTCCCACGCCGTGTGCGAGCCGATCCCCCACCACAGCGACCCCGTGCGCCAAAGGGCATAGCTGAAGACAACGCCGGCCAGAAAGACGGCGGCGAGCCCGGTGGCTGTTTCTCCGGCGTTGTGGATATGCGCCGCAAAGAACAGCCCCGACCACACCAGCGCACTGAGCGCAAAGGCCACGCCGCGCTCCCTGCCGGGGGCCAGCCGGTGCGCCAGCCCCAACAGGCCGCGGGTCAGCGTGAACTGGATGTAGCCGCGAAATAGAAACTCCTCGGCGATTCCGACGAGAAAGAAAATGCCGAGCCAAGCGGCGCCATACCGGAGTTCGGGCGCGCCCCGCAGCAACTGTCCGTCAAACACCAGCAGGTGCAGGCCGCGCAGGGCAGCCACCAGCAGTGTGATTGCCACCAAGCCCCAGCCGGCTCCAGCCAGCACGTCCCGGATGCGGCCCATGCCGAGGCCGTATACGCCGAAGTGCCGTCGCTCGACAAAGCTGAGGCCCAGCGCCGCCAGCAGCACCGCACCCACCTGCGTCACCTCGGCCATCGAGGTTTGCAGGGGCTGCAGGGGGCGCACGGGAGCGGGCTGGTGCGCCGCCTTGAGCGCGGCTGCGGAGGCTCGCGCCTGCCGCGATTCGGCCTGGAAGCGCTTCAACTGCCCGGTAGCCCGAAAGAGCCCGGTAAAGAGCGCCGCTCCCAGCAGGCCTGCTACAACGAAGTAGAGCAGGAGGCCCCAGCCCGCGCGCAGTCCCAGCGGACCCGTAAGGACACTCGGACGGGCGGGCTCCGGCGACCGTAACAGGGGGGCGGGTACAAGCGGCGTTTCAGATTCCCAATCGGCCATGAAATTTTGCCCTCCGGCGCGTTTCTCCAACATACGGCCAAAGGAACTCACAGGTTCCAGGTCGAGCCTGCCGATCAAACGTACAACTTAGAACTCACCACCTGGAATCGACCCTTCAGCTATCCTCATTCTGTGAACTGCCGCGTTTTCTACCACGACCGTTGCTTTGACGGTGCCTGTTCCGCCTCGCTGTTCACCCGCTTTCACCGCGAATGCATTGGGACGGCTCAAAGCTTCGACTACCGCGGCCTTGCGCATCGCCCCGGCCCGCTCTTTGACGACGGTTGGCTCGATCGCGGCGGCGAGAACGCGGTCGTCGACTTCAAGTACTCCCCGCTGCCCGAGGTCACCTGGTGGTTTGACCACCACCAGTCCGCCTTCGCCACGCCGGAAGACGAAGCGCACTTTCGCGAGAGCCAGGGCACGCCCGGCGCGCCCGGCTCGCAGGCGCTGCGCCACTTCTTCGATCCGCTCTACATCAGCTGTACGGGCTGGATCGCCCACATCGCCAAGACGCGTTTCGGGATGGACACCGCACCGCTGGCAGAACTGATTCACTGGGCCAATATCGTCGACGGCGCGCGGTACGAGTCGGCCACCGCCGCCGTCGAACTCGCCGCGCCCGCGATGAAGCTCACGGCGATCATTGAGGCCGCGCCGTCCAGCGAAATCGTCCAGCGCTTCATCCCGCTGCTTACCGCCCTGCCGCTGGCTGAAATCGTCGCCCAGCCGTGGGTGGTTGAGTTGCTCGGCCCGTTGCTTGAGCGCCACTGGCAGGCCGTGGATCTGCTCCGCGGGCGAATTGACGTAAAAAACGGTGTCATCACCTTCGACATCACCGACCAGCCCGTCGAGGGCTACAGCAAGTTCATCCCCTACTACCTGTATCCGGAGGCCACCTACGTCGTCGGCCTCAGCAAATCCAGCTTTCGCACCAAGATCTCGGTAGGCACCAATCCCTGGACCCCCAAACCGCCAGCCGAACTCGCCAACATCGCCCAAATTTGCGAGCGTTGGGACGGCGGCGGCCACGCTCGGGTGGGAGCGATCAGCTTTCCGGTGGATCAGGCGGAAGAGGCCCGTGCAGCTGCGCAACAGATCACCGTGATGTTGCGCGAAGGTGAGTGAAAGTAGGACAGCCGGAGCGGGACTTGCCTCGGTTCCTCACAGCTTCAAGTGCAGCTTCGCAATGTCATTAAACATCACCAGCGCAGCGAACAGGATGATGCACACAAACGCCACCTGGTACACCCGCTCCTTGATGGCCTGGTTCACATCCCGGCGCATGACCGCTTCGATCAGCAGAAACAGGATCATGCCGCCGTCGAGCACAGGGAAGGGCATCAGGTTCAGGATGCCGAGGTTCAGTGAGATCGCCGCCATGGTCTCCAGCAGCGTCCATTTGCCGTACTGCACGGCCTGATCGATCTGCTGCGCCATGCCGACAGGACCGCTGACGGACTTGACCGCTACCTGGTGCGTAACCATGCCTTTGAGCACACGCAGCAGCAGTGTGGAATATTCCGCATTCTCCTGGAGGGACTGTTTCATCGCCTGTCCCAGGGGCAGTTTCACCACATCCGAAGGCGGCGGCATGCGGCTAAACCCTAGGTGATAACCCGCTTGTCCCGTGCCCAGGTTCAGCTTCTTCGGCACGATCGGCAGCGTTAGCGACTGGCCGTTGCGATCCACCTTCAGCACCGAAGGCGCACCGTTGTGATCCTGCAAATAGGCCAGCAGCGGCTCCACGGAGTGCGGCTGATAGCCATCGATACTCAGCAGCTTGTCGCCGGTCTGGAGGCCGGCGGCGGCGGCCGGGGTATCGGGTTCCACGGTTTGCACCGTCATCGGCCCTGGCTGCTCCTGCGGCTCGAGCCCGATATGCGCCATGCTGGTGGGAGCGAATTCGCCGCTTTTATCTCCCGTATCGATCAACAGCGAGGCCGTGCTTATTCCGCCGGCCGGCCGGCGAAAGGTGACCGGAACGGCGGCATTCATGTGCAGCGCGGACTCTTCCGCGATCTGCATCCAGGTGGGGTTCTCCACATTGTTCACGCGCAGGATGGTGTCGCCCGCAGTGAGCCCCGCCCTGGCAGCGGGTGTATTGGCCGGCACGTAGTCCAGCACGGCCGGTCCGCTCAGGTACTGGTCGACCTCGTGGTGGTAGTGGGCAACGATGGCCAGCAGCAGGATCGCGAGCAGGAAATTCAAAACAGGCCCAGCTGCGGCGATCAGCGCACGCTGCCAGCGCGGATGCGCGTTGAAGTCGCCTGGATCCGTGGGTTTGCGCTCTTCGGTTTTTACGGCCGATTCGCCCAGCATCTCGCCGGCCATCTTCACGTAGCCGCCCAGCGGCAGCAGATTTACGCGGTAGTCGGTGCCACCATAGACCACGCCGAACAACCGGGTGCCAAAGCCAAGCGCAAAGGCCTCCACGCGCACACCGCACAGTTTGGCCAGGGCAAAATGGCCAAACTCGTGCACCAGAACCATAATGCCCAGCACCACCGCGAACTCGGCGACGACCTGAAGGAGATGCATAGAAGGGAAGCTGCCTCGGAGATTGAAGGTATTTTCGGGCCGGGATGCGGTATCAGGCCGTTTGCAGGACCGCTTCGTGCGCCTGCCGGCGGGCACCTGCATCCATTGCAAGCACCTCCGCGATAGACGCCGGAGAGGCAGAAGCGGTAGCCGCGAGCACCGCCTCGATTGTACGCGGGATGCCTAAAAAGGGCAGAGTTCCATTCAGGAACAATTCCACGGCAACTTCATCCGCCGCATTCAAAGCGATGCAGTGCGCCTGGCTGGCCGCTGCCGCCTCGTACGCCAGCCGCAGGCAGGGAAAACGCTCGAGATCGGGTGCCTGGAAATCAAGCTCTTTGAGCGTGGTCATGTCAAAGGTCAGGTCGCTGGGCACGCGCTCGGGCCAACTGAGTGCATACAGGATGGGCAGCCGCATGTCTGTGACCGAGATCTGCGCCAGAATTGACCCGTCCACATACTCCACCAGCGAATGAATGGTCGACTGTGGATGCACGGTAACCCGCACGCGCTCCGGCGGCAGATTGAAAAGGCGGCAGGCCTCGATAATCTCCAGGCCCTTGTTGAGCATCGTGGAGGAGTCGACGGTGATGCGCTGGCCCATGGTCCAGGTGGGGTGCTTCAGTGCCTGCGCCGGGGTGATGCCCTCGAACTCGCTCAGCGGCGTGTTGCGGAAGGGGCCGCCGGAGGCCGTCAGCCAGATCTGCTTGACCTCATGCGCCGCGCCGCCGCGCAGGCACTGGTGCACGGCGTTGTGCTCGGAATCGATCGGCAGCAGGATCGCGTTGTGCTTGCGGGCCGCTTCCAGGATCAGGTCTCCGGCGGCGACCAGACACTCCTTGTTGGCCAGGCCGACGGTTTTGCCGGCGAGCACGGCCGCGTAGGTTGCTTCGAGCCCGGCTACGCCGACGATGGCAGAAACAACGAAGTCGGCCTCGGGCAGCGTGGCCACACGCACTGTCCCGGCGGTGCCGTGTACAACCTCAATGCCGTTCACGCCGGCCTCCCGCAGTTGCACGCTGAGCCGGTCGGCGAGCTCTTCGGTTCCCATGGAGACCACCTGCGGACGCCAGCGGCGGCACTGCTCCAAAGCCACGCGCAGATTAGACCCGGCGGCAAAGGCGATCGGCCGGAACAGGTGGGGATGCGACTCGCAGAGACTGAGGGTGGATTGGCCGATGGAGCCGGTTGAGCCGAGGAGAGAAATCTTCTTCACCGCTCTATCTTCGCAGATTGGGGGTGCGCCGATCGGGACTTCGCAGATCGAGCTTTGCAGCGTCAGCCTCGCAAACTGCATTTTTGCCCAGCTCTACACGGCCTGGCCCCGTTTAGCCCCGGCCTCGAGTCCGGCAAGCCGCTCGCGTGTGCAAGGAATCAAAGTGAATCTGGTTTTCTCTAGGCTGAGACTCCAGTTCTACCTTGATCGCCTTCAACTCAGGGACCAGGAGGTTCTGCACGATCTCTCGAAGTGACTCCACAGCGTTCTTCGCTTCGTCGCAAGCACCGCCCCAAACCTAGCCCAGCGCAGGTGGCTGCCATGCTGAAGATCACGTAAGTAATTGAAAACGTCCCTTCTTCAGAGCGCGTCATGCAGGGTCATGGCAAACCACAGGACCGGCGCCGCCAGCAGCAGGGCGTCGATGCGATCGAGCACGCCGCCGTGGCCGGGCAGCAATGTACCGGAATCCTTGACGCCGACACCCCGCTTCAGCGCGGATTCCGCTAGATCGCCCAGCTGCGCCGCAACATTCAAGAGGATGGCCAACAACAGGAAGTACCACAGCGGTTCGGCCGTGTGCAGCCGGGTGAAGCTTGAGCCGCGCGCGGTGAGCCAGTCGCCCAGGCCGATCAGGCTCAGGCCGAAAAGAACACTTCCCAGCACCGACGCCACGGAGCCCTCCCACGTCTTGTTGGGCGAGAGAGCCGGCGCCAGCTTGCGTCGGCCAAAGTTCCGGCCGATGTAGAGGGCGGCGATGTCGCCACACCAGACACAAAGAAACAGGAAGAGCAGAAGGGCCGTGCCCTCTTCGGCGGCCAGGATGCGGGGCACGAGCGAAAGCGGATACGCGATATACAGCAGCATGAGCAGACCCGCGCCGGTTTCGTGCAGAACGCGGGGCAGCGGGGAGCGGAAGCTGCTCCAAAGAAACAGCACCAGGGTCAAAAGGGACACCGCGGCAAGGAGATCAAAGGGCCGCAGGGCACTTGTGGCAAAGAAAAGGAGGAGTGCCGCGACGGTCCACGGAAGTGGAAAGCCGGCCCCGGCCTTCGCGGCAAGATCGCGGAACTCAGAGGCGGCGAGCAGCGCCACCAAAGCGCTGAACACGGTGATGAGCCAGGGAATATCGGAGAAGATCAGGGCGGCGACGAGTGCGATCAGCACGGCCCCGGTAAGGATTCGCTTCATGGGTCCCGTAGAGAATACATGGAGAACAGGAGGGCACTCCGGGGCAGGGGATGATTCACCGTCTCCAGCCGGCAGCATCGTTCAGACGAATGGAGGCAGGGAGAACCACTGAATCGCCAGGAAACTCAGCGCCGGACTAACTCGACCTCGCCCGGCAGCACGCCGGAAAGGTCCTCATCGCTTGCTTCTCCCAATCCGCCGAAGCGTCGTTCCCGGCTCTGGTAGGCACTGATTGCCTCCAGCAGGTGGGGTCCGCGGAAGTCCGGCCACAGGCGGTCGGTGACAAAAATCTCCGCATAGGCGATCTGCCAGAGCAGAAAGTTGGAGATGCGCTGCTCGCCGGAGGTACGAATCACAAGGTCCGGGTCGGGCATCCCGGAGGTATACATCGCCGAAGAGAGATGGGTCTCATCCACGCGGGCGTTCACGGCATCATCGACGCCCTCAGCGGCCAGTAGATCTTCCACCGAGATGCCGCGGCTGGCGGCTTCGGCGAGCATACGGTGCGCCAGGGTGCGAGCCGCATCCACAATCTCCGACCGCGAACCGTAGTTCAGGGCCAGCGTCAAAGTCGTGCCAGTATTTTTGGCAGTCGCCTCCCCGGCCCAGCGCATGGTCTCCTGCACCTCTTCGGGCAGTTGGTGCGTACGGCCGATATAGGCCACGCGGATATTGTTGTCATTCATCCGCTGCACGTTAGCGACCAGGTAGTTCTTCAGCAGCCTCATCAGGAAGCTGACCTCGCCTTTGGGCCGGCGCAGGTTGTTTTCCAGCGAAAAAGCGTAGAGCGTCAGCCAGGGAAGGTCGATGCGCGACGCGGTTTCCACGACAAACTGCACGCTCTCGGCTCCCTGTTGGTGGCCGAGGAAGCGCTTCAGCGCCCGCTTGCCGGCCCAGCGCCCGTTACCGTCCATGATGATGGCGACGTGCTGGGGGACGCGTGCGGGGTCCAGTTGATCGTAGAGACGGCGCTCCTCGGAAGAGAGCTCGTGAGCTCGCGAGGACCGCTGGTACTGACGGGCTGATAAAGGTTGGCGCACGTGAACTCGCTCCCATTGACGATAGCGGAAACAACGGGAGGTGGGAATAGCCAGAAGATGGGGTACCCCGGCGCCATACGTGCTAGTGCGGCCAAAAAGGGGAAGGAGCGTGGAACGGTCCGCAGCGGAGGAGCCGCAAGAGCCGGGGTGAACACGGTTCCTGCGGCAGGGAAAGGAGGGCGCGCGATCCGGACTCAGGCGGTGCGTCGTGCCCGCGTCTGCGCCAGCTCACGAACGTGGTTTAGAAAGATCGACTTCTGGGTCGCGGTGAGGTGCGGAGCGAACTTCGCAATTTCGGCCAGGAAGGGATCCGCGGTCAGGAGGGCCGTTTCGTCCTGGTGGCGCTTGGGCGCATCGCGAAGCAGGGCAGAGATATCGACCTGCAGGGCCTTTGCCAGGCGATCAAGGGAGCTCAAGGTGGGCATCGCCTTTCCGTTTTCGATCTTGGAAATATAGGTGCGTGGAACGCCCATGCGGCCAGCCAGCTGTCGCTGCGATAAATTGCGGACGCGCCGCAGATCGCGCACGGCGGAACTCACCTGCAAGGCCTGGGTGGGCTCGGCTGGCTCAGCGGCTGGTAAAACAAGCGCGATCGCCGGTTGGGCTTTGGGCTCTTCGGGCAGAAGCGACCGCTTGCAACGTCGGCAGACGGCGGCAGCGGTACGAAACTGTACGAGCTTGCAGCCTTCGCACTTCAGAACCTCACGCGCTTCAGCCGCAGCAGAGGAGTCCCCGCCGGGCGAGGCTGGACTCGTTCCTGCTGAAGCTCCGCTGGGGGGCACCAGTAATGCTTCCATGTTGTGTGTTGCGGGCGGCTGCCAGAGCAAGGCACCGCAGCACCGATGTCAAGGGGACACCAGGTGATGTGCCTACAATGACACCCGTTGCACGGAGAGTCAATAGCTCTGCCCCGGCTACCGGGGTCAAAACTAGGATAAAACGGGGGTGGAACCAAAAGAATCACTAGAGCGGGGGATCGAGGTATGCATAAGGGTTACGACGCTGACGCGGCCGAGGCATTACTGCGGGAATGGACAGCGGGCGAGTCGCTGATCAAACATGGCCTGGCTGTTGCCGCCTGTGCGCACGGCTATGGTCTCCGCGAAGCCGCTCGCCTGGGGTTCGGGGAGGCGGAGGCCGCGCGGTTTGCCGACCGTTACCGTGCCGCCGGCCTCCTGCACGATCTGGACTACGAGCGCCATCCCTCGCTCGACGAGCACCCGTTTGTGGGTGTGGCCTACCTGCGCGAAGCGGGCTGGCCGGAAGAAATCCTTCATGCCATCCTGGCTCACGCGGACTACTCTGGCGAACTTCCCGAAAGCCATCTGGACCGCTCCCTCTTCGCCTGCGACGAATTGGCGGGTTTCCTAACCGCGTGTGCCCTGGTGAAGCCGTCTCGGTCGATCGCCGACGTGGAAGTAGCCGGCGTTCGCAAGAAGATGAAGGACAAAGCCTTTGCCCGTGCGGTAAAACGTGAAGACATCGCGCGCGGGGCAGAGCTGCTCGGCCTGCCCATTGAGGAGCACATCGGCCATTGCCTCCGGGCCATGCAGGCGCACGCGAGGGAGCTCGGGCTGTAACGTGGTGCATCAACCCCCTGGAACTCACGGCACCCGCTGATGGAGCTGAAACGAAGGGAGCGGCCATGGACGACTGGACCAAACGCCTCGCGCTCGCTGCCCTGCCCGGCTTCTTTGTCTTCGTCTTCGCGCTGCCCGTCTCCTGCTGCGGCTTCGTGATCTATAACGAACATCTGTACGGCGACGTGGGGAGCGGCGGCCCGGCAGCCATCCTCGAGGCAATGGCGCTCTCCGCCCTGCTCGCACTGCTGGTGGGAGTGCTGATCTGGCGAAGGTCGCGGCCCCGCTGAAAGCCCGGCAGCCCGGTGCTAGCAGCCCGATTCCAGGCGGCCCGGTGCTAGGAGCAGCCTCGCATCACCAGCAGCCACGCCAGGGACAGCGCGGCTGAGCCGGCGATCCCTAGGGCGAGCAGGGGCGTTACCTTCGCCTGAGCTCTGACACGTGCATCGTGAGTCGTCTGCGGCATCTCCGGGTCGTATCGGATGGGAAAGAGGCTGCCCTGCGGCATGGCTTGGGCTGCGTAGAAGTCTGCTTCGTGCAGCTCTCCCGCTGCCCAGTAGTTGTAGGTGATGTGAAAGCGCCGGCTCGACGGCAGACCGAAGGCGAGTGCCCGGCCGGCGCGGGTTTCGTAATGACAGCGCAGCACGGTAGCCATGGCCTCGGGCCAGTCGCGCCGGTCGGTGCTCACTAGCGAAGCTTTCGGGCAGCCGGTCCGATACTTGCAGATGGGATGCGCACCACCATGGCTGCGGTGAGGCGGTCCGTGATGGCCGCGACTGTCCCTGGAGCGGCGCCCGCGCCCGGCAGATCCACGGCACGGGTAAGGTCCTCCACGAGGAGAGCTTCAAAGCCGAGCCGGACCGCGTCCACCGCCGAGTGTCCCACGCAGAAATCCAACGCCAGCCCACAGAAGAACAGCCGCTGCAGCCCGCGCTCGCGCAAGAAACCGGCCAGCCCGGTAAGCGTCGTCTTGTCGTTCTCGACAAAGGCCGAGTAGCTGTCGATCCCATTGCGGAAACCCTTGCGCAGGATCAGCTCCGCATGGGGAACGTGCAAGCCGGGAGCCAGCGCGGCGCCGGGCGAGCCCTGCAGGGTGTGCTCGGGCCAAAGCGCCTGGGAGCCGTAGGAGGCCTGCACGCTATCGGTGAAAGGCCGCTTGCCGGGGTGGGTGGACGCAAAGGAGATGTGGCCTGCCGGATGCCAGTCCTGGGTGAGGATGACGTGATCGAAGCGCCGAGCCAGCTCATTGATGCCGGGGATGACCGCGTCGCCGCCGGCTACTGCGAGCGGACCGCCGGGCAAAAAGTCCACCTGCATGTCAATGACAAGCAGGGCATCCGTGGGTTCGATCGACAGTGGCGTCACAGGGCTATCCTAGACTTTTATGGGAACTGCTTCCACAGGGGTAGACAAGGTACCGGCCGGGGCTGTCGCGGAAACACGCGTGCGCGTTCGCTATGCTGAAACCGATCAAATGGGCGTGGTGTATCACGCCAACTACCTGGTTTGGTTTGAGGTGGGTCGCGTGGAGCTCATCCGCTCCATGGGTTTGGATTACCGGACGATGGAGGCGGAAGAGGGTGCCCTGATTGCCGTTGTTGAGGCTCGGGCACGTTACAAAGCCCCTGCACGGTACGACGACGAGTTGATCGTGCGGACTCGTCTGGCCGGGGTGCGGGGTTCGGTGGTGCGCTTCACCTATGCCGTGCTGCGCGCCGCCGATGGGCTGCTTCTGTGCGAAGGCGAAACCGTTCATCTGGTAGTGGGCCGCGACATGCGCCGCCGCCCCATGCCCCTCCGCTACGCGGAACGCTTCCGGGCGGCGCTGGACGGAAGTCCGGGCCCCGCCCACGACACTGCCCACCACACAGTGGAACAGGTCTTCGACTGAGAGCTCACGCCGCCATCTGGGAGGAGCCGATCGCCGGGCTGACGGCCTCCGGCGCCGTCACGGCCCTGCGGCCCATCTCCCAAGCCTTGGCGTACTTCCAGCTGCTGTAGACCGCATGGTAGCTGTGCAGCAGCAGACCCTCGCGTCCGTCCAGAAAACCCAGCCGAAAAATGTAATTCCACAAAAAGGCAAGTACCGGAAGAAGTAGAACCCGGGCGGCAAACACGGGCAGACTGCGGCTGGTCCGGCCTTTTTTGACCAGGAGGCCCGCGCCCAGGTCGCTGTAGCGCTCCATGTGCTCGAGGTAATCGCTCAGGGAAGGATAAGCATGGTGGATCAGGTCATAGTCCAGCGTCTGCGAGGCGCCATCAAAGTGAATCGTCTCATGCACGGGACGGTCCTCAAATGCAGGCTGGTTACCGAAGTTGGCGGCGGTGCGGCGAAAGAGGCGTAGCTTTGCGTCCGGGTAGAAGCCGCCGCGCCTGATCCAGCGGCCCAGGAACAGGTTGCGCCGCTTCAGCCGAAAGGCATCGACCACGGGCTGGCTGGCCAGCAGGGTGCGGATTTGCCGCTGCAACTCGGGGGAGAGCTCCTCATCGGCATCGAGTGAAAGCACCCACGTGCCCGTGCACTGCGCCAGGGCAAAGTTCTTCTGCGCCGCAAAGCCGGGCCAGCTGCGCTCGATCACCTGCGCACCGAAGGAACGGGCAATGTCTACCGTGTGGTCTGTGGAACCTGAATCGACAACAACGATCTCGTCGGCCCAGCGTACGCTGGCTAGAGTCCGTCCCAAATTCTTCTCTTCATTGTGCGTGATGATGGCAACAGAAAGCAGCGCTTGCATGAACTTCGGGCCCCTCGGAATGCGCTCAGGTGAGCGCAAGGTTGGCGTCGCCGAGCTGTTCGCGTAAAAGCCGCTCGGTCAGCGCGCGTAGATCTTCTCCGGTGCGTGGCAGCGTGAAGGCCTCCTTCGCCTCATTCCACTCCAGCTTGAAGCTGGTGGACTGGGCCGAGATCCACACCTGGCGCACAGGCGTATTGGGGGTGAAGACAAATTTGGCGCTGCCGTCTTCAAAAAGCACGTTCAGCACGCCATTTTTTTCTTCCGCCTCAAACCCGCCATCTTCTTCGGCGCGGATGAGGCTTTGTTTCAACTGCTCCAAGGCTTGATCAGACACTTTGCGGAAACGGGACTCGTCCATATGCACGACAGTGTAACCGCCCGCCAATAGTACCCACGTGGGATGACTTTTGTGAAGGGGCAATGAATGGAAACTTTCGTTGCAGGCACACGGCGCAGACGACCCACTCGATGTCCGCTCAGGAGCGTGGGTAAACAAGGTAAACCAGTCCGAGTTTGTCGTCGGTCAGCAGGAATCGGTCGCTCCCCAGAGACAACAGGCCGCAGGGCCGTCCGTGCACGGCCGGCTTGCCGTCGGCTCCGGGCGTGAGGAATCCGGTGACGAACGGCTCGGGTGTGCGATGGCCGGGCGAGAATCGCACCACACGGTAGCCGGTCCCGATACTGGGGTGGCTGGCGCCATGCAGCGCCACCAGAAAACTTCCACCCAGCACGGCGCTGCGGGGACCGAAGTACGCCAGGCCGAGCGGGGACGAATGCGCGGGAAAGGCGTCATAAGTTGGCGGAACGTTCGCGCAGTCTGTCAGCGGCGCGGGCACACTGCCCAGATTCGCATTGGGATCGGCCGGAGAGTGGAGGTTGCCGTTGCCGCCGGCCGGCAGCAGCGTACCCTGCGGCTGCATTCCCGGCTGCGCCCCGTAGCTGGTGTCTCCAGCATCGGCCGGCCGCTCGGACTCCGTGGCCGGGTCGCCGGGCGGCGGCATGGAGGGCAGCGGGGTGGTATCTAGCTCGGCCTTGCCTCCCGCAAAATAGCAGGTCGGCCAGCCATAGTTGGCGACCTGCCCCGGTGCGGCGCTGGCGAGCGGTTCAGCGATGGGTCCGGCGAGCGGGCCGGGGTGCGCATTGGAGTCCAGCTCGAAAAACGTGTCCTCCGGCTCACCCGTACCGAGATGATCATCCCCCATGTTGGTGGCAAACAGCGCGCCCGCGTCGAGTTCCGGCACAAAGCGCAGATCCACCGCATTGCGCAGGCCCTGGGCGACCAGCTGCTGATGTGTTCCGTCCACGTCCATCGCCGTGACCGCGGCACGGATGACCTCCCGCTCACGGCAGTAATCGCACGAAGAGCCCGCGGCAACGTACACGCGGGTGCGGCCGTGCAGCGTGGCGATGGCCACGGTACGGGTCAGATGCCAGCCGCCGTATTTGTAGTTCAGGCCGTAATCGGGGAAGCGGATCAGCGTCTCGGCCGGTCCGCTGGGATGGGTGTCGCCGGCCCGGAAGGGAAAGCGCTCCAGTCGGTCGGTCAACGGCAGGTAGAGCCAGCTCCTCCCCGTGGCGGGATCGGTCCAGAAGGCCAGGTTGTTGGGGTTGCGCAGGTGGTCCAGGTAGGTGGCGACGTGCTTGAACCGGTGGGTCCGCGCGTCCAGCCCGCTCAGGATAAAGACTGCCCCGCGGGTGTTGTCCGCCAGGTTCCACATGCCGGTCGCGAAGATCCGGCCGTCCGGGGCTTCGGCCAGAAAACGGACGCGATGCAGTCCGCTGGCCGCCACCGCTATCTCCAGTGAGGCCGGCAGGCTAAGCGTGATGCTCTTCCCAGGCGCGTAGCGCAGCGTATGCGCCATCAGGCCCGGCGTTTGGGCATCGGCGACGAGACAGGATAGAAGCAGAACAGCAGCGAGCGTGCGAAGCATGGCACTCAGAAGCATGGCACCCGTTTGACGCGCCCCGCCCCCGAAGGAATCCGACCTGACAGCGGAGTTAAGGCTTGGAACGAAGCGGGTACCACGGAGGCGCCCCGCCGGCGCAACCTACATGTGATCCGGGCGCGATGTCTCGTGCAGGGCGCAGGGAGCGGAGTTAGCGGTCGGTTCGAAGTGTAGCGCCGCTTCGGAAAAGACAAAGGGCTGGCAGGCAAAGGACCGCAGCCGGGTAAGGCGGTAGTTGCGCGAGCGCGTCAGCGGCTCATTTGCTTCGTGCGCCGAAAAATGACCGATGCCGGTAATCAGTGTGAAATGGTGAGTGGGATCGGTGGGGTCGGGCTCCAGCCAGCGCTGGATCAGCTCGCAACTCTGGTGCGCTGGCCGGAACTGTCCGGCAGGGTCGCACTGCCGCGCCCCGGAGACAAAGTCCAGCACAATCACGGCACGATTGTTGATCACCCGTAGATCGGCTTCGTTCTCCGTGAAATCGCCCGTCGATCCAGTCACCGAGCCATGGAAGACCGCACGGTACCGCCCCGGTTGGATCCAGGAGCGCAGCGCCCGTGCGAAGGTGGCCGGCGTGGTGGTGGCGTCGCTGAAGGCATTGGCAAAGGTCAGCGTGGCGACCTTGCGCCAGCTGTCGCCGTCCGGTACCAGCACCGCGCTCACGATGTGCTGATCCAGCTCCACGGTGAGCAGGGCGTCCAGTTCGTCGCCGCTGCCGAGCTGCACAAGGTTGAGCTGGACGGAGTGGGGAAAGGGCACGCGATCGTGGCCGAGGTATTGTCCCGGCGCACCCAAGGACGAGAGCGCTCCGGAACGGGTACGTTCATCCTCGGCATTGAGCTGGCGCGTCAACGTCTGCGGCGCTGGCACAAGAAAGTTCGACGGCTGAAACTGAATCGCTCCCAGGCCCGCACTCACCGGGGCGATCACGCCTGTTCCTGCGGATAGCCCGGGAGCCGATGCGGCAGCCGTACCAGGCGCCGAGGCGGGCTGCACGCTGTGAAGAGGTGGCGGCGTCGGGGGGGACGATCCAAAGGAGTGCCGCTGCGCGTGCCCCGAGACCGCCGTCCCCAGCAGAAACAGGGCAGCGAAACCGTGCAAGGCGCGAGGGGTAAACCAGCGCGGCAGCGGAGAAAGCATTCCGAAAGGGCGGTGTAGGCGCTGAGACATCTTTGCAGCTGCAAGCTCAGCACTAGCCTAATGCAAGACCATCGGGGATTCATCTACGCTCCCCGGCTGTCGCAAATCGAAGTAGGGAAATGAAAGTGTCCGAAAAGAGGTCACCTTATGGGGAGACCTCACCTGATTGTGATATTTCTCCCTCGCCCTTTCTGCATCATGCTGGGGATCAACGAGGGACAAAACATGACCAAACCGATGGAATACCGCGAACAGCGCACCATTTTGCACGACACTCACTATCAGGTGGATACTCACTTCACCAAAGGACCGCAGGCAGGTTCGGGGATTCTGACCACGGGACGCGTGGTGTGGATCGAGAACGCCGCCGCCGTTCCCGGGGAAGACTCCACCGTCACGGCCTTTGCCGAGGGCATCGGCGTCGTTTCAGTGGAGGCGCGCAGCCTCCAATCCTGAGTCGATTGGCCCGCTCGTTCAGTATGAACAACGCGATGTTGGCAGGATTAAAGCTGTTTTCGCAAAGGTGTACAGAGGGGCGCCATCATGACCCTGAGCGAAGCCGAAAAGGAGAAGTCTCTGTCTTCCTTTTCGGCTGCTCTACACCCCGCTGAGGGTAGCCTCGGATCCATTGCGGCCGTCGTTAGAAGGGGATGTCTTCGTCAGTGATGCCCTGATCGGCGTAGTCATTTGCCGGCTGTGAGTAGTTGCTGCCCGAGTTGGTACTGGCGCGGGCGCCGGCGTAGGTTCCACCGGAGCCGTAGCCCCCGCCCTGGCTGCTACCGCCGCCGTACCCACCCGCGCGTTCCGAAGATCCGGCACCGGCGGCGGCACCTGCACTGTCGCCGCGTCCACCGAGCAGGCTCATCTCGTTCACCAGGATCTCTGTCCGGTACTTCTTCTGACCTGATTCCTTGTCATCCCAGGAGCGGGTCTGGATCTTGCCTTCGATAAAGACCTGCGTGCCTTTTTTTACGTAATCACGCACAATCTCCGCCGTGCGGCCAAACGCGACCAGATTATGCCACTCCGTCTTGTCGGTCCACTGGCCGGTCTGGTCCTTTTGGCGATCGGCGGTGGCCAGGGTGAAGCTGGCTATGGTCATGCCGCCCTGCGAGGCGCGGACCTCCGGATCCTTGCCTACATTGCCGAGAAGAAGAACTTTGTTAACGCCCTTGGCCATCGTGTGTGCTCCGTCAGGGGGAAGGATAGCAGAGGACGGGTCTCTGGAAGGGGCTGTCCGTTCAGGAGGGCCGGCGAGCACCAAACTTCGGGGTCTCCTGTGCCGGAGAGTCCGGCGTCGGGTAAAGCAGGGGGAAGTTCTCACCCACGCGGTGTATTGCTGAATCAGCCGGGCCGCCATTCTCCAGCGCGGCCATGCCCACCGGTTGCGCTACCCGCACCGTGCCTGCCGCATCCGTCACGACCAGAAAGGGAAAGTCGTTCGCGGCAAAGGTCTGCAGCGTAGTGGAAGAGACGGCGAGCGTGGCTGTGCCGGCAAAGGCGCTGGCGGCGAACTTCGGGTCAAGGACGTCCTCACCCGGCTCCTTCGCGGGGGTTCGGGGAGCGACCGTTTCCGCGAGCAGGGCATACAGGTAGGCGCTGTGGCCTTCCACCGAAAACACGGTTTCGGGCAGCTGCCCGCCAAGCCGGCGGCACTGGGTACACCAATCCGGAAAGAGCAGGAGGGCGGTGATCGTGCGCTGCGCCGGAATCGCCGGCGGTTTGTAGCCGGCCTGCTGCAACCAGGCCACGATCCCCAGACGCGGCAACGGTCTGCCAAGGAGGGCGTAGCGCCGCCGCTCCGCTTCCACGGGCACGGCATCATCCGCTTGGAGGAGCGGAGGCATTGCGGCGTTGAGGGCCGCGACGGAAGCCGCGGCCGCCCCGGCATCACCCTGAAGTTGCTGCAACCGGGCGAGCTCTAAACCCTCGCCGAAGAGCCGAGCGACGGGAAGCGCTTTTTCGGGCGCTGCCGAAAACGTTCCAGGGGCGCCAGATTTGCCGGAGGCGCCAGCCGTTGCGGAGGAACCTGCGCCGGTGGGGGCGATGGCATCACCCGCCGCCGCCGGTGGTGTTTGCCGCGAGGAACGCCGCAGGCCGGCGAGGACGAAAGGCTGCCGTGCCTGCGCAAGCTTTACGGCGTCGGCGGTGTACACAAAGCGCAGATACTCCAGCGTCTCCTCGACGGAGTCGGCCACCTCGGCGGTGTAGGGAACCCCGGTCAGCATGGCCAGGGAATCCCTGAGCGCGGCGTCTTCCTGCCGTAGATACAGCTCTGCTTTTATCTTCGCAACGTAGGCCTGGGCCCGAAGCGGGCTGGTGGCAGGCGGCTCGGCAAGGTACCGTTCGGCTGCTTCCGCCACGGAGGCCCAGCTCTGACCGAGCGAGCAAAGGCGGGCCAGGTCCAGCAGGGCCGCTCCGGCGAAATCGGCCGGAGAGCGTGCACCGCAGGCAGCCTTGGCCTGGGTGATCGCCACCCGGAGCGCCGCAAGCTCGGTGTCAGACCAGCTGCCCATGTCATTGCGCGTCGCATTCAACGGGTGGAGGGCCTCGTCGAGGGCCGCACCCGGTGAGAGAGTCGGTGTCACTGGGCTTCCCACCGAGGGTATAGCTCCTGCCCTGGGCTCTTGCGCAGCCAAAGACAGACCCCGTACCAGGGCGAGAGCAAGACAGAGCCAAATCCAGCTGGCGTGCCCGGAGCCGTGCCGTCTCATGCCGAGAGCCTACCATCACCTACGGGAAAAGACCCTACCGGCTTTTATCGCCGATCAATTTTGCGAGACCGAGGCTTAATGTGAGAATGCCGGTCGGCAGGCAGCCCAGGGCTATGATCAGCACCAGCCAGCCGCCATTGGTGTGCGGGCCCTGGCGGCCGGTTCCGCCAAAGTAGCCGAACAACAGCAGAAGGCAGAGCAAACCCGAACCGAAAATCCAGGAGCCGACCTTCAGCAGTTTGCGGGTGTCCTCGTGCATGGAAGGGCGCTTGGCATTCTGCTTGGCGTTCCGCATGGCCCCGGGCACCGGTCGCTTCAGCGGTAGGCCGCCAGCATCGCGTACACCACCACACCGGATACCGAGACGTAGAGCCAGATGGGAAAGGTCCAGCGCGCCAGCCGTTTGTGGGCGGCAAAACGGCCGCTGAGGCTCAGGAAAAAGGTAATCAGGATCATCGGCAGGGCGACAATCGCCAGCAGGATGTGCGGCGTGAGCAGCACCCAAAGGTAGATCTCGCGCGCAATGGGGTGGCTCTTCGGAAACAGCATATCGCCGTGGAGCACATGGTTGGCGATATAGGCGACGAGAAACACCGAGGAGACCACAAACGCGCCAAACATGCTGTTGCGGTGTTGAGTGATCTCGCGCCGGCGGATGCGCCAGAAGCCGACCAACAAAAATACGGTACAAATCGCATTCAGCAGGGCATTCAGGGCCGGCAAAAACGCCAGGTGGGTGCCGGCGACATCGGTCGGCGGATGGTAATAGACCAGCCAGGTTAAAAACAGCGACGCCAGGGCGGAGATGCCCAGGATGCCCCAGATGACCGAGGGTGGCGTGCGTAGGTCCGGATTAGCGGCAGGGGTAAGCGTCGGCATGGTGCTGCTTCCAGTGTATCGGGGCGCTTGTCGGCGAGGGAGAAAAGATCCGGCCCATTTCGGTTCGGTTGAAGGTCTCCGCTCCCGCTTGCACTGCCGCCACTTAGAATGGCGGAACAAAAAAGTGGCACGGGAGATGAGCAGATGCGTGTAGCTCAGGGAATGCCTTGCAGGCTGGTATTAGCAATCGCCGGGTGCCTGGCGATCGTGTGCGCGCCGGTCGGGGCGCAAAGCTGCAAGGGCGGCGACGCAAATGGAGCACCGCCCTCTTTCGTGGTGGCTTCCATAAGACCGACGCCTGGCTCTGCGCGAAACGGCACGAGTATGGGCGAGTATGGGCACTCGCGCTTCCGCCTGACAGGATTCAATCTGTCAGGATTGGTAGGGTTTGCCTACGATGTCGACTCCCGGAATTACCTTGGCGCGCCCAAAGGGCTTGAGGGGACGACCTATGACGTCTCGGTCGAGTGCGAAGACGACGTCGCCTTGAGCTACGAGCGCCTGCAACCGCTGATGCAACAAATGCTGCAGACCCGGTTCGGGTTGATCGCCCATAAGGGTACGAAACAGGTGCCCGGCTACCGCATGGTCGTCGCCAAGGGTGGCCTCAAGCTGAAAGCCGCACCGCCTGACGAGAGCAGTTCCTTCCAGATCGCGCCGACGCAGATCTACGGACGAAATACCGATCTTGCGACATTTGCGCGGGTGCTGGTGAGTGTTGCCGGGCGGCCGGTTGCGGATGCCACCGGGCCTCCGGGTGCTTACGACATCGTCGTGAGTTTTGCGAGGTCAGAGAATACGGACTCCAGCCTGCCTTCCATTTTCACGGCGATGAAGGAGCAACTGGGCCTGGAGCTGCAACCGAGTCCTGTACCGGTTGATACGCTGACGATCGAGCACGTCAACCTGACGCCGACGGAGAACTAGAAAATGAAGCAGTTTTGCTTTCAGCCGTCGTTGCTGGGAATACAGAGATCCTTCGCTACGCTTAGGATGACGGCGGGGTGGTTGCTGGAGAGAAAAGAACTAACGGAGCAGCAAGCGCCCCTACGCGTTCAGCGCCATGGCGATCAGCAGCAGCGGCAGGTAGATGACCGACACTTTCAGCAGCGTACGGGCAAGCACCCGGCTTTCCTGCGCCGACGGTTGCCGCGCGATGCGTGCAAAACGAATCGTCGCCCACAGATAGTAGGCGTCCAAGATCAGCGCAATGGCGGCATAGGGACGGCCGGTGAGGTGCAGCCACGTGGGCCAAAGGCTGACCGGAATCATCAGGACGGCATAGAACAGGGCTTGTAGCGCGGTGAAACGTGCGGCATCCCGGGCGTCGCTGCCGGTGGCGGTCAGACGGATGCCGGCCTGGGCGTAGTCGGCGCGGTATAGCCAGCCAATGGCCATGAAGTGGGGAAACTGCCAGACAAACAGGATGGCAAACAGAGCTACGGCGGGCCACTCGATCACGCCGCGGGCCGCTGTCCATCCGAGCAGCGGCGGCAATGCCCCCGGAAAAGCGCCGATAAAGGTGTTCAACGTGGTGATGCGTTTGAGCGGCGTGTAAATGGCCACATAGGCAACCGCGGTGAGCAGCGTCAGAATCCCGGTCACAAGATTGGTGGTCAGGGAAAGATAAGTTGCGCCGCCCGCGATCAGCCCAAACCCCAGCAGCAGGCCGTGCGTCAGTCCGACCCGGCCGAGAGCCATGGGGCGCGAGGCTGTTCGCGGCATGCGGAGATCCGTTTTGCGCTCCAGCGCCTGGTTCAGCACGGAAGAGCCGGCGGTGACCAGCCCGATGCCGACCAGTGCGCGTACCAGGCCCATGTGAAACGGACTGGTGCCCGAGGCTAGCGAACCCAGATAAAAGCCGCCCGCCGCTGTCAGCAGCACCATTGCCGAAACCCGCGGCTTGACGAGCGCAACGTAGTCGGCCAGCAGCGAACCGATCCGGAACCGCGGCCTCACCCGGGCACGTCTGACGGTGGCCGGCGATGAGGCAACAACTGGCATCTGTCCAAGAATAGCGCGTGCGAGGCCAACCGAAGCTCTCCGGTAAGCCGTCACGATTGCCTCATGCAAAACTCCCGGCTATACTGCGGGCATCCGGCACGGAATGTGAACTCAGCCGAGTTCCCCGGCCGCCGGAGCGAGTGAGGTGTGTCTTCAGCGATGGCGGAAGGCAAATCCGGCTCGGAAGCGAAGGGTCTGCGGCCCTGGAAGCTTCGGTGCGCCCCCGCACTTTTCCTCTGACGGTGCTCTATACCCTAGCTGCTGATGTGCTGCACGCTGTCCTGCCTTCTGACTGCCGCATTTGCGCCGGTCCCATGCTGGGGCTGAGCCCGGTCCGCGTCTGCGAGGCCTGTACCGAGCGAGTTCGTACCCAGGCTCAGGCCCCCGACCCGCTGTGCAGCCGCTGCGGCGACGCCCTCGGCATGGAGTCGGCCCGGTTTGCCGCTGCCATGGGGGTGCACGAGTGCACCGCCTGCCGTCTGAACCCGCCCGCCTTTACCCGCGCTGTGGCCTTTGCTCCCTATGACAACGAAATGCGCGAGATGCTGCACGCCCTGAAGTTTGGGAGGGTCCGGCGTGTCGCGGAGCATGTTCTGAGCCAGTGGCTCGCCGAAGCGATCCTGCATCTGGAAGTCGAAACGCCTGGGGGGCTGCTCGTTATGCCCGTCCCGTTGTTCGGGGAGCGGCAGCGAGAGCGCGGCTACAACCAGGCCGAGCTGCTGGCGCGTTCGGCTGTGCGCCGCCTGCGGCGTTTGCGTGCGGCCTGGCAGCTGGAGGTAAACACCGACGCCCTCCGTCGTGTGCGCGATACGAAAGCCATGTTTCAGCTGCGGCCTGACCAGCGCCGGCGCAACCTGGTGGGGGCGTTTGCCGTTGTCCATCCTGAGACGGTGCGCGGCCGCGACGTTCTGCTCGTCGATGACATCCTGACTACTGGAGCCACCGCCAATCAGTGCGCGAAGGTTCTGTTGAAGGCGGGTGCGAGTGCGGTCTGGGTGGCCACGGTGGCGCGCGCGCAGCCGGAGGGCGCCTCCGCGGTGGCGCGGGATACCGCGCTTTGGGATGCCGGCGGGGTCGCTGGTTTTGGCGGGGTCGCTCATTGGCGCGGTGTTCCTGAGCAACCGCGGGTACAGGGCAGGCAACAGGCGGAGCAGTAACAACAAAAGTTGGAGGCGGTATGCAGGCTGGGCAAGCGCGAGGGCAGGGGAGAACGAATAGGGGCGGCAAGGTACATCACACAACGCATCCTGTGCCGGGAACGGCGCGCATGGAGGCCATCGAGATCCGGGCGGGCGTCTTCCGGCAACCGGCCATGCAAACACCGGTGCTGGTGTTGAACGCCAGTTATGAACCCATCAACATCTGCGGCGCGCGCCGGGCCCTGGTGCTGGTGCTGAAAGGCGTGGCGCGGACGGAGGAGGAGCAGGGCACCACGCTGCACTCACACCGTGCCATGATGCAGATGCCCAGTGTGATCCGACTGCTGGAATACCGGCGCATTCCTCACCAGACGCGCGCGCTCAGCCGCAAAAACATCCTTCTGCGCGACCGTAACACCTGCCAGTACTGCCAGATGGTGCTGCCCGCGGCGGAGTTAACGCTGGATCACGTGCTGCCGCGTTCGCGCGGCGGCCAGTCCACCTGGGAAAATCTGGTCGCCTGCTGCAAGAGCTGCAACCGGCGCAAGGGCAACCATCTACTGCATGAGTTGCAAGACATGCGGCTTCTACGCGAACCCAGGCCGTTTACCCTGCACACCTCGCGGCACATCATGCGGATGATCGGCTCGGCGGACGCGAACTGGCGCAAGTATCTGTATTTCGAGAGCGAGCCGGCGGCGTAGTTTTAGAGCGGTTTACCCTCAGGGTTTAGTGATCATCCATAACAGCAGATCCCTCCGCTGCGCTGCGGGATGATAACAAGAGGCGATGTCAAAGTCACAGCTGAAGGGTAACGGGTCTAGTCCAGCAATTCTTCCAGGGCTTTACGGTCAAGAAACACCGGTCCCGCGCCGAAACGAATGATCCCGTCTTTGATCACGTCCAGGCTGCCAGCGCTGTACCGGTAGAAGCGGCCGTCCTCCGGATCGACCACGACGACCGAGCCTACGCCCATTTGCCGGTAGTCCTCCAGCTTGGTCAGGACGCGTTTCAGCCGATCCTCCGGCGAGAGGATCTCGATGATCGCGAGCGGAGCCGCTATCAGCACAGGCTCGGTCGGCTGATCGCGGTCAAGAACGGCGATATCGGGAACCCGGTACCGCGTGGGAGCCACCTGGAGGCGTAGTTCGGGCCGAGTGCGAATATTCCACTCCCGCGCGTGGAGCCGAACCAGGCGAGCAGGGCTTCCTGCCAGCTGGAGTGGTTGTACTCGCCCATGGGGCGCTCCTCGATGAGGCCGTCGACGAAATCAGCGTCCGGCTCGAAGTCGGTTCGCAGGTATTCCTCCGCGGAGATGGTGACCGCATGCATCGCCGTGCCCATCAGGACGCCTCCTCCAGCCAGTATGCCGCAGCGCGGGTGCTTATGCCGGAGCCTGGCTATTGGCGGAAGCGGTCAGCCGCTGCGCCTGCTCCAGGCTCAGCGGCTCACGTAGAGGTTCCATCAGTGCGGCGAGGGCGGTATCCCGGCCGCACTCGAGAACTGCGGCGATCTTCTCGTCTTTCACAAAATAGGCTAAAAAATCGAGCTGCATCGGGTCGCCGTCATACGCGATGCGGTCCCAGCTGTCGGCGTGGCCGGCGTAGTTGAAGCGTTTGCCGAAGTGCGCGGTCCAGAACAGCGGTACACCGGCGAAGGGTTCGGCTTCTTTGCCGCCGCTGACGGCGGCGAGCATGGCCTGTGCGGCGGCGCGGCCGTGCTGCTCAGCCAGGCGCCAGTGCTCGATGCGCGTGCCGTTCACGGAGGCGATGTCCCCCGCCGCCCACACATTCCGAGCGGCCCGCAAGTCCGGTTCGAGTAAAAAGCCACCCTTTTCGGCGTGCGGCAGGTCTGGCGCATAGTCGACGACCGGGGTCACGCCGATGGCCAGAATCACGACATCGGCGGGCAGCCGGTCGCCCTGGGCCGCACCCTGCACATCCTTGAATTCGACGTCTTTTTCCGTGATGGCCACGGTTTCGGTGTTGGGCAGGATTGTGACGCCCTTGGTCTTGTGCAGGTGATTCATGGCCTCAGCAACGACCGGGCCAAACTTTTTGGCGAAGGGCAGCGCACTCTGAGCGAGCAGGGTGACCTCCAGCCCGCGCTGTTTCAGGGCGGATGCGGCCTCAAACGCGATGAAGCTGTCTCCGATCAGCACGGCGCGCTTGCCTTCCCCGAGCAGGGGCTCCATGCGGCGCAGGTCGGCGCTATGGCGAATGGTGAACACGTGCGGCAGATCGGCGCCGGGCAGGTCCGGACGTTTCGGAAGACTGCCGGTAGCCAGCAGCAGGGCGTCGAACGGCTCCGTGCGGCTACCTCCCACGGTGAAGGTGCCGGCTTCCGGGTCAAGCGCGGTGAGGTGTGCTTTTAACCGCTGGATCTTCAGCGGCTCCAGCGGCTCACGCCCCTCTGTCTGGCCGCCTTCGGCCGGCTTGGCCTGACCCGGTAGAAAGAACAGGGGCAGCGTATCCACCGGTTTTTTGCCGGCCAGCGAGGCCTTGGTCAGCTGCGTGCGATCGATCGGCTCGTCCATCTCGGGGTCAAGCACCGTCACGGTGCCCGCAAACCCAGCGTCGCGAAGAAAGGCCAGCGCCGAAGCGGTCGCCGCGCCTGCACCGGCAAAGACGAGGTGCTTGCCTGCCGCGACCGGCGCGGGAGTCGGCCGGGAAAGAGGAGTAGGGTCGACAAGAAGGTCGTCGCCGGCGAGACGGACGGCGTAGCGCTTCAGGTCGCGCAGCGGCGGCGGCTCGAGCAGCGTACCGGTCTCGAGGGCAAAGGTGCCGGCATGGAAGGGGCAGATCAGCCGGCCGTTGCAGACCGCGCCCTTTTCCAGGGGGGCGCCGGCATGCGGGCATTTCGCCTCAAGCGCGAAGATCGTTGGACGCCCACCCGGCAGATCCTCGGTGCGGACGAGCAGAATCTCCGTGCCGTCCAGGGTGACGGTCTTTTTGCCGCCAATCGGTAGATCGGCGAGTTTAAGAGCGGGCTGTTCCGGCATGAGGAGGTCTCCGAGCGTTGGGATGCGGGAGGGGAGGGTGCGGTTGCGAAAGCGCCGGAGTTGCCGCTGGGCGAGACGAAAATCCCGAGCCGGCAGACCAGGCGAGACGCTGTCTCCCGTGGCGCTTGCATCCATGTGAAGAATGAACTTCGAGCACGAAACAGGCGAGCGGTTTACCAAATGGCTGGAGGCCTTACCCGCAGGGAAAGCCTCGCGGCTGTACGTGGTGTGCGACTCGGACGGCGACGGCCTGCCTGCCGGTGCTCTTCTGCTGCGGGCCCTGCGTGCGGCGGGTTACCTCGACGTGGGTGGTGAGTGCCGGCGCAAGGGCGAATCCGCCTGGGGCGAGGAGATTGGCGAGCGGTTGCGCGAGCGGCAGGCCTCGCACGGGCTCGATGCGCTGATTGTGACCGATCTGGGTAGCCGTGATGGTGTGATCCTGCTGACCGGCGAAGGCGCTCCCGTGCCTCTGCTGCTGATCGATCACCATCGTCCCATCGGACAGCCGGAGGGCTCCACGCTCATCACGGCATATGGCACCGGAGACGCGGCCGGCGACGGCAAGGATGTCGCCACCAGCGGCCTGCTCTGCTGGTGGTGCGCGCGGGCGTTGGTGGGCGAAACCGAGGCCGATGCATGGCTTTGGCTCGCGGGCATCTCCATCCAGAGCGACCTTGGCGACAAAGCCCCGTTTCCCGAGCTGGCCCGGGCAAAGAAGGTCTTTGGCGGTGGGGCCCTGCGCGACGCGACGAGTCTGCTGAATGCACCGCGGCGCACCGCCGAGGGCCGCGCGGATGCCGCGCTGGCGCTGCTGGCGAAGGCAAATGGTCCGAAAGAGGTCATCAGTGGCGAGTTTCCTGAAACGGCCGAATTGCAGCGGGCCAAAGCGGAGGCCGGCGAGGCCCTGGCCCTTGCGCGCAAGCAGCCGCCGCGCTTTTCCAAAGCCGTGCGCGAGGAGCTGGGGGCCGATCTGGTGGCCATCCGCATGCACACGGGCTGCCAGGTGCATCCGCTGGTCGCCCAGCAGTGGCGCGGCCGTTTTCCCAAGAGCGTGGTCTTTGGTGTGAACACGGGGTACCGGCCGGGCTGGGTCAGCTTCTCCGGCCGCGCGCCGGCGGGCGTGAACTTGATCGAGTTTCTGGCGCGGCATAGGCCGCCAGAGGCCGACACGACCTACGGGCTGGGCCATAACCAGGCCAGCGGCGGATCGCTGCCGGTGGCGGTGTGGAACCGCTGGATTCGGGAGATCGGCTTCGGTCCGGAGATGGTGGTAGACGAAGCGGAAGCGGCTGATGGCAATGCCCCGCAGAACAGCGCGGCGGAACTGGCCGAGGTGGGGGAGTGATGGTGAAGGAAGCGACGACAGAACCAAAAAGACGCGGACAGCGGGCGCAGGGGGATGCCCCGGTTGCGTTGCGGGAGAACGAACCCAAGAAGGGGAAGACGGAAGCCGCGAAAACGGCAGCGGACGGAGTGGCCGTGAGTTCCCGTAAATCCGCAGCAAAGAAGGCCAAGAAGAAGGTGAATGCCAAGGCCAAGCCCCCGACCAAGGCCGAGCTCGCCGAGGCTGATCTTGACCGCATGCTGAACCGTCCCATGGCGCAGTGCGCGGGACTTGAGGGGTTGCCACAACTCACCTTTCCACCGGAGGCCATGCGGCTTGGTTTTCCGGTAAAGGTGATGGGCGCGGGCGGCCTCAAGACCTCGGACACGCGGCGCTGGCAGGCAGATCCGCACCTGCGTGTGTCGCTGGGATACCTCTGCGACGTGATCGCCTACCTTCGTAAGCACGGGATCCACATGTACCGCATGGGGTCGGATCTGGCGCCCTACGCCACGCATCCGGACATGCCGCAGTTTCACACCATGGTGAAAGATTCAGCGGGGGATCTGGCGCACCTTGGCCGCCTGGCGCGCGAGGCCGATGTGCGGCTGAGCTTTCATCCCTCGCAGTTCATTGTGCTGAATTCAGAAAACGAGAAGCTCACGCAAAAAAGCATGTGGGATCTCGATTCACAGGCCGAGATTCTTGACCGCATGGAGTGCGGGCCCGAGGCCGTGATGGTGGTGCACGTGGGCGGAGCGTATGGCGATCGCGAGAGCGGATGGCGGCGCTGGGCGGAGACCTGGAAACGGCTTGGTGAACCGGTACGGCGTCGGCTGGTGCTCGAAAACGACGATATCCGCTACTCCGCCGCCGATGTGTTGAAGGTGCATGAAGCCACCGGCGTAAAATGTGTTTTCGACTACCAGCACCACTGGTGCTTCAACCCTGAAGGCCTGCCGATGGTGGAAACCCTGGCTCGGTTTTGCAGAACGTGGCCGGCGGGCGTACGGCCCAAAATGCACTTCAGCTGTGCCCGCACGGAGATGCGCGAGATCAAGCGCAAGAACCGCAAAACCGGCAAGATCGAGCACGTGCTGCAGCCGCCCATCTGGACGGGACATGCCGATTACAACAACCCTTTCGAGACGATCACATTTCTTCAATCCATCCGGCATATCGACACGGACATCATGCTGGAGTCCAAAGCCAAGGACCTGTCGCTGATCCGGTTGCGCAACGACATGGCGCGCTTTGCGCCGGACCTGGCCGCGCGTTACGGCGTGGACACGCAGCAGGCGAGCGAAGACGTGAGTGAGGTGGTGGAGACGGAAGAGGAAGAGGTCGCGGCTGATTGATCTTTGCTCCTTTTTGTTGTCATACCCAAAGGGAGTGACAACAAAAAAGAGTGAAGCCTTGAAGGCGTCCATGGACGATGGATGAGCGCCGCCCTGGCCTCTAAACACCCGTGATGTTGCCGTCCGCATCCACGTCCACATCCAGCGCGCGCGAAAGCTTCGGCAGGCCGGGCATCAGCACCATGCTGCCGGAGGTGACGACCAGAAAGCCTGCGCCGGCGGAGAGAGAAATATCCGAGACATGCAGCGTCCAGCCGGTGGGTGCGCCCTTGCGCTTGGGGTCGTCGGAGAGCGAGTACTGCGTCTTGGCGATGCATACCGGGAGGTGGCCATATCCCCAGCGCTCGATGCGCGCGAGGCTTTCGGCGGCTTTGTCGCTTAGTTCGACGCCCTCGCCGCCGTAGATCTTGCGCACGATCTTGGTGATCTTCTCCCGCACGGAGTCGCCTGGCTCGTAGGTAGCGACAAGCTGCGGGTCCGGGTTGGCCTCGATCACCTCAACCACCTTGCGCGCCAGCGCCGCGGCACCCTCACCGCCCTTGGCGAAAGCCTCGGACAGCGCAAACTCCGCACCCTGGGCCTTGCAGAAGGCCTCCAACTGCCGGAGCTCTTCTTCGGTGTCCTTGGGGAAGCGATTGATGGCGACCACGGCGGGCAGGTTGTACCCGCGCACGATGCCGATGTGTTTGGCCAGGTTCTCAAAGCCGCGCCGGAGATCGCCATCGCCCTGCGTGCGGACGCTTTGAACGGTCGTCACCAGCACCGCCAGCGCCGGCTTGATGCCCGCCGAAGGCATCACCAGATCCATGTACTTCTGAAAGCCGAGATCGGACGCAAAGCCAGTTTCATTCACAACGTAATCGGCCAGCCCCACGCCCATCTGCTGCGAGATCACGGAGCTGGTGCCGTGCGCGATATTGGCAAACGGACCGCAGTGCACCGTGGCCGGTGTGCCTTCGGTGGTCTGCACGAGATTGGGCTCGATGGCCTCGGTGAGCAGCGCCATCATCGCACCCACGACGCCCAGATCGGCCGCGCGCACGGGGTTGCCGGCGCGATTGCTGCCAATGACGATCGCGCTCAGCCGCGCACGGAGGTCATCGCGGTCTTTGCTCAGGGCCAGGATCGCCATGATCTCCGAAGCGGCCGTGATGACAAAGCCGGAAGGCCGGTTAGCGCCGTCGCGCTGCGGTTTGGCCGGATCGCTCGGCGCGGTTTGGCTGGGGGCCGCGACGCTGACGGTGATCCGGCGCAGCGCGCGATCGTTCATGTCCAGCGTGCGCGGCCAGGTGATGCCTTCCGGGTCAAGCCCGAGCTCATTACCGTGGAACAGATGTGTATCGATCAGCGCGGACAGCAGATTGTGCGCGGAGGTAATGGCGTGCATGTCGCCATGGAAGTGAAGATTGATCTTGGCCGCGGGTTCGATCTGCGACTGGCCACCGCCGGCTGCCCCACCCTTCATCCCAAAGACCGGCCCGAGCGAGGGCTCGCGCGAGGTAATGAGGGCGCGCTTGCCGATGGTCTCGAGGCCCTGTACGAGACCGATCGAGGTCACGGTTTTACCCTCGCCGGAGGTGGTGGGCGTGGTCGCCGTCACCAGGATCAGCTTGCCTTTGGGTTTGCCGGTTTCAAGCGCATCTCCTTTCAGCAGACCAAGGCTGAGCTTGGCGCTGATCGGGCTGCGGCGTTCATAGAACGAGGTTGGGATGTTCAGCTTGGCGGCGATGTTCTCAATGGGCTGTAGTGTTTTCACGGCGTGTTCCTTGGTCGAGGGTCTTTGAGGATCGAAGGCGGCAAAGATGGCTTTGCGGAGTTGTCTTAACGGGCGCGGTGGACCGCGACAGGCTTCGCCGCCACCGGATGCGGTGGGGTAGCCGCGCCTGAAAGCGCTTTACGCACGCACGCGGTGTAGGCGTTCAGAAAGCCCGCGCGCAGGTCGGTGTACTCGTTTACCGAATCGAATTTTCGCTGGCCGGCCGGTGCGTTCAGGAAATAGATGGTGGTGGCTACATGGCGTGGATTGTCAAACAGGAGGTAGATCCCAAGGACCTGGCCGCCAAGCGCGGTACGGTCGAAACCCTGGATCTGGAAGCCATTCAGGGTGGGCTTCATGCCATAGTTCCGCTGCGTATCGGTGCCCGTGGCGTTGATCTTGTCGAACTCGCTGATCAGGTCCGTCCGCTCCGCGGTGTAGGTGGCGGCGGGCAGCAGCTCCACCTTCACGTTGGCGAAGGTCTGCTCGCCCGGGTAGGCGAACGCCGCCATAAAGCCATCGGTGATCTGGATCTTCTTGGGTCCGCTGAAGGTTTGTGCGGTGCGCGCCATGGGCGCCTGCGGCAGGACGGTATGCCCGGCAACATCCGGTCCATTGGGCAGCTTGCAGCCAAGATAGGGCCGTATGGCAGAGGGTATTGGCCGCTCGGCGTTGGTGGTTACATGAGCCGGAGCCCCGGCCACTGACGATGTCACGGCAGATCTTGCGGTCTGGGCTGCCGCGGTCTGGGCTGCCGCGCTTGGGGCTGCGGTGTGGGTAAGGAGGGCGGCCAGAGGCAGGAAACGAAGCAACGGCATGTCCCCAAGGGTATCGCACCGCGACCCGGCAGCTACCGTTGCGGTTTGGCCGGCGCCTCCGCGGGTGTTCCCGATGCGGCTGGCGTCTCCGGCTCGGACTCCACCTTTTTGCCAGCGTATTCGATGGTGACGCTGGTGTGGTAGCGCTTGTAGTCGGTGTACTTCACCGTTGCGCGCATGTGGACGTCCTGCGCCAGCGCGCCGCTTTGCGGCGGAAAGTGCAGCACACCCTCCGCGCGGGTGTAGGTGGGAAACCAGTATTTGCCGTCCACCTGCTGGTAGTAGGTCGTGAAGGGCGGCGAAAGGTCGGCATGGCTGGGACGGGTGTCCTGCGGGACGTTCAGGCCGTTGACCATCACGATCTCCAGGTCCTGCTTGTCGACCCAGACCTTGCCCTGGAAGTAACGATGACCCTTTACCAACTCCTTGGGCGCGACATCCAGCACATAGGTATCGAGCGTATCGACACGCTGCGTGCCGAGATAGGTGAGGTTGTATTCAGGCAGCTGCGCCGTGGTGAGGATGAACGGCAGGCGGTCCTTGATGTCATTCAGATCGTTGGCCGTGATGATGACCCGCTCAATCGTATTGCCGGGGGCGAAGACGACGTGCTCCACGCGATGCCCGCCGTTGTCGTAGGTGACATCCGTCACCTCCTGCCACTCGCCGTCGGGCCTGTTGTTGTCGTCGTTGATCGTGTCCATTTTCACGGTCTGGCGAAAGGTGTACTGGTCGCGCGCGTGCTCAAACGCAGCTTCGCGCGCGCCCATGCGCTCGATGATCTGCGGCACACTGATCCCGGCAGGCTGCGCGGCGTCCAACGGGCCGAAGCCGGCGATGTTGGACGGCGTCGGCGGCGTTTGCTGGGCGGGAAGCGACGGAAGACCGAGGGGCAAAGCGGCGGCAAGGGCGAGTTGGAGCAAACGGGCACGCATAGGGCTACTCCAGTAGACGCGATCGTCCAGGCAAAGGCTTCGCGGAAGGAAAGGCTCCGGCGGTGCCATTCCAAGCTGCGATACTGTTCCCATGAGCTTTGGACGGCCAAAAACCGCAAAACCGCCGTTGGACGGGGCCGGCCTGCTGGACTACGCGGTGAAATCGCTCGGCAGCCGCATGAAGAGCGAGCGTGACCTGCGCCGGTTGATGGCGGCACGCGCGGAACCCGGCGACGAAGGCCGGGAGGCAATCGATGCGGTCATGGCCAAGCTCAAGGAACTCGGCTACCTGAGCGATGAGCGGTTTGCGGCCGATTTCACCCGCCTGCGGCAGGAAAACGACAAATTCGGCCGTCGCCGTGTGCAGCAGGGCCTGATGCAAAAGGGAGTGGCGCAGGCCACGGTCGTCGAGGCCGTCGGTAAAGCCTATGACGAGGTCGACGAGGTTGCGCTCGCCCGGCAGTATACCGAGCGCAAGCGCATGCGCAAGCCCGAGAACGAGAAGGAAACGGCGCGCGCGATGCGTCGGCTGGTGGCAGCGGGCTTTTCGACAAAGGTCGTCTGGGCGGTGCTGCGCAGCTGGGGCTCGGCGGTGGAAGAGGCCGAGATTGCCGGGGCTGACGACGTCTAACGCTGTGCCGCTATACAAGTTGAAAATGCAGATCCTCCCCGGCGATGACAACCAAAGAGGTTTCGACGGGGACGTCGATCGAGAGGTGCAGCGCTTCGTCGGCATCGACTGGTCTGGCCGTGTGGATGCGCCCGGGCAGCGACGACATATCTGGGCGGGTGTCTGGACGCGGGCCGTCTCAGGGAAGGTGCGCGTGCAGCTGGAGGCCGGGCGCACCCGCGAGGAGGTCGGCGACTGGCTGCTGGCGCTTGGGCAGGAGACGCCGCGCATGGTGGTCGGCATCGACTGCTGCTTCAGTTTTCCGGCGTGGTTTGTGCACGAGTTGGGCTGCGCGACGGTGTTCGACTTCTGGCGGCTGGTCAACAGCGGCCTCGGCGAGCACTGGCTGCGGCGGCACGCGGTGGACTCGCCGGAGGAGCTTGCCCGCGACCCGCGCTTCTGGGGTGCGCCGCACAAACGGCCAGCGTTTTTTGCGGGCGAGGGTTTCCGCAGCATGTTCCGCCATGCGGATTGGGACAACAAGATCGCCCAGGCGCTCGAAAATGGCGACCCAGAGCGCGCGGCCAAGATGAAGGGCATCACGCCGAAGTCGCCGTTCCAGATCGGCGGCTCGGGGTCGGTGGGCACGGGATCGCTGCGGGCCATGCCCACGCTGGCGCGCCTGCACGAGGCGGGCTGGAGCGTGTGGCCGTTCCAGGATGCGGCTCTGGCGGGGGAGGCAGAGGCACCGCGGCCTTTGCTAGCCGAGATGTACACGCGCCTGATGACGGGTGCGGTGGCCAAGAGCAACGCCGGGGCACGCAAGCGCTATTTGGCCGAGCGGCGCAGGGAAGACGCGGTGTTTGCCCCTGTCAGCCGGGCGGTGATGCGGGAGGCGGAGGGTTCAGAAGATGCCTTTGACGCTCTGGTGAGCACGCTGGAGATGGTGCGGCATGCGTCGGAGTTTCCGCAGCTGCGCGCGACACGCGATCCGGGGTTGTTGCTTGAAGGCAACACGTGGCGGCCGGGGGTCGGCTGAGCCGGATCGTTACAACAGCGCGTCGAGCTCTGAGGCCGACATGGTGAATGGATTGCGGAAAGTCACTCCTCCCAGCGTGCGGCCGTCCTGGAAGTCTTCGGAAAGCAGCGTTTTGCAGCCAGCCCGCCGCGCTGTAGCCCAGAGCATGGCGTCCCAGAAGGGTAAGCCGTGGTTCTGCTGTGCTCCGAGAGCATCCGGTAGGTCCTGCGGTGCCGCGGCAATGATCGTCATGGCGTCGAGCACCCGTGATGTGAGCTGTTCAGCAGCTGGTCGCAGGTGAGCCCTCTTCTTACCAGTGACGTTACAGAGTTCGCCGAGGGTCTGCAAAATAAGGAGTCCATCGCCCTTGTACAGCCGATTCAGGGCATACAGAGCGATCTCGTGCTTTGTGGCTTCTTGCCTGTCGATCGCATAGAGCAGGATGTTTGTATCCAGGGTAAAAAGCTCAGCGTTCATGCCGCTCATCATAGGTATACGGGCCACCCCAGTCGTAACCGGCATCGATGATCTTAAGGATCTCCTGCCACGCCGCTTCCTTTTTTGGGTCGACTTTTTTGCCGGTGTAGGGCACGATCTCGGCCACGGGCTCGCCGCGGCGAGTGAGGATGATGTGTTCGCCGGCTTCCACCTGGGCGATGCAGGAGGAGAAGTTCTGATTGGCCTCGCGAAGGGATACCTGGCGCATGCGGAGGTCCTCCTACAGTGATCGTAGTACTGATTGTAGTACGTAGTGCACCGGAGGGCGCTGGTAGACTGGGCCTCTATGCGCTCCCTGTCCGGCAACCAGATTCGTGAGGATTTTCTGCGGTTTTTTGAAGGGAAGGGGCATCGGCGGGTGCACTCGTCGTCGCTGATTCCGGCCAACGATCCTACTCTGCTCTTCACCAACGCGGGCATGAACCAGTTCAAGGACGTGTTTCTCGGCGCGGAGCGGCGCGACTACACGCGCGCGGCGAGCTCGCAGAAGTGCGTGCGCGCGGGCGGCAAACATAATGACCTGGAAAATGTAGGTTTCACGCGGCGGCACCACACATTTTTTGAGATGCTCGGCAACTTCAGCTTTGGCGACTACTTTAAGCGCGATGCAATTGCGTATGCGTGGGAGCTGCTGACCTCGCCGGAGTGGTTTGCGATCGACACGTCGCGGCTGTACGTGACGATCTTTGAGGGCAACGAGGGCGCCGGCGGCAGTGGCACTCCGGTGCCGCGTGACGATGAGGCGGAACAGTTCTGGATCGAGACCGGCGTGCCGAAGGAGCGCATCTTCGGCATGCCCGCCAAGGACAACTTTTGGCAGATGGGCGACACCGGGCCGTGCGGACCGTGTTCGGAGATTTTCTATGACCTTGGCGTTGCGGCGGCCGAGGTGCCGGGTGAGGACAAGCCGTTTCCGCAGGACGACCAGCGCTATGTAGAGATCTGGAATCTTGTTTTCATGCAGTTTGATCGCGCCAGCGATGGCACGTTGACGCCCTTGCCGAAGCAGTCGGTGGATACGGGCATGGGGCTGGAGCGCATTGCGGCGGTGTTGCAGGGCAAGCTGAGCAACTACGAGAGCGATCTGTTTACGCCGTTGATCGCGGCGGCTGCGCGGCTGACAGGGTTTGGTGGTGGCGAGGTTTCACCGGAGCGGTTGCAGGAGCTAGCGGTGAGCGACGAGAAAGGTGCGGCATCGCTGCGCATCATCGCGGATCATGCACGAGCGGCGACCTTTTTGATCTCCGACGGCCTGCTGCCGTCGAATGAGCATCGCGGCTATGTGCTGCGCAAGATTCTTCGCCGCGGCATTCGGCATGGAAGATTGCTCGGGCAGGAAAAGCCGTTTATGCACGAGATGGTCTTTGCTGTGCGAGACGAGATGCAGGCGGCGTACCCGGAGTTGAAGGAGACTGCGGAGCGCGTGAGCAAGGTGGTGCTTGCGGAAGAGCTGCAGTTTGCGCGGGTGATTGCTGCAGGTTCCCTTCGTCTCGATGGGGACCTGGAACCTCTAATCTCTAAGAGACGAAAGAGAACTGAACTGGTTTCCCTGTACCAGCAGAAGCAAAACTTATCGGTTGATTACCTGTATCGCGAGCGGAATGCTCGAATGGATCAACTCGGTGCCGAACTTAATTGGGACCCAAGGGTCGACCTACCAGTAGACCTAGAACTTATTCCAATCTATGAGGGTGCTAGAGCATTTCATCTTTACGAAACATTCGGCTTGCCAATTGATTACATCTACGACGCAGTAAGAGATGCCGGTTTATTGTTTGACTCTGCGGGATTCCAGCGAACCATGCAGGAAGAGCAGGCCCGTGCACGCGCCTCATGGAAAGGTGGATCGCAAAAGTCGGCTTCTCCCGTATATCGCGAGTTGTCGAAGACCGAATTTGTCGGCTACGGGGCCACGCGGATGGATGGGGCGCGGGTGCTCGCCCTGGTGAAGGACGGCGTGGGCGTTAATGAACTCAAGTCCGGTGAGACGGGTGAGGTTGTGCTCGATGCGACAAGCTTTTATGCGAACTCCGGCGGGCAGGTGGGCGATGTCGGTTGGCTTTACGCGAGTGATCACCACACCGCTGTGGCCGATGTTACGGGTTGCACGAAGCCGGTGCAGGGCGTTTTTGCGCACCAGGTTCTGGCGAAGCAGCCCATTGCTGTGGGTGACACCCTGGACACAGTGGTAAACGCCGGTGTGCGCCAGGCGACGATGCGCAATCACACGGGAACGCACCTGCTCCACGCGGCGCTGCGCGAGGTGCTGGGGCGGCATGTGAAGCAGGCTGGGTCGTTGAATGATCCGGGGCGGTTGCGGTTTGACTTCAACCACTTTGCCGGTGTCGGGCCTGAAGAGTTGGAGGAGATTGAAGGGCTGGTGAATGCGCAGGTGTTGGCCAACACGCCTGTGGAGACCCTGGTGGATGTGCCCATTGATGTCGCCGTGCATGAGCTGGGCGCGACCGCGCTGTTCGGTGAAAAGTATGGCGAGTTCGTGCGCGTGGTGCGCATCGGCGACTTTTCTACCGAGCTTTGCGGTGGCACGCACACGGGCGCGACGGGCGAGATCGGGCTGCTGAAGCTGGTCGGCGAAAGCTCCGTATCGAGCGGGGTGCGGCGTGTGGAGGCGGTGACCGGCACGGGGGCGCTGCAGCTGTTCCGGCGCGATGCGGAGGTCGCGCGCGTGGCGGGGCAGGCTGTCGGCGGCGAGTTGAGCGCGGAGTCGCTGCAGTCGCGCCTGGCTCAGAACGACGAAGAGTTGAAGAAGCTGCGCCGCGAACTGGAAGGGATGCGCATGAAGTCGGCCTCGGCGGCCACGGCGGATGCGGCCGCAAGCGCGGTGGAGGTGAAGGGGGTGCGCGTGCTCAGTCTGCGGGTGGATGCACTTGGGCAGTCATCCGAAGCCAAGAGCCAGATGCGCAACCTGGTCGACGAACTGCGCGGCAAGCTGGGTTCGGGCGTGGTGGTGCTGGGCGCGGCGACGGCGGAGGGCAAGGTTTCACTGATTGCCGGCGTGACCAAGGACCTGACCGGGCGGGTGCAGGCCGGCAAAGTTGTCGGCGCTATCGCGGCGAAGGTGGGCGGCAAGGGCGGCGGCCGGCCGGACCTGGCCGAGGCCGGCGGCAGCGACGCGGGCGCGCTCGATGCGGCGCTGAAGTCGGCTCCTGAGGTGGTCGGCGCGCTGCTGGGGTAGTTGTCGGTTCGAGTCGGCTCCCCAGTACATCCCTGAGTACCCGCGACCGATTCCGCAGCCGGCGCACCCGGTCGCCGCCTACACTTAGGGGGTTATGGCGGGTCAGCGGCGCGGTCGTTCCGGATTTGGGCAGGCGAGATTCCGGTTTTGCGCGCTGGGGCTCTGCCTGGCTCTGCCGCCTACGGGGACGGCGTTCGGCGCGGTGTCGGGCGGGTTACAATCCCACAGCAAAGCTGGTCGAAACCCCAGGATCTCCGCGTCTCTTCGGGAAAAAGACCCGTGGCAGACAGCACTTGCCGCGCGGCGCTCCTTTGAAGCCGAACCCGCGGAAGAGCACACCCGCGACGAGTTCACGCAGGTAATGGACAATTTTCGGGCGATCTACCACGACAACCCTGCTTCGTTGCACGCGCCGGGGGCAGTGGACCAGGTCGCCGCGCTGCTTGCCGAGCAGGGCCGCGCCTTGAACGACCCCAAAAGCCTGCGCGCGGCTGCCGGGCAATACCAATTTCTAGCCAGGGCGTATCCGGCAAGTTCGCTGGCCGCGCCGGCCCTGGTGCAGGCGCTGAAGCTGCTGGAAGCGGGCGGCGCGGAAGACCGGGCCGAGGCGGCGCGGGTCCGGTCTGACCTAAAGACGCACTACCCGCATACAGCGGTAGACCGGCTCGCCGCATCCGGGCCTTCCTCTGCCTCCCCGATAAATCCCGCGGGATCATCGACCGTTTCACGCAACACCGCGAACACCCGGGCTCTCGGGCACCCAGCTTCAGAGGTGTCGCCGCCGGTGGCGGCGGTGCCGCAGATAGAGCCCGTGGGGGACACCTCGCTCGATGGCCGTCCCTTGGCGGAGGGTGCGGCGCCTGCGGTGGTGACGGGCATCCGGCACTGGTCCACCGCCAGCTACACCCGCGTGGCCATCGATCTGGGCGGCGAGGTGCAGTACAAGGCCGCGCGCACCGAGCACCCGGACCGCATTTTTTTCGACCTGCATGGGGCCAAGCTCGCGGCGGGGCTGGTGGGCAAGACCTTTGCCGTAACCGACGACGGCTTTCTGAGCACGATTCGCGCTGCCCAGGCAGGGCCCAACATCACGCGGGTGGTGCTGGATGTGCAGCCCGTGGCGGAGTACTCCGCCTTCCTTCTTCCCAATCCCTACCGGCTAATCATCGATATTCACGGCAAAGCGAGCACAAATGGGGGTTCCGAGGCAACAACAGCGCACAGCGTCGCCCGGGCAGAGGCCCGCTCCGGAGCTGACCCTGCAGCCGGCCCGACGCCTGCGACGCGGGAGTCGACCTCACCCGCGCCGCTCACCGCCGACACCGCCGCCAACCCCGAACAGCCGGCCGCGCCCATTCTTCGCCCTACACCCGCGCGGCCAGCGGGCAACTCCACGCTGCCGCCCATGCCGGTGACGGACGGCAGTGCCGGCTTCGGCCTGGCGCCAAAACGCAGCGTTGCCTCGTCCGGCGAGGCGGCCGTGGCTCGGCCCCGCGTGGTCGTTCCCGCCAGGCCGACCGCCGCCAAGCCCGTTCCCAATACGACCACCTCGGCGACGCCGGACAGCAGCCGAGAGGTGGCCGCGCTGGGCGAAACACCGGGGGTGGTCACGGCGACGGCGCAGCCGACCAGCAAACCGGTCGTGGAACGCACTGTAGAACACACGGGGGAGCATACCGCGGAGCGCACGGGCGAGCGCACCGGAGTACGCGCGGGAGAACCTGGCGATCCAGGCGCGGTCCGCCGCAATCGGAACACTGCCGCCGCAACCGACGACGCGGGGAGATTCAACGCCGCGCCGATCACTCCGCCGCCGCCCACTTCAGACGGCCAAAGCACCCTGATGCGCGCTTTGGGATTGAAGATCGGCCGCATTGTGATTGACGCCGGCCACGGCGGCCATGACTCCGGTACCCTGGGCCCGGAGGGGATCGAAGAGAAGGACGTGGTGCTGGAAGTTGCCCTGCGCCTGGGCAAGCTGCTGCACGATCGCCTGGGCGCCGAGGTGGTGTACACCCGCGCGGATGACACCTTTGTTCCGCTCGAAACACGCACCGCCATTGCGAACAAGGCGCAGGCCGATCTGTTCATCAGCATCCACGCCAACAGCTCGGGCGACCCGTCCACGCGGGGCGTCGAAGTCTACTACCTGAACTTCACCTCCGACCCGGAGGCCATGCAGGTCGCCAGCCGTGAGAACGCGGTCAGCTCGCAGCGGGTAAACCAGTTGAGCGATCTGGTGAAAAAGATTGCGCTCAAGGACAAGATCGATGAAAGCCGCGAGTTGGCGGCGGATGTCGATCAGTCGCTCTACAGCGGGCTACGCAAGGGCAACGCCGGATTCCGGGATCGGGGGGTCAAAAAGGCGCCGTTTGTGGTGCTGATCGGGGCGAATATGCCGTCGATTTTGGCCGAGATCAGCTTTGTGACCAATCCGGACGACGCCGGCGAGCTCCAAAAGCCCGGGTATCTCGAGCGCGTAGCGGAAAGCCTGTACAACGGCATCGCCCGCTACGCCGGCGCGATCAACGGAGCGAAACCGAAAACCCGAGACACGGAACGCGCCGAGCGCTGAGCGGACCGTTATACGCCCGGAGTTCAATTGCATGAGCTGAGGCTGCCGATGGGCTGTCGGTGCCCCTGGGTGCGACCTTTTGCTCGCTCGTGTAGTCTCACCCACGTATGAGCCTTCGTTACGGTGCCGCGGTGGGAGTGATAGCTTGTGTGCTGGGCTCGGCAGCGTGCGCTCAACATCCTGCCCCGATCCCGGGGCAAGCGGCGGTGGAGCTTGCACCGCCCCTTCTGCCCACAGGTTTTGGAGACGCCTGGAAGGCGACCGCCGGGTCGGAAGCACCGGTTGCCGAACCCGCCTTTTCCCTGGTTCAGGCCAGTAAACCGGCTCTGGAAGAAGATGGCCCGCAGCGCTCCGCGGTGGAAAACTACACGGGGCCGGGCGGCAGGACGCTGCATGTGGAGGCAACTGAGTTCAAAGACCTTTCCGGTGCGACCGCGGCCTTCTCCTTGCTCAACCAGCCGGGCATGCATGAGCTGAATGGGCTGGGTGTGGGCGCTGCGGAAGGTCTGGGTGGCGTTTTGTTTTACACGGGCAGCACCGTGGCGGTGGCCTTTCCCGCCTCGCCGGCTGATGTGCCTGCCCTGAAAGCTTTGGCAAATGTCATGCCGAAGGCGGTGGGCAGCCAGGCAATGCAGCCCTTGTTGCCCACGCTGCTGCCAGGCCGCGGATTCACACCGGGCAGTCTTCGCTATGCGCTTGGAGCCAAAACTTACATGGCGGAGGGCGGCGTCCTGCCCGCCGCCGGCCTCGGCTGGGGACAGAGCCTGGAAGCTGTTACCGCCAAATACAACGACCACCGCGGTGCAGAGACCCTGACGCTCCTGCTCTATCCAACGCCGACGATCGCCGGAACGCATCTGCGCGCGGTTGAGGCTCTGCTGCCTGGTCTCGGGCCAGGCTTTCGCAATGCGCGGATCCGTCGTGAGGGCTCATTGCTGGCGCTGGCGGAGGGAACCTTCTCGCCCGCCGCCGCCCAGGCGCTGGTAGAAAATACGCACCTCCGCCAGATCCTGAGTACAGACAAATCAATGCCCACGCCCGACGTCATCGAGACCCGCAAAACCTTTGGACTCTTTGCCGACATCATTGTCTTTTCTCTGGTGCTGGGAGCGGCTGCCATCCTGCTGGGCATTTTTCTAGGCGGCGGAAGGGCGCTTCTGCGTATCATTCAGGGCAAGCCCGCGGCCACGGAAGCCGAATTTCTCAGCCTGCACCTGGAGCCGCAAAACCCCACGCCCACGTTCCCAGACACGGCCGGACAGGGCTAGAGTAAATCTCAAGCCCTCAGCGCGGCACAGCGCCGGCTCGGTACGAGGTTTGGCCCATCTCTGCGGCACAACGCAAACCACCCTTCCCAAGGGTAAAGCTTCCCGGTAGAATCAGAGAAGGAACGCCGACGTAGCTCAGTTGGTAGAGCAGCTGATTCGTAATCAGCAGGTCAACGGTTCAAGTCCGTTCGTCGGCTCCACAAAATCAACAACTTAGGAGCCTTGCTCAGGGTTACGCCGCGTCACTGTGACGTTAATTGTGACGTGAGCGATTTTGTATAGTCCCTACATCCATCACCGTGCGGATTACCTCCAGATCCGGGTGTTGATAAATCATGGCTGTTTGAGGGCTTGAGTGGCCCATGGCACGCATCACCAGGGACAGATTTCCGGTGTTGGCAAGCAGCCTGGTGCCAAATGTATGCCGTCCGGAGTACAGGACGATGTTCTTGGGCAGGCCTGCCTTCTTCCAGTCTTCCGGAAGGTTTTGGCTACGGTGGTCAAGTTTCCAACCTTTGAGTCTGAGGGGAATACCCAACCATTTCCCTCTGGGCTGCGTCGTGCCGAAAGGGCACTTGCGATACGTTTGCTCATGGGAAGGAATCGCCGGGAGAGCTTGGTTTTTCCCCTGGGAACGAAGATCGCACCTTTTTCCCAATTGATGTCCTCCCAACGCATGGCGAAGACCTCCGACAGCCGCATACTGCAATCCAGTACAAGAAGGATCACATCCCGAAGCGGCTGCTTCGAGACTGCTATCAGCTTGTCAGCTGATTCAGCGTCAAGGATGGCGGAGCGCCCCTCCTCCTTATGCAGCTTGATCCGGGTGCCGCGGATACCAACCCCAATTCGCGGCCTTGGACAACATGCGCCTCAACGTACGAAGTGCGCAGTTCGCATTGGCGGGGGAGTGCTCAAATTTAAGCACTTCCACTTCATCTGTCGAGATATGTCCGACGTTCATTCTGATGATCGGTGTGTTGGCAAGCAGTCTCCAGCCGTTGTTGTAGTACCGTTTCGTCTTTGCCTCAAGCCGGGATGCTGAGACCCAGGCAAGAATTGTTGGGATAACTCTGCGAGGGGGATTGACCGACACATGCCGGTCAGCTTTCCTCGCTTTGCCCCGTTGAGGAGCGCCGATTCGACCGCGCGTGCCTTGGATTGTGTCCGTTCCTCCGTCGACCCGCGACATCGCTTTGTGTCCACAGCGAAGTCATAGTGCCAAACTCCGCCACGCTTATGAAGAGCCATGCCGTTCCTCCATGTATGCCCGCACGGAAGGAATGCGACGACTTTTCTTGACTTAAACCTCTACGTCTTCGACATCATAACGAATACTGCCTTCGAGCTTGCAGAACACTGGGCCCAACCCGGCGCTCCGCCAGTAGCGCAAAGTTCCTTCTGGAACTCCGAGCAGTTCCGAAAGCTGTTTCGGGTTCAAAAAGCGTTTAAGCATGTCCATCGCCTTGATGTGCTTCCAGCACGACTCTGACAATAAGCTGGACTGGAAGATCAGGATAGGTCCCTTTCGTACACTGTCCTTGGAGGAACGGCATGCTCTCGGCTGAGGCGCGTCCCACCCCACCACATCCCCAAAGTCCGCACGCGGGACTATTGGATCAGATCAAGTCTTTGCATGGACTCAGATAACTTCGAGCCGGAAAGAGTAGAAAAGCTGCTCCTGCGCGTCCTGCTGCCCCAGCATGCCGGCGTCCTCCGGTGCTGTCCTAATAGGACCACAAGCGCTCTCCGGCAACAAGAGTTTTTCAACACCATTGAACGTTTTTGGTAGTCTTTGTAGCTCGCCGGACGATGCGGCGTTTATGGCCTTAAGCGCATGGCCTGCGGACCGCCCCGAGGATCCCGAGAAGACCTGTTCCTAGCAAGAGAAAGCTGCTGAGTTCCGGGTAACCGCAGCATTGCAGCATCGGTCGTGATGACGTCAGTGTCCACAGCTGATTGCTTGCCTCGGTATAAGGTTCCTAAGCGATGGAAGCGGCGTTCGACGTTGAACCGCCAGACACAGTCGACGCTTTTGCCAGATCACCAGTGAATGCATTGTAGCTACCTTCGAAGGTCGGTCGGCAGTGCCGGGACTCGGTGCAACACGGTTCGGTTATGTTATCAGTGAGAGTGCCTTTGATACTGCAGTAGAAGACAGATAAGGAAGAGGAAGTGTTGCTCGGCGATGGAGAATTCACCCTACACCGTCAAGCTGCCGGAACAGACACCCTTTCAGAGCATTGCGCCTCCTCCTCACCAATCCGCAAGAAGACCATTTGTAAGCTGTACCCGGCGCCATAGCCCAGTAGGGCATGGCAGAGTGCGAAGACATCGGCCTAGAGCCGACGATCTGCGCTATAGCTACGAGCTGATCGTGCGGTAGCCCTTGCAGATGCTGACACGCAGCACTGGCATTCAACTGCCCTGACCATGCTGTGCTTCGTTTACAAAGTTGGCAAAATCCGAAAGGCTTCTCAGCGTACTCATCATCTTCGTGGGTATCGTAACGTTGTACGTATTTTCAACGGCGATAATCAAATCAACGAACAGAAGCGAGCCCACGTTTTGTGCCGAGAGCGCTTCGTGGTCGTTGAGTTCAGTCGCCGTGTACTCGGGAGCTCGGCTTACCAATATGTTCTGGATGTCTTTGGAAGTGATCATTGGTACGTCAGTTCTCTTAAAAAGAGTCTATCAAGCAGGATGCCCAGGAAAAACCAACACCGAACCCGCTGAGAACGAGCCGAGACTTATTATTCTCCAGCAGCAATGGTTTGAGCATGATCGGCAGAGAAGAGGACACCGTATTTCCGTAATCTCCGATGACGAACGGCACTTGGCTCAGATCGAGTTCAAGCGCTTCTGCGAGAAGATTACGCACGTAAAGAGAACCGGGGTGCAGTAGGAACATCTTGATGTCCTGAGTGCTCAGCTTGTGCTCGGAAAGGAGCGCAAAAATGCTTGGTGGAACTTCGCGCACAGCGTTACGGAGGACGGCTTGGCCGTCCATCACCAACTCAGACTCACACGAAAGACAATCATAGCTTTCCGGAAGCGTCCCAAAGGTGGTGCCTCTTAGGCGAAAACCTGAATGCTGTCTTCGCAGGTAAGTCACGGTCGCTGCATCGCCGAAAATAAGTGAAGTATTCCGGTCTTTAGGGCTGACTATAGCAGAATACGGATCGCAGGTAAAAAGCAAAGCGGACGAAATACCCAGAGAGTCCAGGAGCGCATTTGCAGCGGTGAGTCCGTGTGTATAGCCCGCACAACCTTGTGAAAGGTCAAAGGTCATGCAGTTTTTGCAAGACCGAGTTTGTTGTGCAAAATTGCTGCCGTATGCGGTATTCGCATGTCTGGACTTTGCGTCACAACGATGAGTAGTTGTAGTTCGTCCATTTGTAAAACAACCTGTGCACAAAGATCCCTGAATGCGGAAAGGCACATATCACTGGTGCTCTCGCTATGCTGTTTGATGGCCCTCCGAAAATTCCCAGCTTCTCCTCAAGAAAAGCGATTCCCAAATCAAAATCTGAGAGAAATAGCTGATTATCGATCCTTTGATCTGGGATATATGTGCCGATCGCTTGGAGGCGTACGCTCATGTTGTTAACAGAAGCATTCATGCCCGACGTACTCCGATCAGGTCAGACGGAAGGTGAACTGGCCGCGCAGCTTGCGCTGCCACGACAATACCTCTGGGAGAGGTCGAGTCAGCTAAGCGGACATTGAATACCTCAGCGAGCTGAGAGGCACTCTTACCTTCCAAAATTTTAAAATGGCTTACTTGCATTTCAACGTAGTCTATGTCTCCTGTCACGAAAGGTTGCCAAGTCATAACTATCTCTTCGAAGGAGCTTTCAGGGATGAGTCCAGGCGAGGGTATTGTAGCGTGAACAAACAGCATGTGTCTTTGAAAAACGCCTGTGCGGTGGCCTTCTAGTAGCTCATAGTTGTTAGACACGACTCGTACGATGCGATCAACCAGCTCGTCACTAATAGAGTTAGCGTCAAAACCTAGGTTTAGAAGCGTCTGCGTCGCGGTAACAGTCAAAAAGCGATTAAGTGAGGTTTGATTTATTTCAATGACATGGTTAGTTGGCCGGATGGTATCTAACAATCCAAGGAAGGCAACTTCCTGCCCTAAGGCTTGTAGGTGAGTCGCAAGAGCATGAGCAATAATTCCACCAAAAGACCATCCGCATAGATGATAGGGACCAAATGGCTGAACACGACGGATCTGTTCCGCGTAGTCGTTGACCATTTCCTCAACACTGCTCGCGCAGACGGTACGGAAGCTGGCTGATTCTGACGAGCGGTTCCGTTCTATGCTGCCAAAGGGAAGAACAGATTTCGCTCGCAGGACCCTTCGCAAGGAGCTGGCGGCAGAGGTCACGCTTCCCTGCTTCGATGAATGGCGAATGAACAAGCCTCAGACTATGCTATTCAATTAATGGGCCGTCTAGTTGAAGACGACGCACCACTCAGGGCTTGACGCGTTTATGGCGTTATGTAGCAATAAACGCCAGCAGGAAGCAATATAACGCCACATCATTCTAGACGCAGCGCTGATCGCACGCTACTGGAAGGTTTCTTTGAAAGTCACCTGCACTGTTTTAAAGCTTTATAGAGTTACATACTGCGATATGTTGCTCTATAAAGTGGTGTATCGCTAACCTCTTATAGGATGGCCGGGACCGCATCTGCCTGCCAGTTCGCTTCTACCTGTAGCGGAGTGCTCGAATCATTTCGGCCGGAGCTTTTGGAGTACCTCGACCGACCTTCACCCCGTACCTGTATTGATATATGTAGCAATATGTAGACCTTTCTTCCGTTCAAAAGCTTTATAAAGCTATAAAGCAGGTTTGTATCTGCTTGGCAGGAGGTTGAATTGCCAATCATAATGACAGCAAGTTCGAAGGGCGGAGCCAGTAAAAGCACGCTTACTCTCGTGCTATCGCAGGCCCTTGACGCGATGGGAGCAACGGTGACAATCTTCGACGCGGATCCAAACAGACCCATTTTGCGATGGAGGAAGGGCCAGTCCGGTTCAAGCGTTCAGGTGGTGGGTGATGTAACGGAAAGCAGCATCATCAAGATCATACGAGGGCAGAGCGCAAACGACAGTTCGTCATGGTGGATATTGAGAGTACCGCAAACCGACTTGTCTCGCGAGCTATCACGCAGGCCGACCTCGTACTCATCCCGCTTCAAGCGAGTGCGTTGGACTCCAATGAAGCAAGTCGAGCAGTTGAACTGATCCAAGAGGAAGAGGAAGCTCTCGAGGGGAGAACAATCCCTTTTCGAGTCATAATGACCCGTACGAATCCCCAGATCACAACCAAAATCGAGGCTAGCATATATCGCTCGCTCTCGAGCGCTGGCATTCCGCTCATGTCTACTCGACTTCATGAGAGGCAGGCCTACAAAGCAATCTTCGTCGAGCGGCTCACACTTAACGAGTTGGGCAGCGCTGTTAACGGGTTGGAAGCTGCAAGGAGTAATGCAGAACGACTGGCCGAGGAAGTTGTAGACCTGATCACTGAGGGAACCCGGTCCGGAGAACTAGAACATGCAACAGCATGACGATGGCAACGACGCTTTCGGCTTTGGCTCTGTCAAGAGTCGAGCGAAAGACCGAATCAAGCAAATTAGACCTTCAGCTCCGCCAGACGCGCCAGTGGATTTCACCCGAGTTGATGAGATTGCTGGCAGCGCCGGCTTCGTTAGCAGGGAGTCCACGCCCGTTGCCGAGGCCTCGACGAAGCGAGGTCGGCCTAGAGGTCCTGAAGCGTTTGAAGCGCTAAACATGCGAGCACCCTCTAGTCTGGCCGCGGCCTTTCGATCGTGGTGTACAGAAAACAGATACAGCTATCCGAGTGGCTTGGCTGAGATCATGCGTCGGGCCGGAATATCAACCCGAGTCGACTAGCTTAAAGTGCGTTATAAAGCTGTATGTAGCGTGAAAGCAAACTTGTACAAGTAGCAAAATCCGAAACCTTTGCTGAATATGCTGCCGATCAATCTGCTTTACACTCCCGCAAAATTGCTCCGAAAGTGCAGAAAGCAGGAACTACCGCGTCCTGGCGTGCTTTCAGCTGTGCGACAGAATTAAGAGCAGGAGACGGCAGCAACTGCTACGCGAAATCTCTCAAGATCGTTGGTCATCACCATAGCTAGAGCTACGAGACTCTCCAGCATTGACTCCGCTGTCTCGGCCCGGATCTCTAAACGACCCGGTC
>CAXSCE010000027.1:0-51921 GCA_964236545.1 uncultured Bryocella sp.
AGGTCGAACCCTGCCCATAGGTGGACTGGATCGGCCGGTGGCGGTACGGAACCGGGTCCGCCGGATCTGCCACATAGGCGGTCGAGGCCGCGTCGTAATTGCCTGCCGGCGGGACGGAGGTCAGCACCTTGTTCGCCGCCAGATAGGCGCTCACCGTGTGGAAGCCGTCCACCGGCGGCCAGACCGGGTAGCGATGCCAGGCATTTTCGCCGGTGCGGAAGCTGGCCGTGTCGGCGAGGTCAAAACCCGGCTGGCCCTTGAGATAGAACTCAAAGAAAGGCGACTCGAAGTGCGAGCGGTAGTACGTTCCTGTATTTTGGTCGCCGAAATGGATGCCGCCCCAGGGGCTCACGAGCTCGTTGTCCAGCCCGCGCGCCCAGCCGCCGTGATTCCATGGGCCCAACACCAGAAATACCTGGTGCTGCGGATCGCCGGGCTTTTCATTCGGGCGAAGCGCGGCGTACTCCGCCTGCGGCCCCCACATGTCTTCTTGGTCCCAGTAGCCGCCCACCTCCAGCGTCGGGACCTCGGGCTTACCCAAACGACGTTGCACGGCCATGTCCTGCCAAAATTTGGTGTACGTCGGCTGTGTGAGGAACTTTTGCGCCGTGGGCAGTTCGGTCATGCCGGCGGCCGCGGCTGCTCCGGCAAAGTTCACGTGCCCCAGAAAAAAGCTGTACTGGTCTTCCGCCGAGCTGACGCGGGCGTCGGTCTTTTGCGCCTCCAGCTGCTGCACGTAGTCAAAGCCGTAGGTCTCGCGAAAGGCGCCGTTGTGGAAGAAATCGTCGCCCAGCCAGACATCGGTCATGGGCGCCTGCGGGCTGATGGCCTTTACCGCCGGATGCGCGTCCACGCCGGCCATGATGGCCAGAAATCCCGGGTAGCTGATGCCCAGAACGCCGACCTTGCCGCTGTTGTTGGGGATGTTTTTCAGCATCCAGTCGATCGTGTCTCGTGTATCGGTGGTTTCATCGACGCCGTTCTTGCCGCGGTGCGCCACCACCGGCCGGTTCATCACGAACTGGCCTTCCGAGCCGTAACGTCCCCGGATATCCTGAAAGACAAAGATATAGCCGCTGGCCGCGAGGTCCGGCTTGCCGCTTTCGATCGCACGGGCGGTTGTGCCCGCAATGCCGTAGGGGGTGCGCTGCATAAGAAACGGCAGCGGCGCGCCGGCGAGATCGCTTCGCTGTGGCCGGTAAACGATCGTGTGCAGCCTGACGCCGTCACGGACGGGGATCATCACCTCTGAGCGCACGTAGAGCGGACCTGTGTAACCCGTGGGCGGCGCTTCGTCCTGCACACCGGCTGGGTCCGGGAAGTTGGCCGTGGCCTGCGCCGCGGCCGGGCCGGTGGAGGCCAGACACCCTGGCACGGCTAAAAGCAGAGACGCAACCGCACCGAGTGCACTCATCCGACCCATTCCACCCATCCCGTACGCCTCCTGCGTTGAGGGCCTACTGCCCAGTAAGGTTGCCGGGGCTGGCCGCGCACTGCCATCCCTGCCGGGAGTGCGAGCCGTCACAGAACGGACGCTTTTCACTCAGCCCACAGCGGCAAAGGCTCACGGCCGGCTTGCCGGTGAGGTCCCAGGTTTGCCCATCCGCATCCTTGAGCACAATGTGCCCCTCTACCCGCAACGGCCCATTCGGCCGAACGGTGATGTAAACCGGTTCATCTGCCACGATCTTCCTCCAAGTTATTGTCTCGCCAGAATAGCAGCGTGGCCCTGGAGTTACCCCTGCTGCCAGATGCGTTCGGTTTCCAGCACGAATCCCGCGACAGGACCTTCACCGGAAACGGTAACGGGCCGCTCCAGCACCTCGGGAAGCGCCGTGCCGGGCCGATAGATCTCCACGGTCTGGCGTTCGGGGTCGATCAGCCACGCCAGTTCCGCCCCGTTGCGAAGCCACTCGCCCATTTTGGCCTGCAGATCCGGCAGACGATCGCTCGGCGAGCGCAGTTCGATCACGAACTCGGGACATAGCGGCGCAAAACCGCTTCGACGCTGCTCCGGCGTCAGGGCATTCCACTGCTCACGGGACGCGGCTGCCGCATCCGGGGAGCGCATAGAACCATCGCGCAGCCGGAAGCCGGTGGAAGAGCTGAAGATCACAACCGAGTCCGCGAGACGCGCCCACAACCGCAATTGAAAATTGATCTCGGAGTCGGTATCTCCCGCTCCGGTCCCTGTCGGCGACATCACGGTAAGCTCTCCATTCGGCTCACGCTCAATGCGCAGCACGTCATTGGCCGCGCAGAACTGCAGCAGTTCCTCGTCGCTCAAGGCGTACTCCGGGCGGATGCGTATGGGCAGCGGCAGGTTCGCGAGATGGAACGGGATCTCCATGCTGGCAGTGTATCTTCGCCCGCCTCCCTTCGGACGCTAAACCGCAGCCGCCAGACAGGCCTGCTGCGCGGCCAGCAGATCGCGGATGCCAGCCTCGGCCGCATCGAGCATCTCCGTCAGCTGGCCGCGGGAGTAGGTGTCGCGCTCGGCCGTGGCCTGTGTCTCCACCAAGCCGCCGGAAGCCGTCGTCACCACATTCATGTCCACCTCCGCGCGGCTGTCTTCCTCATAGTTCAGGTCCAGCAACACAGCGCCGTCCACGACGCCGACCGAGGTGGCCGCCACCATCTGCCGCAGCGGGTTCGTCTTCAGCGTTCCGGCCTCTACCAGGCGTCCCAGGGCGATGGCCAGAGCCGTGCAGGCGCCTGTGATGGCCGCTGTGCGCGTGCCGCCGTCGGCCTGCAGTACGTCGCAGTCAAGAATGATCGTCCGCTCGCCCAGCAGTTTCATGTCCACCACCGAACGCAGGCTGCGGCCGATCAGCCGCTGGATCTCGTGCGTGCGTCCGCCCACCTTGCCGCGCTCGCTCTCCCGCGGGGTGCGCGTCAGCGTGGCGCGGGGCAGCATGCCGTACTCGGCCGTCACCCAGCCGCGGCCGGAGTTGCGCAGCCAGCCCGGCAGGTTGGTTTCCACGGTGGCGTTGCAGAGCACGCGGGTGTGTCCTGCTTCAATCAGCACGGAACCCTCCGCGGTGGCGACAAAGTGCGGTGTCAGGCGCGTTGGACGGGCCGTGAGGGGGGCGCGGCCGTCACCACGCAGAACAGGGGAAAGGGAGGACATCCTTGGATTATAGGCAGCGGATTACAGGCAGCCGAGCCCAGATCCCGGCACGGGACATCCTGCCTATCGCCTTGTACCCCACATGGCTTCCGCTTTTGGGACAGGCACGTTACCAAAAGCATTCCCGAAATGTTGCACGGAGGCGATTACCTTCGTGCTTCCAGCACACCATCGCCTCGTGATCTTCTTGCGGTGGGAAGTTTCCCAAAACGGAGCACCCCGATGCAGGCGCAGACACAAACTTGCCGATCCATCACCGTCCCGATTCAATCCGAGCCGTCCCGGGCGTGGGAGCCTACCGGGGTGCGGCATGGCTGAGATGTCCTCCGCGCACGCGCTGCTGTCCAGGGGAGCTCTGGCCAAGGCCGGCAAGAGCCTGCCGGTCACCCGCCTGGGGGCCGCCCTGCCCGTTTTGCCGCCGTTCCCTTTTCCGCGCGAACGGCCTCTGCTGGAGATGGTCCCGGCCCGTCCGGCGCCGATACGGGTTCTTGTCGTTGAAGATGATCCGCTGGTGCGGCAGGCCTGTGCGGAGATCGCCCGGGGACTCGGCTATGCGGTGGAAACAGCGGATTCGGTGGCGACCGCCAAACTCGCCCTTGGGCGCAGCGCGGTCGATGTGCTGCTTCTGGATCTGAAGATTCCCGGCGGGGGCGGCGGCTTCGCCGTGCTCGAAGAGCTTCGCAAGGCCTACCCCCGCACCGTTGCCGTGGTGATGACGGCGTTTGCTTCGGTGAACTCGGCGGTGGAGGCCATGCGCACCGGCGCGGGGGACTACCTGGCCAAGCCGTTTGCGTTGGAAGAGCTCACGGCCGTGCTGGAGCGCGCCACCGCGCGCCGCCACGCCTTTACGGAGACCCGTGAGGTGCGGGACAGCCTCCATACCGGCAAGGGCTCGGGCCTGCTGATGGGCCAGGATCCGGCGATGGAAAAGCTCTTTCGCATTCTTTCCAAGGTCGCCTTCACCAACCACCCGGTGCTGATTCTTGGCGAAGGGGGCACCGGCAAGGAAATGGTCGCGCGGGCCATCCACACCAACGGTCCTCTGGCTACCCGGCCTTTCCTGCCGGTCGATTGCGGCTCCCTCCTCCCGGCCCTGATCGAACGCGAACTCTTTGGTTCCGCGGCAGTTCCCAAACCCGGCGGCGGCGCCCCCCCAAAGGCCGGTCTGCTAGCCACGGCCGAGGGCGGAACGGTCTTTCTGGACGAGGTTGCCGACCTCACCCCTGAGCTGCAGGCGCGATTGCTGCGTGCCATTGTGGACAGGGAGGTGCGCCCGATGGGCGGTGGCGCCGCCCAGCCCCTGCGCGCACGGATCCTCGCCGCCACGAACCGCGACCTCACCGCCATGGTCGAAAGCGGGCGCTTCCGCAAGGATCTCTACTACCGCCTGAACGTGGTCAATATGCGGATTCCGCCGCTGCGCGAACGGCCGGGCGACATCGCCCTCCTGACCACCGGTCTGCTTGACCGCTTCAGCGAGGAACACGGCACCCGCTACTCGCTTTCGGATGAAGCGTTGCGCCTGATGGCAGAGTACGATTGGCCCGGCAACGTCCGCGAACTGGAGCACGCCATGGAACGGGCTTGTTCGCTTTCGAGCGGCCCGGTCCTGCATACCGCCGACCTCCCCTTGCCCTTGCAGGAGCGGCGCTACCAATCCCGGCTCCCGGTTCCCGAGTTCCATCGCCCGCTGCCGGCCGATGGCGCCGAAGCTGTGATCACCCTTATGGAGCTGGAACGACAGGCGATCTTTCGGGCCTTGCACCACCTGAAAGGGGACAAACTGCTGGCCGCCAAGCTGCTGGGGATCGGCAAAACCACCCTGTACCGCAAACTAAAGGAGTACGGTTTCGGCGATGACGACCTCTAGCCCCGAACATCCTGCATCCGTGCAGCTCACCGGTGCCGGTTCCCCCAATCATGCGGTGTTCCCAGGCAAACCTGCCGCGGAACGCCCCGCCATCCCCTTTGGGCATCCGCGCGGAGAGGCTGAAACCGCTGTCAGCCTTCTGCTCGTTGCCCCGGATCCACCCGCCGGCACGTTGGCCCAGGCGCTGCGCCGTGAGCTGGATATCCACGTGCACGTCGCGGCTCACGGCCGTTCCGCACTGGCCGCCCTACGTCGCGAAGAGTTCCGGCTCATCGTGCTGGAAGAAAATCTTGCTGCAGCCGAACCGGACGCGACAACCGCCCTGTTTGCCGGCGCCGGCACCGCGCCGGTGCTGGAAATCAACTTCGGCCTCTGCGGCACCGATCGGATTGTGCGGCAGGTACGTTCCGCCCTGCTGCGGCGAGCCGGAGACGAGGCAAAAGCTCGGCTGGCGGTGGCCCACTCGCTCCAGAACGAGCTGAACGCCTCGCTGGCCGGCCTGTTGCTGGAATCGCAGCTGGCCCTGCGCGGCGCTGGTCCGGAGATCCTGCCGACCCTGCAGCAACTGATCGGGCTCGCCTCCGAGCTCCGCGAGCAACTGCGCGCTTAGCCTGCTCCACCACCGCAGCCGGCACGTGGGTTGCCATCCGCTGCTTCGCTCAACATCTCCGTTCGCGCAAGCACCTCGCGTCCAGGAACCCCAATCTCCTGGCAGCTCGCCTTGCTGCCAGGGGCCGTTCCGCTGGTACAAACAGCGGGTTCGGCTGTGTACAATTTGGGTTGACCGCTCGCCGAGCGGACAAAGGGGAGGATTGATGAAGTTGACACCGGGAAAGCTTGCGGGACTGAATGCCGTTTCCAATGAGAACGGCGTCATCGCCGCTGCCGCCATGGACCAGCGCGGCTCGCTGCTGAAGTCGCTGCAAAGCGCCCGCGGAGCCGAGGCCGACGGTCACGACCTTGAAATGTTCAAGGCCATGGTGACGGATGTGCTCACCCAGCATGCCTCGGCCATTTTGCTGGATCCCGAGTTCGGCTTGCCGGCCACGCATCATCGGCATGGCAAGGGTCTTTTGCTCGCCTACGAAAAGACCGGTTACGATGCCGCCAAGACCGGCCGCCTGCCCGATCTGCTGGATCACTGGAGCGTGATGCGGCTGAAGGAAGCCGGTGCCGATTGCGTCAAGATCCTGCTTTACTACACGCCTCTCGATGTTCCTGAGGTGAACGACGTGAAGCATGCCTTTATCGAGCGCATCGGGGCGGAGTGCCGCGCTTTTGACATTCCATTCTTCTGTGAATTTGTCGGCTACGATGCCACGGGCGCGAAGGAAGACACGGTGGAATATGCCCGCAAAAAGCCGCAGATCGTCGCCGGGGCCATGCAGGAGTTCTCGAACCCCAAATACGCGATCGATGTTCTGAAGGTGGAGGTGCCGATTGTGATGGAGTTCGTGCAAGGCACCCAGGCGTATAAGGGTGAGGCAGCCTACACCCGCAACGAAGCCCTGCGCCACTTCCGCGATACCGCCGCAGTGACCACCCTGCCCTTCATCTATCTTTCCGCCGGCGTCTCCAATCCCGTATTCATTGAAACGCTGGAGCTTGCAGGCGAATCTGGTGTGGCGTTTAACGGCGTACTCTGCGGCCGTGCCACATGGAAAGAAGGCATCCCGATCTTTGCCAAGCACGGCGAAGATGCTTTTAGCGAGTGGCTGAATACAGTTGGCGTGGAGAACATCACGAATGTGAACCGTGCCTTGAAAGCGGCTACCTCCTGGAAGAGCAAAATCGAAGGGTAAAGTCGAGAACGCCTAAACAGCGGCGCCAGCCCGCTTAGAAGCGCGGGAGTGCAACCGGCGGTCGCTTTCGTTCTCACCCGCAGAACGGAGCGACCGTTTCCACATGGCAACCAGCAAGGGTCCGGGCAGCAGGGCCGTACCCGCCAGAAACAGCCATTCCAGCGCGCCCGGCCTGCAGGGTGCAACTTTGCGAGTGATGGATCGCAGAGCTTTCCAGTCCCCGGCGCGCCTGGCTTTCAACGCAGCCTTTGTGCAGAGAAAGGAGCTGAACGCTCGATCCCCTATCCAGGGTCGATAGGTCTCCGCCCAGCGTAAAGATTCCTCCCAGTTCATCCGCCGCGAACGGGAGATGGTCTCCGTGGCGATGTTGTAGACGACGAGCGGTTCCCAGGCGAACACCACGCGTGCACCGGCCAGATGCCAGGCTTCCAGCAGCCAGGCCCAGTCCTCGTGATCCGCGTGGGTTGCAAAAGGTACCTTCTCCACGATTGAGCGGTGCACCAACAAGCTTTGAATGGGGATGACTCCCGGCCGGCCCAACAGAGAGGGCCGCCGCAGGATGTAGTCCGCGATATCTTCACCTTCGGCAATGGGCCGGTCCGGCCATGCGTCCTCCCGTTGCCCGCGCCGGTACAGCGTGCGGCAGGAAATCATGCGCCGGGGCTGCTGTGGATCGGCGAGCCGCATTTCGGCTTCGATTTTGCGAGGCAGCATAAGGTCGTCATCGTCCAGAAAGGTAAGCCATTCTCCCTGGCTTGCGGCCACTCCCGCATTGCGGGCCTCCGCAGGACCGACATTTTTGGCCAGTTCGATATAACGGAGCCGGTGATCCAGTCCCCGCATCGCCTCGCGCGTCTCGCTGTCGGGGCCGTCCGAGACAACCAGAACCTCAAGATTTTTCCACGTCTGCGCCAGCGCGCTCTCAGCGGCAACCCGCACCTCTTTCGCGCGGCGATAGGTGGGTATGATCACGCTGACAAGTGCTGCGGCGTTGCGATCAGTGTTCATGGGAGGTCTCCTTTGAAGCTTTTGAGACTTAGGGAACTCGTTCCCGTTCTGCCGCCGATCGCGCTCAGGGTTCGGCCTTGCCCGAGACGCGGGATGACAGGGAGGACCTCCCCAAGGGCCATCCCGGGAGTAACGGCGTCATCGGATCCCTCTTCCATCGCAAGCTTCACGAGGCAGGCATACGCGATGAGCGTTGGCAGGTAGGGCGAAACCGGTATTGATTCCGTGAGGCTCAGCAAGGCTAGCCAGGTGAGCAGCAGAGGCGGCAAAAGGGTGCGCTCGGAGGGTCGGCGCCTGTATCGCTTCCAGCCGATGATGCATCCGCCGATGACCGTAAATGCATAGAGCACGGCGCCCACCGCTCCCAGCGACAGCGTTTGATCCAGGTAAGTGTTATGGGCGTGCGGCACCATCCAGCCCTGATCGAACGAGACCTTCTCTACCCTCTCCGGACTCCAGAAAGCCTCAAAGCCGACACCCAGCACGGGATGTTGTTCCACGCTGTCCATCAGTTCATCCCACAGCGGCGCGCGGTTGGACAGGCTCGCCGTGTTTTGCGTGTCGTTTCGCCCCATCATGAACACGTCCGTCAGCGCACCGCCGCCGGACTTGCCCAGCGCAAATACCGCGCCCGGCACAACGATCATCAGCGCGAGGGAGATAGCGAGGGCACGGCTGGTTGGTTGGAGGTGTTGCTTCGCCATGCGCAGCAGCACGAACACGGTCATGCCGAGGCAGAGAAAGGTGCCGACACGGGCGCGCGTCAAAAAAAGCAGACCGGAGAACAACGTCAGAAGAGGGGCCATCCAGAGCAGCCAGCGCGGCCGACTGGCTGCCAGCGTAAGCCCGCACAGCAGACAGACCAACAGGTTCATCGCTTGAAAATTGGCGGTCATCACACCCATGAAGCGGTAGTCCGGATCGAAGGGCGAGAAGGCATGCTGAACGGTGATGTCGACCACCAGCGAAATCAGGGCAACCGTGCCTGTGCAGACGAAGCCCAGAAGAGCGATCTCCAATATGGACGCGACACGAGCAAGAACGAAGATGAAGAACGCATTGATCAGAAACACGACGATGCGTTTGAGGGTGATCGCGGGATCGAGGCTCCAGGCGCTGCTCGCCACCGCCCACCCGACGTAGCCAAGTGCGCAATAGGAGAGCTTGCTGGCGCGAGTGAAGAAGCCCCGTTTCGGCAGCCTCCAGAGCATGTAAGCGGATATGAGAAAAATCGCCGGCATAGCCAGCTGTCGGCTGAAATTTCCTTCATACGCTGCGGCCTCATTGGCCGCTGCTTTCAGCGGATCGGGATCCAGCTTCAGCGGGAGATAATACGGCACGGAAAACCAGAAGCATACGCCGAGCAACACGGCGCAAACGATCTTGCAGAGACGGAGAAAGTACGCCGAGCGCTCACCGGCCACAAAGGCGCGCTGTTCTGCAGCGCGCGTTGCAGCGAAGTTCAGCATCGAGGTACTCATGCTCGCGCCATCTCCCGCCGAAAGAACAGCCCGCGCACCCCGAGCACGACGACGCTGCCCAACAGCATGGCAGCTGCCGCACCCGGCACCTGCAGGTGCCGTACGAGATAGAAACATACGGAGGCTTGCACCAACAGGCCCAATCCGTTCGCATAGAAAGTCGTATCCGCCCGCCCGAGCGCCGTTAAGCCATACGATTGCGCCAGGGTAGCGGCATAGGCCACAAGGTTGATGGCAAGAAACGCAAGCAGTACCCGCGCATCGGCCGGCACGGTTTTGAAAATCAGCTTCGCCACGAAGGGTCCGGCAGCCAGAATGCCCAGCGCAAACACGATGGACCCCGCCAGCAGGCTGCGGTCCAAGCGTCGCACGATGGCCCCCAGTTCCGCGCGGCCGCCCTCATTGCGCGCCTGGGCGATCATGGGTCCCATCACGTTTTGCATACTGGTCAACGCAACCCGGGGGATATTGACCACGCTCTCGCACACGGCATATGCGCCCACGGCGGAGCCGCCAAGCAAGGCGCTCAGCACCCACGGATTGCATTGCGAACTGGCCAGAAACACCATATTGCTGCCCAGAAACCAGCGGCCCAGCTGCAAGTTCATCTTCAAGTCCAGCCATGCGGAGGCAGCTTCCACGCAAAAGCTGTTCCACTCACGTACCAGCCACCAGCCACTGACGGCGGTTGCGCCCAGACAAAGCACGGCCAGGGTATGCGCCACGTCCAGGCGCCCTGTGAGGTAGAGCCACTCCACCCCGGCAATCTGCAGGAGCACGGTAGCAAGCTCCGTCCAGAAGGCCTCTTTCAGGCGCATGTGCGAGAAGTACATGCGGCGGGTGAACTCGCGAAAGAGAATGCCGCCGCCGGTGAGCACGAGCGGTGCAAAGGTGCCGTAATAGATGCCACGCACGGGAACCGCTGCCCAGTGGCTCAGGGTCCAAAGCGCCAATGAAAATATGAGACAAAAGAGGATCTGGAGGGCGAAGATGCTGCCCTGATAGCTCCCCCTGCGATCCTGCGCTGTGCCCGGCAGGTTGAAGGTGAACGGTCCCCACAAAAAGACATTACAAAGCTGGATCAGCACATCCATCGTGCGCTGCGTCAGGATGTAGATGCCAAACTCGCGTGGACGGCAATGGCGACTCAGCATCGCAGCCACGACCATGTTGCCCGCGCTGTATACCACCTGGTCTGCGAGTGCGTAGCCCATACGTTGGCTCACACGGGCGCTCATTTTGCGCATCAGCGTAATCCAACGGCTGCCCGCAACGGCCGGCGGCTCGCCGAAGGTGTCCGCGGAGGGTGCGCTCGGCAGCGAACTCACAGCCGCCCACCCTGCACCGTACTCACCGTAACCGCCTCATAGGCTAACTCCACCACACGTTGTGTCTCTGAGACATCCCTCACAGCTCCTGTAAGCCTTTGGTAGATACCGTTCATGATCTCGTGATTTTGCGACCAAAGGAAGCGCCTTGCCTGCGCTGTCGCGCCGAAGCTGAGTCGCAAAAGCCGTTCGGGATCGCGCACCAGCCCCTCGATGGCCTGCGCCCAATCGCGATACGCTCGTCGCGGTGAAAGGACGGGCAGCTTGATGCCCGCGCTGGCCGTGACCATGTCGCTTGCACCCTGATGGTCAAAGCACACCACAGGCACGCCCGCTGCCATCGCTTCAAGCACGACATTGCCGCTCGTGTCCCGCAGGCTGCTGAAGCAAAACAGGTCAGCGGACTGCATATACCGGGTAGCCTCGGCGAAGGGCAGCCGCCCCAGAAAGCGAACTCTGTCGCCGAGCCCCAGACGACGCGCTTGGGCCGCCCAGCGCTCCCCCATGGGACCGTCTCCGAGAACGTCCAGTTGCCAGGCAACATCCGGCGGCAGCAGCAGCAGCGCACGCAGAAGGACAGGCAGCGCCTTGCGCGTTTGCAGTTCGCCGCTCCACAACAGCTTCAGGGGCGGAGACTTCAGTCCAAGCTTTGCCTCCTCAATGCGGTTCTGGAATCGTGTGCGATCCGGCTCGGTCACGTCGTGCAAGCCGGTTTCAAGCAAGCGTTGCGGTGTTTGCCGGAACACCTTAGCGAAGTCCCGCTCATTGGTGGAATTGGCCGCAAAAAGCATCGCCGTTTTTCGGGCTGCGTGACGCACGCGCGGCTTGCGTAGAGCGACTCGGTTGGCAATGCTGCGAAGCCCCTCCTTCACAGCCTCCGCGGGGGCAAGCGTGGACAAAAAACGTGAGGGAAAGTTCTGCGTACCGCCAACCGGACCCCACAAAAAGGGCGTGTCCAGAACGTGACCATACCCTGGTTCGCGAAAGGTGCAGACATTTACCTGGTGCACCAAATCGAAACGTTCGCCTGCGTGCAAGCGGGTAATCAGTTCCTTGGCGAGCCTCTGCCAGTGATGGTAGGCGCGGTAGTTATAGGCGAACAAGAAGGGCTGCTCTTCGAACTTGCGCAATCTCGCATCCGGCGTCGGCGTGTAAAACTTCACATTGGCGGGCACAAGACCTTCCTCCCGTGCACGCTCGAGCGCGAGGAAATTGGCCTCGCTGGTCACCACGTGCGTCTCGGCAATTTTGGCCGCGCCCAGCAGCCGTCCCCAGCCGACAGCCCACTCCGATCCCCGGTAGGGACTGCACTCATACGCCAACAACAGCAGCTTCACAAATTCATCTCCTCTCCACCTCTTAACGGCAATCTGCGCGGAGGCATCATCACTCTTTTGTGGCAGAGCCTGCCCTTTTCCATGGGGCCTAGAACGTGCCGATGTTCTGCAGCGGATTCAGATACAAACCGATGTTGGCCAGCTTGATGTACCGCTCGATGCGCGATGGGATGTCATGCCGCACCAGCAGCATGTCGTCCGGTTCCAGCAGCATGTCATTGCCCTCGCGCGCGTGCCGCGTGTACTTATCCAGCCGCAGCACATGGACCTCGGCAGTGTCGGCATCGATACGGCGGAACAGCAGCACACGGCCCATCGCTGCATCGTCCTTGGGTCCGCCGCTGGCGAGAATGGCCTGCAGCGCTGTCGTTGGCCGGCGCAGGTCAACACGCCCTGGCGTGTTGACCTCGCCGGCCACGAAGATGTGCGGTTTGTCGAACTCCTTCAACGTCACCACAACGTCGGGATCGGCGAGCTTCGCAGCCGATGCCTTTGTGATGTCCCCCTGCAGCTGCGGCAGCGTGAGACCACCGATCTGCATATCGCCCGCCGCTTTCACGAAAGCATGGCCATCCGGCCCCACTACCAACGTGTCGTTGAACTCCGGTGTGTAGCGATAGACGACCTCAACAGTGTCACCCGGTTGCAGCGCATAGGCTGCCCGCTTTGCCGTTGGCGACAGGTCCAGCGGGCGCCTCTGGCCCACCGGAGCGCTTCCTGCTCCCTGAATCTGCGCCTGAAGGCGGACGATGCCGCCCATGAAAGTGACACATGCAAAGCCAAGAAGCAGACCGACGTTCTTTCCGGTGTGACGCATGAAAAGAGCTTGGCGCAAAGGCTTCTCGGGACGGAATGCCCGGAGCGGGCATCCCTCTACCACTTGCGTCCGCACTACCATAGAATCCGGTACAGCCAGCGCGGTACGGGATAGCTGCGGCGGTTCAACAGGTAGCCCAGCAAGGGTGCCGGCGTCACGGTCATCTGGGCGATCAGGTCCTCGATGTTCTGCTTGCGAGCCGCATTGGCGCCCACCACGGCCAGATAGCCATCCACAGAGGGCGCCAGCTCCGCCGCGAGTGTAGAGACCTGCAGGCTGGGACAGTCCAGCACCAGCAGATCGAATTGACGCCGCAGCCGTTCCAATGTGGGACGCAACCAGAGCGAGAAGCGTCCCTGGGCATCGCCCTCTGGCGCCATGTCTCCGATTTCAGCCTCGCTTTCCTCGTCCGGCACCCAGTAACGCCTCCCCACGTCGAAGTGCATCTCGATATCCGCGGCCTTGGCGTTACCCCGGCCCTCGTTTTCAAACCGTCGCAGCAGGGTGTACATGTCCAGCACCGCTACACGACTCGAGGCCTGCCGCGCTGCTTCCGCGGCGAGATGCCCGGCCAGGTAACTGACACCTTCCCCACGCAGCGACGAGGTCAGCGCGACGCATCCGCCACGCAGAGGCTCTCGAAAGAGCTCGCGATGTCCCCTTCCGCCCGACGCCCAACCGTTCGCGCCGTTTTCAGCAGCGGAGGCGACCATCGTCGCTTCCTCCTCCGCTTCCTCTGCCTGTGCAACCGTGGCCTGCCGCACCGCGAACAGCACACGCTGCAGCTGCAGGCGATTGCCTTCCGAAAATCCTGCCTTCGGCTCCGCATCCGCAAAGGTCGCCAGCGTTCGCATTCCGGTAATGGCCTCCAGCTGCGCCGGGCTGTGCACCTGGCCGCCGGAGAGATCCACGTAAAGCGCAAGGGCCGTGCCCAGAAACGCTGAAAAGACCAGCGCTACAAGCAGGTAGAGCACGGGCTTGGGCCGGATTGGCTCCGGCGAGGCCATGGGCTCTTCCAGCACGGCTACGTCGAACATCTTTTCGCGGTCCAACGCCTCCGAGATGCGCGCCTCATCGCGCCGTTGTGCATAGAGGGTGTAATCGGACTGCGACTGTTGCACACGACGCCGCAGCTCGCCATATGCCGTGGAGGCTTCTTCCAGCCCATCCAATCGCTTGTGCGCCTCCGCGATTTGGCGTCGCAGCTCCCCTGTCTGGCCTCCAAGCGCGCTGATCTCCGATCCTGAAGTCACGACCGCAAGGTTCAACTGCTGCCAAAGCGGGTTAATGTCGGTGGCGTCTTCGCCGGCGGGGTGCTGCGATGCTTCCGTGATGGCCGCGCGAATCGTGGCCATCTTTTCATCGATTTCGACGATCTGGCGATCGCTCGGAGGGTAGCGCTTCAGCAGTTCGGTGCGGTGATTTTCCAGATCGACGAGTGATGTATTCAGACGCTCCTGCGAATACTGGTTGGTGATGGTACGCTGCAACGTTTGCGAACGAACTGGCGTCGCCTGCAGCTGCGCGCCCTGTGTCGCCCTGCGGCTGCGTTGCGCCGCAAGCAGTGATTCCGCCTGCGCGAGCTGATCCCCAAGGGCAGCAATATGACCCACCTGCAGCTTTGTCTGCTCTTCCAGATCGGCGATGCCGTTCTTCACCTGAAAGGCCGTAAGCGCCGCCTGATCCTGATTCAGCTGCTGTTCTTTGCCTTTGAGTTGCGCGTTGAAAAAGCCGACCGCCCCGGAGTTGCGCGCGGTGCCGGCACGGCCTTCAAAGTAGGCATCGATGATGCGCCGCAGTTGCGCATTGGCGGTCGCCGGCGAGTTCGCCACGAGCTTCACATCGATGATGTTGGTCTGGTGCACCGCTTCGACGGAGAGGTGTCGTTCCAGGTCGCGCGCCGCGCGATCGTCCTTCTCATCACCTAGCGCAAGGGTCCCCTTTAATCCAAGGGCGCGGCGTGCGACCTCGTCACTTTGCAGCAGATCGACTTCAGTGTTGATCTCGGTCGGGCTGACGTCCCCCTGCGAGACGAGCCGGTCCACGTTGCTTGTGCTGAGCTGTGCCGCTGTGCGCACATTCTGTACGACCAGCTTCGCATTGGACTGATACTTTCGGTGCATCAGCAGTGTCGCAAGACAGGTCAGTCCGACAACGAGCAGCACCGTGCCGAGCACGATCCGGTCTCGCCGGAAGACAGCTTCGGTGAGCACCTGCCGCAGCTTGGGTGGAGCAAAGCCTGTGGCGGGCGGATTGGGAATTGCAACGGAAATAGGCAAAGCCAAGGTTCACGCAACCATGCACGAAATTTTTTAGCGGGTCGACAAACCCCGCGACACGGCTATGCAATCTGCCGCGTAGTGGACAGTAGCATGTCTCGTGCTCGCTCTCCGCGGCACACACCTCACACAAAAGGCTGAGGCTGGGGCACATTTGTCACATTCACCGAAACGGATGCAGGGCTCACCTTGAATGCAGGCAAAGGACCGGCTCTTGTCTTCCGCTGCGTTCTGACGCAAAGAATCTTCTCGCTCCTGCGCACCGGTTCAGGGCCCCAAAGCAGGCGAGAGCACCGGTGACATCCATGCAATCTTTCAGCTCTGCAAGCGAACCTTTCGAGCAAACCCCGACGATTGCGGCCTCCACTCCGGTCGGGCGCCGCACCCTTGCCACGCATGCGCGTCCGGCACGGCTGGCACAGCAGCTCTCAGCGCCCCATGTGAAGGTGATGGACAGGGGCGCCATCCTGGTAGCGGTGACGTTGTGTCTGTTTGACACGCCACTGGCTCCTGGCCAGGGCATCGCGAACTACCTCGCCCAACGCGGCTCCCTGCACAACCTGCTGCTCGCGGGTGGAGTTCTGCTGGTTTGGCAGATGATTTACTGGCTCACGGGCATGTACCAGGCCAATGTGAACTATCGCGTGTCCCTGCTGCTTTGGAAGGTCCCCTTCGTTTCCTTGCTTTGCACCGCGCTTTCGATGCCGCTGTTGCACTACACCGAACCGGTGCACAGCAACCTTCGTTTGGCGGGTCTGTTCTGGTTCTTTTCCTGCACCCTGCTGTTGGTCGTACGCGCCGGTGTGATGACGTATGAGGAGCAGATCCGCCCGGCGTTCCGCAGCCAGCGTACGGCGGTGATCTGCGGCACGGGACCGTTGGCGCGCATGCAGGCAGCGGATCTTCATCGTCATCCCAAGTATCGCTATCAGCTGCTGGGCTTTGTGGACAGCAATCCCCACCACGGCATCGAGTTGTTGGGACCGTTGCTCTGTGGGGTACGTGACCTGGAACAATTGCTCATGCACCAGCCGATCGATGAGGTCATCATCGGACTTCCGCTCAAGAGTCATTTCGGGGAAGTTGAAGAGATCGTTGCCATCTGCGGCCGCGCCGGTGTGCAGATGCAGTACTCGCTGGATCTCTTCAATACGGAGGTTGCGAAAAGCCGCAAGGTTGATACGCATCGCGGGCATCAGGTTGTGCTGGAAATGGTGCATGGCGACCAGAGACTGCTGCTGAAGAATGTGGTCGATCGCACGCTCGCCGTCCTGGGGCTGCTGGCGCTTTGGCCGCTGTTCGCGGCAATCGCCATCACCATGAAGATCACCGATCCAGGGCCGATCTTTTTCACGCAGCAGCGTTTCGGGCTGAACAAGCGGCGCTTCGGCATGATCAAGTTCCGGTCCATGGTGGTGGATGCAGAGGCACGGCAGGCCGCGCTGGAGCACATGAACGAAAACGCCGGCCCCACGTTCAAGATGAAGCGGGATCCGCGCGTCACACCAATCGGCGCCTTTCTTCGCAGCACGTCGCTTGATGAACTTCCACAGCTGATCAACGTGCTCAAAGGCGAGATGTCGCTCGTCGGCCCAAGGCCCCTGCCGACACGGGATGTGGAACGCTTCTCCGAACCCTGGCTGATGCGACGCTTCTCCGTGAAGCCCGGCATCACCGGTCTTTGGCAGGTCTCCGGGCGATCCAACACGGACTTCGACAACGCCATCAAGCTGGATCTGCGCTACATCGATCGCTGGTCGCTACTGATGGACGCCAAGATTCTGCTCCGCACCGTTTCAGCCGTTGTGAAACGCAGCGGGGCCTACTAGGGCTATCAACTGCAGGTGTCGCTCCGACATTCGTAGTTTGTTGTCATCCCGCAGCGCAGCGGAGGGATCTGCTGTTTTGATGGCCGCTGTATCTGAAGGTAAATAGCTCTATGGCGGTTTCCAGTGGGTGCTGAGCAGCCGCAAAGAGATACAGAGATCCTTCGCTACGCTCAGGATGACGTCATGCTGCACACCTTTGAAAACAGGTTTAAGTATGGTTCCCGCATGTATACGGTTTCTCCGTCCTGAGCACAGCCAAGATGACGGAGGGCGATACACCGACACGGAATAACCTTACGAAGCTGAAGGGGAGGATCGAGCGGACCTCCGCGCGTGCACCGTCACGCACCAGCGAGGGTCCGAGGTGATGAGGGTGGGCAAGGCTCCGGGAGCGACAGCCCGCCTCACCAACTGCGGAGCGCCCCACGGCACGTCATGAAACGCGTCCCCAAGCCGCGACCCGCTGGGGTCATTCACAATGTGCTGGGGAAAGGTGGCGATCAGTCCGCCGCTCGCCGACGTGGGCCTATCCGGCACGTCTGCTAACCCGAGCAGCTCGCGCACCAGCGTGGCGCACAGGTCACGGCCGGCTCCCAGCGGCAGGTGTGCCAGCTGCGTGGGACGCATGTTCATCTCCAGCAGCTGCGGCTCACTTGCCGCCGCGTCGAGCATGAAATCGAAGCCGCAGAAACCGGAGATCCCCACCGCCGCTGCCACACGCCTCATAGCCTCCAGCATGGCTAGGTCTTCCACAACGCGCAGCTTGCTGGCGGGTCCGTTGGCGTAGCCGATCTCTTCCACCTGAAGGCACACAGCTGCAAGAATACGGCCATCCGAACACACCGTCATGCCCGTGCGTTCGCGGCCCTGCACAAAGCTCTGCGCGATCACCTCACGCGGCGCACCACGAAGCCAAAGATGCAAATGCCCCCATTCCTTGCCACTCCATCCGCGCTTAATGGACTGGAGGAGTCCCAGGGGCTGCTGCAGTCGCTTCCACGTGCCCGCGAGCCGGTCCGCACGCTCCACTTTGCGCACGCCGAAGCCACCCCAGGTCGAATCAGCTTTCAGCATCCATGGCCCGGGCATCTCCTCAGCCACGCGACGCAGGTCGGCTTGCTCGGCAAGCGGCGCGGTCAGCGGAATCGCGACACCGGCGGCCTCGGCGGTTGTCAGCAGCGCTACCCGCGAACGGGTCAGGGGCAGGCAATCGAGATTACCGAAGGACCGCCGCAGGAGGTGCAGCGTGGCCTCTGCTTCGCCCGAATCGATAGAGAGTGCCCATTGGGCCAGCTCCTCCACCAGCAGGAAACTGAGTTCGTCAGCCAGCAAAAGCAGGTCAGGCCGGCTCGCGCTCAGAGCACGGCGCAGACCCCGCATGGGCAGGGTGGGCCAGTAGCGGTGATGGGCCGCGATGGCCTCCGTGGCGAGCGCCGGATGGCCTTTCGGCGCCATCAGCTCGACCCGACAGCCCATGGAGTGCAGCGACAGGGCCAGCCGCCCGGTCGAGATCCAGTGCGTGGTGGCGACGATCAGAATGCGCTTGCGATGAGGATTGTCAGCAATGTTCTTTGTCTTCACGGCTTGTTTGCGTTCCATCGATGTTGACTGCCCATCATCCCGCGCAGGGAATGGTTACCCGATACGACTTCGGGAGCATTACCAAACAACTTGCGCGCAATGTCGCGCCCCGCGCGGAAGGAGTTCTATAGGGATGCAGCCAGGAAGGCAGCCAGGAGCGCCGCCCGTGTCACACAATTACCGCATACCCTCTCTCACCGTCATCATTGGCGCCGGCCCTTACGGCCTTTCGCTTGCCGCGCATCTACGCGCCAAGGGCGTTCCCTTCCGCATCTTCGGCCGTCCCATGCAGACCTGGGCCACGCAGATGCCCGAGGGTATGCGACTGAAATCCGACGGGTTTGCTTCCAATCTGAGCACCGGCGCCGCTCCCTACACGCTGGCGCAGTTCTGCGAGGAGACCGGCCGCCCTTACCACGACACCAACCTGCCCATTGCTCTGGAAGATTTCATCGCCTACGGCGAAGAATTCGCACGTCGCTTTGTGCCCACGCTGGAGCCCGAAGACATCCGCTCCCTCCATGACGTGGACGGGTACTACCGCTTGCGCACGGCGGGCGGCGAGGAGTTCCTTGCGCGCCGCGTCGTGGTCGCCACCGGGCTCAGCACCTTTCAGCACATCCCCCGCGAGTTTCGGCATTTGCCGACCAGCCGCGTCACTCACCCTTCGCAGCACACCAGCTTCGGGGAGTTTGCCGGCCGCGAGGTGACGGTGCTCGGCCGCGGAGCCAGTTCCTTGAATGCTGCCGCACTGCTGCATGAGGCCGGGGCGAAGGTGACGCTGATCAGCCGCTCCCGCAAGATCCACGTCCACGAGCTTGCGGACCCCGACGCTCGTCCGTTGCACAAGAAGGTGCTTCATCCCTCCACGCCGCTGGGAACCAGCATGCGTTCGTGGCTGGCGTGCAAGGCGCCGGACCTGTTCCACGCCCTGCCCACGGTCATGCGCCGCGTTCTCGTGCACAAACACCTGGGTCCCGCGGGCGGCGCGGCACTCCAGTCCCGGCTGAACGGCTTCACCAGGATGCTGGGAGCGACTGTCCATGCGGCCGAGTCCGCCGACGGCTCCGGCGAGCGGCTGCGTCTCACCCTGACCGACAGCAACGCCAAAGTGCGGCAGCATTTCACCTCGCACCTCATTGCGGGTACGGGCTACCGCACGGATCTCAAGCGGCTCACGTTTCTTTCCGCGAACGTGCAGAAGCAGATTCGCACCAATGACCGGGGCGTCCCCAAGCTGAGCCGAAGCTTCCAATCCTCGATGAAAGGCTTGCACTTCATCGGACCCATCGCCGCGCCGGAGTTCGGCCCATTGGCACGCTTCGTTGCCGGCGCGGAGTTCGCCGCCGAGCGCGTCAGCCTGCATCTGCAGCGCGTCTGGCTGCACGAGCGCCGCTCTGCCGAGTCCGTGCCCATGCATGGCGCGGCACACCAGGAACAGCTCTTCTAGCTATCCGAGAAGAGTTTGTTGAGTTCTGGAGGCGCGTCGCAAAACCCGGCACCGCCTCCAGCCACGACTCCACGTAATCTTGTTTCGCTCTATAGCCCGGGAGCCGGTCCTACCTTCGACGGCCAGGAGCGTAGATCGCGGCGGCTGGGCAAGGTCCGCTAGTCATCGGAGGCGTGACAGTGGGGCTTGACGACAAAACTCGCTTGCCAGACTCAAGGTGTGGGAAGTGAGGCGAGGGGAATCGCCAGGGACTCAGCTTGATAGCCGGCCCCCGTGGGATGGTAATTGTCCCCGGAATTGTAAGGGGCCTGCAGAAAGCTCGGCCGGCTCGGATCCATAAGGACTTGGTCGAAGTCGGCAATGCCCACCACCCCCGGCAGGGCCGCCCCGGTCTGGCGAATCCAGCTATTGAACGCGATGCGCTGCACCTCGCCGCCATTGGGTGAGGGGGAGGACGCAGCGCCGGCGTAGGGATTCGATGGCGTGGGCGTCGGTCCAAAGTTGGGCTGCGCCGGGTTGGTGCAAAAGGCCGAAGGCGGAATCGTCGCCAGGATCACCGGAGCATTCGCGGCATGGGCTGTGGCGATCATCTGCTGCGTCGCTGCCTCGATTGCCGGTGCGGACTTGCAGTCCGGCGAACGGATATCGATAGATCCGAAGTAGGTCACCATTGCCAAGAGGTTGGGCAGACTCAGAACATCCTGCGCGATCCGCTGGTTCGCGTTTTTCGTGTTGTAAAGCTGATTGGTTACATCCGCTGTGACCGTGTCGCCGCCAACACCTTCATTCACGACCCCGATCTGGTAGCCCGCTGCGTTCAGCCGCCTTGCCAGCCAATCGGAAAGCCGGTCGGTGTGCTGCCCCGCAACGGGGACGTTGGGCTTGGGATAGATTTGATCGGAACTGTAGTTGGAATGCGTTCCGTCCGTGGTGGAGCTGCCGAAAAGGGCCAGTGTGCCCCCGTACTGCCCATACACATCCACGCCGTTGATGAGCAGCCAATCTTGGGTCGTGCCCGTGTAGCTCGTCCCGAGCGTGTCGCCCGTCATGTCCCCAGCGCCCGCTGCCGTGCGGTAGTTGGTGATGAACAGCGAACCGTGGTGTGACACCGGTCCAAAGCTTCCTTTGAGATAAACGGAGATATCCAATGTCTGCCCAAAGCTGAAAGTGAGCGAAACGGGATCAGAGACTACCACCTGGCCCGGTGCGATGGTGACTCCGGACTGACCGGCAAAGTGCAAGGCGACATCATGTGCCGCATCGACGGCACTGGAGCCGTCTTGCCCGATCGAAAGGTGAGCTGCCCCGAGCGTCACAGGGGTGAGACCATACACATTGGAAAAACGAACACGTTCCTGGCTGCCCCCAACGGTAGGGGTGACCAGGAAGCGGAAGCTTTGGTCGTTGCCCCCTGCGTTTTCCGTACCCGCCTGCGCATTGGTCATCGCATCGCCCCAGGCACCGACCCAAATGGAGGGTTTGCTCATACCGGTGACCGGTGCGCCGGAGATCAATCCCTGCGTACCACAGCCCGTTACAAGCAGACTCGAACTCAAAAACAACCAGGAGCGGAAGCGCGAAACCATATTACGACGATACGGAAGAGTGGAGACGCACGTGAGGGCGCAAGTTCCTTTTTGACGGAGCTTTATCAAAGCCTACTGTCCCAGGATACTTTGCAGAGCAATGGCACTATTTTGAACGCCGTACCCTGGGCCGTCAGGATGGAAATTGTCCCCGGAGTTCAGGTTAGGAATCATGAAGTCCGGATGTGCCGGGTACGCCAGAACCTGGTCGAAGTCAGCGATGGACACAACGCCCGGAAGCTGCGCGCCGGTTGTGCGAATCCAAGTGTTAACCGCTCTGCGCTGGGTGGACCCCGGGTTCTCCGGTCCAGGATTTAGATCACCCGCGTAGGGCGAAGTTCCCGAGGGAATGGGCTGCACATTCACGCAGTACTCCGAGGGTGGGATCGTAGCCAGGATGACCCGCACCTTGGCTGCCGCGGCCTGCGCCACGAGATTACTCAATGACGCTTCCACCGCTGTGGCCGGCTGGCAATCCGCACGAAGATCGATGCCGCCGATATAGATCACCACGGCAGCGATACCTGGCTGTTGCAGAACGTCATGCTTGAATCGGTCCACGCCTGCCACGGAGTACCCACCTTGCGTTAGGCTGTCTTCCGCGGCGGGGTTGCCGAGCAAACCCGCATTCAGTACACCTAGACTATATCCAGCGGAGATGAGGGAACGCGCAAGCCAGTCTGTGGGCCGGTCGGTACTCTGTCCGGAGATGACGGGACTGACCGCGGGATAGGAAAGCGTATCGCCGACATTGGAATTATGTCCGTCCACAGAAGAGCTGCCGAAGATCGCCACGGTGCCCTGGTAGGGACCATACGCCTCCACTGAAGTCATCAGGAGCCATTTGCTGTCAGCCACCGAGAAGCTGTTCCCGGTGGTGTCGGCGGTGACGTCGCCGGAACCGGCAGGCGAAAAGAAATTGGTCGACACTTGCGCATCGTGCTCGGTCAAGGCAGGGAAAGTGCCCTGGAGATACATCGACACCGCCAGCCATTGCCCAAAAGCATAGGTGATGTTGACAGGGTCGGAGTCGATCTCCCCATGCGGTTGCAGGGTGACGCTCTTGCTGCCGCCGAAAGTCAACCCAGCATCCCTGGATGGATCAACCGCTGGACCGTTGTCTCCGGAACTTGCCACGGATAGACGGGCGGCACCGATCGTGATCGGGGTTGAGCCGAAATAGTTGGAGAAGTGCACCCGTTCCCGCGTGCCGGCAACCGTCGGGTAGAGGAGAAAACGAAAGCTCTGTTCCGATCCGCCGTTGTTGTCCGAAGAACTGACAGCATTTTGGGGGGAAGCTCCCCACGCCACCACCCATTGTGGCGAAACGTTGGGCGCCAGGGCGGCCGGTCCGGCGCTGGAACAACTTCCCAACAGAACCAGACTGCAAAGGCCGAACATAGAGATAACGGAGCGAACAGAGGGCATTTTTCCGAAAACCCGACGAACGGCAAAATGTTGCATAAGTCTGAAGATCCTATTGCCTCCCCATATCACAACTGTCCACAATCATCCCGAGATAGCTCTCTCCGTGCGCGAGGGCCGAGTTTAGCTCTACTCTCAGCTGTGCCGGCAGATGCACCTCATCACTAAAAATACATGGGGTGCGGCACGCCGCACCCCATGTAAAGTCCCGATTCGGCTTGCCGGTGGATTTACTAATCTGTCTCCGCCTCAAGGCCGCTGAGCATTCCGCGCTCAATTCTAGAAATCTATTAAAGGTTGGTGGCTCGGCTCCCCGTGATGAGACGGAGCAGGAATGTGAGGATAACAGCGCCGACCACGGCCACGATGATCGAATAGATCAGTCCGCCGGAAGCTGCCGCGCCGAAGATGTGCGTCATGATAAAGCCGCCGATCACGGCGCCGATGATGCCGACAATGATGTCCATTAGCGCACCAAAGCCGGAACCCTTCATAATCTTGCCTGTGAGAAAGCCTGCGATGAGGCCGACGAGAACCCACCAAATAATGCCATGTGACATGAACAAATCCTCCGAATCGTTTTAGGGACCCAACAACTCAGAGTAAAAGTACCGCTTTAAGGTTGCGTGTCATCTGTGAGGATCCTACGCCGGCGAGATTGCGGGCTGCTCGGACGCCTTGGCTATCGGTACCGGACGGCTCCGGATGTATCCTGAGACTCATCGCAATGAGCCCTTCAATCCCACGCTCTACCCCACATCCGCGCGTTCTCAGCGGCATGCGCCCCACCGGACGCTTGCACCTCGGCAATTACATGGGCGCGCTGCACAACTGGGTGAAGCTGCAAAATGAATACGATTGCTATTTCTTCATCGCCGACCTCCATGCGTTGACCACCGATTTCGCCGACACAAGCCAGCTGCGGTCCAACATCGGCGACATCGCTATGGACTTCCTGTCCGCCGGCCTCGATCCGGGCCGCTGCGTGATCTTTCGCCAATCGGAAGTTCTGGAGCATGACCGCCTGAACACGCTGTTCGGCATGATTACGCCGGTTTCCTGGCTGGAGCGTGTGCCCACGTACAAGGACCAACAGGCGCAGCTATCGGAAAAAGACCTGAACAACTTCGGATTTCTCGGCTATCCCCTGCTCCAGTCGGCCGATATCCTGCTGTACAAGCCCGACTTTGTTCCCGTGGGAGCCGACCAGGTGGCGCACGTGGAGTTGACCCGCGAGGTCGCCCGTCGCTTCAACGATCTCTACCCCGGCGACTTTCATCTCGCGCCCGACGCACAGCCCTGGGAGATGGGAGCAATCCTCGAAAAGGCGCGCAAACACGCCGGGGAACCGAAAGGCTCCACCCGCACCGACTTCAGCGCGCACCAGCTTTTCCAGGCCGCCGCCGAAACCAAAAAGCTCTCCGGATTCACCCGCCGGGCCATTCTGCCGGAGCCGGAGGCGCTGCTAACGCCCAGTCCCAAACTCCCCGGTCTGGACGGCCGCAAGATGAGCAAGAGCTACGGCAACCACATCATGCTTTCAGAGCCGGAGGCCGATCTGCGCGCCAAGCTCAAGGTAATGGTGACCGACCCGGCGCGCGTACGGCGTGATGACCCCGGTAATCCAGACGTCTGTCCCGTCGGCGATCTGCACAAGGTGTTTTCCGCCACCGCGACGATGGAGGAGGTCTACGACGGGTGTACGACCGCCAAAATCGGCTGCATCGAGTGCAAGGGCTGGTGCGCGGACTCCATCATCCGCACGATTGCCCCGATCCAGGCTCACCGGCGCGATCTGGAAGGACGCCCCGGCGTAATAAAGGATGTGCTCGCAAACGGCCGGGAACGCGCCACCAAACGCGCCCGCGAAACCCTGGCCGAGGTCCAGGCCGCCATGGGCATGTAGCCCGAAGCTGCAGATCAAGCTGAACATGACCGAAGGGGAACAGACCGAAGGGGAACACAGCCCGCAGGGGAACGCCTCCCCGGCCCGCGCCGGTGCGTTCGAGAAGGCCACGACTCAACAGGCCTCCGCCGGGCTAAGCGAAACCGGTGCGGTCGAGGAGGCCACGGCTCATCAGGCCTCCGCCGGGCCGAGCGAAACCGGCGCGGCCTTCCAGCTCCAGCCGCCCGCGGCGCCTCCCCCGCCGCGTCCCAAACCTCGCAAAACCGAGCCGGAGGAGATCTCGCAGTCCCCTTTCTCGGTGGCCATCGGCCAGGTGTACGACGGTCCCTTCGATCTGCTGCTCGACCTGATCCGCAAGCAGAATATCGACGTCTACGACATCCCGATCGCGCGCATCACGGCGCAATTTCTGGAGTACACGCGCCATCTGCAGGCCGTGGACATCGATAGTGCGGGAGATTTCGTCTACACGGCCGCGCTGCTCATCCACATCAAGAGCCGGACCCTGTTGCCCCGCGAGCCGAACGAGGCCCGCACCACGCTCGGACCCGACGATCCCCGCCGCGAACTCGTGGAGCGGCTGCTGGAGCACGAGCGCTTCAAAGCCGCCGCCCAAATGCTGCAGCAAAAGCAGCAGATAGAGGAAGCCACCTGGACGCAACCCGGGCTGAAACGATTCCTTCAGGAGCAGGACGGAACAAACCCCCTCACCGGCGAAGGGGAGATCGCCGCAGACACAGGCGACCTCGTGCGTGTCTTTCGCGACATCCTGCAGCGCCTGCGCGAGCGGCCGGTGCACCGCATCGACGAGGAAACGGTGACGGTGCGGGAGATGATCGACTTCCTGAGACGCCGTCTATCGATGGCCGACAAGCCGCTCAGCCTTCCTCGTCTCCTGCGCAGCGCCGGCTCCGAACGAGGTCTGATCTGCCTTTTTTTGGCCACGCTGGAGCTGGTGCGCCTGGGGGCGATCCTGCTTCGGCAGCCTGGGAGTTTCGGCGACATCCTCCTCAAGAAATCGGACGGCTTTGACGACGTTTTGAAAGACAACGGGCAGATTCAGGACGACTGGGATTGATTTCTACCCGTGGCGGCGGTCTCACTGCCAAACCGCTGTGCAGTAGACTGGACCCGGATGTTCAGACCTCATCCACGACCTCGCCTCGCTGCCGCTCTGGCGCTCCTTCTGCTGTGCGCGGGCGGAACCCGGACTGTTTCCCACGCCCAAACGAAAAAGCCGATTGACCCCGAGGTCGTCCACTCCGCCGAGGGCACCGTGGAAGTGGGCGTGCTCAACGGGGCGGAGTACCGCATCGATGTGCCCGCCGACTGGAACGGCTCGCTGGTGGTTTATTACCACGGCTACGCCGAGCATGGCGTGACCTTTCACCTCGTCGAACACCTGCGCGGTGATCTGCAAAGCCTGACCGAGCGGCACTATGCCGTGGCTCAAAGCGCTTATTCGGAGGGCGGCTGGGCGCTGCAGCAGGCCTACCCGGAAAGCGAAGCGCTGCGCCACTATTTCGACCATCGTTATGGGCACCCCAAGGAAACCTATGCCGTTGGCCGATCCATGGGCGGGGCCCTGGTGATGATCACGCTGGAACTCAATCCAAAGCCTTTCGCGGGAGGGCTCGACCTTTGCGGCGCCGTGGGGCCCACGTTTGTCTCCTTCGACCGCCGCTTTGCCCTGCGCGCCGCCTTTGACGCCTACTTCCCCGGCGTCATGGGCCCGCTCGTCCCCGTGCCAGCCGACTATGACGACACCGCCGCCGTCCGCGAACGGGTGGCCAATGCGCTCAAAGCCAATCCGGCCGACGCCCTGCTCATCCGCACCCTGATGGGGCTGCACACCGACGCAAATGTGGCGCGCGACATCGGCTATTTCACCTTTGTCATTGCCGACATGCAGCGTCGGGCCGGGGGCAATCCGTTCGACAACCGCAACTGGATCTACACCGGCACCAACCCGGTCGTCACCACGACCGACATCAGCCTCAACGAGACGGTGCGGCGTTACCCCGCGGAAAAAAAAGCCCGTGACTACCTGATCCGCCACTACACACCGAGCGGTCATCTCGGCCGGCCGATGCTGGCGGTGCACACGGTTTTCGATCCGCTCATCCCCGCCGGTCAGCTGGAGCTTTACAACGAGATGGTGGAGGGCGCCGGCATGGGCGACCGCCTGGTGCAGCAGTACGTTCCGCATGACGGGCACTGCGCCGTCACACCGGAGGAGACGGGCCGCGCCTTTGATGAACTGATCACCTGGACACACGGAGGCGTCCGTCCGGAGCCGGGGTTGCTGCATTGAGCCGACCTTTGCGCCTGCTTGCATGATGCTTTCCATACGTGGCCAGGACATACAACAGCTGATTGACGCAGCGAGGAACCTCTCGTAAATGTGGGGTGTATTTCCGTCGATATAATGAACCATGGCGACCTGGAGATCCGACGCTCAAAAACTCGGAACTGCTGCCGCCGGAGCGGGCCCACCCCTGCCCGCTGAAGACAGCGAATCCGGTATGAGCATGGAGTCGGCGCTGCCCGATCTCACGCGGGAGGTCGAGGCGTACCCCGACTCACCGTCGCTCGATGATCCCGCCCGTAGCGCTTCCGAACCGCCAGCGGACGCTGGACGACCCTCCTCTCTCTCCAGCGAAGAGGACCCGTACCGGCTGCGCGAACACTTTGACACGATGCTGGTGACACTGCGGGCCCACCGCCCCCACGATGACCAGGAGCTCGTAAGGGCAGCCTGGGCCTTCACCCAGCAGCAACATGAAGGCCAGAAGCGCGCCTCCGGCGAACCGTACATTATCCATCCGCTCGAGGTCGCGCAGGTGCTCGCCGAGCTCAAGATGGACGCCACGGCCATTGCCGCCGGCCTGCTCCACGACGCGGTCGAAGACACCGACGTGACCACGCCGGAGATCGCCCGGCGCTTCGGCGAGCAGGTTGCCCACATCGTCGACGGCGTCACCAAGCTCGACAAAATCAAGTTCGCCAATCGCGAGGACGCCCAGGCCGAGAACATCCGCAAAATGCTGCTCGCTATGTCCGACGACGTACGCGTGGTCATCATCAAGCTCGCCGACCGGCTGCACAACATGCGCACCCTTGAGCACCTGCGGCCCGAAAAACAGGCCCGCATCGCCCGCGAGACGCTAGATGTCTACGCTCCCCTGGCCCATCGCCTGGGTATGGGCAAGCTGCGTGGCGAGTTGGAAGACCTGGCCTTCCGCTACGTCGATCCACTCGGCTACGGCAGGCTCACCGGCGAGGTGGACGCCATGCGCGGCGAAGGCGAAGCCTTTCTGGACCGCATCGTCGCCACCCTCGAGGCCAAGCTGCACGAGGCGCACGTGGAAGCGCGGGTCGAATCACGCATTAAGCGCCTCTACTCCATCCAGCAGAAGCTCAACCTGCATGCCATTCCGGTCGATCAGGTCTACGATCTGTTCGCCGTGCGCGTCATTACCGCGACGGTGCCGGAGTGCTACGCCGTACTCGGTCTGCTGCACGCGACCTGGCGTCCGGTTCCGGGGCGCTTCAAGGATTTCATCGCCATGCCGCGGCCCAACCTCTATCAGTCGCTGCACACCACGCTCATTGCCGACGGCGGCCATCAGTTCGAGGTGCAGATCCGCACCGAGGAGATGCACCGCACCGCCGAAGAGGGCATCGCGGCGCACTGGAAGTACAAGGCCTCCGAGGCTGTCACCGCCAACGACGAAAAGCGCCTCGCCTGGCTGCGCCAGCTGATCGAATGGCAGCGTGAAATGCCCGACTCCAATGAGTTCATGTCCACACTCAAGATGGACATGTACCCCGAGGAGGTCTACACCTTCACGCCCAAAGGCAAGGTAATCGTCCTTCCCCGCGATGCCAGCCCCATCGATTTCGCCTACGCCATCCACACCGACGTCGGGCACCAAACCACCAGTGCCAAGGTGAACGGCCGCATCGTGCCGCTGCGTTCGCGTCTGCGCAACGGCGACATCGTTGAGGTCGTCACCCAGCCCGGCCATGCGCCCTCGCGCGACTGGCTCAGCTTCGCGAAAAGCTCCCGCGCCCGCAACAAAATCAAGCATTGGCTGAATGAAAATGGACGGGCCCGTGCCTTGGAAATCGGCAAAAAACTGCTGGAACGCGAGGCCCGCAAACTCAAAGTCGCCCTGAGCCGCTTTGGTGCCGCTGACTTCACGCGCGTTGCCAATGAATACGGCCTGGGCGGCGAAGAGGACCTGCTCGCCGGCATCGGCTTCGGCAAGTTCTCTACGCGACAGGTGCTCAATAAGCTCGGCCCCGGGATCATCCACAGCGGATCCGCTGAAACCACCTCCGATGGGACAAGTCCCGTTTCCGACGCCCTCTCGCACATGAGCCAGGCGGTGAAGCGCGTCTTCTTCGGCAAAGGCTCCGAAAGCCTCCAGGTGGAAGGCCAGGACGATCTGCTCGTGTACCGCGCCCGCTGCTGCAATCCCATCAAAGGCGAAGAGATCATCGGCTACGTCACCCGCGGCAAGGGTGTGGCGGTGCACGCACGTTCCTGCTCCAACGTGCAAAACCTGCTCTACGAGGCCGACCGCCGCATCGAGGTAGAGTGGTCCAGCGGCGCGGCGGCGGCCGATGCAATCAACGGCAATAGCCCCAGGCCGACCACTTACCCTGTGAAACTCACAGTTCTGGTGGAAGACCGGTCCGGCCTGCTCAAGGAGTTTGCCGCCATCATCTCCGAAGACGGCACCAACATCCGCAGCGTCGACACCCGGCCCACCGAAGACGGCGGCATCCACGTCGATTTCGTCATCGAAACCGTCGACCTGCGCCACCTCACCCGCCTGCAGGGCAATCTGCGCAAAGTTCCGGGCGTCCGCGACGTGCACCGCGTTCAAAAGGTCTGACCCAACCCCGTTTCTTGATCTTGTTGTCATCCCGCAGGGATCTGCATTCTGTACGTCAACCGCGGCAACCACGCCATGGCAACAGCAAAGTGCAGATCCGCTTTCGGGAATGACAAAAGCGCTACTGTGGCGTCATCCACATCCCACATCAGCTCAGCGGCGGCACGTTGATCGTCTGTCCCACCTGAATCTTGTCCGGGTCAGACATGCCGTTGTGCTGCGCGATGGCCTCGTACTTGTTCGCCGTCCCATAAAACCGCTCCGACACCTTGCTCAGGTTATCGCCGGTCTTGATCGTGTACGGCTGTTCGTCCGGACCGGTCTGCGTCATCTGGATCTCGAAATCCGGGTAATTCGGGTCAACCTGCTTGATGGAGTCCCACACGCGATTGACGATCACCTTGGAGGGCACATCGCACTTCAGCACGAGCTTTTCGCCGTTCATAAAAATGCCATTGAACTTCGTTCCATACTCGGCAAAGTCGGCGATGGTCTGCCCGACCGGGGCATACTTCTGCTGCAATGCGGCTTGATCGGCCATGATTTTCTCCTCAGGCGGAAGCGCCGCCCGCTGATGAGATGCGGTTTAAGCCCCGCCGCATCACGGCAGCGCTTACCGGCCTTGCAGCGCCGTAGCGGTTGTCGCCGCCATCCAATCCTCGTGTAAGCAAGGAGTCCCATGATCCCGACCTGGAAGAAAACGATGGCCAACGGCAGGATGGGGCTCGCGGGCCTGGTCGCCGCGCTGGCCTTTACCGCAGGCCTTACCGGCTGCCGCTCGCCGGATGTCGCCAAACAGCCGCCGGCGCAAAACGCTCCGCAGCGCTCGGTCCCCAGGGTGCCCACCCCACCTACCGCGGACCAGATCTCGCCGTCTTCGGTGCAGGCGATCCTGGATGGCACCTCCACCACCCAGACAACAACGCAACCAACGACCCCGCCGCCACGGTCGACGCCGGCACACCGGCACTCCTCGGCGTCTCACTAACTTTGCGGCGCACGAATCCGGCGACCGAAGCTGAGCTCACCCTCGCCCGCGCAAGCGGCTGAGCTGCCGCCGGTCGCGTCCCGTCGGCTTCAGCACCGGCAACCGCTCAAACGAGAGCATCGACTTACGCTCTTCCTGCGCTTTGGCCCGCGCCTCACGGCTTTCGGTTGTCTCCGCATAGAGCGTTTGGGCCACCGCTGCCGGGCCGCGTTCCTCGCTGAGCAGCAGCACCTCGATCTGAAACACGCCGCCATCCGTGGTGATCTCCAGCTTGTCCCCGACCTTGGCTTCGCGGGCAGGCTTGGCCAACTGGCCGTTGCTCTTAACGCGGCCGAGTTCACAGGCCTTTACGGCTATCGCCCGCGTTTTGAAAAAGCGCGCCGCCCACATCCATTTATCAATTCGTGTGCCCCGATCGCTCAGATCTCGCCTCCCTTGCGGCTCCCAGCCTCGGCCGGGAACTCGTTAGCTGCCTGGGTAAGATGACGCTGGACCAACTCACGGGCCTCCGCCTGGCATGGAGGCTCATTTCCAAAGCCGCGTAGCCAGTGCATCTCCGGTTCGCGCCGAAACCAGGTGAGCTGCCGCTTGGCATAGTGTCGATGGCCCGCCTGCGCCTCCGTCACGGCCTCCGCCATCCCTTGGCGGCCATCCAGCACCGCTCCGGCCTGCAGATAGCCCAGTGAACCGAGCGAGCGCACACCGGCACCGTAGCTCGCGCGCACCCGCGCCGTCTCCTCCAGCAGGCCCAAAGAAAACATCGCTGCCGCCCGCTCGTGGATGCGCGCGTACAGGGCGGCGCGGGGCGGATCGAGCCCGATCCGCAGAATCCGGAAACCCCGCAGCGCTTCCCTTCCGGCGGTCCACTGTTCCGTTTGCGGCCTCCTTGCCAGGATCGCCACCTCCAGGCTGCGGACGAGCTTCGGCGTGTCATGCGGATGGATGGTCATCGCAGCCGCCGGGTCTACCCGCCGCAGCAGCCGGTGCAGGGCGTCGCTGCCTCGCCGGACCGCAAGCGCGCGCAGTCGCTCGCGCAGCGCCTCATCCCGCGGCGGCGCCGGGGCCAGCCCCAGCAACAGGGCCCGCAGATACAGCCCCGTCCCGCCGGCTACGATCGGCAACCGCCCCCGCAGCCGTATCTCCCCCAGAACCGTCCGCCCCAGCCGGGCGTAGTCGCCCGCGGTGGCCGGCTGGTCGGGCCGCAGCATATCCAGGCCATGGTGCGGCACCCGTGCCCGCTCGGCCGATGAAGGCTTGGCGGAACCGACATCCAGCCCCTGGTAGATCGCCACGGAATCGCAGGAAAGCACCTCTCCCCCGAACCCTTCAGCCAGGGAAATCGCCAGCGCCGTTTTGCCGCTGGCCGTAGGACCGGCCACCACGATGAGCGGATAATCGCCCGGCCAATCATCCTTGCCCTCACCCGGGAAGAACCCTCCATCTAAGCTGGGTTCGGGCGCACTCACGGCCTCACCACTGCCGCCACCAGCCCGCCGGAAAGGCACGGCTGGCGCCCCCATGCAGCAGAGCAAACAGCACCGCGATCACCGCCAGCAGGACCAAACCGCGCAGGGCACTGCGTCGCTCCAACCCTTCGCGCTCCCGTACATAGACTTGCTGCTCTTGCGCGTCCTGCAGCACCCGTCGCGGCAGGGGAGGCGGCATCGGCGGCTCCGCGCGCTTCATCGCAGAAGCGGCAGGTGGACCTGCACCCTGGGATGGTCCGGCTGTCGCTGTGCTCAAGTCCGTCTGCTGCGCCCGGTGCATGAAGTCGCCTACTCCGTCTTCTGGTTCACAAGGTAGTGAATGCGCAGCTCCAGATTGGGTCCGTGAAACTGCGACGGCAAGGGCGGAAACTGGCCCACACCCGTGATCGAGCCCCAGGCCGCGCGGTTGAGCGCATCATCATGCGTGGAACCGTCCAGGTAGATCCCGCCGATTGTGCCGTCCGGCAGAATCTTGAAGCGGATCATCGTGACGCCGGACTTCATCAGCGGCGGCCGCGCCTCTTCGGGGATCAGGGGAATCCAGACATCGTAAATCTCACGCAGAATCCGCTGCAGGTAGGGGTTAAAGTTCACCCCCTGCATGTCGGACAGGACTTCAGCCGGTCCCATACCCACCTCGCCGCCGCCGCGGGTGCTGCTGCGAAGGCCGCCCGGCGTTCCGCCGCCGGGTCTGGCGGAACGCGTCGCATTCTCCACCATATCGCCCGCCGACTGCGCAGGCGTGTTGAAGTTTGGCCGGGAGGAAGGTTGCGGCGTGGGCGCGTCGGCCACCACCGGCGGCGGAGGCCGACGCGCCACCGGCTGCGGTGTCGGCGCAGAGGGCATGGGGACGTTGGGCGGTGCGGTGGCCGGGGCAATCTTCAGCCGGGAGGGCGAAGGCGGCTCGGGCCGTGTCTCGGGACGCGGCGTCACAGGCTGCGGCGCCGCCGGGCTCGGTGTCGGTTTAGGAGCCGGGGTGGGCGCAGCTTTGGGAGCCGGGCTGGGCGCGACTCTAGGTTCCGTCGACCGCAGGTGCTCCAGGGTGCGGGAATCCACCGGTGGCGCGGGCTGGTTACGCCGTGTGCTCAGGTTGGGTGCGGTTAGGGTCGTCAGTTCGCGCGCGCGCAGCACCTCAGAAGGCAGAACAAGCTTTGGCGCGTGCCAAAGGTACTTCGGCCCAAACAGCAGAAGCAGCGCAATGGCCATCCATACAAAAACGGAGATATAGACCGATTCACGAAATCTCGACCGCGCCCGCTCATCCTCAATCGAATCAAGCAGCCGCACCAGCTCATGCTCATCGAGCTCACCGTAGCGCCCCGTGCGGATGCGCAACGGTTCCGGACGCACCGTCTGCTCCAGGGGAAGGTGCGGGACAAAGGACAACGGCGCATCGGCGTCTGCCGGCGGGAGGTTTTCCCCGGTCGCGGACACGCTCCGCCCTCCTATCTGGGCAGCCTGGGGCCCAGACTCTCCTGAGTCCGCCGCCACATCGGCCCGCTCGGCTGGGTCGCCCGGTGGGCGCAACTCGGTCTCGTCCGTAGGGGTAGGGCTGGTGGAGGGCATAGTGGGTACTTTCCGTCTGACGATGCAAAGGGTGAGAAGGTTGCGGAGTCCAAGCCGCACGGCAACCACTTTGCCCCAAACCTATCCTCTCATCCGATCGCCGGTTCTCCCAAGCGACGCCGCACGACAGACCGTTACGGCGAAGACGGTCTCCCGTTCGGCACCATCGAATGCGAGGAACCCTGCCGCAAAAGGCCCGGCCGGGAGCGCTGTGCTGAGCTGGGCTGCGCTATGCTGAGCCCATGCCGACACCATCTCTCGCCGGGCGAACCGCCATCGTGTTCACCGTGAGCGATCGCTGCTCCGCGGGAACGCAGGTGGACCGCTCCGGCCCGGCTCTCCTCGATCTACTCAGAGCCGCCGGCGCGGAGATCCTTGCCGCACACATCGTCTCCGACGATCTCCCTCCCCTCACGGCTGCCCTCCGCCAAGCCGCCTCGCAGGCCGCACTCATCCTCACCACTGGCGGAACCGGTCTGGCCGCCCGCGACAACACGCCGGAAGCCACACTCGCCGTCTGCGACCGCCTCCTCCCCGGCATCCCGGAACTGATCCGCCGGGAGGGAATACGGGATACACCATTCGCCGTCTTGAGCCGCGGCATCTGCGGCACCGCCGGCCGCTCGCTCATCCTGAACCTGCCCGGCAGTCCAGCCGGAGCCGTAAGCTCCCTTCGCGCCGTACTACCGCTCCTCCCGCATGCGCTGGACCTGCTGGCGGGAAACACCGGCCACTGAGTTCCGGAACTCCGCCCGGTGCCGAACCGGGCAGCGCGCCAAGCAGGTTCCGTCCTCTTCGTTCTTCGATTCCGGTCGGGATCCGTGGCACGTCGTAAACTATTCCTCTGTGATCATCGGTCCCATTGCCCTGCTGCATAAGTTCTCGGTCACCCTGCTCAGGTACATGAAGCCCCTGGGCGTCTGGGGTGTCGGCGGCCTCGCCCTGATCGATTCCGCCCTGATCCCGATCCCCGTTTCCATGGACGGCATCGTCATCGGCTATGTCGCCAACAACCACGACCGCTTCATTCTGTACTGCATCGTCGCGGCGACAGCCTCCGCCTTCGGCTCGCTGGTACCCTTTTTCATCGGCCGGGCCGGCGGCGAACTGTTTCTGCTCAAACGGGTGAATCGGCAGCGGTATGAGCGCTTGCGCGACCGCTTTGAACGTCAGGAGTTCTTTGCAATCCTGATCCCCGCCATGCTCCCGCCGCCAACCCCGCTGAAGCTCTTTGAATTCGCCGCGGGCGTCTTTGAAATGAAGGCTCCGCCCTTCGCGCTGGCGATCTTTCTGGGTAAGCTGATTCAGTTCCTGGTCTGTTCCCTGCTCACCATCTGGTTTGGCCCCGTGCTCATCCACAGTCTGCGCAGAACGGTGAACCACCACCTGTCCCTGGTGATCGGGACCGTCCTCTTCCTGCTGCTTGCGCTGATCTTCTACATGGTGCGGCGAATCTTTGACCGGCGTCGGGGTGTGATCCTCCCCATCGAGGAAGCTCCAACCGTCGATGGCGCCTAACGCCAGCCCCTACCGCAGCCGTTGCCGGCTCCCCGTCGCCTCACGCCAGATCAGGACCATCTCCGCCGCCACGGCGGGCAGGCCAAAGAGAACACCCACTGTGAGACCGGTCGAAACCAGATCATTCGCGTAAAAAGGTACCCCGGCCTCGTAACAGGCGAGCAGGCCGGCAAGGGTGTGCCCGTAAAGGCCGCCGCTCAGCCAAACGACGCCGTTGCTGAGAACGAAGAAGCTCGTGGCTGAGCATAGCGCTGCCAGGCTCACCCTTAGAACATTGGCGCGCTGGGACAATGCACTGCCCAGCAGACAAACGCCAACATACCAAAGCCACGTCAACGCATAGGCGCTGACATGGAAGGGGTAACCGTAGACCACACGCGTCAGGTACACGTCACTGGACGCCATGACCGCACCGCCCGCCAGCGCTTCCCACCGCGAGCGGCGAGCGCCGAAGAAAAGCAGCCCTCCGCCCACAGCGGTGAAGTTCAAACCGATGCCGTGCAAGGCATGGGGTACGAAACGGGAGAGCGCAGCCAGCAAAAGAAGGAGGTAGGTCAACATGGGAAGCCTCGGGGCAGAGCGTTCACTTCGCGAAACAGAGCTCGCCAACTCTCACCATCTTAGCGGCTCCCAGGGATTGCCCTCGCACCCCGGATTTCCCTCGTGGTCAGCGACCTCAGCGCATTAGCGCCCAAAGCGGCCATCCATGCCCTCGGCCGCGACCCTGCCTTTGGAATCAAGCAAAACTTCTCCGGTCAGGGGAGGGGGCCCGCTGCGGTGGAGGAACGGCATGTCGCCCATGAACCGTGGATCCTCAAAAAACACGGTTCGCGTGCCCTCATCCGCCAGTGGCCCCCCGCTGTCGCCCATACTGCCCCCAGTGCCGTCCCCGACACTCTCCCCGACGCTGAGAAACGGCATGGGCGACCAGTCGAGATAGACCCGACCCAACTCGCTGCGCTCCGCCGCCGCCAAAGCAGGCGTCGGGGCGGGCTTAACCAGAAGACGCCCAGGCACAAGCGTTTCCACACGCGAGTCAGCCACGCCGAGCTGGTCTGCCGGACCGAAGTCGGTGGCCGTGTACCAGCGAAAGATGCTCAATGGGTCAGGGCTCGCCAATGCCCGGAGCGGTTGGAGGAGGGGCCGTGCCGGCTCTGCCGCCCCAAGTGCCTCGCTCCCTTTGCCCTGGACCTCCGCCGTGCCGATGTCTGCTTCGGGAGGGGGAGCGTCAACCGCCGCACTTGATTCGGGAGCTCGCAACGTCGTTCGGTCGGCCAGGGCGATCGCTCGACTATGTTCGAAGGTGCGCACGCCCCAAAGCAGCAGTACCCCCATCAACGCCGCACGTGCCCAGCCCGAACCGGCCATCGACTGATCCTTGGCCCCAATCTCCCGGCCCACCAACCGGAACAGCAGCGGCAGAAGCAGGCCGGCGAGCAGAAGCACAAACATCAGCGGATCGAAGATGAACACGATCGAAGCGGCATACCAGCGATCGTTGAATGGAAAAAAGGGGCGCAGACCGTAGTTGTTTGTGTAGTCCAGCAGCAAATGGCTCAGCAGCGCCAGAACAAGCAGCCCATACAGCGCTCCCCAACGTACCGGCACATCGCCGAATCGGCTTCGGGGACCGGTTTTTCCGGCGGGCTGCAGCGTTTGGGAAGCCCGCCGCCGCTGGCGGGCAGCATGCCACGCAAACCCGGCAAGCAGGAGAATGCCTGCCTCAAAGGGCACACCCAGAAAGGTATGCGTGATGCCGCGATGGTGCTCGAATCCGGAAACCGGCCCGCGCAGACTCCAGATCGTGTCAATGTCGGGGAACTCGGCTGCAACAGCCATGGCCCCCGTCGCATAGGCCACACGCCGATGAAACCCGGTCCTCGCCAGACAGGCCCCGGTCAGCAGATGAGTTACAGGTTCCATCTCTGGTGTAGGAGGACGGAGAACTCCGACCTGAGGCTACAGAGCAAATTCGCGTTCCGAAGGCAGGGGTAGGCCTGCCGGGAAGGACGATACGGTCTGGCCAACCAGAACCAACTCACGCTCCCGCGCTGACGCCTCCTCCTCCGAGATCGCCAGCGTCAACATTTCCACCTCCGCCGGAGCGAGCATGTCCGGCGTAAATCCGGCTACCGCCACCTTACCGGGCGCGTCGCCCAGAATCTCGGAGATGCGGTTCCACAGGAAGAATGGAGAGGTGGTCGGCAGAAGAATCATACGACGCTTCGGCTCGGGCAAGGCAAAGTAGGTACCCCAGACCACAAGGGCTATGCAGGTGCCAACCGCTTCCGCAACATAGGGAGCGGAATACAGATCATGGCCTGCGAAGGTCGCAAGCCATGCGGCTTGCACCAGCTGCACCATGGAGAAGATCCCCAGACCAAGCGCCACTCCGAAGATGTGACTGCGGAAGGTCAAACCGAGCGGTCGGATGGCAAAGCACACGAAGATGAGCAAACAAAGAATGAGTACATTGATTCCCTGCTGGAAGCGGGGCGCCAGTTCTGTGTAGAAGACATCCAGAGTCATCCCGTGGGCGAAGAGCTGTGGCCCGGCTGAGAGAGCGAAGGCAACGAGCAGTGAGACCGCTCCGACCCAGCGGAATACAATCTGGCCAATGCGCTGAAGTCCCGAGAAGGGACGCATCGCTTCGGAAAACAGACTGTAAATAATCAGGACCAGGAGACAAAGCTCTACAACGAGGGTCGAGGTATCCGAGGCGAAAAGCACCCGATAAGCTGCCCGTTTCGGGAGGTGAAGCGTGGAACGGTAGAACAAGATGCTCGTCCTAATCAATCCATGGACCAACAACATAGCCGAAAGAGCGGTCAGTGCGGGGAAACTCTTAAAAATGTTGCGCCGCAACATCGTGCAGATCACGCCAAGACTAAGCGTGATCTGCACGATGCTGGAAATCCGAAGAATCTCGTCGGTGGCCAAGATTGCGCTCCTGAGAGGTTAATACCACATCCCTCAGGGGATTTGCTACACCAAATTTGGGGTCACTATCGCAGGTTACAGCCGCCCTCATTGTTGGGGCCGCAGACGTTGGCTGTTGCAATTACGGGAGCGAGATTGCCGCTGTGCGCTCCGCTATTCTGGGTGTGCGAGATGACGGTGGATGCGGAAAAACCTACCAAGGCGAGGGCGAGGACGGAAAAACGAGCAATGAGGTTCATATATACTCCGTTGGAGTGATACCGACTACCACTTAAGTGGACTATCCCGTCGGCTAGGAACACACTAAAGTCGCTATTGAAGTTTGCCTAGCCGTCTTCTGGATATATTTCAATGACCCTGTGATTTGGTTACTAAAGTAACATAGCGTGGCAGGCCTCCATCGTCCGGAGCGCAACCTTCGCAAAACCTTGAAGTCCGCCAGCCTTCGCAGGATCCAAAACACACCCGGTTTCTGCGACGCACGGGGTTTGCCGGCGGGCGGTCCCGGCGTATTCTGACCGCAGATGGCGTCCTCCCCGCACCCACACTCTGACCGTGATCTGCTCCAGCGCATCAGCCGGTCGGCTGGCAGCAAGGCCGGTTACAAGCAGCTGATCCGTGAGTTGGGGCTCGGTGGCGGCCGCGAGCGAAGGCTGTTAATGGAGCAGCTGACGCGCCTAGTCGCCCAGGGTGCACTGCGGCAGCCGGAGGACGGCCTCTGGGCCATCCCGCAGAAGACTCCGGCGGAGTCAGGCCCAACAAATAGCTCAAGCCCGACAAAGCAGCCCGCAGGTTCCCCCCGGCGACCGGGGGAGTTCTCCCTGCCATCGGTCGGCCAGGATGCCCCCGACCGATGGGGCGCAACCGACCGCCGTTCCGGGCGCGATCGCCTCCTGAGCGGCCGACTCGAGCTGCATCGCGACGGCTTCGGCTTCGTCCGGCTCGAGAGCAAGGATGGCTCCCGATCTCCCGAGGCCCAGGACATCTTCATTCCGCCGGTGGCTCTCCACGGCGCCATGCACGGCGATCTCGTCTTGGTGGAGGAGGATGCGCCGCGGCCGGACGGGCGCCGCTCCGGTCGCATCGCGCGCGTGCTCACCCGCCGCAACCCCACGATGGTCGGCATCTTCCACTACGCCCGCAACGCCGCCCGGCGACGGTGGGAAGACCACCCGGGCACGGCTTTCTCCCTGCAAGGAGATTTCGTTCAGCCGCTTGACGACCGCATGGGCGGCCCGATCGAGATTATCGATGCCGAAAACGCCCTCCTTTCAGCGAAGTCCGCCCACCGCACACTCGGCGACGAGGCCTGGCGCGGCATCTCGCCTGATCCTGGAGCGGACGACGGCCCCGGTCCTTCCCCCACACCAAACCAATGGCCTTTGGAAGGCCTGGCGGTTGAGGTGGAAATCCTGCAGTACGCGCATGGAGGCCGGCCCGCGCGCGGGCGTCTGCTCGAGGTGCTGGGTCCCCCGGACGCCTTTGGTGTCGATGTCGAGATCGTCATTCGCAAGCACGCCATCCCGCACACCTTTCCGGCGCACGTATTGGAAGAGGCTGACCGACGCGGGGAGGACACCGTGGCCTCGCTTCCAGCGGAGGAGTTCGACCGCAGGCAGGATTTTCGTCACCTGCCGATTGTGACGATTGACGGTGAAACCGCCCGCGACTTTGATGACGCCGTCCTTGTTCAGGAACTCCCGAACGGCAATACCGAGCTCCAGGTGCACATCGCCGATGTCGGCTGGTATGTGGAGGCGGGTTCGGCGCTGGATACGGAGGCGCGCGTCCGGGGTACCAGCGTGTACTTCCCCGATCGCGCCGTGCCCATGCTGCCGCACGCGCTTTCAAGCGGCATGTGCTCGCTGCTGCCGGAGCAGGACCGCCTGGTGCTGAGCTGTGTCATGGAGATCGACCCCCGGGGCGAGATCACCGGGTACCGTCTCAGCGAGGGCGTCATCCGCAGCGCCCGCCGCATGACCTACACGGACGTGCAGCACTGCCTCAACGCCTCCCCTGCCGCTGCCGGCTGGAACGGCGTCCGGCAGATCACCCCCCCACCCAGCGCGGAAGACGATCTGGGGCGCGAGCGCATTGCGCTGGAGCGGCCGGAGCTTCCTGCCGCCTTTGATCGCATGTTGGAGCTGGCCCTGCGCCTCAATGCTAAGCGTGTCCGGCGCGGCTCCATTGACTTCGACCTGCCCGAGCCGGTGGTCCAGTTCGACCCGGACGGCAACATGAAGGCCATTGTGCGTTCCGAGCGCGGCTGGGCCCACCGCCTGATCGAAGAGTTCATGCTCAGCGCCAATGAGTGCGTGGCCACCTGGCTGACGGGGCAGGACATCCCGTCGATCTACCGCATTCACGAGATGCCCAGCCCCAAGCGCGTGCTGGAGTTTGAAGAGACCGCGGCCGGCTTCGGCCAGACGCTCGGCATCGGCAATCTGCCCGTAAAACGGCTCACGATGAAGAGTGACCGGCGCGACGCGCAGCGGCAGTCGGCCCGCGGCCGGGGTGGCCGCCCGGCGCAGGCGCACGAACTGCCGTCCAGCATCCCCGTCACACCGCAGATGTACCAGAAGCTGGTAAGCCGCATCGCGGGCACGCCGGAGGAGCGCATTCTGGCTTACCTGATGCTGCGCTCGCTCAAGCAGGCCCGCTACGCCGAGAAAAACGAGGGCCATTTCGCGCTGGCGAGCCCTTGCTACACCCACTTCACCTCCCCCATTCGGCGCTACCCCGACCTGATCGTGCATCGCCTGCTGCGGGCAATGCTCCGCAACGGCGCCGACCCGCGCGGCGGCCCGATCCTCTCCGGCGATCCCCAACCGTGGGCGATCGCACTGGCGAGATCCAAGGGCCAACACGCGGCCTCCCTCCGCCCCACATCCGAAACTCCCGCCCAGACCGGCACCCGGCGCGGTTTCATCGCGGATGTCGCCCCACTGCGCCAGCCCGCCAGCGAAAAGCGCAGGGGCAAGCACCCCGGCAGAATCGGTTGGAGCGACGGAGCTTCCGGCTCTCCGGTTTCCCCGCCGTCCGACACATTCGAGACACCCGAAGAATTCTCACCCGGAACCCACATCGAATCGGCCGAGGTACGCGCTTCTGCGGCGTCTTCCTCGCCCGCCGCCGGCGTTGCCGCCCCGATTTCCGCGGAAGAGCTGACCGATATTGCCGTGGAAAGCTCGCAAACCGAGCGGCGCGCCGCCGATGCCGAACGCGAGTTGATCGAATGGAAAAAGATGAAGTTCATGGCCGATCGCATCGGCGACGAGTTCAGCGGCCTCATCCTTTCCGTGACCAAGTTCGGTTTCTTTGTCGAATTGGATGAACTCTTCATCGAGGGCCTCGTTCCCCTCAGTTCGCTGACCGGCGACTTCTACAGCTTCCGAGACACCGACCGCGCGGTCTGCGGCGCGCGCACCGGGCACTGCTTCAGCGCAGGGCAACGGGTTGAGGTCATCCTGGACCGCATAGACCGCCAACAGCGCCGCCTGCAATTTGCGCTCAAACCGGGCACCGAACCGGCCGGCACCACCCTGAAGGGCTCCCTGCGCTCGGGCCGAAGCGAAGAAAAACGGCAAGAGAAGACGGTGCGGGCAGCAAACAAAGCCAAAGGAAAAGCGGCAGGAGCCGCCAAGGCAAAAAGAACCGTAAAAGCCGCAAAATTGGCGAAAGCCGCAAAGCCCAAACGCAAGCGGGAGCGCTAGGGTGCAGGACGCACCTCATTCCGCGTAATCCGCATGATTCGGAAGCGTCGTAGGCGCGGGTACCGTCGGCGAAGGCGGCAGGTGCCAAAGCGTGATGCGGTCAAAGGTTTGCGAGCCTGCCCTCCATGACGGCGTCGGCAGGTCCCGCGACCAGAGGGCGCGGCTGCCCGGCTCAGGCGAGTGGTCAAGCAACATTGCACGCGCGCCCTGTTCGTAGACCCACCACACCCGGCGGGCGTCCGTCACCTCCCAGCGAAAGGCCAGCGCCGAAGGATCGAGCACCCCGCCCAGATCCACGCAGGGGTGCGCCGAAAGAAAGAGCACCTCGCCCACGGGGGCAAGCGCAACGCGTTCATTTCCAGGCAGCCCTCGAAGCGTCCGGGCCAGATCCGCATAAACCTGCTCCCGCGCGCCCTCCACGGAGGCCGCGGGCCACGCGAACAGCAGACCAACCACGGCCCCGTACCCCGCGCAAAGCGGCCCGGCGCGCCGCGCGAACCCCCGCCAGCGCTGACTCCCTGCCGCAAACAGGGAGGCCGTGCAGGCAGGTGCAAGCAGAATCACCTCCCGGGACGTCACAGCGGTGTGCGTCGCAAGGTAAAAGGCAAAGGCCAAAGCAGCCCAGGCGACCGGCAGCCACGCCGCCGGAGCCGAACCAACCGCCAGGGGCGCCTTCGCTCGGATAGCCGAAGCGCGGCGACGACTCAGGTACCGGCGTGCTAGCCATACGCCGCCGCCCATGAGGGCGCCAAGCAACCAGGGCGCCCCGATCCCGATGCCGACGAGGCTCTGCCACACAACGGACTCTCCCGGGGCGGCGCCCTCCGCCCCGAGGGTATTCGGCAGCGCCGTGCCAAACTGCCGGACGGTGTACAGCAGCCAGCAGGCACCAGGGCCCACCGCGAACAGCAGGCCGCTGAAAAACACGGGAACTCTCACCCGGGGCCGCAGCGGAGTGTTTACCCAACGCACAAACAGAAAAGGGGCGAGGCAGAGCGAAAAGAACAGCATCTCCGGCCGCAGCAGCGGTCCGCAACCGGCACACACGCAGGCCGCCAACAGGCGTGCGGGCCGGATCGGCGCGGTCAAGCGGCCGGTCACGAAGGCGCATCCCCAGCAGGCGACCCCCGCCGCGGCCAGCACCTCGGTCCCCGAAAAAGCTTCGGTGCCCCAGTACGGGCTCGCCACCGCAACCAGCACAAGGGTGGCCGTCGCCAGGCGGCGCGTCCCGGCATCGCCACCGGCAAGCAGCTGCCGCGCGAAGCAACGGAGGCCGGCAGCAAAGAAAATCGCCGCGATGACCGTCAAAACCTTGCCGGTGGTCATCCAGTCCGGCGTAAATACCCCCAGCCCTCGATGGGTGCCGGCCAGAAGCGCCACCCAGAGTGGAGAAGCGTCACCATACACGGCCCTTCCCTGCACCCCAAAGCCTTTGCCCTGCTCCAGCGACTGCGCAAACGCCAGGTGCAGGTAGCCGGTCTGGCTCCAGAGCCGGCGGGTGTGCACGAACCAGAGCATGCTCCAAATGACCGTCATGGCCCATGCGCCGGACGCTAGGAACACGCCCTCTCGCCCGTTCCGCCATTTATCCTTTGCCGGAACTTCAGTTTGCATGCGCCCCTGCAGGGTGTGTTTTGCCTTCCAGGCCGAGGGCATCTCCGGCATCGGGGCCGCGGCTACGGCGTACCCGACTGCTCGCCCGAACGGGTGCGCGCCTGAGAGGCTGTCCGGCGTCACTCCCTGCTGCCGGGGCACTCCCGTTCAGCGCATCCAGACGGTAGAGGATCAACAGATTGCGGTCGGGGTCGTCCATCGCCGGAAAGGCCGCTACACGCACCGGTCGGTACAGTTCGCGCAATGCATCCATCTTGTCGTCATCCATCTCGTTCCAGGCCAGGTACCATCCCGGCCGGTACTGCCGCACGCGCTCGTCCAGGTCCAGTGTCCCGAAGTCGTCATCAATCGAGGGCAGCCCCGTCATCAGGGTCAGGTCAGAGCCCGAAACGGAGAGCACCCACGGCGATTGCCTCGGGTCGGCGCGAACCGTCGCCGCGATCTGCCGGGCCGCGTTCAGGTAACTGTAATCCGGGTGATCCACGTACGCCGCCTCCTGCCGAACTCCCGGCACGGCGATGGCTGCCACGCACACCGCCACGGCGAAGACGGCGGCAAGCCACCATGATCTGGACTGCGTTGCGGCCCACCCCAGCAGTTCTTCGAGCGCCATCGCAAACAACGCAATTACCGGCACCGCCAGCAGCACGTAGTACCGGGGCTGCTGGTTGTTGTGGTATCCCAGCAGCAGCAGGTAGCCCGCCCCCCACAGCAGCCACGCCCCGGCCAGCGGATCGGCGAAGAACCGCCGTCGCAGCAACGCGGTGGTCGCCATGGCCAGCGCAAATAGCCCATACAGCGCTCCGCCCATGCAGCTCCCGTCCAAAAGGGTGTGGCGCACCACCTCGGAAAGCGGCTCCAGTTGGAATCCGGTGTAGCTGTTCGCGTCAAACAGGTAGCGGAAGTCCTCCCACAGGTGAAACCGCAGAAGAAGGGCGAAGTAGAAGGCCCAAAGCGACACCGCTACCCCAAGGGGAACCGCCGCCAGGCGCAGGAAGTCACGCCAGCGTCCCCCCGAGCCCCTCCAGAGCAGGTACAGAATCGCCGGAAACAGCGCCACCGCCGTCGGTTTCGACAACCCCAGCAGGGCCAGGACCACCCCCAGACTCGCGGCTTTGCCCAGGGGGTGGAACCGCACTGCGCCCATCCCATGCCCGTTCCAGGGCTGCAACGACCGGGCCAGCCAAACCGCGCAGACCCCGAGCGCCGCCACCGATGGCTCGGCAATCGCAAGCCGGTCAAAAGCGAAAAGAAACGGATTCGCGCAAGCCAGAAGCACAGCCAGCGGTGCCCCCACACAGGGGCGACCCAGCGCGGCCTCCCCATCCCGCCGCTCCAGCAGGGCATACAGGACCAGCAGCGTGATCCCAAAGGTCACTAGCGTCAGGGCTCGCGCCGCAGCCAGGGAAACCCCCGCCATGGAAAAAACGATCGCCTCCAGCAGAGGCCAGACCGGCATCGCGGCCGCCGGATTAAAGTCGCCGGGCAGATACCATCGGCCCAGGATAAAGTGACGGATCGCCCCGTCGCCGTACCATCCCTCATCCGTGTACTTGGACAGATCGTGCCACGGCGAATTATGCGGGAAATCGGCACCGAGGTGCGAAAAGTGCAGCGCGTAGAGCATCCCACTGGCCAGCAGGATCAAACCGCGCAAGGTACCCCAAGCCGTTCGCCGGGAAGCGCCGGCCCTGAGGCTCAGAACGGGTTGGCTGACCCTGGATGCGTCTTGCATGATCCACAGAAACGCCGGGGGCTGTCTCGCACAATCTATTCGTATGCCAGCGCGTCGATCGGATCCTTGCGCGCCGCCTTCAGGGCCGGATACAGCGCCCCAAGCAGCGCCCCAAGCAGCGTAATCGCGGCCGCGCTCACAACCCACCGGCCCGTAAGCTCAAAGCCTATGGCGGGCGCCTTGACATGGAGCACCATTTTCATCAGCAGGGTAGCAAGAATGCCCAGGATCACGCCCACAATCGCCAGCACCCCCGTTTCACGCAGCACAACGGAGACGATAGTGCCCTTCCCCGCTCCCATGCTCTTCAGAATGCCGATCTCCCGCGTGCGCTCCAGGACAGCCGTGTACATGGACTGAAAAATCACCATGAAGCCGATAACGATTGCAATACCGATCACCACGCGGATGGCGATATTGAAGCCAGGAACGTGCTCCGGCGTCAGCAGCGACAGCAGCTCCTCAAGCGTCTGCACACTCCAGTCATTTAAACCGTCCGTGCCGAGAATCTCCTGACGTACCGCCTGTTGGTACTTCGGGGAATCTTCCGTTCGCAGCAGAAACGAAGAAGCCTTGCCGGGGCTTCCTTCCAGATCATCCAGGGTATTTAACGGAATATACCGGCGGGCTCCCTTGCCGTGCTCCACAATCCCGGCGATGCGGAAGGGGTGGCCCAGCATGGGGACACTCTGGTCCACGTGGAAGTGATTGTTGGTCGCCTCCACATCGTCAACCAGCAGGTCGTACGGGCCTTGGGGTGGTCCGCCGGCTACATACACAAACGGCTTCAGGGCGTTGTAGCTTGGGTAATCAATGCCAAACAGGTTCTGGACCGAGGTGCCGATCACAATCTTGATGGCTACCGGCGCCACCACCTCCACGTGGGGCAGCCCACGCAACACATCCGCGATCTTCACGCTGGCCGAGGCACTGCTGGTCGCTAGAATGGCGCTGCCCGAGGCGGGCCGCGCAATCATGTCGTACCCCGTGCCGAGCTGCTGTTGGCGGTTGCCGTTCAGAATGCCGAACATGATCGCCGCAATCGAAAGAATCATCACGACCTCAAGGGCAATCGCGAGGGCGCTGATCATGGAGCGCAGCGGACGGTGGACGAGATTGCCGAAGATCAGTTTGTTCAAACGAGGGCGCCTTGCGCAGCCCGGAGGTGCTATCGGCCGCTCCCGTCAGTCTATCTCCTCGGCGGGCGTATGCCCCTCGTGTTTGCACCCAGTCAGTTTGCACCCGGTCGGCTTGCACCCGTTCAGGAAGCGCGGAGGCTCCCTCGAAAGCGGCTGGTCGAAGATCGGGTGACCCCCATCTCCATAGGCATGCGCCGGCCACTCAGCAACATGCCTAGCACCGGCGTGATGTACCCACAAAAAAAGATGGCCAGCACAATGCCGGCATTGCCCAGCCGCGTCGCCGAAATGGCCCCGCCCAGCAACGCTTCCGGCGCGACATGGGCAAAATCAAGCACCAGAAAAAGCCCCCATGGCTGACGCCGGATATCGCCGCACACCGCGCTCGTGCTGGCGAACAACATCAGAAAGATCAACGGCTGCAGCACAAGAATGCCTCTCCACCCATCGATGTGGTAAGCCTCAGCTGCCGGGCTGAACGAAATGCCGGTTGTGGTATCCGCATCGGCCAGGCCGCCCATCTCGTGCGAATAGGCGTTGCCCCCCACCGCCAGACCCTCCAGCTTTTTCGGACTGAGCAGGTGCGGCACCCAGTCCCCGAAGTAAAACCACACAGCCCGGTAGCCGAAATAGTGTCCCTGATCAGAAAAGGAGATCAGGACGGAATCGTTCGGCAGCATCGTGACGCGGTCAAAAAGGCCCTGCGGTTCGCCATAGTAGAAGTTGCGGAAGTCTGTGTCGGCTGCCGGCTGCCAGGCGCGGGTTCTCTGGCGCAGTTCCGGGATGTGGGTCAGGTAATGCTCGATGAGCCCCACCCGTTCAGAGAAGGTACCGATCTGCACGTCATTACGACTCGCTGAAATCGGCACCAGGACCTCCTGCGCGAAGACGCCGAAGCAGACCAGAAACAGAATGTGCTTCAGACGAAGACGAAACCGTGCCCAGGCCGCCCCGATCAACCAGCACACCACGGGCGAAAACATGCCCTGCTTGCTAAAGGAAGTGAGGCCGATGATAAAGATGTAGCCCATCCCAACCAGGCTGATGACGTTCGTGCTGCGCCGGCCGCCGCTGTCCTTCACCGCCGCGATCGTGGCCAGCAAAACACTCAGGGGCAGAAATGGATTAACAATAATCAGCGAGTGCAGTACCTGCCCGCCGCCCTCAGGCAAGGTCATCGCAGCTGTGATCATCAGGGCATATACGACCAGGCAGCCCAGGGCCGAGGAGCGAAAGTCCACTTCGCGCAGCTGCATCACGGAGGCCAGACCGTCTTTGGTCGTCACAAATCGCCGGCTGATCAGCGCCGCCACCAGCATCGCTCCCATGGTGCCCACATAGGTGCTCATGGTCAGCAATGGCTGCTGCAAGTTGGTTTGTGCGGCCTGACCCAGCAGGGCCTTATACACGGTGCCGATATCCACCACCAGCAGCGAAAAGAAAAGGATGTACGCGCCCGCCGGACGTGCCAGCCCATCCGCCACATTGAAGGCAAAAACGCTGAGCAGGAAAAATGCAAACGTCAATGCGCTGTAACGCGGATCCGTCCCTTCCACCAGCTGCACGATCACCAGCACGCTCGTGAAAACCACGGCAGGAAAGAGCGGCACGCGCGTCGGAAACGGAAGAGTCACCGTCGCCCAGTCTAGGTTGCCCTTTCGCCCGCACGGCTACACCAAAAGGGGCAGGCGGCTTCCCTTTCGGTTCGGTCCGCTGCAACGGACAGGTCACCTCAGGCCGCGCAGCCCGGCCCCGCCTCCACGTAGGATCGAAGCGACTCGCAAATTCAACCTCTGGAGGGAGCATGACGAAGGGCCGGCTGGCCGCGCCGGAGATCCGCTGGGCCTGCCTGTTTGCGCTCGCCGTCGCGCTCATCCGCCTTTGGCTTGCACGGCCCCTGCGGTTCTGCGGCACGCCGGACGCCTGCTACTACCTCGGCATGGGGCAAACCCTGGCCGCGGGCCGGGGATTTCAGGCCCGCTTCCTCTACGACTTTCAACTCGCGCACCCCACCCTGCCCAACACGGGGATCGAATACTGGCGACCCGGCATCAGCCTTCTGCTCCAGGGGCTGCGCCCATTGGGGGGCGTGGGTCTGCACAGCAGCATTTCCCTCACGATCCTGGTCGGCCTCTTGTATGCGGCCGCAGCTTGGCATCTTGCCATGCAGCACCGCCCCCACCGCCGCCCAGACCAACGCTCAGACCAACGCTTAGATCACCGCCCAGACCGTCGCATCGCCCTGGAAGCCTTCGCACTGTGCCTCGTAGCGGCGCCGGTGTGGACCGGCTCCCTCACCCCTGACTCCGGCCTGTACTACGGCGCGGCCGTCGCCTGGTTTCTGGCGCTCTTCACCGTGCAGCGCCAGGGTCTCTTGGCGGACCTTCTGGCCCTTTGCTGCGTGGCAGCAGCCTATCTCATCCGCAACGACGCAGCCCTGCTCCTCATTCCCTTGCTGGCGGTGCTTTGGAGGCGTCGCCAGAATCAGCAGGCCGATCTCGCTACCCTCCACGGCGGATCTTCTGCCGTCTACGTAGCCGCGATGCTCTTGGGCTTCGGTCTCGCGCTGCTGCCCATGCATCTGCTCTACCGCGCCGTTCTGGGTACGGCCTTCCCCTCTGGCACGGCACAGGCCTTTTTTCTGGACAACCTCGGGGACTTCGTTCACTACGGTGAACCAGTCGGCCCGCACACGCTCTTCGCCCATGGGCTGAAGCATCTGCTGCTGTTCCGCGTCTCTACCCTGGTCACGGCACTCTATCGCATGGCCGCGCTGGTGATCGGGTACGCCGGACTGATCTTTCTGCCGGGCCTGCTCCTGCGCAACCCCAAAGCCAGCCCCGGCAGCCCGGCGGCCTTCCCGCAAAGAAAGCCTGCCCTGCCCGAACTGACCGGTCCCGCAGCCTTTTTCGCCATCCTGCTCGCGGTCTACATGGTGCTCCTGCCTGCCATCGGCGGCTTTTCGATCCTCCGTTCAGTCCTGGGCATCCTGCCGGTACTTACGTTACTGATCGTCCTCGGCATCCATCGTTCCGCTCGTGACCCACAAGTGGCCGCGGTTCTCAGCCTGATGCTGATCGGCACGAACCTCGTGGGCGGCATCATGGAGACCCGGCGGGAGGTGGAAGCCGCCAACCTGATCGGCGACGCCGACCGCGCAGCCGCGCAATCCCTCGCCGCTTCCGGAGCCTCCCCTTCCACCGCCGTCATCATGACGCCGGACCCCGTGCAGTTTTCCGTCACCACGGGGTACACCGCTCTCGCGCTGCCCAGTAACGGCCTGGATGCTATCGCCCGGGCCGCTGGGGACTTCGGTGCAACCCATGTCATCCTGAACACCGATGACCTGCCGGCTCCGTCAAAAGAGATAACGTCGCAACTCCATCCGGTCCGCACGCAGTGGATAACCGCGGGGCATCTTACCATTCTCTCGCTGCCCACCGCCCCGGCAGCCTTGCCAAGCATGAGGAGCGGGACGGATCATTAAGGGGTACCGGAGGCCGCCAGACTGTGCAGATTTCCGCTGAAAACCAGGTACGAATCGGCAGAGAACTGCGCCAGGAGCGCGAACGGCGGCAAATCACCCTGGAAGACATGGCGCGCGTCACCCGGATCTCCGTGCGCCACCTGCAATCCCTGGAAGCCGATCTTTTTGACGAATTGCCTGGCGGCGTTATTCGGAAGGGCATCCTTCGCAGCTACTGCCAGCACCTCGGTCTCGACGCCGAACACTGGATCGGTCGCGTGGCCGAGGCGGGCGGCCTGGATGACGCTGAGCCGGATTTGGCCCAGTTCGCCGAAAACGTGCACCGCGCCCGCCTGGAAAGCATGCCGACCATCCGTCATCGCTGGTGGGGTGTCGCCTTGCTTGCGTTGGCGCTGTTGGCGCTGGCGTATGCGGCCTGGCACTTCGTCGTGCAGCCGCGCACCGGGTTTCACCTCCGTCGTCCAGGCGCCGCCTCCCCGTTAAATGCACCGATCGAGAACCCGCCGGAGACCCCGGCGAACTGACGGGTTTGCTCACCGGCAGCCACTCCGTTTCGGGCAGGCCCGGCAAGTCCTGCAGGAGGGTAGAATAGGGACGTTCCGTGCGCGTCCATCTGCTGCGGAGCGCCCGGCCTGCTAGCGCAGTGACCCGGGCGTCGGGCGTCCGGTCTTTCCGGACGGGTCCGGCTATCTCATGCGAGGAGCACCACTCTTTTGTCCACCACCGACCGTTACCTTTTCACGAGCGAAAGCGTCACCGAAGGCCACCCCGACAAAATCGCCGATCAAATCTCCGATGCCATCCTGGACGCCTGTTTGCGTGAAGATCCGCTGAGCCGTGTTGCCTGCGAGACGCTCACCTGCACCGGACTGGTCGTCGTCGCCGGCGAAATCACCAGCTCCGCTCACCTCGATGTACAAGCGCTGGTTCGCGACACGGTTCGCGCCATCGGCTACGATGACGCCCTAAAAGGTTTTGACTGCAATACCTGTTCGGTGATCTCCGCCATCAACAAGCAATCGCCCGATATAGCGCAGGGTGTGGACACGGGCGGCGCCGGCGATCAGGGCATGATGTTCGGCTATGCCACCAACGAGACCCCCGAGCTGATGCCTACGCCCATCTCGCTGGCCCATCGCCTCGCCGAAAAACTCACCGCCGTCCGCAAATCGGGCAAAATGCCCTATCTCCGCCCCGACGGCAAGAGCCAGGTCACCGTGGAGTACTCCGCCGAAGGCAAGCCCCTCCGTGTGGACGCCGTCGTGATCTCAACGCAGCACGCCGATGACGTTGGCAACGATCAGCTGCGCGCCGAGGTGCAGGAGCACGTCATCGAGGCCGTGATCCCGGCCGATCTGCTCGACGAAAACACCAAATACCACATCAATCCCACTGGCCGCTTCGTCATCGGCGGCCCCATGGGCGACACCGGCCTCACCGGCCGCAAAATCATCGTGGACACCTATGGCGGCATGGGCCGGCACGGCGGCGGTGCGTTTTCCGGCAAAGACGCCACCAAGGTGGACCGTTCGGCGGCCTACATGGCCCGTTACCTGGCAAAAAACATCGTCGCTGCCGGCCTAGCCGACCGCTGCGAGGTACAACTGGCCTACGCGATCGGTGTAGCCGAGCCCGTCAGCGTCCGGGTAGACACCTTCGGCACAGGCAAGATCTCCGAAAAGCGCCTGATCGAGCTCATTCGCGAAAACTTCCAGCTCACCCCGAAGGGCATCATCGAAAGCCTGGACCTGCGCCGGCCGGTCTTCAAAGCAACGGCAGCCTACGGCCATTTCGGTCGTACCGGCGACAACTTCACCTGGGAAAAAACAGACAAGGCCGAAGCCCTCAAAGCAGGAGCCAAGGCCAGGGAAGCTGAGCTCGCTGCCCACTAGGGTGTATCGAAAGAAAGGTCTTCGCCCTCAGATGTGTCATCTCGACCGGAACTGACTTCGTCAGCGCAGTGGAGAGACCCCTGTATTTTGTCCGGTGAAGCCACAG
>CAXSCE010000028.1:0-48243 GCA_964236545.1 uncultured Bryocella sp.
CGGGACGGTGCGTCTTGTGGCTGGCGGTGCTTTGCCCATTCACGGCAAACTACACGGCCGCGGCGCTGACCGAGACGCTGAGTCTTTTTTGCGTAATCCTCGTGCTATGGGCCTTGGCGGGATGGGTGCGAGCGTTCTACGTGGGCAGCAGTGCGAGCAGCCGGACGAGCAGCCGAGCCCTATGGGCGGCGACGCTGGGCGTGGGGATGGCCTTTGCCACGCTGTTGCGGCCAGATGGTCTTCTGCTGGCGGTTGCGGGGCTGGCGGCCATGGGCTGGGTCTGTGCCGGGCTGTGGGGTGGGGGCCGGCTGCGGAGGGAAGGCCTGGGTGGAACGGCGTTGGCGGCCCTGATCCTGTGCGCGGCGCTGGGAGGTTGGGCGGGACGGAATTGGGTACGGTTCCATGTGTTTCAGCCACTGGCGCCGAAGTATGCGAACGATCCGGATGAGGCGGCGCCGTTGGGATTCGCACGCTGGTACCGGAGCTGGGCGATTGGATTCAATAGCACGGTGGAGGTGTACTGGACCTATGACGGATCCATATTAGATCTGCGGGATCTGCCGGCGCGGGCCTTTGACAGCCCGGCGCAGCGCGGAGAGACGGCGGCACTGTATGCGCGGTACAACGACATCGAGGCCGCGACCCCGGCGATCGATGCGGCCTTTGGACGCCTGGCGGCCGAACGGGTACGGCGGCATCCGGTGCGGTATTACGTGCTGCTGCCCGTCGCCAAGCTGGCGGATATGTGGCTGCGGCCGCGGACGGAGTTGACCCGGCTGCCGATCGACTGGTGGCGCGTGGGGAGGCATCCGTGGCGGTCGGTGGCGGAGATCGCGTATGCGGGACTGAACCTTCTGCTGCTCGTGCTGGCGGGCGCGGGATGGGTGCGGTGGCGGCGGGAGCGATGGGCTGGATTTGCGGCGGTGGCGATTGTGGCGGGCGGGCTGGTTACCCTGCGGTCGGCGCTGTTGCTGACGATTGATAACTCGGAACCGCGGTATACGCTTGAGTGCTATCCGGTTGTGTTGCTGCTGGCGGGGTTATGGCTGGCGCGGCGGCAGGAACGCGGAGTTGACTTTGGCCGGGCGGACCTTAGGGGCTGAAGACCCTAGCCGCGGTGGCGTTGAAGGGCACGGCTGAAACCGCGCCCTTCCCGGGCGATGGTCTGGTTTGTGGTTGTGATTTGCGATTTGTGGCCGGGAAGACAGGGATCTCTCCGTTCGGCTTTGCCTGCGGTCGAGAGTATAGGTGTGGGAGGTGACAGCGGACCACGTCTCCCCGGCGCGAACGGCTTAGTGTATTTTTGCAGCGAAACAGCCTAGTGCTGGACTGCGGTGGCGTTTTTTGGGATTTCGTACGTTTTTCTGTTTAGTTTGGCATTCACGCGGAGGTCGGTGTAGAGGGCGGTGCGGCTATCGCCGTTGGGCAGAAGAAAGATCTGCTTGAGGGAGATATCGCGGGTGGGATCGACCCAGATCGTGACCTGCTTGACCTTGTCGCGAACGCCGGGGTCCTTGCTGATGAGAGTCAATTTTTCTGTTTTGACAGGACGGCCGGCGTCCGTGAGGGTTTCCGGGCCGTTGTCAGTGATGTTCCAGGTCCTGGCCAGGTCGGTGCCGCTGCCGCCGAAGCCGATTGAAAAGAAGCTTTCAAAGTTGGCCTGGTTGGCCCCGGCCTTGAAGAGATCCACCTGTTTTTCCGCGGGGGTGTAGACGCGAAGCACACCGTCTGAGAAGTTGATGATCTTCGCGGGGGTCGCCTGGAGTTTGCCATTTGCGTCGAGCTCATACACCGCGGTGCCGAGGCTGATAGCGGCCGCCTTGCTGCGCTCGATGTACATGGTTCCGCCTTGCTTTGTGGTGTCGTGGACGATGCGCTGATAGAACTCCCAGGCGAAGCTGGCGCTTGCACTTTGAAAGCTCTTACTGGCCGTGTCCATCTGGGCGAGTACAGCCGCGAGCTGCGGCGAGGGCGCCTGGGCGTGCAGGGAGACTGCCCCTAGAAGGCTGGCAGCCAGGGTCCGCCGGAAGAATGTGAGGGCCGAGCGGCGAGCGGTGAGCGGGGGAGCGGTGAGGGAGAGCATGGAAACTCCGGAAATACCTAGATTTACCTGGATCTGCAGCGAGGCCGGTCAGCGGCGGACGGTGACGTCGTAGGCGACAACGCGGCCGTGCGGGTCGGTGACGGGTTTAATGTCCCCGAGTTGGGCGTCGCCGGCGATGGTGTGCACGATGCTTTGGATGTGGTCCTGGATGTCGACTGAAGCTTTGGCGCCACCAAGGTCATCGACACGGATCTCATAGACGAAGCGGTGGCCGTCGTCGCCGGCGTTGCGGACGAGGACCTCTTGCGAGCGCTGCGGTACCTCCGGGATGGGACGGTCGTGGAAGTCGATGACGTGGGGGGCGATGAAGAGGAAAAGAAGAATCAGCGTGACCATCACGTCGTAGTGAAAGCTGCCGCGCTCATAGGTCCAGAAGAGATAGCTGCGGAGAAGACCGAAGCGTCCGGGGGGCCTGGTGCTGGCGTTCACAGGGCACGTCCCATGAGTCCGAGGCTTTGCTTGCCGATGACGGTCTCGCCGCCCATGTAGGGGATCAGGGCGTCGGGGATGCGGACGGTGCCGTCGGCCTGCTGGTAGTTTTCAAGAAGGGCGAGATAGGTGCGGCCGACCGCAAGGCCGGAGCCGTTGAGGGTGTGGACAAACTCGCTTTTTTTGGCGCCTTCGGGCTTGTAGCGGATGTTGGCGCGGCGAGCCTGGAAGGACTCGAAATTGGAGCAGGAACTGATCTCGCGATAGGTGTTCTGGCCGGGTACCCAGACCTCCAGGTCGTAGGTTTTGGACGAACTGAAGCCCATGTCGCCTGTGCAGAGCAGGGTGCGGCGGTACGGCAAGCCGAGGCGTTCGAGGACGATCTCAGCGTGGCGGGTGAGGGCTTCGTGCTCGGCGGCGGAGTCTTCGGGGCGGGTGAACTTGACGAGTTCTACCTTCTGAAACTGGTGTTGGCGGATCATGCCGCGGACGTCCTTGCCGTAGCTGCCGGCTTCGGAGCGGAAGCAGGGGGTCCAGGCGCAAAAGCTCAGGGGGCCGGCGCTGAGGTCGAGGGTTTCGTCGCGGAAGAGGTTGGTGACGGGGACCTCGGCGGTGGGGATGAGCCAGTGGTCGTTATCCTGGGGCGCGCCGGGTTGGTACGGGCCTTTGTCGTCGCAGTGAAAGAGCTCGTCGGCGAACTTGGGCAGCTGGCCGGTGCCGAAGAGGGAGCGCGAGTTGACGATGGAGGGCGGCAGGACCTCCGCGTAGCCATGTTCGCGGGTATGGAGGTCGAGCATGAAGTTGGCGAGGGCGCGTTCGAGGCGGGCGCCGGCGCCGAAATGCACGACGAAGCGGGAGCCGGAAATTTTGGCGGCGCGCTCGAAGTCGAGGATGCCCAGGGCTTCGCCGATCTCCCAATGGGGTTTCGGGGTGAAGGGAAAGTGCGGGATTTCGCCCCAGGTCATTTCACAGATGTTGTCGTGCTCGGAGCCGCCGACGGGGACGCTGTCCTGGGGCAGGTTGGGCAGGGTTTCGAGCAGGGTACGGAGCCGGAGGTCGAGCGCGGCGGCAGCGGCTTCGAGCGAGTCGGCCCGGGCTTTCAGGTCGGCCGATTGGGTGCTGACCGCAGAGGTGTCGGCGCCGGTACGCTTGAGGCGGCTGAACTCCTGGGAGAGCGCGTTGCGCTGCGCTTTCAGGGTCTCGGCTTCGGTGATCGCGGCGCGGCGGTCGGTGTCGAGCTGGGCAAAACCCTCGATCAGGGCGGGGTCTGCTCCGCGGGCGCGAAGTTTTTCCGCGACAAGCGGGAGATTGGAACGCAGAAAGCCGAGGTCGAGCATGGTCAACTTCATTTTATCGTGCCGATCGCTGCGCGTTGCAGGTGGCCTTTAGAATCGAGGGCGATGAGTGACGTGAAGCGGATTGGGCGGGTCTTGTTGTCGGTGACGGACAAGACAGGTGTCGTAGAGTTTGCGCGGGTTTTGGCCGAGGGTGGAGCGGAGCTGGTGTCCACCGGCGGCACCGCGCAGGTGCTGCGGGAGGCGGGATTGCCGGTGCGCGATGTCGCCGAGCTGACGGGCTTTCCGGAGATGCTGGATGGGCGTGTGAAAACCCTTCACCCCCTCGTGCACGGCGGTCTGCTGCACCGGCGCGGCGATCCGGCGCATGTGGCCGCCGTGGAGGCGCATGGGATCGCGCCGCTCGATATGGTGGTGGTGAACCTGTATGCGTTTGAGAAGACGGCGGCGAAGCCGGGGGTGAGCCTGCCGGAGCTGATCGAGAACATCGACATCGGTGGACCCTCTATGCTGCGGTCGGCGGCGAAGAACTATGAGGATGTGGCGGTGGTTTCAAGCGCGGGGCAGTACCGGGCGCTAACGGCGGAGTTGCAGAAACGCGGCGGCCTGAGTACGGAGACCCGCTGGGAGCTGGCCAGGGCGGCGTTTGCGACCACGGCGGCTTACGATGCGGCCATTGCGTCGACGCTGGAGGCGCGGGCTGCCGCGGCTGGAGGTCAGGAGTCGGCGGTGAGTTTGCCGGAGACCTTGCGGCTGACCGCACCGCGAAAGACGGTCCTGCGGTATGGCGAGAACCCGCACCAGAGCGCGGCGTTGTATACGGATGGATCAACTGTGGGTGTGGCCAACGCCGAACAGCTGCAGGGTAAGGAGCTTAGCTACAACAATCTCGTCGACCTGGATGCGTGCTGGGCGCTGGCCAGCGAGTTCGACGCGACCGCGGTGGCGATCATCAAGCACACCAACCCGTGTGGTGTGGGTCTGGGGACGACGGTGGCCGAGGCGTATGCCCGGGCGCTGGCGGCGGATCCGATTTCGGCTTTTGGCGGCGTGATTGGGATTAACCGCACGGTGGATGGCGCGGCTGCGGCGGAGATTGCGAAGCTGTTTGTAGAGGCGATCGTCGCGCCCGGGTTCACGGATGAAGCGCTGCAGATTTTTGCGGCCAAGAAAAACCTTCGGCTCCTGCAGCTGCAGGCGGCGAAGACTGGGGTCGTGCTGCGGTCGATCTCGGGCGGCTACCTGCTGCAAAGCGAGGATGCAGGCGTGCCGGAGTTGGAGGCGCTGAGGACTGTAACGGAGCGGGAGCCGACCGCGGCGGAGCGGGAGGCGCTGCGGTTTGCGTGGGCCGTCAGCAAGCACGTGAAGTCGAATGCGGTTGTGTATGCGCGGCTTGACGGCGGCTTTGGGCAAACGGTCGGCGTGGGTGCCGGGCAGATGAGCCGGGTGGACGCGGCGAGGTTCGGAGCGATCAAGGCGGCGCTGCCGCTAGGGGGCTGCGTGGCGGCGAGCGATGCATTTTTTCCCTTTCCGGATGGGCTGGAGGCCGTGGCGCAGGCCGGGGCGACAGCGGTGATTCAGCCAGGTGGGTCAGTGCGGGACCCGGAGGTGATCGCGGCGGCGAACCGGTTAGGTGTTGCGATGTTGTACACAGGAGTGCGGCATTTCCGGCATGGGTAGCGCGGAAGGGGAAGAGCCCATCGCATCCAAAGCGTGTAAAGTACCGTCTAAATAACTGACACCGCGTGCCGCCGCCGCCGAACCGCCGCTGCCGTTCAGGATTCGCTCATGACTTTTCCGCTCCGCGCCACGCCCGTCCTTCTCTCTGGATTTCTCTTACTGACTCCCATTTGCTTTCCCGCTGCCCTCCTGGCGCAGGGCAAGGCTCTCCAGACCCGAAACGCTCCTGCACCAAATGCTGCGTCCGGCCCGGATCGGGCCTCCGCCTACTACCATTACGGGCTGGCCAAGATTTATGAGGAGCAGGCGGCCCAGACCCAGCGTCAGGATCTTGCGACTCAGGCCATTGAGCAGTACAAGCTGGCCTTGGGTGCTGATCCTGATTCGACGTTGCTGCAGGATGGGATCGCCAATCTGTATTTTCGGCTGGGACGCATCCGGGAAGCCGTGAGCGCGGCGCAGGAACAAATCACCAAGCACCCGGATGACGTGGAGGCGCACACCCTGCTCGGTCGGGTATACCTGCGCTCGCTGGATGATCGGCAAGGGCAAGCACCGCAGTCGCAGGAGACGCTCACGGCGGCAATCAAGGAGTACGAGACGATTGCGCAGCTGAAGCCTAAGGACCTGGAGACCCACCTGCTGCTAGGGCAGCTGTACGGGCTGAACCATGACAGCGCCAAGGCCGAGCAGCAGTTCAAACTGGCGCAGGCCATCGATCCGAACTCGGAGGAGGTTGTACTGAGTCTGGCGCGGCTTTACAACGAGCAGGGGGATTTGCCGAAGTCGGCCAAGACGATTACCGATGTGCCGGCGGAGAACCGTTCCGCACGTATGAACTTCGCGCTGGGTGGCATCTACGACCAGATGAAGCGTCCCAAGGACGCGGCTGAGGCCTACCAGGCCGCGGTGAATGAGGATCCGGACAACGTGGATGCCAAGCGGGCCCTGGCAGCGGCACTGCAGGCTTCAGGACAGATCGACGCCGCGGCGAAGGTTTACGGGCAGCTGGTGGGCACCGATCCGCAGGACGCGCAGGCGCTGATCCGTGAGGCCGATATTCAGCGGCAGCAGGGGCATTATGAGCAGGCGTTGGCGACCCTGAAGAAGGCCGAGGCGCTGGTTTCCAACAACCTGGAACTGAGCTACAACGAGGCGTTGGTTTACGATGCGCTGGGTCGTTTCGACGAGTCGATCAAAACGCTAAAGGCCATGCTGGCCTCCACGGCTTCGCCCACGGGCAAGTATGAGGAGGCGGACCGTAGCAACCGCGCGTTGTTTCTGGACCGGCTCGGTATTGTGGATCGCTATGCGGGCAAGTATGACGATGCGGTTGCGGCGTACAAGCAGATGGCGGCGCTGGGCGGCGACTTCCAGGCGCGTGGCATTGAGGGGCAAATTGATGCTTATCGTGACGCGCACCGTTGGACGGATGCGCTGAATACGGCGCAGGCCGGAGCGGCGGCGGCGCCGACTAACCGTGATCTGCAGCTGGCCTATGCGCGACAGTTGGGCGACAACGGCAAGTTGGATCAGGGAATCAAGTTGGCTGCGTCACAGCTGAAAGGAACGCCGGAAGATCGCGACGTCTACGTCACGATGGCGGACATGGAGGCGAGGGGCAAGCGCTGGAAGCAGGCTGACGAAGATCTGGACAAGGCTGCCCCTTTTTCGACCAAACCGGAGGAACAGCTGTTCCTGATCTACTTCCGCGGGTCCATTGCTGAGCGGGAGAAGCTCTTTGACACAGCTGACGCTCAGTTTCAGAAGGGTTTGGCTCTCGATCCCAACTATGCGGCCATTGAGAACGACTATGGCTACCTACTGGCGCAACGCGGATTGAAGCTGGATCAGGCCACAAGCATGTTGCAAAAGGCGGTTCAGTTCGACCCGCAAAATGGGGCGTACCTGGATTCGCTGGCCTGGGCGTATTTCAAGCAGGGCGAATACACGATGGCGGAGGACCTGGAGCGCAAGGCGGTATTGCGGCTACCGAATGATCCTTCGCTTCTGTCGCATCTGGGGTCGATCTATGCGCGGGATGGCAAGCTTTCACTGGCGATCACGGAATGGGAGCGCTCCTTGAGCGAATATGCGACGTCGTTGCCGGCGGATGTGGATCCGGCAGATGTGACCAAGACCCAGCTTGATCTGGAGAGTGCACGCAAGGGCTTGGCGCACGCGGAAAGCAGCCCCGCACGGTAAGCGGCGTCGCTGCGGTGGAGCGGCGCGGCCCTCTCTGCAGAGGGGGCTCGTAACGGCTAGACTCAGAGCAGATGCCTGTTAATCTCGAGCGCTACGGAGTATTTGGAAAAGAAGAAGAAGCGCTGGCGGTGCGGGCGTTCCCGGCTCCTTCCGGCGACGGACGTTCTCCTTTCGAGCGCGATCGGGACCGGGTGGTGCAGTCGCGGGCGTTTCGGCGTCTGGCCGGCAAAACGCAGGTCTTTACCAGCCGGGCCTCAGATCACTTTCGCAGCCGACTGACACACACGATTGAGGTGACGCAGGTTGTTCGCCAGGTAGCTTCGGCGTTGAAGCTGAATGTCGATCTGGCCGAAACGCTGGCGCTGGTGCATGATATCGGGCATCCGCCCTTCGGGCATGCCGGTGAACGGGCGCTGGACCGCTGTCTGCAGATCTACGGTTTGCGATTTGACCATAACCTGCACGCCCTGCGCATCGTCGAGCGCTTTGAGCAACGCTATGCGGGGCACCGTGGACTGAACCTGACGCTGGCCACACGCGAAGGCATTGCGAAGCACTCAAGGGACTACACGGCGGCTGAGTATCCTGACCTGGTGCCGTATTTTCTGGAGGAGAGTCCTCCGCTCGAGGCGCAGATCATCGATCTCGCCGATGAGATCGCGTACCTCACCGCGGATCTGGACGACGGGGTAGAGTCCGGGCTGCTGGAAGTGAAGTCGATCTGTGACAACGTCGGTGCTCTGCGCCGAAGCTTCGATGCCGTGCGGAGGGCGCATCCGGAGGCGGAAGAAAAGTACGTCTTTCATGATGCGTTGCAGCTGATGCAGAAGATGCTGGTAAACGATCTGATTGAGACAACGGGTGCCAACGTTGCCGGAAGCGGCGCGCTCGACCTCGGGGGAGTGCGCGCGCTGCGGGAGCGCATGGCGGTGTTTTCGCCGGCGGTGGAAGCCGATCGCCGCGAGGAAAAAGAATACCTCTACCGTGCGCTGTACACCTGTCCGGCGCTGGAACGCGAACATGAGAAGGCAGAGTCCGTCGTCACGGAGCTGTTTGAATTCTGGATGGGCGAGCCGGAAGAGTTGCCGGAATCCTACTTCGCGGAGATCGAAACCGAGGGCCTGCCGCGGGTCATTGCGGACTACATCGCGGGTATGACGGACAACTTTATCCTGCTGCAGTACGCCGGTGTGCGCCGCAAGGTGCGTGCGGGTGCGGGTCGGCTGCGTGTAACGTCGTAAAGCGCTCTCGCTGTTGCGTTCGCCGGTGTTGACGGTGGCCAAACGCCCCGGTCGGGGGCTTTTGACGCAAAGGGCGGAGCTTGGTAGCCTAGGAACTGCAGCTGAGCTGCAGCGGCACTCTGCCGCCACCAGCGTCCCCGTCGTCCAGTGGCCCAGGACACCGCCCTTTCACGGCGGTAACACGGGTTCGAATCCCGTCGGGGACGCCAACGAAACAAAGGACTTAGCTCAAGAAAACGAAAAAGGACGAGGGCACGATAAGGGCACGAAGACAAAGGTAGCGTTCCCAGCCCACTGAACGCAAGAAGATAAGGCTCCCCATGTCGGGGAGCCTTTTCTTCGGCGGTTGTGGAAAAGCTCAGGCCGTCTTCGTCTCCGGAACCACGAACAGGCCTGAAAACTGCTTGAGGGCCTCTCGTTTGGCCGTCTGATCCGCCTGCTGATATACGTCCTGCGTGATGCGGCTGCTGGCGTGGCGAAGGATCTCCTGCACCACCTTGACGTTCTCGCCCTTCTGTCCCAGCAGGCTACCAACAGAATGTCGGAAGGTATGCCACTTGACGTGTTTGGTCACCCCCGCCGCCTTGGCTGCCGGGCGCACGTGATAGGACATAGCCGGAACCGGGTTGTAAGGCCGCTTGCCGTGATCATGCGGAGATGCGAATACCCAGTCCGTGTCGGCGGGGTAGGGCGTGTGCTCCCGCCATTGCAGCAGCATGATGGCGAGGTCATCGGTCATCGGGACCCCTTTGCGCGACGCGGCGGTCTTGAGTTTGGTTTCAGCTTTCGCCTGGTGAACTACGCCCCGCTTGAGGTCAAACCAAGCGCCAAAGCTGACTGGATAAGGACACTGCACACGAAGCTGGACGTCCTGCATCCGTGATTGCCGATCGCCAACCCTCGCCACCGCCATCTACCGGCACTTTCAACGGGCGCTATGCGCTACAGAGGTGAAGACCTATGCGCTTTTAAAAATCTGTCGGGCTGCGGCCAGTTCCTTGCGGTGGGTTGTACAGGGTTACGCTATCCAGCCGGGCTTTGTGGAACTTTCTGGTCGCCGGACAGCCCGGCTCTTACTGGCTACTCTGCCAGACGCGCAGCAAATCGGGAGAGACAAACTGGGGTAGGGGGATGTACCCGAGCGATCGTGCCCGTTTGAAGGCGGATTGGACCTCCGGTTGTCCGGCGGCCTGTGCCGGAGACTGACCAGCCTCGAGAACAGAACGGTAGAAATGTGCCGCGGCGAGGTAGAAAAAGGCTGCCCCCAGCGATTGGGCTCGGGGGGAGGCTACCACGGTCTGGAGCTCCTGCTCCGCCTCCCTGTATTGGCCGGTGTATAAGGCACGGATGGCGGGACCTGGGGAGGGCTCAGTAGCTGGACCAGACAAGAGTTGGGTCTTCAGGCGCGACACGGCCTGAGACGCCCCCGCGTTGGTGGGATCGGCGGCCTGTGCGGCCTGAAGACTTGCGAGCGACCCTCGGGGGTCGCCGGCCGCCTCCTCTGCCAGGCCTTTTTTGAACAGCTGCGCGGATTTCGCGCGCTGCTGCGCTGCGCGCTGGAACTGCTGAGTCTTTGCCTGTTGCGCCTGGATGAGCGCGTCGGAGGCGGTCTGCCGCTGCACGCGGGTGACGCGCCCCGCAGGGTCACCCGGGCCATCGCTCTTGATGCCGGCAGCGATGCCGTAGGCCTTGAGGGCGGCGTCAGGATCATGCCGGCCTTCAGCCGCTGCGCCGTCCTGCAGAGCCGTTGCGTACGCCTTGATTTGGCCCATCATGCCCTCCGCGCCCTTCTTGAGCGAGGGCGAGGTAATCCGGGCCGCAGCGGCCGAGGCCTGTGCGAAGTCGTTCTTTGCGTACATCCGCTGTGCTTTGTCCCAGAGCGCCTGGTTGGCAGCATTGTCGCCTGCGGGAACCTGCCGATTTGGGGAGTCTTGAACGTCCCCGGTGGTTCCCGACTGCGCCGCCATGAGGGGGGACGTGCCGCCGTCCGCCGACAACCGGATTTCCCCGGCGGAGGCCAGGGGAAACCCACCGGCGAGCAGGAGCAGAACCGGAACTCCGAACGCTAAACGGCTGACTTTCGTCATGGGTGGGTACCCCCGTTCAAAATGGCCCTGAGATCCCCATCGCTGAGGGGCGCCACTGTGGCGGGGCAGAGGTGCCCCTGCGCGTCCAGGCTACAGTGCGCCTCCGTCATTCCACCATCTGCCCCCTGGAGCTCCAGCGTGTAGGTGCCAGGGTGCAAGCCGTCCACGCGCAGGGGCGTAAGGTGGTCGCCCGCGGGCAGCGGAACGTTTTCGCCATTGCTCGCCGTCAGGCGAAGCACCCGGGCATAGGGCGAGGCCACCAGCTGCGCATAGGTCGCCGGTAGAGCCGCAGCACGGTGATGGTGACGCACCACCAGCAGCAAGACGGCCAGCAGCAGGCCAGCTACGACGGCCGTGAGCAACAGGATTCCCGATCGCCGGGCGGACCTCGCGGGCGCGGGTTGGCTGGCTTCGCTGTCCTGGCGTGTCTCAGGTCGGAGGACGGGTCTGTCAACGGCGGCGATCTCGGCAGGAGCCGGCTGCGGCTGCCCGGAGGTGGCATTCACGCCCGCCGCTTCAGGCGATGTCGCCGAGGATGCTGCCGCCGAGGGTACCTGTGGCGCGGCAGATGGGGCCGCCGGGGAGCTTGGGGAAGCCAATGCTGCCGGTAACGGCAAGATCTCGGGGGCGGTGATTTTGGGGGGAAGCTCGGGAATTGTGGCCGGGGGAGCGGGGACTGTGGAGATAGCCTCGGCGGCGGCTACCGCAGCGGGCACCCGCACGGGCAACGCGACCGGCTTCGGCGATGGTCCTGGCGCGGGATCCGCCGCGCGCGCGACTTCCGGCGTGGGCTTGGGCTGGGACGCCTCAGCTTGGGCCGGAGCGGATGCCGCTTGCGACAGCAGCTCAGACGGCGGTTCCGGCCCAGGCCGGGGGACGGACAGTACGGCAACTTCCGCGGCCCGGGGCGACGCGGCAGGCTTCGCCGTGATTGGCTCGGGCAACACGGCTGGAACCGCGGGTCTGGATTGGAGTTCAGGTGCGGTTTGGGTAGAAAGTTCGGAAGGTTCGAGGGTGTCCCGAAGCTCCTCTTGCAGGGCCAGAAGAGCGGCGTTCCCGGGAGCCCGTTCAAGAGAGCGCCCGACCAGTTCCAGAGCGCGTACCCCGTTGCCGCGCTGCGCCTGCGCCCGGATCTCGACCACAATCTGCTCGATGATCCGGTGTCGGCGTTCCTCCTCCGCCGACACCACGGGTGCCGGTGACGGGGCAGGGGAGACAGGAGCGGGGCTGGCCTGCACCGCTCCGGCTACGGCACCCAGCATGGGGGACCGCGCAGCGCCATTGATTTCAGAGGCCAGCGCCTCATGCTTGCCGGGTACGCCGAACGCACCGGCACGCGGATCCGACCCCTGGCCCAGGCGGGTCTGGAGCTCGCGAAGCAGATTGCGGACAGCCGTGTTTTGCGGCGCCAGCCGCTGCAGATCCAGCAGCAGGGGCCGAGCGCGCAGCAGTTCATCCCCGTCGATCAGGCTGCGCGCCTGCCCCAAGAGGTCCTCCACCCTGGACAGGCGAAGGGCATCACGCGCGTCCTCCAGATCGCCCGACATCTCAAGCGCCGTGGCGTAGCGCTCAGCCGGATTCTTCGCCAGCGCCCTGGCCACGATGTGATCCAGCGACTCCGGGTAGGCAGTGGACAGCAGTGACCCCAGTGGTGGGTACGGGTCGGTGATGACCCGATGCAGCGCAGAGATGTCCTCACCGGGGAAGGGCAGCGTTCCGGTCAGCAGCAGGTAGAGCAGAACACCCGCACTCCAGATATCTCCCCGACCATCGGATATCTCTCCCTTCAGCCTCTCCGGAGAGAGGTACTGGTAGGTGCCGATGACCGAGCCGGCCACGGTGTGACCGGAGAGGCTTTCCAGTTGTGCAATGCCGAAGTCGACCAGCTTGACGCCGCCATTCTGCAGCAGAACCACGTTGGCAGGCTTGATGTCGCGGTGGACAACGCCGCGCAAGTGCGCATACCCCAGCCCCTCGCAGACCTGCCGGATAATGTCCAGTTTGTCCACCAGGGCGAGCGGATGGTTTTCCTTGACGATCCGGTCCAGGGTCAAACCGCGCAGGAACTCCATTACGATGTAGGGATTGCCCTCGTGCTCGCCAAAGTCGTAGATGGTGACGATGTTGGGATGGTTCAGGACACCGGACCGGGCCTCAATGGCAAAGCGCTGCCGCATCTCCGGCGTGGTGTCGGCCAGGGTCTTGATGGCCACCTCGCGGCCGATGAACTTGTCTTCGGCGCGGTACACCACGCCCATGCCGCCCCGGCCGAGCTCCGACAGGATTTTGTACTTGCCTATCTGTGTCAGTTGACTCGTAGGGTTCATAAAGGAGCCGTCGCGATGCTGTTTCTTGTATGGTATCTGGCCTGCGACTGCGTTGTAGCGATTGGGACGTAGTTTAACGATCTTGGCCGCGAAGCGGAAGCACTTCGGTAACCAAACCTTCGTTCGTACAGCGATTCCTCAGTAGACTCTCCGCGTGGGCACCCTCAAACAGCCATTCTCCGACCGGTCCGAAGAAGTGCAGGAGCTCTGCGTGGGTGGCCGTGGGGAGGAACTCCCGGAGCACGCGGGGGTCGTAAAAGCGAAAGTACACCTGAGGCCCCGCTTCCAGGCGCACGGTGAGAAAACGCCGCAGATGCCGCCGCAGCTCCGCAAAAGGCACGTGCGCGGTGCAGTAACATCCCCAGGCCTTGCCCCAACCCTCGCGGAGCAGAGTGCGGAGCAGGGTGGAGTCCCGTGGCAGGGCGAGCAGGTAAGGAGCCCAGGGGGCCAGTTCGTGCGCGCCGTGGCCCTCATAGAGGGATTGGAGCGCATGGCCCGGCTCCCGCTGCTGCAGGCCACTCTGCAGATGCTCCAGGATCACCGGATCCACGGCGGCATCGACAACACAGAAGAGCGGCGTTCTGCTTCCGGTTAACTTCGAGACCAGGTCCTCGGTGCCGGTCTCCCCCGATTGTGGGTCGCGTGCCTCGGACAGGACTGGCTCACCTTCCAGCGAAGGCGCCAGGGCGGGGACGATCCGAAGGGCCAGCGAGCCCACCCGGAGGACATCGCCGGGAACGGCCAGGACATCGTCCACCCGCGCACCATTCAGAAAAGTGCCGTTGGTGCTGCGGAGATCGGTGATGCGCACCCCGCTGCCGTCCGGCGCGGCGAGCAGCTGCACATGGGCGCCGGAGAGAAAGGAATCGTGGGGAAAGGGCAGGGTCACCAGCGCGGAGCGGCCCAACACCACCGCCGCGGGACCCAGGCTTAGCCGGCGACCAGCGTCCGGCCCAGTGAGCACCAATAGTTCCAGCCTCATGTGGCGCATTTGCTGGCAAAGGGCGCACCGTTTCCGGCCGCGCCCGCCAGCGCCCCTGCCTGCGCGGTCAGGCCAATGATGACCGTGGGCGCGCCACTGACAAGGGTTCCGCCATGCGAGGTTGGGTCGCCGAGGCGAGCGGCCATCTGTCCGCCGATCAGAACAGTCGGGCAGCCCATGACGATCATGTCCGGGCCCGAGCATGCACACACATCGCCCATCCGCGCCGCGGGCAACCCGGCAATAAGAACGGTGTGATCGCCGGCCGCGGTGACCGGACCGCCGCCGTTGGGGCAGACGTGCATATCCGTGAGCCGGGCGGCCGGGGGCATGGGGAAATCCTCCCCGCCTATGCTAAACCGCTCGGCCTGGGCGGGATAGAGATTTCAAGAGGGGAGGTCACGGTACTGCAGCAGCATGCAGGTGATGTTGTCGACCCCACCGTGCTGCTTGGCCGTGGCCACCAGCCGCTGACAGGAGGCCTCCAGCGCGTCGGCGCCTCCAAATCTGACCAACTGAGCAATCCCCTTGGCATCGAGGTACCGGGTTAGGCCGTCGCTGGCCAGCAGCACGACGTCGCCATCGCTCAGATCCATGAAGAAGAAGTCCGGTTCCAAGACATCCGGGGAGCCCAGGGCGCGGGTGATCACGGATCCAAAGCCTTGCAGACGTTCGCTCCCCAATTCCTCCAAACGCACCGCGCCGCTGCGGATAAGTTCGTTGGAGTACGAGTGGTCCACAGTCAGCTGCATGCAGCCGCCGTCCTTCAACATGAAAGCGCGGCTGTCGCCGACATTGCCGACCAGCAGTTTGCCCCCTTGCACCGCCGCCGCGACCAGGGTGGTGCCCATGCCCTTCAGCTCCGGGCGCAGCCGGCCGTTCTCGCGGACCGCGACGTGCGCGAGCTGAATGGCTTCAGAAAGCCTGACTTCCGTAGGCGTGTCCGGCGGTTGGGTCGCGTAAACACTTATGCAGGTACTGCAGGCCAGCGAACTGGCAACCTCGCCGGCAGCCATCCCACCCATACCGTCGCAGACGACGTAGAGGCCGTGGGCCGAATCGTAGCCAAAGCTGTCCTCGTTGTTGGCGCGGACGCAGCCCACGTCACTCAGCGCCGCAACGGAGATCCTAGCCGGCAACGGCGCCTCCCTCCCAGCTCATTGGGCCACCCGCGTGGTGCAGCGCAGCGCCCCTCGCATAAAGGCCGGGTTCAGCAGAGAGGCGCCGCTGCCGCCGACGTCATATCTGTAATCCAGCGGCACTCCCGCCGGGCTGGTTACGGCATGGCCATTCACCTCGAAAACGAATTCCAGCCGGTTTGGGGCGGGATGCCGGGCAAGCTGGTAGGCGAGGTGAAAGAGCGACCAAGGGCCGGTCGGCGGCGTCATGCTGTTGCCTGCCCCCGTGAGACGGATGGAGCCCCCCGGAGCAAAAGTCCAGGTGAACGCCTTGCTCTGGCCGGGGGTGTTCAGCACGGTATTGTTGACCGACAGCGTTGCCGGAGGCAGGTTAGCCGTAGCCTCCTGAGTCAAGCTGAAGTTGAGCTGCGGTTGCGCCCCGCCGGCCGGAAAAAACAGCTCGGAGATCGTTTGCGCGGCGTTCAGGAAGCGCAGAAACGCCGGGTTGACCCTGACCATGGAGCCGGGCGTCTGCATCCAGGTGCCGCCCTGCAGCACAACTGTGTCGCTCAGGCGTCCGGCGTACTGGGCCAGCGCACCCTTTTCCGGCTGAAAGACCTCCCCGATCTCTGCCATCGTGGCGTCCGTGCGGCCATCCGGGTTGAAAGGAAATTTGTTCAGCACGGGAGAGACGGCTGCGCAGAGGGCCTGGCCGCCACCCCCGGCCGCGCGGGCCGGCGCCTGCCTGGCCAACTCCTCGACGGAGCGAATGGGAGCGAGCAGGAGCCGTTCGGAGGTAAGGTCCATGCCGCCCACCGGGTCCGGGGGCGAAAAGCCGCTTCGCAGCGACTCCACCGCCGACTCTGCCTGGGAGGCCGCCGTGATCACCGGCGAGACCGCCGCCGGATTGTTGGCGCTGTTGGGAACCAGCAGCATGGAGTTGATGGCGCTCTCCAATCCCTGTAGCCCCTGCATATAGCCCGAGTTCGCCGGCAGGGGCTTCGCTGGGGGGACGACGGTCTGGGGCGCTTGGAAGGGCTGGCTGAATACCGGGTTCGCCACAGCGGTATTGACCGAAATCAGCTGGAAAAGTTCCAGAAGACTGGAGGACGGGCTGTCGATCTGATGGAGCTTGTCTTTCGCGTCCGGGAAGCTGCCCGATGGCACCACATGCGCGCTCTTCAGGTAGGTGCGCCAGGCGTTCAGGAATTCGTTCTGGTATTGCGCGGGCAGCTCCGCCCGGAGCCGTGCGAGGTCGATGGGGCCGGCGCCCACCGGACCCAACACCCAGGCCTCACCGCTCGTGTACGGCTCCGGGTGCGCGAAGGCGTTCTGCATGAACTCCCACCCGTCGTGGGTGAAGGCGCCCTCCACCGGGTAGGGGTCGACCACGTATCGCGCCGAGCCCGGAAACTGCTCATTGAATCGGATTGCCGGAAAGCGGCGATCCGCCGCGGTTTTCATGCTCAGGTAGACCTGCTGCAGACCCTGGAAGTGGTTCAGGTAGACCCGCGCCTGTTGCACGGGGCCGGCCTGTGGCGGCCCGCCGAGCGACGCCATGCACGCGTCGGGGGCAGCAGCGCTAGCGACATCCGAAGCGGCATTCGGGGCATGGAGATAGTCGGCGTAGGTCCGGAACTGCCTTTCGGCAAGGCGAGCTGTTTCGGGACTCACCGTGTGACTTCCCGCCCAGGCAGTTCGGACGGCCCCGGGAAGGAAGTCGGCGGTGCTGCGGGAGGGGTAGGTCGTGGTGATCAGGTAGGCCCGCAGCGGAATGTAGGCGGCGGTGTAGTCGTCGGTGGGCTGGGGCGTTGCCGGCAATGATTGGAAATGTGCGACGAGGTTGGCCTCCGTGGGTGCAAGTAGCGCCGTGCGGAAACGCTCGCCGTAGATGGTGCAGGCGGAGCCGAACAGGCGGTCGCCATCGAACAGCCCCCAGCGGTAGGAGAGCGGTGCGCCATTTGCCCGAAGGGCGGCGATGTCGTTAAAGACCAGGCGCAGCTGCTCGAGGTTGTCCAGATAGGTCAGATTGGGTGACTCACTGTGAACCGGGCCGTTCGGGAGAGCCGCGGCTACGGTGAGCCGGGACTCCAGGGCCGAGTTGCGGCTGAACGAGACCACCAGGCCGGTGAGGTACACCAGCAGCCCCAGCGCCACCGCGCCGGCCAGGCTCCGCTTCAAAATCTTGACCTTGGTGGAGCTTTGGCTGGTCTCCAGGGCTGAGCGGTCTGCCAGCAGGACCTGCGAGAAGAGGTGCGGTAAAAACACCCACTGCGGCCGGCGCCGGGCCGTGGTGCCCCGGCTGAAGACCGCTCCTGGAAGGTCGACACCCACCGAGGACGCCGAGGACGCGCGTACCTGTCCGCTGCCGTCAGGGGTATCTTCGCTCAGGCGCGCACGCACGCCGGTGAAGAAAAAGCCGCGCAGAAACGGGTTTACGCCCAGCTGACTGGGCCGGCCTGCACCCACAAGCAGATCGACGATCTGCCCCTGCAGCTTGCGCAGCTCGCGAGGAAACTCGTAGGCGCGGGCCAAGTCGGCGGCAGCTCCGCCGCGGCTGAGCAGTTCCAGCCGATACTCGCCCAGGCTGTAACAGAGCTCTTCAAAGCGCGCGGAGATCTCGGCCGCGGCACGCTCGCGGTACAGGCCCGCTCCCGCGTCAACGCGGGGCAGCAGCGCGCCCACGGGCTGGCGCACGTCCGCGTCGGTCAGATTGGCGGCGAACTCCGGAAAGGCGGGCACCGTGTCCAGCTTGGTGAACAGGACATACACCGGCAACGAGATGCCGATGGTCTCCGAGACCTGGCGCAGACGGTCGTTGATCGTTTGCGCCCTGGACCGCAGCCCCTCCGAGCCGGCCGCGACGGTGAGCAGATGCTCCAGGCTGACGCAGACCACCACCGCCCGGGCCGGCAGCCGGTCATTGCCGCGCAGGGCGGCCCGCCATCTCCGGGGTTGGGTCAGCTGCACCAGCTTCTGCCATAGTTCCCTGCGGCCGAAGAGCTTGCCTCCGGCTTCGACGATGGCCGCAGAGCGGGTGTACCAGACGTTGACCAGGGCCGTGGGCTCGACCGCCCCATCACGGAAAACCGCGCCCGCGAGCAACTCCGGTTCAAGTTCAGCCTGCAGCACTGTCTGGGTCTTGGCGGAGTTCTCGTCGCCCAGCATGTAGATCAACGGCAGGGAAGCCACACCCCGGGAGGCCGCACTGCCCAGAGCGGCGTGCGATTGCTTCAGTCGCGCGTCGGCTGAGCGGACGAGCAGCTCCAGTTCCTTAAGTTCAGGATTATCCGGGGAGGCGGTCTCCCCCGAGCGGCCCCGCAGATACCAGAGCGAGCCAGCGCAGGAGAGAGCGACAACCAGACCTGCGATCAGCAGAAAGATCAGCCGCCGGTTGCCCCCGAAGCCGAGTTTCGTGCTGAGCGGGACGAGCACCAGCATGAACGCGGCAAAGATCAGCACGGCGGTCCTTGTGTGCCGGCTGTTCATGCGGCGGTACCTCCGAAGGCCGTAACCGCCGGGATGGGTCGGGCGGATGCTGAGGAAGAACTGCCCAGAACGGACCGGAACGCAAAGAACGCCAGAGCACAGACGATCAGCAGGATGGCCGCGGTCAAGGCCAGCGTGCGGAACCAGACGTCAGTAGATGGCGCTTTGGCCACGGGGGGCGCCTGTTCCACCCGAGCCAGGGCAAAAGGTCCGCGTACCCGCGCGATCTTGCCACGGATCTGTCCCAGCAGCGAGTGCACCTCGCCATCGCTGCCGAAGGCGAACTTGCCGCGGTACCCCAGCAGCAGACAAAAGGCGTGCAGCTCGAGTGCATCGGCGCCCTCGGCCGAGTCCGGATCGCTCAGCAGTTTGGTGAGGTGTCGGTAGAAGTACTCGCCCGCGAAGTGTCCGCCGAACAGCTCCTCCTGCAGAGGCCGCCGCAGCCAGTCGGAAAACGTGGGGTCATGGGAGTTCAGCACACTCTCATCCAGGAAACCGACGATGGCGTAGAGGGCCATCTGAGTCGTGGCGTCGCTATACCCCTGGCGGCGCGCCTGGGTGGTGGCCGCGGCGATCATTTTGCGCACGCTGTCGCGAAAGGCCTCGGCGTCGGCCACGCGCTGCGTGCGGAAGCGTACCCGGAGCACGACGGTCATCACGTCCTGGTATGACGAAGCCAGGTTGCTCTTGCGCATCGCGGGGAGGGCCGTTATGTCCTTCATGCGTCGATCTCCATGAGGATGGTGATCTCAAAGACCGGATGCCCGAGCTCGCCGGGAAGGTAGACACCCACTTCTTTGGTGGCCAGGATGTGCTCCCAGCAGGGCCCACCACGGTCGATGGAGAAATATTGCATATCGGCCTGTGCCGCAATCGCTGCAGGCGGGTGGGGCAGGTGCTGTAACGTCAGCCCCTGGAGGGCGCGCTGCACCAGTTTCACCACGCCCTCGCCGGAACAGATTTTGGCGAGCGTCGGGACAGAACGCATCAGCGTGGTCTCCGGAACATCCGACCGGATACCCAGGATCCAGCGGGATCTGCGGAAGGTGCGCTGATCGGTCACCGGAGCAACATACACGTACTGCTCGGTTTGCCGGAAGGCCAAGGTCAGGGTGTTTGACGGAACCACGTAGTCCAGGTGGCGATAGATGTGGTCTTCCAGCGCCCGAAAGATCTCATGGAGTTCAAGGTGATGGTAGGCAGGCAGCAGGGCCGGGTCGGAGTCCGGAGCGAAGGTGCAGAGCGCCCCGGCCAGCTCGGCCAGGGTGAGATAGACGTCCTCCGGGTGAACGTGGCGGTTGCCGAGGTGCTCCCGCAGTGCGGGAAGGGAGGTGCAGAGCGTGTGCAGAAACCAGTAGCTGGCGACGTCGAGCGCGGAAGTGCCCGCTTCAAAGCGCCCACCGCTCTTCTTGCCGCTGCGTGTCGTATCGATCTTGGCTTCAAGCGCAGCTGCCAGCCGCCCCATCCGGAGCCGCAGCTCCTCGGACGCCCCCAGGCGCAGCAGGGGAGGCAAAAAGGTCCGGTCAATGGCGAAGCCGCCCTCCCCATCGCGCACGATCCGAGCGACCGGGAGCGAGAGTTCCCCGCCGGAGCCGGGACCGGTGCCGGTCAGGCGCAGATTTTTTCGGCCCAGAGTGACCGGGTACTCATCGTCGGAGATCGTCTCGTCCCGCATGACCTGCTCCACACCGACATACCGGGTGGCCATGCCGGCAGCGATCGCCGTGAGCACACCGTCCCCACGCAGCGAAACGCGCAGCTGCACCGTGATGCTCCTATCCAGGGGGCCGAAGAGGTCGCGAAGGCGCAGGGGCTCCGGGGCCGGGTCGCTGTCTGGGATCTCGAAGGATAGACCGTCCGGGAAGATGCCGGCAGCATCGCGGATTACCAGCAGCCCGTTACGAACCGCTTCGATGTCCAGGGACAGGCTGAGAAAACCCCACGGATAGCTACGCAGGTTGCTGTTCAGAAACCAAAGGAGATCTTCAAAGTAACGACTCTGTGTTTCGAAGTGCTGCGGGCTGAGGTGCATGCCCTCCGACCAGACGACCTGCGACAGATACCTCATGCACCAAACCTAAATGGGAAGTGTCCGGCAACGGATCCCTGCCGGCGCATCGGCGCTAGTGGACAAGAAGCCCTGCCGAAGGGGACGGGTACGCTGTGGTCAATGTACCAGCCCCTTCGCGGGACCGGTACTGCAATTGATGTAGGCCGCCACGCAGGGAATCGCGGCTATGCTTATCGGGGGCAGAGCACTCGATGCCGGGAGATCGATCGCCCGGCCTGGGAGGTTCACCGCCATAGCGAGAGTTGCGTGATGAGCGAAAATCAGCGAAACCATCCGCCCCAGTCCGAGGCAGCCGGGACGCCCGAGTCCGTCCCCGGCGCAACCGGCATCTTTGGGGTTTTACCCACCCAGCCGGCAGCGAATGCCGAACCGGCCTCCCCCCGTCCGGCTGCCTGGCCAGCTGAGCCCTCACGCACGTCCTTGCCGGAGCTGCCGCCCAGGCCCATTGCACCGTCGGTGGTAGTGCACGAGGTGAAGTTCCAGGCCCAGGATGAGAGCGACGCCGAGTCAAAGAGCTCCCTGGAGCGGCTGCTGCAAAGCTTGCCCTACCCGGGCACGCCGGCTCCTCCGCAGGCCGCCGGGGAGTTTACGCAGCTGCTCAGCGTGTTGCACGTGCCGGACGCCGTACCCCCCGCGCCCTCGCCGGAATCACCGCCGTTGGCCCGTCTCGAAGAGCTCCCAACCGGACAGGTCAGACAGGAGCCGACTTCCTCAGCGGACCCTTCCGCGCATCCCGCCGAGCCGTCCAGCTTCACACGTCTCTTTGAGGCACTGGCTCCGTCTGAATCGATGTCGCCGCCTGCGTCGCCGTCCCTCGTTCTGCCTGCCCCAACTTCAACGGTTTCGTCCGCGGCCGCGCCTTTCACCCCACCAGCCGCCCCGCCAGATGCCGGGCGCAGGCCGGCCCCGGTGACGGGATGGGATGTGGGATCCCAGGAACCGCAACGCCTCACGGCAGCGGGCGATCCCCAGACCAGTTTTACGCAACTCTTCGCCGCCCTGGACAGGAATCCGTCACCGGAGCTCAACCAGGCGGCCGATTACCCTCCACTGGGGCGCACTGTCCCGGGGGGGCAGACGCCCCCGGCCAGCGCCCTCCCGCCATTTCAGCCAGTGGGCTCCCAGGCGGCCAGACCCCCGGCAGGGCAGTGGACGGCCTCCTCACCGCAGCCGCCCCAGGCCATGGAGGACGGCGAACTGAACTCGCTCACCCAGCTTTTGCGAGCGCTGGATGGTATTCCCGCCGCGGGGGCAGCACCCGAGCCTCTGCTGCCCGCGCGCGAAGCTGCCGGGGGGCCGTCATCCTCCGGAGCTACCGTGGCCTTTACACCGCCGGAGTCGGTGCAGAGGATGATCGCCAAGACCCCGCCGGCACCCTCCGGACCGGGTGACTTCACCCGCGTTCTGCAGGCCTCGGCATTGCGGGAGAGCGGCCTGGGATCGCAGGCCGTGGCGGGAAGCCACCCTCCCGAGCCTCAGGCACCGTCGCGGCCGCCGGTCTCTGCGGCCGGCGCTCCGCTTCCGCCGTGGGGCTCGCCCCCGATGCCACACCTCCCCCACATGCCGCCGCATCTCGCCCAGCCGGTGCCGCCGCATCTTTCGCAGGTGAACTCCCACGTCCCAGGGCTCGGACCCGTTCCGGGACTGCACGTGCATGGGCCGGCAGCTTTTGTCGCCGCACCGTCCCCGGCGCAGCTGGAGGGCGGGAAGGGCGAGGGTAAGCTGCGCTCCCGCGGGCAGCTGCTGCCCCTGATCCTGATCGCGATCATCGTGATCCTGGTGATTGCCCTGGTGGCGGTGCTCCTGCAGCGCTAGGGTGTCTCGACATTTAGGTTACGTCGGCAGATGTGTCATCTCGACCGGAGCTGACGTTGTCAGCGCAGTGGTGAGCCCCCTGTCTTCCGTCCGGTGAAGCCGGGGACTTATAGCCGATCCAAACACAGGGAACAGGGGTCTCTCCACTCCGCAAGACAGAGAAACCGTCTTGCTCCGGTCGAGATGACGCCTCTACGACGTCCAGCCGTTGTTTCCTTAAGAGCTGGACGCAGTCTCCGGCAGCAGGATGATGAGTTCCAGGCTGGGATTGAGGAACTCTGAAGGTGCATAGACCGCAAAATTCCGTGCCCGGAGCACGGAGGCCCACGCCTGGCCACTCTGCTCGAGGGCGAAGTATTGCTGGCGCACCTTGACCGGGATAGCGCGCGGGGGATGGGCCACGTGCATCAGGCGCATGCCTGGCAGCGCATGGCGCACAAGGTCCTCGATTTGTGTGGCCGAGGACAGTTTCAACAGCTTCGGCGCGCGTTCGATGACGTCGAGATTGCGCAGGTCCGAGCGAACCCCAAGGTAGAGCCTTGTGTTTTCGAGCAAATCATCGCGTTCGATAGCGGTCGTATAGATGGCGTCCCGCAACCGCCGCAGGGGCAGCGCGACGAACTGGGTGGGTACAACGGTGTCCAGCATGATCCGGATCTTGGCATCGAGATCGCGAAAGGGTGGCCCGGGATCTTCGTGGGTGTACCGGGGAAGATCGCGAGGGTCGATCGTCTTTGAGAAGGCGGCGAGCGATCCCGCCAGATGGCTGAGTTCCTGGAAGAGGCGCGACGGAGTCACGGCGGCCGTCTGCAGGAGGTGGCGCAGGCGCGGCAGGTGGCTGTTGATCGTGTACAGCAGCCAGAAGGTGACGATGTCCGCTGCGGAGAAGTCGGGCAGGGCCTCGCGCTTGCCCTGGCGTGCTCCGGTCAGCTGCGCACCCCGGGTTACGAGCATCTCCAGCAGGCCGCGGAGAATATTTTCGAGCACCACGCTCGCGTGGAGATCCAGAAGGGGAGGCACAAAGGTCGCGTCCTCAGCGAATGCCCCGGTCTCGGTACGCAGCACACGGGCGCAGGGCAGCAGGACGGCCCCTTCCAGGGACTCGCCCTCGGCCAGCAGCTGCAGGTTCTTTTGCGCGACCTGGATAGGCTTTTCGCGGGTTCCCGAGGCTGTTTCGTCACGCACCCATTGCACGTTCGCTTTAAAGCGGGTGCTGACCCCGGAGCGGTTTACCGCGATGTTCATCGCCGAAAGACGGTACTCGGGTACGGCGAGAAAGAAGGTGCAACTGGTACGGCCGTTGGCGAAGCAGGGCTCCAGGGCGCGGCTGGCCGGCGCGGGTTCGCAGGCGGGAAAATCAAAAGGTGCCGCATCCGGGAAAACGCCCCGAGCCGAGACCACTGTCAGTATCCCATCGGCGATCGAGCGCGGGTCCGGCTGCAGGTGCCCAAATCCCCATACGACGTCGCCGAGCGACTCCATATAGAAGCGCAGGGTGTCCTGCACAAAGCGCTCCTGTGCCTGGAGGTGTTGCGGGGAAAGCAGGGTCCCCTTGGACCAGATGACGGGCTGTAGCTGCCGCATGGAAGCCTCCTTTTGGGGTCGGACAGATTCGCGGGGTTCTGGAAGGCGGGAAGTGATGCGGGAAAAGACGCCGGACGGCGCTTCCTCATTCTGCGGGAGCCGCCGCATGGGTGCAAGGTGACGAAAGTGTAGGCGTCCTGCTCTCCAGCCTGCCGTTTGCTTCGTCCGCGACCCTGCCGGTCGGTCTCTGCGCAATTTTTGACGTACATTACTTTACTTCCCTCCCTGCTTGTGGTCTCTTGGTGGGAGTTGACCAAAGGGGTTCCCATGGCAAGGGAGAGCACACAACACAAACTGGACCGGGTTCGGTCGCCGCGCGTTCACATCACCTACGACGTGGAGGTGGGCAACGCCATTGAGATGAAGGAGCTGCCGTTTGTGATGGGCATCCTGGGCGATCTCAGCGGCCAGCCCGAGACGCCGCTGGTGGCTCTTAGAGACCGCAAGTTCGTCGAGATTACTCCTGACAACTTCGACAGCGTTTTACGGGGTATGCAGCCGCACTTGGCGTACTCTGTCGCCAACAAGCTCAGTGACGACCCGAACGCCGGCCAGGTGAAGGTGAACCTGCATTTCGAGAGCATGGACGACTTTTCTCCCGAAAATGTCGCCAAACAGGTGAAGCCGCTGCGTGACCTCCTGGAGCTGCGTACCCGGCTGGCAGACCTTCGGGGCACCCTGCAGGGTAATGAGAAGCTCGACGAGATGCTCTTTGACGCCGTATCCAGCACCGAAGCTCGCGAGAAGTTGAAGGGCGAGCTGGCCCAGGGCAAGGAGGACTCCCATGAGTAGCCCGTCATTTACTCCGGCACCGGATGCGGCGCCCGCTGAACAGGCGCAGTCGACGACCCTGCTGGATTCGATTGTGGCGCAGGGCCGCTTTCACCGTGACGCCAGTTCGCTCGAGCGCGGGCGCGATCTGGTCAAGGAGTTTGTCAACCAGGTGTTGGAGGGCCAGATGTCGCTCAGCAAAGATGCTGAAGCGACAATTTCTGCCCGTCTCGCGCAGATCGATCGCCTCATCAGCGTGCAGCTGAACGAAGTGATGCACCACCCGGCGTTTCAGCAGCTGGAAGCCACCTGGCGCGGCATTCGCTACCTCCTGGATCAGAGCGAAACCAATGATCAGCTGAAGTTGAAGGTGCTGAACGTTTCGAAAAAGGACCTGCTCCGTGATCTGCAGCGTGCCCCCGAGTTCGACCAAAGTGCGCTGTTCAAGAAGGCCTATGAAGAAGAGTTTGGCGTCTTCGGCGGTGCGCCCTTCGCGGCGTTGGTCGGCGACTATGAGTTTGGTCGCGGCCCCGAGGACATTGAACTTCTGGAGCGGATCGCCCAGGTCGCCTCCTCCGCGCACGCACCGTTTATCTCCGCGGCTTCGCCGGAGTTGCTCAACCTGAGTGAGTACACGCAGCTGGGCGCCCCTCGGGACATGTCGAAGATCTTTGACAGTACCGAGTATGCGAAGTGGAAGAGCTTCCGGCAGTCTGACGATTCCCGCTACGTCGCCCTGACGCTACCCCATGTGCTCATGCGGCAGCCGTATGGCCGCGACACCAAGACGATTGAAGCGTTTGATTACGAAGAAGATGTGGACGGGCGCGACCATTCGAAGTATCTGTGGGGCAACGCGGCGTATGCGTTGGCTGCACGGATGACCGCTTCGTTCGCAAAGTTCGGATGGTGCGCTTCCATCCGCGGCGTGGAGAACGGCGGCCTGGTCGAGGGTCTGACGGCGCACAACTTTCGTACCGATGAAGGCGACGTTGCCCTGAAGTGTCCGACGGAGGTTTCAATCACCGACCGCCGAGAAAAGGAACTCGCCGATCAGGGGCTGGTTCCTCTGGTTCACTGCAAGGGTACGGATTACGCAGCGTTTTTCAGCGTGCAGACGGTAAACAGGCCGAAGCTGTATGACAAGGATGAGGCCAATGCCAACTCCCGGCTTTCTGCACAGCTGCCCTACATCATGGCGATGTCGCGTTTTGCGCATTATCTGAAGGCGATCATGCGCGACAAGCTCGGCAGCACCATGAGCCGCTCCCAAGCGGAGAAATACCTCAACACCTGGGTCACGAACTATGTGGTCGCGAATGACAATGCGTCGCCCGCGGCCAAAGCAGAGAAACCATTGCGCGATGCGCGGATCGAGGTCATGGAGGTGCCGGGCAACGCCGGTGCCCTGCGCGCCGTTGCTTTCCTTAAGCCGCATTTCCAACTCGATGAGCTCACTGTGTCCCTGCGTCTGGTCGCTGACCTGCCGCCCCCGGCGAAGTAGCGCTACCTAGTTTGGTACGTCTTCGCGGTTTCGTTAAGGAGCAGAAAAGGAGAAGGTTTCTATGGCAGTGGATTACTTCCTCAAGCTGGATTCCATCACGGGTGAATCCGTCGATCAGAACTTCCAGAACCAGATCAGCGTGCTTTCGTTCAATTGGGGTGGCACGCAAACCACCTCGGTAGCCGGTACCGGCGGCTCGGGTGCAGGCAAAGTGAGTCTGGATGAGTTCACCATTACCAAGTACTACGACTCATCCAGCCCGGAGATCTTCAAGTCCATGCTGCTGGGAACCCACGTCACCACGGGTGTCCTGAGCGCGGTGAAGTCCGGTTCGGCCGGCAAGCCGTTTCTTACCCTCAACTTTACCGAGCTCTTTGTCACCAGCCAAAAGATCAACGCTTCCACGGAGATTCCAACCGAGACGATCTCGTTCTCCTACAACACCATTAAGGTGGACTACTCCAAGCAGAATGAACAGGGTAACCTGACCAGCGTTGGAGCGGTGAGCTACGACCTGAAGGCAAATAAACAAGCCTAAGCAGACCCATGACCCCACACGAGCACTACCGGGCGGGGGAGTTGGATCGAGCAATCGAGGTGCTGGGGGAAGAGTTGCGGTCCGATCCGCTCGACCCCCAGCGCCGAACTTTTCTGTTCGAGCTTCTCTGCTTTGCCGGCCAATACGACAGAGCGGAAAAGCAGCTGGATGTGCTCGCGAACCAGGCGAGCAGCCAAGCGAACCTGGGCCTACTCGCGTACCGCAGCGCGCTGCACGCTCAACGCACGCGCGAGCATATGTTTCTTTCCGGCGAGCTGCCGGGCACACCGGCGGGTCCTGCTGGCAGAGGCACCTGTAATGGGCAGCCTTTCGCCGACCTCACGGACGGGGACCCTCGCATTGGCGACCACCTTGAACTCTTCGTAGCGGGCAGCTACACCTGGGTACCCTTGCGATTTGTACAGGGGCTGCAGATCGAAGCTCCCGCGACGCTGCGCGACCTGCTCTGGGCACGAGGACGCGTAACGCTTGTCCCGGGCGCTCCGTTTCAGGAGATGGGCGAGGTCTTTCTGCCGGTGCTGAGCCCGGCGGCACATCGCCATGCCGAGGATGCCGTTCGCCTTGGGCGAGCTACAGTTTGGACGGTGCTGTCCGGGGTTGCCGAGGTTGCCGAGGCGCCAGAGGGCCAAAAGATCTTTCAGGTGGACGATGACGAGCGGGCGTTTCTGGAACTGCGCACCGTTACCTGGGAGAACTACGCCGAAGGGCAAAGGTAGCCGTGCATGCCCTTCCGCGACGATCTCCTCCTGCCTATTTCGGATGTGGCCCCTGCCGGAGTCGATCTTGCTTACGACAAGCTTTTCGACCAGATCAAGGAAGCCCGTACCGAGGATGATGATTCGCTGCCCACCGGCACGTGGAGCCGCGCTCTCAAAAAGGCGGATCGTCCGCTGGTCCTCCGGCTGGCCGGCGAGGCGCTGGCGACGCGTTCCAAGGATCTGCGGCTGGCCGGATGGTACGGCGAATCCCTGCTGCGGCATGAGGGGTTTTCTGAACTTACGCCGCTTCTTGCCCTTCTGCGAGAACTGCAGGAGACGTTCTGGGAGGGACTCTTCCCGCTACGGGACGACGACGGCGACCTGGGGCGCAGGGTGGGCGCGCTGGAAAGCGCCGCCGCCCAGCTGGCAGTCCAGCTGAGGCTGCTCCCGTTGACCCGCAGCGGGATCACTTACCTTCAGGCGCGGGACGCCCGGGCTCTGGGGTATGAGAAGGACGCGACAACCCAGGATAAAAAAGACCTGCGCAGCGATGCCGTGGCGCGTGGCCGTGTGCTGCCTGAGGACTTCGATGCTGCGATTGCGGAGACGCCCAAGAGTTTCTATGCGGAGATCGACGCTGCTCTCGGGCAGGGGACAGAGGCTCTGGACGCACTGGATGCGTTCCATGCGGACCGCTACGGCGACGATCCACCCAGTTTTGTGCGCCTGAAGTCCGCGATGGAGGATGTGGGACGTTTCGCGGCGGGCATTCTTGCCGAAAAGCGCAGGCTGGATCCTGATCCGCAACCGGTTCCGGAGAATGTGGAGCCAGCGGTGGAAATGTCCGACCCCCTTGTTAAGTCCGATGACGGGGCCCCCGAAACGACGCGGAGCGAAGTAGAGGGATTAGAAGGAGTAGAGGCGTCCTTACCGCGGGGAGGCCTCGGTCCGGCTCGGTCGGAGGCAGCCCCACTCCCGTCCACGCCGGGGACGGAGCCGGAGAGCCGGCCGGCTGCGCTGGCGCAGGTGGCCGGTGCGGTGCGCTTCCTGAGCCGGGATTCGGCGTCACCGGAGACCGCCTACGCGCTTGCGGCGGCACCGGCGATCGCGCTACTGTTTCGGGTGGAACGGGACCATGCCTGGCAGCCCCCGGCGGCGGGCGTGCGGGCCAGCCTGCGCAGACTGGCACGGGAGGGGAACTGGGCGTCGCTGGAGCGTGCCGGCCTGGAGTCAATGGCGGCGCAGCCGGAGACCCTCTGGCTGGACCTGCATCGCTACCTCTGGCAGGCCGCCGAGGAGCTGGGACACGGGGCCCTGGCTGCGGTTGTGGTCGCCACCGTGCGCGGCTGTTTGCAGCAGCTGCCGGATCTGCCCAAGGCGCTGCTGGAGGATGACACACCGATGGCCAGCATGGAGACGCAGAGCTGGCTCCGCGCTCTTCAGCCGGAGCGGCTCGGCAATCCGACTGCCGCACCGGAGCCGCCCATCGCAGGTTTCCTCGCCAATTCCGCCCATCCGGGCTTTGGGTTTTCCAAAAGGGACCGGAAACAGGGTAGTGAAGCCACGGAGGAAGCATTTCCGCAGGCGTTGGCCCTGCTGAAGAACGGCCGCGTACCGGAGGCGATTGGGCTCCTATCCCGCGACGCAGAAGAGCAGCCCAGCGGCCGGCTGCGATTTGAGCGCCGCCTGCAGCTTGCGGAAGTATGCCTGCAGGCGGGTCATCCCAAGGTGGCGCAACCGCTTTTGGCCGACCTGATGGCAGAGTTGGAGCGCCGGGCCCTCGATGGATGGGAGTCGGCCAGCCTGCTGGGAAAGCCGCTCGCGCTGACCATTCGCTGCCTGGATGGGGGAGTGAGTTCGTCGGAAAACCGGGATACGCTGTTTGCGCGGCTCTGCCGTCTGGACCCGGTCGCCGCTGCCGGGCTGGATCGTCGCGAGGGAGGGGAAGCAGGCTGACGATGGCACGCCCTAGGATAGAAGTTTTAGTAAAGCAGTCCTTGTTGGATCGGCTCACGGATACTCCCGCATGGCCAGCCACACGCTCGGCATCGCTGCGTCTGTATCGCGAGGGGCTGCGCCGGGATGTGGAGTGGCTGCTGAATACACGGCGGCCGCAGGCGGGGACCTTTGACGATTTCCCGCTGGTGGCCAAGTCTGTGGCGAACTTTGGTCTGCCGGACCTGACGCAGTTGTCGACCAGGCGCGAGAACGCGGAGGCGCTGATTTTGGCGATTCTGACTGCGATTCGCACCTTTGAGCCGCGGATCCATCACCCGGAGGTCACCCTGGCTCCCAGTGAAACCAATTCACGTACGGTGCGCTTTCAGGTGCGCGGATTGCTTCGGCTGGACACCGGTGAGGAACACGTTACCTTTGACACCCGGCTGGAGATTGCCAGCGGCGCCTATGAGGTGAAGTAGGACGCATGCGCCGGGAACTGCTTGAATATTACGAAGGGGAACTCACCTATCTGCGGCAGATGGGCGGTGAATTTGCGCGCCAGCACCCGGCCATTGCAGCTCGGCTGCAGTTTGATGCGCAGCCCTCGGTTGATCCGCATGTGGAGCGGCTGATTGAGGCATTTGCCTTCATGGCGGCGCGCGTTCACCGCCGCATCGACGACGACTTTCCCCTGCTTACCGAATCGCTCTTGAACCTGATTTATCCGCGCTATCTGCGGCCTACCCCCGCGATGACAGTGGTGGAGTGTCAGCTGGATCCGGGGGCGGGCAAAGCCAATGCCGGCACCGTGGTGGCCCGGGGTACGGAGCTTGTGAGTCACCGTACCCCCGGCGGCGTTCCACTCCGCTTCAAGACCGCGTACGACGTCACGCTGTGGCCCCTGCAAGTCACGGAGGCGGAGTGGCGGCAACCCAACCGCCTCAGACGGCCCGTCCACTCAGCGACCGGGGGGCCGGTGGCAGCAGCAGCGCGCATCCGGCTGCGATGCCTCGCTGACGTGACCTTTGCGCAGCTGGGCGTGGAGCAGCTGCGCTTCTTTCTCTCCGGTGACCCGCCGACGGTATACCCCCTCTATGAGCTGCTGGCGAGCCGCTGCGTGGAGATCCAGCTGCAAGATCCGGAGAATGAGGGGCACGCGGTGAGCCTCGATCCCGCGCAGCTCGGCATGGCCGGCTTCGGGCCGGGTGAAGATGTGCTGCCCTTCGATCGGCGCTCCGTGGACGGCTACCGTGTACTGCAGGAGTACTTCGCCTTTCCGGAGAAATTCCTCTTCTTTGACCTCCGGGGATTGGAGGCGCTGGCGAGTGGCCGTTTTGGCCGCGAGGTGGATTTGGTCCTCTTGTTCGCGCCCTTTGAGCGAAGCGAGCGGCAGCAACTGCTGGAGCTCGGCATCAATCAGCACACCTTCCGGCTGGGCTGCACGCCGGCCATCAATCTGTTCGAGCGCATGGCGGAGCCGATCCTCCTGTCGCAGACCCGGGCGGCGTACCCGGTGACGGCGGACTCGCGCCACACGGATGCGGTGGAGGTGTACTCGATTGATGAGGTCGTTGCGACCAACCCGCAGATGCGCGTGTCCGAACCGCTGGAGCCGCTGCTCAGCTTCCGTCACGCGAGCCGTTCGGCGAGCGAGGGCCTTTACTGGAGTGCCACCCGCTCGGTGGACAGCGGTGCGGGTGGAGAACGCCGGCCTTCAACGATGCAGATCTCGGTGGTGGATCTCGCGAGCAGGATGCAGCACCCGGAGGCCGATGTGCTCTCGGTCCGCTGCACCTGCACCAATTTTGACCTGCCCTCGCGGCTCAGTTTCGGTGCGCCCGGGGGAGATTTCGAGGCCGTGGGGGTGGGCGCGGCGAAGACGGTCACCGCGCTGCTGCGACCCACGCCCTCCCTGCAGCCGCCGCAGGCGACCGGCCAGTTGTGGCGTCTGGTTTCGCTGCTCTCCCTAAACTACCTTTCGCTGAGCGAGGCCGGGCTGCCAGCTTTGGCGGAGATCCTGCGGCTCCATAACTTCGGGGAGGCAGACGTTCTGCAGAAACAGATTGGGGCGATCGGGGCGATGCGGACCTCCCCACACTTTGCGATGGTGGCCTCCGACTACGGAATCTCGCCGGCTCGGGGGACCGCGGTGGAACTGGATCTGGACGAAGGGCAGTTCACCGGAGGCAGTGCATTTTTGTTCGGGGCGGTGCTGGACCGGTTTTTGGCCGGGTACGCCTCCATGAACAGCTTTGCCCAGCTGACCGTGCGCTCGTCGCTGCGGAAGGACCCGCTGCACAGCTGGCCTCCACGGGCCGGATCGCAGGTGCTCTTGTGAGTGCCGATCCCGTGGTTGTCGCCCCGGACACGGCCGTCCGCGGACCGGAGACAGATCCGGAGCCGGAGAATCCTACGGCCGAGGTGCAAAGCAGTCGCCTGGCGACGGTGGCGGCCCTTCTGGAGCAGGAACCGTACCGGACGGAGTTCTTCCAGGCCGTGCGCCTTCTGCAGCGCATGGGAGGGGAGCGTGGTCCGGTGGGGTATTTTGTCGCGCCGAACCAGGAAGCAGTGCGGTTTTCTTCACTGCCGACACTCACCTTTCCCCCGAGCCAGCTTTATGCGTTGGACCGGGGACCGGACGGACAGCCACGGCTGGTGGTGCAGTTCATGGGCTCGGTGGCGGCGGTATCGAGTTTGCCCCACACCTATACCGAGTACCTCCTGGGCCTTTTGCGGGACAGGGACACGGTTATGGCGGAGTTCCTGGACATCTTCAACCATCGCATGATCTCGCTGTTTTATCGCGGTTGGGAGAAGCACCGCTTTTTTCTCGGCTTTGAGCAAGGGGGGCGCGATACGCTCTCGCCACGGCTGCGCGACATGCTGGGGCTGGGAACGGCAGGGCTGGAGGAACGTACGGCGTTGCCGGATCGAGCCTACCTGGCCTACACCGGCCTGCTGGGCAGGCATACGCGCTCGGCAGCGAGCTTGCAGCAACTGCTTGAAGACTTCTTTGCATTGCCGGTGCGGGTGGAGCAGTTTGCCGGTACCTGGCGTCGGCTGCCGAAGGGCGATCAGACCATCTTTTCCGATGCGGCACGCGCCAGTGAGCGGTTGGGTGTGGCAACCGTGGTCGGAAGCGAGATCTGGGACCAGCATGGGCGCATCCGGGTGGTGCTGGGGCCCATGCCGCTGCGGTCGTACCTGAGTTTTTTGCCCGGCAACGCGGCCTACCAGCAATTAGAAACCTGGATGCGGTTTTTCACCTCGGGCCAGTATGAGACCGAGGTGCAGCTGATTCTTGAACGGGCGGAGGCTCCGGGGTGTGTGATGGGCGCCACAGGGGCGGAGCGGCCCCGCCTGGGTTTGGTGAGCTGGCTGAAGACGCGTCCCCTGACTCGGGATCCCGGGGACGCCGTGTTTTCCCTAACGTGAAGCTGACCCCCCTACGAGATTGCTTTCCACAGACCGTAAACGGAGGACGATACTGGAATCGTGAATCTGAATCTCAAGTCGCTGATTGCAAAGTTGAACGATTCCACGCGGAGCCTGCTGGAGGCCGCGGCCGGGCTGTGTGTGTCGCGGACACACTACGACATTGAGATCGAGCACGTGCTTCTTAAGGCGATCGAGACGGGAAACAACGACATCTCGGTGATCTGCCGGCATTTTGGAGTGGATGTACCGAGGCTGAGCGCTAACCTGCAGCGCACGCTGGACGGCTTGAAAGCAGGCAACGCGCGCTCGCCGGCGTTTGCGCCCTCCCTGGTGAAGTTGTTGCTGGAAGGGTGGATCGTAGCTTCGGTGGAGTTTGAGACCCACAAGCTGCGCACAGGGCACCTCTTGCTGGCGCTGGTAGGCAACGAGGAACTCGCCCGGTTGATGCGGGAGAGCGCGGCGGAGCTGCGGCGCGTACAGCCGGAGAGCTTGCGGACGGAATTTGCGGCCATCACGGCGAAGTCGCCCGAAAGCACAGCCCCTGCAGGCAGGCGCGATGGTGACGACGCTGAAGTCTCGCCTGGAGAGCAGGATGGCAGCACGGGAACGCCAGCAGGCAAAACTCCCTACCTTGACCAGTACACCGTAAACCTGACCGCCAATGCGCGTGCGGGCCGCATTGACCCGGTGCTGGGCCGCGATGCCGAGGTGCGCCAGATGATTGACATCCTGATGCGGCGGCGGCAGAACAACCCCATTCTGACCGGCGAGGCAGGGGTGGGCAAGACCGCGGTGGTGGAGGGTTTTGCCAATCGCGTGGCGGCAGGGGATGTTCCACCCGCCCTCGAGGGGGTCCACGTGCGCACGTTGGATCTGGCGCTGCTGCAGGCAGGCGCGAGTGTGAAGGGTGAGTTTGAGAACCGGCTAAAGGGGCTGATCGAGGAGGTGCGTTCGTTTCCCGAGCCGATCATCCTGTTCATTGACGAAGCCCACACGATGATCGGTGCGGGCGGGCCGGCGGGCCAAAACGATGCAGCCAACCTGCTGAAGCCGGCACTGGCCCGCGGTGAGCTGCGCACCATTGCGGCTACCACCTGGTCGGAGTACAAGAAGTATTTCGAGAAGGATCCAGCGCTGAGCCGCCGCTTCCAGGTGGTGAAAGTGGAGGAGCCGACCGAAGAGGTCTGCTGCACGATGCTGCGGGGATTGGTGGGAACGCTGGAGCGGCACCACCGTTTGCGCATCCGCGATGAGGCGATTGTGGCCGCCACCAAGCTATCGCATCGCTACCTGGCCGGCCGGCAGCTGCCGGATAAGGCCGTCAGTGTGCTGGATACGGCCTGCGCGCGGCTCGCGCTGACACAGAATGCGCAGCCGGCGGCTCTCGAAGAGGTAACCCGCACCATCGCTGCGCTGGAGACACAGGGGCGCATTCTCGAGCGAGAAACGACCCTGGGCGTGGACCATGCCGAACAGCTCAGGGAGATCGAGACTGCGCTCGCGGCGGCTCGTTCCCGGAAAGAGCAACTCACGCTGCAATGGCAGGCGGAGAGGGATCTGGTCGAAGAGATTCGTGCACTTGAGACGCGGCTGGAGAACGGGGAAGAGAATGTCACCTCCGCGGACCTGCGCGGGCTCGAGGACAAACTGGCTGCCCTGCAGGGCGAGACGCCCATGGTGCGCGTCGCGGTGGATGCCTCCGTGGTGGCCGAGGTGCTGGCGGGTTGGACCGGCATTCCGCTGGGCAACATGTTGAAGGATGAGCTTGCGGCGGTGCTGTCGCTCGATGTGCACCTCCAGCAGCGGGTCATTGGACAGGACCATGCCCTGTCCGCCATCGCCAAGCGCATCCTGACCTCGCGCGCGAGCATGGAGGATCCGGTGAAACCCCAGGGCGTGTTTCTGCTGGTAGGTCCTTCAGGCGTTGGAAAGACCGAGACTGCGATTGCGCTTGCCGACCTGCTTTACGGCGGCGAGCGCAATATGATCACGATCAATATGTCGGAGTTCCAGGAAGCACACACGGTGTCGACGCTGAAGGGATCGCCGCCCGGCTATATCGGCTACGGCGAGGGCGGCGTGCTGACCGAGGCGGTACGCCGGCGACCCTACTCCGTGGTGCTTCTGGATGAGGTGGAGAAGGCGCATCCGGATGTGCTGGAGCTGTTCTTCCAGGTCTTCGACAAGGGCCGGATGGAGGATGGGGAAGGCCGCGAGATTGACTTCCGCAACACGATTATTTTGCTCACCAGCAATGCGGCTTCGGGCACGCTGATGAAGCTGGCGGCCGATCCCGAGACCACGCCCAACGGAGAAGCTATGCTGGCGGCGTTGCGGCCTGAGCTGAACGCGATCTTCAAGCCGGCGTTTCTGGGGCGCCTGCAGGTGATCCCGTACTTTCCGGTGAGGGATGAGGTGCTGCGGCGCATTATTCTGCTGAAGCTTGGCAAGATCGAACGGCGCATGCTGGCGACCCATCGCATACGGCTCGAATGCGACGGGTCGCTGGTGGACACGATCGCGCAGCGGTGCACGGAGGTGGAGAGTGGCGCCCGCAATGTGGACAACATTCTTTCAAACACCATGCTGCCGGAGCTCTCGCGGGAGATCCTGAGCCGTCTTGTGGAGGAGCGCGTAGCCGATCGTGTCCAGGTGTCGGCAAGAGGCGGCGTATTGCAGTATGAGTGGGGCACAACGCAAGCACTCGCCACGGCGGGGAGCACCCTTTAGGAGAAGACGATGGCGGCACTCACGCAGTCCGGCCGGCTTCTGCAGTTCAGCTGCAGTGGACTCGCGCCCGATGCCCTGCTGATCCAATCCGTGCAGGGCTCCGAAGGTATTTCGCAGCTCTTCGACATGGCGGTGGAACTGCTGTTGCCCCAGGACGACGACCCGGTGACTCCGGATGAGCTGATCGGCAAGAATGCCACTGTCACCATTCAGCCGCTGGGAACCGACCAGCCGCGCTGGATCAACGGTTTGATTTCCTCGGTGGAACAGAACTGGACCTACACCGACTTCGATGTGTTCACAGTGCATCTAGTGCCGGCACTGTGGCAGGCGACGCTGAACGTCGATTGCCGCTGCCTGCAGAACATGAAGCCGATGGAGGTGATCAAGAAGGTTCTTGAGCCCTACAGCCTGAGCCTGCGCGACAAGACCACCGGCTCCAGTCCCGACGGCAAGCCCTTTACCGCCTCCGATTACACGACGCAGTACAACGAGAGCGACTTCGACTTCCTGAGCCGCATTGCCGAACAGCACGGCATCTTTTACTGGTTCGATCACTCGGAATCCGGCAAGCACATCCTGACCTTTGCGAACTCGCGCGATGGCTACGCGGGTGACAGCTTCCCTGTGTCTTTCACTGCCGGCGACACGTCGCATGATGTGCGCTACCGGCCTACGGTGAGCGACTTTCGGCTGACGGACACGATGGTGCCTGGCCAGCATGTGCGCCGGGACTACGACTGGCGCAACCACAAGCCCTTCGTTGTCAACACGCTGAACAGCACCAAGCCGGGGCCTGGCGGCAAGAACGCCTTCCAGACCTACACCTACCCCGCCGCGGGCTCGCCGCAGTTCAAGGGCCTGGGCAGGCAGTTACAGCCGGCGGCCGGCGCAGATGCCAGCATGGAGGCGCAGCGCAACTCAGCCGACGTGGCTTCCAAGCTCTACCATGGCGCATCGACCTCGCGCGCGCTGTACCCGGCCGCTACGCTCGATCTCGATCATCCGCGGGAGGACTGGGCGCAGAAGTTTCTGATCACGGAGATCGTGCATGGCGCGCAACAGGTGCCGCCCTACCAGAGTGATGGCAGCGGTGTGGAGGGCGGGTATGAAAATCGCTTCACGGCAATCGAGGCGACACGGGTCTTCGCGCCGCCTGCCCTGACGGCCCGTCCAGAGATCGCGGGCATGCAGTCCGCAGTGGTGGTCTCGCCGCAGGGTGAGGACATGAGTGTCGACAAGGACGGCCGTGTTTGTGTGCAGTTTCTCTGGAACCGCGGGGTCAAGCAGGACACGCTGGACAACACGTGGCTGCGCGTGGCCCAGCAATGGGCAGGGAGCGGCTGGGGCACCTACTTTTGGCCTCGCAAGGGTGATGAGGTCCTGGTTGCGTTTTTTAATGGTGATCCGGATGACCCGATCATCATGGGCTCGGCCTACAACGGCGTGAACAAGCCCAAATTCGGCCCTGCCGACTTCAGCACACGGTCGGGCATTCTGACGCGTAGCTCGCTCAAAGGCACCGCCGCTAATGCCAACGAGATGTGGTTTGAAGACAAGATGGGCGCCGAGCAGATCGTGATGCACGCCGAGCGCGACTTCAATACGAGCGTGGAGGCAAACAACACCCGCACGGTCGGGCATAACGAATCGATTACGGTGTCGAACGATCGTTCCGTGCACGTGGTCAAGAATCACAGCATCAACATCGATGGCAACCAGATGCACTTTATCGACCAGACCTCGGAGTTCACCCTGGGCAGCACGCTCAAGCTGCTGCACAAGAGCGACACCCACATGACCTACGACGGCCGCCTGCTGGAGAAGATGGCCGGTGACCACTGCGTGCACTCGGAGAGCTCGGCCGAGCACAAGATCGATGCCAACTACACCGTCGATGCCGGCGGGCAGATGTACATCAAGGCCGGGGCGACCCTGGTCATCGAGGCGGGCGCCGCGTTGAACCTCAAGGTCGGCGGCAGCCACATCACGATCAATGACGGCGGGATCACCATCTGGGGTCCCATGGTGAAGATCAACAGCTCGCCCGCGCCGATGGCAGGCATGCCGATCGTCGTGACTGATCCGCTCCTACCCGGGCCCAAGCCTGCCCCGGCCAAGGGTCCTAGTGGCCCGCCAGCTGCGATGACTTCTAGTGAACAGGCTCCGATTCCTTTTGGTGCGAGTCAGTCAAGTCCAAAGGATTACCCCCAACAATCGGTACAGAAGGACACTGCTCAGCCACCCGGGGCCAAGCTTGATCGCATCGTGAAAGGTGTAAATCCATCCAATAGCGTCCTGAACTGTGGAAACATAGTGGACGCAGACATCGATCGCCTGTCTGGTAAAAACCCAAATGCGGTTGCTCCAGATACGCAGGACGGCACCTTCGAGGAGATTGAGCGGCGGCACAATACTAAATTGGTGTGGGATAAGAACTTTCAAGACGCGTTCAGCGACGTACAAAACGGAGGAAACGGAACCACAGCTATCGTAGGAATTATCTACCCAGGCGGAACTGCATCCCATATCGTTGTCATGAATAACGATCAGGGTCAGGTAGGTATCATCGAGGGGCAGGATTGGGGTCCTGGCAATCCGAAAGAGGTAATCACGGACGCAGCCAGAGCCAATGCGAGATACAACGCGGGCGGTGGTAGCAACATCGGTTACGGTATCGTTCCCAATATTCACCCTTAAATGTAGCGCGGATAGAGTCCAAGTGAGAAACAAAATCAGATGCATTTTGGTTTTAATGAGCGGGCTTCTCATTGCATGTAGAGCAGAGGTGGGACAATTGGCTGAAGAAGACCGTGTTAATAAACAGCAGGCAGAAGTGATTGCAACTCAGGCCATCCAGCAGACGAAACCTGAAGCGGGGTTCACACTTGTAAGCGCACAGACTCTTGAACGTGACTTCGGATGGGTTTTCTTCTTTACAACTCGTCGCTACATTGAAACCCATGACCCTGGCGCCCTCGTGCCTGGTGCTGGCCCGGTAATCGTGCTTCGCCATAACGGCAGGACAACTTTTCTACCTACCTCCGTTCCGCCCACTGTTGCTGTTGAACAATTTGAAAGAGAATGGCATTCTAGCGCTGAAAAATGATGCGAACGAAGTACTAATCATCTTACTGCAACAGCATGTCAGAACCTGTGCTTTGATCAAGCACAGGCGCCGGTTCGCAAGTACGCTACTTGCTAATCAAGGTCAGCTTTGCGTGAATGGCTGGGTGGAGAGCGGCATAGGACGCAGTTTCTGCTTTCGGCTGTGGAGATAGGGAACTAGGCGATGAAGCTGCCGTGCCGGTCACGGTTACCCCAGACGCGGACGCGTAGGACACCGCAGATATGGAGCCATACGCTGGCATCGTGTAAGCAATCTTAGGGATGGACGCAAGGCGGAGCCGCTCTTCTAAGTTTGTAAGTCTATGTCAATAGAAGTTAAGCGAGTTGCAACGATTATCGCCAGCCTGCTGATCATCAGCTTGTACGCGTACACGAGAATTCCCCACGTGACCCACATTAAGGCACATGTCGGCGAACATGTTGCTGCCGTCTCAAGAGAGAACGCGAAACCAGGTTTCAACCCAGACAAGTATGCCGACGACATTCCCCTTATCTGGCCTGACGGTGATCAATCTAACGAGGATTTCGATTTTCTATACGCTGATCCAGCGGGAAACATCAGGTTCCCACACGCGAAGGTCATCTGGATGAAGCAGTACGCCGGAGTCGTAACAGCAAACACGGTTAGCGGATCAGTTCAAGCAACAACATTGCCGAAAGTGTATGAGGAATTCACTTCGTCCGTCAGCGACCTGCAGAAGGCTGGATGGGCTGCTAAATATGACATCCCTGCGCTGAAGCAAGTTCAGACCGAAGTGACGAAAGACAATGGAACAAGAACAGCCATAGGTCTAAGCACATTTAGGAAGACGGAACCGAAGCTCTTCTGGAACTGGCGTCTCCGGGTAGTTCGATCACCTCCGGTATTGTAAATACACGCAACTTTGTTTTGAACGTGAGCTTCAAAATCAGACCCTAGATGACGAGCAAGGTAAGAAGACCTATTTAGAACGGTTACGTGTAAAGGGTAATCTGAACGACTACTTGCCTTTGTCGTACTGGTTGAGTAGGGAACCGTAGAGTGTCGACATCGGATCATCTCGCTGACCCTCCTAATAGCAAATGAATATTTGTGATGGCAGGACCGGGCACGAAACCGCTGACCTCAATTGGGCAACCTTACGAGTCCAGACGTTAAGATCGAGCCGTCCGGCGTTACACAGGAGCTGTTCGAAGGCTCAGCACGGATGTGTAGATGGAGCTGTGTAGGAAGCCGAGTACACTACACACGACCCAGCGGCGTGCTCTGATTCGCAGCATCCTCTATGTTCCAAATTCGTAGCGAACAATTCGCCGCCATGCGCCGCAAAAAGATCGGCGATACGCTCATTGAGCGGCTTGCGCCTTTTGTCACGGCCAGCTGGGACGCGCAGGGCCGCCAAGTGCTGCTACGCGATGCCTCGGGAGCACGCGGCGCGCTCAGCTTCGACAGGCTGGGCTACCTTGGCGGGTACACCTCACCGCTGGGCCGTACCTGGCAGCTGACTAACTTGCCGGACGGCAAGCTGAGTGAGTTGACCGGGCCCTCCGGCCACGTGCTCTCGATGGCGTATACACCGGAGGGTCTGCTCGCCGGCTTTGCTTCGACCACGCAGGCCCGGATCAGTCTGTTCTACGACTTGCGCCGTTATACCGCCAGCCAGTATGTCGACGGTACCGCGGAGACCGTCTCGTACACACCGCTGGGCGACCCTCGCGCCTTCAGCGATCGCCTGGGCCATCAGGTGTCGTGTACCTATGACAGCTATCGCCGTCTGACGAATCTGACCGACGGCAATGGACGCAGCACGCACTTTCTCTATGACCGCTGGAACCGGCCGGAGACGGTCCTGCACCCCAATGGGCAGCGCGAGGAGTTCTCCTACACCGGTGATGGACGGCTTTGCCGCGCCAGCTCGGGCGCAGATGGCTTTGCCGAGATCGAAAGTGACGAGCGTGGCCGACCTTTGCACCTGGCGTACAGCGACGGCCTGGAGGCTCGGTTCAGCTATAGCGATGCGGGGCTGCTCACAGGAGCCGCGGGACCTGCTGGCGGCAGTAGCTTCCAGTATGACGAGCACGGCCAGTTCGTGGAAGAGATTGCCGGCCCCTACAAGCACACACTGGCCTACGACGCCGGGAAACGTCTCTCTTCCATCACCACGTTGGGGGCGACGGTTCAGTTCCGGTGGGACGCTGACAGCCGTCTCGTCGGCTTCACGGACTGGAGTGGCGGAGAGCACCTAATTGAGTACCTGCCCGGCGACCGAGGCCATGTCCTGACCGGGGCGGCACTGTCAGGCCGGCCCGGTGTTCGAACCTTTGTGCGGACCGACACAGCAGGCCGCCTGGCCAGCCTGCAGGTGGTGGCGGGCGGCGAGACGCGCTTTTCTATGGCCTGCAGCTACGACACGGAAGGCCGGCTGAGTACAAGCGCGGACAGCGCCTTCGGCGAGCGCGCGTTCGCCTACGACGCCGACAGCCGCCTCCTGTACGCCGACGCCGCCGACGCCCGCAGCCGTGAGGTCTTCGCCTACGATGCCGCCAGCAATCTGGCCGCCGTGGACGCGACCCGCTTCGTGTACGACGCAGCCAACCAACTGATGCAGGCAGGCAAGACGGTGTGCCGGTGGGATGACCGGGGTAACCTGCTGGAGGCATCGGGTCCTGATGGCACCAGGCGATTTCGCTACAACCTACGCAATCAGTTGATCGCCTCCGTGGCCGACGACGGCACGGAGACGGCCTACACCTACGACGCGCTGGGCCGCCGAACCTCCAAGCGCACCGGTGACGTGGAGACACGCTTTTTCTGGGCCGGTGAGCAGCTGCTGTGCGAGATCCGGGCCGACCTCGCCACGGGCAAGCTGCGGCGGCAGGACTTCCTCTACCACCCCGAGACCGGCGCGCCGCTCGCCACAGCGATCGACGGTGAGGTGTACGCCATCCACACCGACCACCTGGGCACGCCGCGGGCGTTGACCGCGGGCACGGGCGAGGTGGTGTGGCTGGCGGAGCTGAGCACTTACGGCAAGGCCCGCCTAGTGGTAAATCGGGTGCCGATGCCGCTGCGCTTCCGCGGCCAATACCACGACGCCGAAACCGGTCTGCACTACAACCGTTTCCGCTATTACGCACCGCAGTGGGGGCGGTACACGACACGCGACCCGCTGACGTTTCAGGCGGGAACCAATCACTACGCGTATGTGGATGGCAATCCGCTGAATGTAACGGATGCTTACGGGCTATCGTTCTGGAAGACGGTGGCGGTGATTGGGGCAGCGGTGGCAGTGGGGGCCGTTGTGGTCGCGCTGGCGCCGGTGGCTCTGCCCCTCGCCATCTTGGCCGGGGCCGTGGCGGGGGGCGCCGTCGCAGGCGGCCTAAACGAGGCGCTGAACGAGAAGCACCTCAACCTGATGTGCATCGCCCGCGCCGCAGGGCTGGGTGCGCTTGCCGGGGCTGCCGGGGTGCTGCCGTTCCTGGCGCTGCCGGCCACAGCGGGATTGCTGGCCTTTGCGGGTGCAGGTGCTCTGGGTGGCGCGCTTTCGTACGGCGTGAACTGCCTGGACGGTGCGGAGAAGAGCCCGAGTTGGGGTGGGTTGGCCTTGTCTGTCGGCGGCGGCGCGGTTCTGGGCGGGCTGGGCAAAGGCATTGGCGACGTTTTCGGCGGAGCACCGGCGGATGAGGGCGGTGCAGCAGAAGCTAAGGTCGGAGCCACGCCCTGGGATGACACCGTCAACTGGGAAGGAACTCCGCGCGAGATAACTGCGGAGGACGCTAACGCAGAGATGGTCGCAAACGGAGAAACACCTTGCTGGAAGCCGGGAACCAAGGTTTACGAAGGTAATATCGCTCAAGGCGATCGGTTCAATATGGTTTACTCAGCGGAACAGGCGTCCGTGAATGACCAGGGAGGATCGTGGGTCGGCAACTTTGCCACACCAGACGAAGTTCCCAATCAAACTTTCGCTACAAATGACATGGCGATCAAAGTTCCTGACTGGAAACCCGACGTCTCGAATGTAGGTACTGTTGAAACTACGGATACCCAGTTAGTACGTGTAGGAGAGATTGGACCTGTGGACGATCTCGAAGGGGGTGCTCGTCAAGTTCAGTTCGCAAATCCAGAATCTCCATATCTTCCCGGTGTAAAATCACTCCAACCTGTCGGTTTATCAACACCGCTTCCACTGGATTAAGACAATGGCACAAATCCTCGACCTTGAAAAGGTCCGCTTCGATGGACAGGTTCTTAAAGAAGGCATGAGCGTGCGGGATTTAGACAATCCGACTGGGCAGCCCGTGCGCGTTCGAACCGTTCAGTGGAAGCAGGATGGGACTACGCACTCTTACACAGCCCCTCTCGGATTGTTAGCTTTCATGACCAAAGATCGTCAGTATGTCGCGATCCTCGAAGCTCTGGATGAGTCTTGGCTGCCTTCTAAACTGCTGATATTAAATGCGGACGGCAGCCTGAGAATGGAGGTGCAGAGTGATCTGCTGATCGACGGAAGGTTGGCCCACTTTCATTTCATGGCTGTTTACTCAAGTCCACGGCCAGGAGGCAGCGTTATACGAATAGCGGCTAAACCCGACAGCGGGTACAGGTTCGCTACAGATCGAGGTATCGACCTCGATGTTGAAAGTGGTGAAATCTTGGGAGCAGTGGAAATTCGTTAGTCATATTTCCTGTGTTGTTGTGAGTCGGGTGCCGATGCCGCTGCGCTTCCGCGGCCAATACCACGACGCCGAAACCGGTCTGCACTACAACCGCTTCCGCTACTACGCCCCGCAGTGGGGGCGCTATGTGAGCCGCGATCCGCTGACGTTTTTGGCGGGAACGAATCATTACGCCTATTGTGGATGGCAATCCGCTGAACCAGACCGATCCGACCGGCTTGATTAGCTGGAGGGGCGTGGCTGTATTTGTAGGCTCTGCCGCAGCAGCTGTAGCCGTGGGCGCGATTGTGGTCGCCCTTGCGCCTGAAATCACTGTGGGCCTTCTTATCGGGGCCGGGATCGCTGCCGGGGCAACAGGCGAGGCATTGAATGAAAAGCTGAACGGGCAAAGTTTCTGTTGGCCCTGCATCGTTAAATCAGCTCTGCTTGGAGGAGTAGCGGGTGGGATCGGAGGTTTAGCCTTCGGACTCGCTGCTCCGGTATTTGGTCTGGCTCTTGGCGGCAGCGCCTCTGGAGCTGCCGCCTACCTGACAAATTGCCTCGATGGGGCAGAAAAGAACCCTAGTTGGCAAGGTCTGGCTTTGGCGATGGCCACAGGTGGCTTATTTGGGGCCGTTGGCAAGGGGATCGGGGATCCTGCCGTTGGAGGCGGTGAAGGGGACGTATCGCCACCTGCACCTCCACCTCCGACCAGACCCACTTGGCGGCAGTCGGAGATCGATGTTGGAAACGATTTAGGTCCGGACTACACTTCACAGCAGAGCTACTTCAAGGGACAGCCCATATCGCAAGGTACCCCAGGCAGTGTAAGGCCAGACTTTGTATCGAATGACGGAACAACTAGTGTGGAGGTCAAGAACTATAATATTCAAACCAACAGCAACGGGCTGATTAACAACGTTTCGGGACAAGCTGTTAGTCGAGCGTCAAATTTACCCGCAGGTATGGACCAGCAGGTTATCGTAGATGTGCGAGGTCAGACGGTAACACCTACGCAAGAGAATACAATCATCCAAAGGATCGTTCAGAAGTCGAACGGCGCAATTAGTCCAACGTCAATCACATTCAAGAGGTAGAGATGAAAGTCATAGGCCTTGCAGGTGGCAGTTCATTATGTGAACTAGGACCCGCCGCAGATGTAGAACTGTTTTTTGAATGCGTACACTCTTTTGCTGTGCAGCAAATTTCTTCAACTGACGCCTCGCTTTTGACTGACCGACTATATAAAAGATACTTACGTGAAGACGAGGTGGACCTGGCGTCGTCTTTGATGATACAGCTAAAGAGGGTGTTCGAGACAATACCTACGTCGCAGGTCGATCTGAGCGGGCTCGCACTTCCGTCGTCGGTTACTCGTCTTGATAGAAGCAAGCCTAATCTAGCAGAGCTTTTCTACAAATATTTCGAATGCTTTGATTATTGTTATGACTCAGCCAAACAATTTCTTGAGACTTGGCGTGTCTGGCAACCGTTACGACTGGTTATTGCTGACACGAAAGATTTCATTGAAGATAAAAAACGTCCGCTATCTCAGTATGATGCATTAGTAGGACGACCTTTCTGGCTCCGGCATGTACCACAGGGTGGCTAAGCCCACAGCTCTACCTCTTTCTGTATCAGGAGCCGATACTATTGATCGCGATAGGATTCATATTTGACCACTTAGGTATTCGGACGTGGCGGCACCATCTGAACAGGTGATATTCAGGCTGCCATGATGGCAGCGACGCTGGTTAGATCTGCATGAAGTTTAATGAAAAATGATGGGCTGATATGGAGTCCACTCCGAAAGAGGCTATTACCGACAACGGATGGGTTCGGTTTCTTCAGTGGGGCTACAAGAAGTGGTAGGTGCATACCTGACTTGGCAAACGCCAATCCAATCTGCACGTTTCGTTACCTTGGAGCAATTGGAACTGAAAGGAAGCCTTGAAGAAGATCCCACCTACGCCCGTTATGATTCTTAGGCTAGTAGATTCCTAAATGTTAGAAACCTAGAGCCGTTTACCTCAGGGTGTAGCGGCCATCCCAACAGCAGATCCCTCCGTTGCGGGATGACAACCAGAAAGGCGATGTCATAGCCACACCTGAAGGGAAACAGGTCTAGTCAGCCCACTCCAACAAAGAAGCACTGAAAGCCGCACTGTTTTTGACAATCACTCCTTCCTTGGAGAGTTATGATTTTCAGCTTCGTGCTGCGAAAGACACCTTTTGACGACCGCACGAGGGCGTGGTAGATAAGTTTCAACTAGTTTGCTGGGACGGCAAACCAGGCATTCGGATTAAGCCCAATGTCGCGGTCAGGATCGATCAGGTAGAGAGGATACTTCATCAAACATCCGGGTTCATTCAAGAAGCTCAGGGAGACACCCCTACGATTGGTGGCTCGATCGGTAATGTTACAGGCAAGGGGAATCGCGACTTTGCCTGCGCTACTCTTCAGCTCCGCTAAACTAGCCGCTGATGAATGGCTGAGATCCTACCAGGCATACAAAAGGATTTCGGGAAAGATGACATTACTTTATCCGACAGCCCAAGCAGTGAACGTAGGCGTGGTTGGACGTTTTCCTACCAGAGCGATCGCTTTCGACAGTCCCGCCATCCGAAAGATGGTCTCTTAGGTAACGGACCGATGTTCGTAGATAAGTACACGGCTCAGGTGTTTCGACTCCCCTCCGGAGGTTGGCCTTCGATGTTAGATGAGTATGATAAAACCGGAGAAATGCCACCCGTTGGGCGCTCTCCCAAATCCACTCAGGCCAACCATTAAAAATAAGTCTAGGCAATCTGACCATACCTGATACATCTCAATGTACATGCGTTCGGCCCTTCTTCGCATGTTGAACACGGATGCTACTCTCCCCAAAAATCAGAGCCTTTGTGGCTGCTATAGCTGGTTTGAAGGACGCTTGAGAAGTTAAGGAACCTTCTAAACAATGACGAGAGCCGACGTAGAAGCGACACTGGTTGGGAATAAAGTCCCAACCTCCTCCTACTCGCTTTCTGTAGTTGGAGGGGGTGATATTTGAGCACTGGACGCAATCTGGACCATCTCTTACTACCCTGAACGAGGCAGCAGGTCGCGAGCTTCTACATACTCTAACGAAGATGTGGCATGTCGAGCATTCTTACAAAGGATGGATAAGGTTCTGCGTGGTGAGCAGCAGAGATCTCTTGTCCTGACTTAATGCGCTCTGTATTGACGACGCTATCTCGGGTTCCTCTGATTAGGTCAGCTATGCGATGGTGATGGATAGTCACGGGCCTTATCTCATCAAGTAAGTTCCTTCAATGAACAAGAACTGCGGCTCAGGCCAATACAATTGAGAGTGGCATGGGGCTCGATCCTGGCTCCCTGCAAAATGATTCAAAGTCAAAGACATCTCTGGATTACAGAGATGTCTCCGCGTAGCCCACTAGAGGGTAACCAATGGTTCTTAGGACCAGGTCAGCGTCTGCCAGGAGGAGCTCCCGAGATGGTGGTTGACTCTATTCCGACTGCGGACATGAATACTACGGCCACTAGTGTCAAGACTATTCTTCACGTGAAGGTGAGATCCTAACATGCTAATGCCCAACAACTCTCTTATAGTGACACAGATAGCAGGAGAGCGTGCCGTTGTTTTGAAAACGGGCTTAGGTGCGGAATACGATACGCTGCTTGTGCACCTCGGTTTCCAACAGGACGGAACGCAATACGTGCGACCGATTTCCGATCACCTGGATCGTCAGGCCTTGGTTCGCGAACTCATTTCTGCCGATGCTCTCTTCATAGGAGGACCAGACTGGAGTCCGGCTGAGTTGGTGGAGCATTACAGAGATCAAAGTAGAGTGCAAGGTAGCTATAAACGTATTGTATGGCGGTCGCCTGAACGTTACGAGGTGTCACAAGCGTAGGCGCTTACTTAACTTAGTCCTTCTTGGGAATTTGGCCACGATGGAGAAATGGTAACAATCTGGTTCGCGTAGATGTTCGAAGTCCACAGAGCGCCGGTCTCCGCATTCCTTCCGGAAATGAAGCTGGCGCAAATAATGGCAATGACATACTTGACAAAGTAGACGTGAATCGCTACTCTTAGTTCATGGAACCGACCACGCTGCAAGAAGCTATTCTCTACTTCGCCAATCCGGTCAACTGCCGTGAGTATCTTGTAGCGCGTCGTTGGCCAGATGGCGTTACCTGCCCGCGCTGTGGCAGTGGCAACGTCCTGTTCATGGAGAAGTACAACCGTTGGCACTGCCGCGAGAAGCATGATGCTCCGCAGTTCACGCTGAAGACCGGCACGCTCATGGAAGACTCGCCCATCGGCATTGACAAGTGGCTCATGGCCATGTGGCAGATCGTGAACTCCAAGAACGGTATTAGCTCGTATGAGGTTCACCGCGC
>CAXSCE010000029.1:0-47338 GCA_964236545.1 uncultured Bryocella sp.
CTTGCGCCACCCGCACGAAAGGCTGTTGGCCACCGTATCCATGCTCAGCTTCTCGTCCGTGCCGCCGTCGGTACACCCCGCCCGCCCCAGCGTCTCGCGCAGCCGTTGCTCGCGATCCTCAGGGGGCACACCCGCGGTCTCCTGCGCCGCCGCGATCACCCCACGCACCGTGATCTTCGGCGCGAACTCCGAAATCTGGCGCACATACCCGATCCGCGCCCGCTTGCGCATGGCCAGGTTGCCGGTATCGGGCTCCAATTCCCCCGCCAGCACGGCCAGCAGCGTCGACTTGCCTGCCCCGTTCGGTCCAATAAATCCAATGCGGTCGCCGTCATTCACAGCGAAAGAAATATCCTGAAACAGCGGAACCGCGCCAAAGCGCTTGCTCACGCCCTGAGCGTTAAGAATCGGCGGCATACATTTCTAGTCTACGGGTTCACCTGCACGACTCTTCGCCAGATGCCAATGCTGCCTGATTCATCTGCCAAAAATGTCCTTACTCAAGACATAGAGTAGGTAGAGCAGAACGCACGTCATGACGACTCCGACAAGCTGAACATCCTGCCGGTCCACATTTCCTATGCCCAGCCAATTCTTACGATTGGCCGGACCCTTTACGAAATAGTCAGGGAGGAATACGTGGCAGACCGCTACTGCGAGCATTGAGATCAGTATCGAGAAAAGCAGACCAAGCTTCCACAAGCTATCGCCGTTCGTATACATAGCTCTCTTTGGCGCATCTACTCCAGATCAAAATCCCGTAAAGGCCGATCCGTAACCGGCGACTCCTTCGCCTTCTTCAACGCCTCGGCAAACCGCTTATCCAGCAGCCCATCCCGATTCCGCTCCGCCGCAATCGACTGCGCAAACAGCGAATCCCGCCGCGCCTCCCCTTCCTTCAGCGCCCGCGCCGCCGCCCCCAGATCCTCAAACGTCCGCTTCTTGGGCGCTGCTGTGTGCGCAATGATCCCCCGTGACACCGGATCGATCTTCAGCACTCCACCACAATCCGGACACGTCACCTCGAACGGCGTATCGCTCAGGCCCATGTGATCTCCCGCACTGATTCTAAAACGAACATCCCAGACACGGCAGGCATTCGCTGCACAGCATCCGCGCAGCACGCGGTAAGCTGGCCACAGCATTGATTCCCGTTTTGAACCACGATCGCACCAGCGGCAGGATGTGCAACTAGATTTAGTTGCAACTTTGTATAACAATTTGGTATCTGTATCTATGTGACGAAGGCGAGCAAGATCCAGGATCGTCTCCTGTCTAAACCGAGCGATTTTACGTGGAATGAACTCACAACGCTCATGGCGCATCTGGGCTACGAGCTGAAAGCAACCGGCGGCTCTAGCCGCAAATTCATTCACACCCAAACACGTGCGGTGCACATGGTCCACGAACCGCACCCGGCCCCCACCTTAAAGATGTATCAGATTAGAAACGTCATCCGGTTCCTGCGCGCGGAGAAGCAGATATGAGCAACACCATGGAGTACAAGAGCTATATCGGTACCGTCGAATACAGCGCGGAAGATCGCGTCTTTCACGGCGTTCTGAGCGGCATTCGCGATAGTGTCTCCTTTGAGGGCGACTCCGTTTCAATGCTCGAGGAAAGCTTTCACAACGCCGTGGAAGAATACCTCGCCTTCTGCACCGCGGAAGGGAAAACTCCTGACCAGCCCTATAAAGGCACTTTCAACGTTCGCGTAGGGCAGGACCTGCACAAGCGGGCAGCCCTATACGCCCTTCAGCATGGCAAACGGCTGAACAGTGTTGTAACTGAAGCCCTAGAAGAGCACTTGGTCGAGGCGTAACGGCTGAACACAGGAATCTTTGCATCGTGATGTTTGCTTTTAGAGGCAAATATCCCTGCTTGCATGAGCAGTCAAACCCTAGAAGAACAGCACTCGGTGCCCCGCGCACTCCTGCCCGGCATGATCCACCAGCACCTGCGCCAAATCCTCACCCAGCCGCGCCAGAAACCAAATCCCACCCAGCAGCCGCTCCTGCAGGTGCTCCTCGGGGTACAGATTCAGCACCATAGCCTCAGCCTGCTTGCGCAACGACCCCTCGCGTTCCAGCTGAAACCGTGCCGCCATGCGCCGCAGCCGGTTCATCTGGTAGCGCATCTTGCTCGCGCTCACCCCGGCTGACCGCCCCAGCTCCGGGCTCATCGCGGTCATGTACTCCAACAGCGGCGTTAACTCTGCATCAAGCGCGTTGCCCGCAGCCGCCAGCTTCCGTTTTCCCTCAATCGGCATTGACCGCGCGCCCAGACGCAAGGCCAAGGCCTCGGCCGTCTTTGCCTCGATCACCTGCAAAAACTGAACTTCGTGCCGCGCCATCAGAGCCGCGACCGGGGGCTCTACCAGCGTCGCCGAAAGCCGCGGCAGCACCGCCGTTACGCGGCCAAGAACCCTCTCAAACACCGCCGCAGACTGCGCAAAATAGGCTATTTCCGCCGGCCCGCCCACGTACGCCGCCGTCGGCAAAATTGCATCCTGGAAAACCGGCCGCAGCAGCGCATTGGGGCTCAATCGCTCCGGCTCGGCCTCCAAAATTTCCAGCAGCTCAGCAGTGGTATAACCGCGGTTCCCAGCCTTCCATCCGCCATCCCGCGTGCGCCGCAGCGCCCGGCGCTCACGCATGCCGCCATCCACCGGCACCATCAGAAACAGCAGACTCATGTCGCGCGCTACCTTCACCTGCGCATGAAATCCAGCCCGCTCCAGCTCTGCCGACCGCTCGACCAGCGCCAACTCCAGCTCTTCCGCCCGCTCGATGCCCATCCGCAGCACGTCCATGCCCAGCGCATGAAATGCCCGCGACGACGCATCCATCACAATCAATCCCTGCGCCGCAAATACATGGCTTAGCAGCCGCCCAATCCCGCTTGCCATCGTCGCCGCGTAGCCAGGCGCATCCGTATACGCCGCCCGTAACACCTCGCACACCGGCGCAAACCCGAGCAACTCTTCCACCTGCGCCAACACCGCTTCCATACCCTCGCCGACAGGCAGCACACCCGCAGGCACCGCTACACCGTCCACACCGACTCCGGCCCTCAGCGTTTCTACGCGGGACTTCCCCGGCAGATGCACCTGGTCCGCCTCGGCGACATCATGATCTTCACTCGCCAGCCAGAAGACGGGTACATGCTCCCGCCCCGAAACCCGCGTCGCATCCTGCGCCTTGCGCACGGCAGTGGCCGCCTTCAGAAACGTCAACAGCGGGCCGCCAAATAATCCAACCTGCTGCCCCGTGACAACCGCCGCTGCGCCCTCCCGCAGCCGCTCGATATTTCCCCGTGCCGCTTCGCCTGCCTGAAACAACTCAGCCTGTTGCAGCAACTCCGAAGCCAGCCGCGACCGGTGCTCCGCTGCCAGAACCGGGGCCGTCCGCGCCCAATCCATCCGGAAGGGATCGTGTGGATACCAGTGCCGCAGTCGGGCGACCGTTGCCGGGTCTTCAGCCTCGGTAAACGCCCGAAACAGCGCCGAGACGCCTGGTAGTGACGAGATGGGATGACACTCAATCTGCATAAGCGACGGACAACCGCGTGGACTGCGACCTTTGGATGCATCCCGCCGCGCCCTGATGCAAAAGCATGATCAAAAATGCGTCGGCGGCGCGCACAGGCCGCCTTCGTATACTGGATCCCATGGCAGACCAGGACCCCAAGCAGGGCGATCAGCAGCGCTCCGGCCAGCACCTCACCGGCACCGCCGAGGTGCTTTCCTCCGAAACCGTCTATAAGGGCCGCATCTTTTCCGTCACAGCCGACGAGGTCCGCGAGCCCGGAGATGTTACCGCCAAGCGCGACGTCGTGCGCCACAACGGCTCGGTCGTCGTCCTCGCCGTCGATACGGGATCGAATCCCGCCGACCCCGGCATCCTGCTCATCCGCCAGTACCGCCACGCCGCCGGCAAGTTCCTGCTTGAACTCCCTGCAGGCCGCATCGAGCCCGGCGAGGAACTGATGGCCGCCGCAAAGCGCGAACTCATCGAAGAAACCGGCTGCCGCGCCGCGAAGTGGTCCAAACACACCACGTACTACGCCAGCCCCGGCTTTCTCTCAGAGGCCATGAACATCGTCCTCGCCGAAGACCTCACCCTGGGCGAAGCCACCCCCGAAGAGGACGAGCGCATCGAGCTCCTCATGACCCCACTTTCCGAGGTGGTCGCCATGATGCACCGCGGCGAAATCGAAGACGGTAAAACGCTTATCGGCGTGCTCCTCTACAACTCGCAACGTCAACAGAACGCCCCCGATCCCGCCTTCAAGTAGCCCCTCTTTTACCATTCACTCTTTCACTGCCCTATGGACAACATCACCCTAGCCCGCCTCCTCGACGAGACCGCCTCCCTGCTCGAAATCGACGGCGCGGACCCTTTCCGCATCCGCTCCTACCGCCGCGCCGCCGAGGCCGTGGAGCAGCAGACCACCCAGCTTGAAATCCTCACCGGCCCCGACGCCGACCCCAAGGCCCTGCTGGCCATCGGCGGCATCGGCAAGGGCATGGCCGCCAACATCCGCGACCTGGTTTCAACCGGAACCATGCCCCTCCGCGATGAACTCCTCACCCGCTATAAGCCCACCATGCTGGGGCTTCTCAAGCTTCCCGGCATGGGCCCCAAAACTGTCGCCCTCATCTACTCCGCGCTCGGCGTGGCGGACATCGACGCCCTGGAAGAGGCCGCCAAGCGCGGCGACTTGCTCACCCTGCCGCGCATGGGCGCAAAATTTACCGAAAAGCTCTTAAAGGGCATTGAAGACCACCGCAAGAACAGCGCCCGCTTCCGCATCGACGTCGCCCGCGAGCACGCGGAGCGCGTCTCCGAACTCATCCGCCAGTTTCCCGGCATTGACACCATCACGCCTGCCGGCTCGCTCCGCCGCGGCCGCGAAACGATCGGTGACGTCGATCTGCTCGTCACCGGCCCCGCCTGCGAGCCGGAGGTCGTCTCTGCCGCCGTCGACCACGTCGCCGCGCTGCCGCTGATCGACAAGCTCCTCGCCAAGGGCCAGAACAAGGTCAGCTTTACCCTCCGCAATAATCTCCAGGTCGACGTTCGCCTCTTGCCGCGTGCGAGCTACGGCGCCGCGCTGCAGTACTTTACCGGTTCCAAGCACCACAACGTCACCCTGCGCCAGCGCGCCATCAAGCGCGGCTACACGCTGAGCGAGTACGCCCTTCTTCGCCTGGAAGACAACGTCGTGGTCGCCTCCGCCACCGAGGCCGAGATCTACAACGCCCTCGAGCTCGACTACATCCCACCCGAACTTCGCGAGAACTGCGGTGAAATCGAAGCCGCCGCCAGCCACACCCTGCCCCATCTGGTCGTCCGCTCCGACCTGCTCGGCGACGTGCACATGCACACCTTCGAGTCCGACGGCGCTGATTCAATCAGAGCCATGGCCGAAGCCGCTCTCCTCCGCGGCCTCGAATACATTGCCATCACCGACCACTCCAAGCTGCTCACCATGACCGGCGGCATGGACGACGGGCGCGCCCTGGCCCACGCCGCTCGCATCCGCCAGGCCTCCACCGAACTCCAGGCCGATATCGCCGAGGTCAATGAAGCCGTCGCCGCCGGCCGCGATCTCAGCACGCACGATCGCCTCGGCAGCCTCTTCAAAATCGCCACCGAACGCTGCGACATCCTCACCAACCTCCACCCACCAAGCGCGGTCATTTCGAGCGGAATCTCACACCCGTCAAGCGCCGTCGTCCCAAGCGAAAACCCGTCCCCTGCAAACACCGTCATCCCGAGCGAAGCGCAGCGAAGCCGAGGGACCCCTGTATTTGCCGGCGCGAGGGCCGAAGGCACGAGCCCGTCCCCAACGCACCCGCTACCCGCGAACTTCCGCATCCTCGCCGGCGTCGAGTGCGACATTCTCCTCGACGGCCAGATGGACCTCGAAAACGACACCCTCGCCCAGCTCGACATCGTCGTCGCCAGCGTGCATTCCGGCTTCAATCAGACCTCCGAGGAGGTCACTGCCCGTGTCCTGCGCGCCTGCGAAAACCCTTACATTCACATCCTCGGCCACCCTACCGGCCGCAAAGTGCTCAAGCGCGATCCCTACCGCATCGACCTCGGGCAGCTGCTCCCGGCCGCCGCCCGGCTGGGCATCGCCGTCGAACATAACGCCAGCCCCGCGCGCTCCGACCTGTCCGACCTCCACCTCCGCCGCGCCAAGGAACTGGGCTGCAAGATCGTCGTCAACACCGACGCCCACGCCACCGACGAGCTCGACAAAATCGACCATGGAATCGTTCAACTTCGCCGCGCCTGGCTGGAGCCTGCCGACCTCCTCAACACCCTCCCGGTTGATCAATTCCTGGCAGCCTTAAGGCCCAGGCCGGAGGTAAAGGCCTAGTGGCTGATCTAGTTTCAGTTCCGGTTCCCAGAACACTTTCATCAACAACAGGCCCCTATGCCCGATCTCCAACTCGCTCCACCCCGCCCCCGCAGTGTCCTTCCCGCCGTCCTGATCGCGATCCTCGTGCTGGCCGGGGTAGCCTGGGCGGTCTTCCGCTTCAATCCCAACCATGTCGCCGATCTGCGGGTAACAGGCGTGCAAACCTTTACGCCACACACCACCATGGGTCCGCTTGAAACCAAGGTGCACGGCAACATGCGGGTGCTCAACGAAAGCACCGCGGCCGTCGCCGAGGATGACGTCTATGTGATTGTCACGGCGAGCATTACCGACCGCCTGCGCCTACCCATCTTCCTCGAAGGCACAGAGGCGCACGTCACCCTTGCCGACGGTCAGACGATCGAGCCAAAGGTCATCTTCGGCGACAGCCTCAAGCGCCTGGAAGGCATCTTTCCGGCCGTCGTTCCACTGATACGGAACCCTTTGGCGCTTGACGACCAGGTCGACCCCGGCCAGACCCGCACCGGGAGTGTCGTACTCCTGCTAGCCGGTATCAACGCTGATGCATGGGCCAAACGCCACGACTGTACCGTTACGGTTCTGCTCCGCAACCAGGGCCCGCAAACAGTGAAAGTGCCCTGACCTACTCTTTCTCTGCTAATGCCTCATGCGCTTCGCCAAACAAGGCAAGGGCCCGCAGTCTGCCAAAGCTAGTGATTAGTGACTGATGCACTACGGTGTCTCGACATACCGGCCTCCATCCGCAGAGGCGTCATCTCGACCGGAGCTGACCTGTCAGCGGAGTGGAGAGATCCCTGTATTTTGTCCGGTGAAGCCGAGAACGTATAGCCGCTCCGAAATACAGGGTCTCTCCGCTCCGCAAGACACAAAATCGTCTTGCTCCGGTCGAGATAACGCCGCCTTGGCACTTCCAAGCCTACATGTCGTTGTAGTGACAAGTGACCAACCACTAAGCACTAGCCACTACTCACTACCACTCACCAGCCTACGGCAGCGCCACCGGCCCTGGCACATTCTTGGGCGTGCTCAGGTACCCCGTCACCTGGTTCTTGGTCATGTTGTTCACCACGATTTCAAACAGTGCCGGCGTCTTGCCCGAATAGAACTGCACGGGCTCGTCCAGATTTTTGTCCTTCTTCTCGATGTTTTTATCGTCCGCCAGGATGAAGAGGTTATATTTTGACCGTTTTACGTCGGATTTCTTTAAGGTGAGCTTTGTCGTCCCTACCACTTTGGGCGCGTTCTTTTCCAAAGTGAACTCGTAGTAGTTCCGCTCGCCCCGACGCCTTAGTTCCTCCAGCTCATCGTGATTGGTTGCAATCAGGCCGCTCATCACACCCTGGTCGCCCACCACCCGCGTCAGCTGGCTTTTGGTCGTTGACAGATCCGCCTGCGTCGAGGCCACATCCTGCTTTACGCCGCCCACATCGGTCTTCACGCTCGACACGTCACTCTGCACCGCGCCGATCTGTGCTGCATTCGCCTTGGTTTCCTTGCTCAGACGAGAGGTCGCCGCATTTGCCTGGCTTGCCAGCCGCTGCGCGCTCTTTTGCGAGGTCACCAGCTCTTGTGAGCGCTCCTCCAGCTGCTTCTGTGTCAGACCTACACTCTGACCCAGCGCCTCGCCCTGCGCCCTCAGCCGCTCGTTGGTATCGTCGATCTTCTCCGCCAGGGCGCCATTTTGCTGTGTAGCCGCAGTGAGGTGCTGCTCTGCCGTTGTTAGGTGGTTCTGCAGGGTCAGCGCCCAGAACAGGGCTCCCAGCGCCGCCAACAAGGCCAGAATGGCCACCCCCGCCAGCCAGTTGGGCGCCCGGTGTTCCACAACGGCGTCTCCGCTTCGATCATTCATGCTTGCTCCTTCCTTCCTGCTGCTCGCCGGTCACGCCCTCATTCTGCCGTGAGGAGGTTCCTTCGTTCTACATGGGACAGAGCCACCGCCAGCGAGGCTTCAGCCGTCCGCGATGCGCCCGGTCCACCTGGGAGGCGCCACGGCCCTTGTCTCCCCTCTACACTGGAGCCAAGGAGACTCGCCGTTTGCCGCCCGTTTCCAAGGTACTCATCATCGGCGGCGGTGTCATCGGCCTGAGCCTTGCTTGGCAACTCCGCCGCCGCTCGATCGCGGTAACCATTAGCGATCCAGCCTTTGCGCGATCGCCGGGTCCAGGAGGGCTTTCGGGTTCCGGGGCCTCGCTCGCTGCTGCCGGTATGCTCGCGGTCGAAGACCCCGGCAACCCTCCCGCACTGCTTCCCCTTTCCCGCCTGAGCCGTTCTCTCTACGACGATTTTCTTGCCGACCTGGGCGAACTCTCCGGCCAGTCCATTCCCTTTCAGACCCATTGCACCTCCCAAACCATGCCGGATGGTTCCATCAAGGAGCTCGCCGAGCAGTCCCTCGATCCCCGCCAGCTCGCCCCCTCCCTCCGCGCCGCCGTCGAGCGGCTCGGGGCCACGCTCACGCCCCATCCGCTCTCCCTCCAGGACGCGCCCTTCGACGCGGTGGTTTACACCGCAGGTGCCTGGACAGCCGCAGCAACCAGCCTAGGCGCACAAAGTGGGGCCACCCCGCTGCCGATCCACCCCCGCAAAGGCCAGATGCTGCGAGTGGCCATCCCGCCCGGCCTGCGCTTGCATGAGGTCCATCGCGCCGAGCACGTTTACATCGTTCCCCGCCTGTTCGGGCCGCAAGCCGGAACCGCCCTGATTGGCGCCACCGTGGAGAATGCAGGCTTTGACCCGAGTCTCTCCCCGGACCTCCTGCGCAGCCTGCGCGGAAACGCTGCGGAACTGGTCCCGGGGCTGGCCGACGAGCGACTCACCCCGGCCGTCGAAGCCTGGGCCGGCTTTCGCCCCGCTACCCCTGACGGTCTTCCCCTCCTGGGCGAGCTGCCCCCTGCACCCTATGAGTCCGGGGGCCAGCGCCGCTTCGTCGCCGCAGGGCACTTCCGCAACGGGATCCTGCTCGCGCCGGGAACGGCCGTCCTCGTCGCCGATCTCCTCGGGGGCGTGACGCCCGAGCCCACCCTCCAAACCTCTCTCCCTGCCTTCTCCCCGAGCCGCTTCAGCACGCAGTAGCCATTTCCAATTCCCTCATCCTGCCTATTGCCTCGCATACCAAGCGCAGCCAAGGTCCACTGTCGCCTGGGAAACGCGAACAGCGTGCCACGCTCGTTGCTTTGGCAGGCAAGAAGATCGGGCTGACTCATTCCGCTCGGCCCTCGCAGAGAAGATTTACAGAGAAGCGGGTTGATTGCCTCCCATGGGTGGCGGCATCAGGCCACCCAGTCCAAGATCATATTCCGGCTTTCGTTGCGCAGCCGCTCCGCGTGCCCGGACCTCCAGCGCGGCAATGCACTCCGCATCCAGCGCATGCGGCACGTCCCTGCACAGGATCCGCAACACCTCTTCGTGGCTCAGCGCTTCGCGGTAGGAGCGCTTGGCGCTCAAGGCCTCGTACATGTCGGCGGCCGTCAAAATGCGCATCGACCGGGTAAGTTCCTCCGCACGCACACCCCGGTGGTAGCCCGTGCCGTCCAGCTTTTCGTGGTGCGCGCTGGCAACGTCCGTGATGTGCCCAAAGGTCGGGATCCGCGCCAGGATCTGGTGCGTGTGAAGGGGATGTTGCTTTACGCACTCCCACTCTTCCGCCGTGAGCTTGCCTGCCTTGTCCAGAATCGAGTTCGGCACACCCAGCTTGCCCACATCGTGCAGCAGGCCGGCCCGCCGCAGCGTCACCAGCTCCTCCCTGTCCAGGCCGAGACATTCCCCCATTTCGACTGCGATCTTCGCCACGTTGACGGAATGCGTGTACGTGGAATGTGATTTGGCATCCACCACCTCAGAGAACGCCAGGCAGATCCGGTCGATCCCTGCCTCATCTGCCTGCAGGGTCAGGGTGGCCGGCTCCAGGGCTGCCACCTGCTGCCGCAGCTCCGGATGGTCCAGCCCGTTCCACAGCGCGCCGCGCCGCACCAGCGCCAGCGCCGCCCGCACCATGTCAGGATCGAACCACCGCCCGGAGCGACGGCGCATGCAGTCAAGCGCCGCCAGCTCACCAAATTGCCTGTGAAAGACATCCAGGGTCTGCGCCAGGCTCACAATCTGGGCCAGCCGGGGAATGCCATCTCCGCGCAGGCGGCTGGGATAGCCTTTGCCGTCCCAGTGCTCGTCCAGATTGTAGATCGCCTGCGCCACTCCCTCGCTTAGGCCCAGCGCCTTGACCACCGTGGCGCCTTGAAAGCAGCGCAGCGTGAACAGCTCCTCCGCGTTCTCGCTGCTATGCCGCACCATGCTGCCAATCGCGCGCACCCGGTCCACCAGCGGCTCGCCGCTGTGCACAAACTCGAACAGAAACCGGAACTGCCGCCATTCATACCGCGTCCAGTCGTTGGTTTTACTGAATGCCTTGGCGCGGATCTCATCCCCACCCACGATCTGGTGCAGCCGGCTCGCGTTGGAGCTGCAGCCGGCATCCTTCAGCAGCAGAGCGTAATACAGATCGCTCAGCTCCGCCGCCGAAAGTCGCAGTTCCTCACCGATGCGCATTCCCAGCATGCAGGTCCGGATGGCGTGCCCCGGATGGGCGCCTTCCGTCAGGTCCAGCGCATAGGACAGCGCACCGATAATGGTCGAAAAAGTCGTTACTTCCGGTCGCGCACTCATCTTCATCTCCTGCGGCTCTGACCACCGCGCCCTCCCTGGCCTGCGTGACACACGTTTTCATGCCGGCGCAGCTCCGGCAATCACCCAGAAGTCAAAGTTGTCACAGAGCGTACGGTGAATGTCTCGGCTTCGCCCACCTGTGACGATATTCGGCCACTGCGCCGTGACAACCATTTCACCAAACTCACATAATCACTGTGCGTTGCCAACGCCCGGAGCTCGACCGCATGTCCACCTCAGCCGCCGCCGCACCCAAGGGCCTCCAGGATGTCGTCGCCAATGATTCGGCTATCTGCTTCATCGACGGCGCCCGCGGCATCCTTTCCTACCGCGGTATCGACATCCACGTTCTGGCCGAGCAGTCCACCTTTGAAGAGACCGCCTGCCTGCTCTGGAACGGCTGCCTGCCCACCCCGGACGAGTTGAAAGCCTTCTCCGCCGAGCTCGCCGCGGCGCGCCACCTGCCCGCGCCCCTCTTCGACTTCCTCCGAACCCTGCCTGCGGACGCTTCCCCCATGGAGGTGCTGCGTACCGCCGCTTCCCTGCTTTCCCTTTACGATAGGGACAGCAAATCGAGCACCCACGAGGCCAATCTCCGGAAGAGCTTCGCCCTGACCGCCCAGATCGCCATGCTGGTCGCCAACTTTGACCGCATTCGCAAGGGCCAACCGGTGATCGAAGCCGATCCCGCCCTGTCGCACGCGGCCAATTTCCTCTGGATGCTCACCGGCGTCCAGCCCACGGAGACCGCCGCGAAGGCACTTGATGTCGCACTGATCCTGCACGCCGATCACGAACTCAACGCCAGCACGTTTGCCGCCCGTGTCATTGCCGCCACGCTCTCGGACATGCACTCCGCCATTACCGGCGCCATCGGGGCGCTCAAAGGTCCGCTCCATGGCGGCGCCAATGAAGCCGTCATGAACCTGCTTTACCAGGTCGAAGCCTCCGGCGAAGATCCGGTCGAGCACGTCCGCGGCATGCTGGCCTCCCGGGAAAAGATCTCCGGCTTCGGACACCGCGTCTACACCACCGAAGATCCCCGCGCCACGCACCTGCGCCGCATGTCCGAAGAGCTCGGCCAGGACGTCAATCCCAAGTGGTACCGGATGTCCCGCGCCATTGAGCTCTTCGTCAAGGACGAGAAAAAGCTCAATGCCAACGTCGACTTCTACTCTGCCAGCACCTACACCACGCTGGGCATCGATATGGATCTTTTTACCCCTCTCTTCGCCGTGAGCCGCATCGCCGGCTGGTGCGCCCACGTGCTGGAGCAGCACGGCGATAACCGCCTCATCCGTCCCCGCGCCGACTACACCGGCCCGGCCTATCCCGTGCACTACACCCCACTCGCGCAACGCTGACTCCCACTCGTGTTATGCCCTCCGACCCCTCGCTGCCAAAACCCGGCGCTGCATGGGCAAAAAAAGTGGGCCCGCCACTCCACGCATTTCGCGTCGGTGGCAGGCCCGGGAAAAGTGAATGGTTTAGCCGATTGCCGGCGCAAATCCTGCGGGGATCGTGCCGAGATTGGCTGCTGTTGCCGCTGCCGCACTCGCTGTCCCGTAGAACGCGCCATTGATGCCGAGCGGGAAGAAACCGCCTTCCGTGAGCCCGGTGCCGCCGTAGGCCAGATGCAGCACCTGCGTTACGCTGCGCACCGCCGGCAGGCCGTTGGGGATGTTGATCGGCAGGTACTGATTCTGCGCACCGGTAGGGGGCGGTACGATATCGGCACCGTCCAGAACAGGCGACGGGATGTTCAGACGAGCGATCTGCGTGTGAATGGAACCCACATGCAGCGCCTCGACCGCCAGAATGCGCGCCGCAGTCTGAATCACCAGAGGCGTGCTCAGCAGATAGGCCGCACCGGCGTACGCACTCACGCCGATGTCCTCGAAAATGCGCGCCAGCGTCAGAAACTGATCCTGGTTGGCAAAGCCGAGGCCAAGCGCGTCCAGGTTGATGTTCGGTTTGGCAATCGCAGCCGAACCAAGGAATGACCGCAGCAGCACGACGTGGGCGCGCTCGTCGCTGCCAATCTCTGCAAGAATTTGCGGGGTAAAGATCAGCGAGTTGGAAAAGGCGACCTTGGTGCCGCCAGTCGTCACACCGCCGCTCGGGTTGTTTGAGCCGCTGGCCACACCACTCGTGCCGATGCCAAGCTGCTCGATGCCGTAGCCGTACTGGCCATAGGTATAGAACTCGGCTTCGAGGTACTCAAGGTTGAGCGCGAAGTTCAACACTTCCACTTCGGTCGCCGTCGGCGAGCTCGTCTGAGCCTCGGCAGAGGGGGCGACAGCGCCCATTGCGGTGACAGCCGCGGTGGCGGCGCCGAGAGTTTTGAGAAATTTGCGGCGATTGGGAGAAGCCTTCACGGCTTCCTGAATCATCTTCGACATGGGGAATTGCTCCAAAAAAGGTTGGGAACTGGGTTGTAAAAAGGGGTTGAAGCTGGGGAAACCGGACCTAGGCGATGCGCCGGCGACGGCGCACGGTCTCCATCAGGGCGGCCGCTGGCGCGAGCATCAGCAGAAACGAGGAGGGTTCGGGCGTGGTGGCAACCGCGGTGGAGGTGACGTTCAGGCCGTAGTTGTTGCCGAGCGGCGTCGCGGAGCCGCAGGTCTCTGCATTCACGAAGCTCTTGCCGGCAAGCGCGCCGCCGCAGTAGTCCCCTGTGGCGGTTGGATCGCCGGCAAACAGGAAACCATCCCCGAGGTTGCCGTTGGCCACATTGGGGTACTCCGTCAGATCGAGCACGTAGGATCCACTGTTGAGCGTATCGCTGAGAGAAACGTCGTAACTCCCAGTCGCAAAGCCGCTATCAGTGGAGAAATCCACCGGCGTACCCGATGTGGCGTTGAACAGTGTCAAGACCGGCAGAAAGTTGCCGGCGGCACCCGAGGTGGTGGCAAACGTGAAGTTTTCAGGGGAGTTTGTGGAGAAGGGATCGGAAAAGACGCTGTTATCCCCGGTAAAAGTTCCGGTGAACGTGGTTGTAGACGCATGGCCGAGAGAGGGAACGGCAAGACCTAGCGCTAGGAGAACAGCGCGGGGCGCAAACGAGCGAGGATTCATAGACTTCTCCAGTGATACGCAAATGCACATACCGGAGGCAGAAAGCTACAGCGGGAGGGAATTTGTTCAAGGGCCGTTACAACCCCGGCGAGCCGACAAAGAGTGTGAACACACCTGTACGGTCCGGTGGTTCTACCCCGTTTGTGCCATTCACACGGTGTGATCATTATGCTCTCGAGAATGCGGCATTGTGTTAACGCCAGGTCGAGATGTCGTTTAGAGCCGACAAGGCTGCTTGGTGTGATTCAAAAAAGGCGAAGCCTTGCGATTGCATAGCGGGAGCGGGTCGGAATGAAGCGGCTTCAGCTAGGTATGACGATGGCTGGCCCAGGACTCGGCTTGATCGAAGCCGGAAGCCTAGAAGGAGGGCGAGTCCCGAAAGACGGTAGCGGCGAGGGCCGACCTGAGATAATAGGGGCACAGTGGTCTTCGCTCGTTTTGCCTCGTTCCCCCTTCTTGCCGCCGCTCTCGCAACCCTTGGCTGCCATGCACAACAACCCACCCCCGGAACGACCGCGGGTTCCGCCAAGCCCACACAGTCGGCGGCCCCGCTAAGCACATCGGGAAGCGTTGGGGCAGGTACGCCCCTTCCCCCAGACCTGGCACGGCGTGTGGAGGTGGAGTTGCGGATGAAGGCAAACCTGCCGCCGGAGACAACGGTGCAGGTGGGCAACCGAACCGCTTCAGAGTTTCCGGGCTATGACACATTGACCGTGACGGTGACGAACGAGGGGCGAACCTCCCGGCCTATCCTGTTTTTGTTGTCGCACGACGGCAAGACCCTGGCGCAGATCACAAAGATGGATCTAGCCGCCGACCCGAAGACCATGGTGTCTGGAGCCGGCCGGCCGGCGCGCGGCGGCGGCGAAAATGCGCCGGTGCTGATTGTGGGCTTTGACGACCTGGAATGCCCGTACTGCGCGCGGCTGCATGAGGCCATCTTTCCCGCGCTAACCGCCCGCTATGGCAATACAGTGCGCTTTGTTTACAAGGATTACCCACTGACGGAGATCCATCCCTGGGCGCTGCGCGCAGCCATTGATGTGAACTGCCTGGCGGATCAGTCCGGTGCGGCGTACTGGGGGGATGTGGATGCCATTCACGCGCGTGCCGGGGAGATTGGGACGGATCCAAAAGATCCCAAGGCGGAAAAAACGTTGGCACGAGCCAGTGAGCAGCTGGACGCGATGACGCGGGAGCAGGGCGCGGCGCAGAAGGTGGACACGGCAAAGCTGAACGCCTGCCTCGCAAAGCAGGACCCCGCCCAGGTCAACGCATCGAGTGCCGTGGGCCATAGCTTCAACCTGGAGTCAACGCCAACGCTGTTCATTAACGGCGACAAAATCGACGGTGCGGTCTCGCTGGAGTTTTTGTTCGGAATTATCGACAACGCGCTCAAGGTGGCCGGGGTGCAGCCACCGCCACCCTATGTCACGCCCAAGCCCGCAGCCGCACCCTCAAGCTCGCCGGCCGGCAACTGAAGAAGTTCTTGGTCTGACGACATCGTTGTGGCACAATGAGAATGGGTGGAAGCTATGGGCGCACAAAGAGCACACATCGTCTTGCCTGAGACGTTGGTTCGAGACATCGACGCATTGGTTGGACCTCGTGGACGGAGCGCGTTTCTCGTGGAAAGCGCACAAACCGAGGTACAACGCCGTCAGCTCCTGCAGTTTCTGGAAGGGGACGCGCCTGTCTGGAAGGATGAGGATCATCCTGAGTTGGCAGGGGGCACCTCGGCCTGGGTCCATTCGATCCGCCGGGAGGACTGGCGCGAAGCTTTCGATAGCCCCAATGCTCCGGAGACAGCAGGCGAGTGAAGTTGCTGCTGGATACCACGGTGTTGATCGATACACTGCGTGCCAAAAAGAATCGCCGTGCCCTTCTGGCAGAGTTGGTCGGCGGGGGGCATAAGCTGAGCACCTCGGCGATCAATATCGCCGAGGTGCATGCCGGCATGCGGCCCGGAGAAGAGGCCGGTACCGAGGCCTTTCTGAAGGGCCTGCAGTGCCATGCCACGACCGGCGGGATCGCACGTCTGGCCGGTTCCCTCAAAAACCGCTTTGCCCGACAAGGCGTCACCCTGCATTGGCCTGACGTGCTCGTAGCCGCGACCGCGCTGGAGCATGGGCTGACGCTGATGACGGACAACCGTAAAGACTTTCCGGTTCCCGATCTGCCGATGTATGACCTGCCGTAACGACGCGGGCGCTTGTACACTGCGGGCATGGACGTCCATCCGCCGCATGAACCTGTACACACCTGGCGGGATGCCCTGGTGCACCTGGGCATCGTCACCGTGGGGCTGTTTATAGCATTAAGCCTGGAAGCGATCGTCGAGTATGTCCACCATCGCAATCTGGTGCACGAGGCGCGGGAGAACATCCGGACAGAGCTCCAGCAAAATCGTCAGGCGCTCGGTCACGACATCGCCTTCATGGGTCAGAACGCTGGACGCCTCGACGCCGACCTAAAGACGATGCGCTACTTGCAGAAGCACACCGACGCCCACAATCAATCCATCCAGTTCGAATTACAGTACGAAAGCCTCAACGACACTGCATGGCATACGGCCCGGGACACGGGAGCGCTTGGCTATATGCCCTACAAAGAGGTGCAGAAATACGCCGAAGCGTATGCGATGCAGGAACTGCTGACACAGCGGGAATCCGATCTGGTTGTGCATGAGGATGAGGATTTCGCCGTAATTGCGGCACACGATGCAGATTTCAACGCAATCTCGCCGGCTGATGTTTGCGGAGATGCTGCGAGCCACAGCAGCCTCACTGCTGAATGTGCGAGTGCTGCAGCAGCTTGCTCACGGCTTGGATAAGAACTACGCCGATGCGTTGAACAACTAGAATCTGGGCGATTGCGCGTTCCACCTTGTGCGGGTGGCAAGTGCCAGTAGGATCGCACGGGCACTTACTCCGCTGAAACGGCAGTAGCCCCGGTGAGTTGTGCCACGCGGATTACGTAGATCGCTACCGTGCGCGGCCCTAGCCACTGCTTGTACTGCACGGGAGCGAACTGCGCCTTGCCGCCGCACAGCTCCGGATTGAAAGAGAGAGCATAGTCGGAGTGAATGACTGGATATAGCCGATTGAGGTAGGTCTGACACTCCAGTGGGCGAGGGTCCGCCGGGAAAGAGGTGACCGGGGCGCCGCGAAGATGGGGACCGAGGATGTAGTGGCGCAGTGCCAGTTGCGTGGATCCGTTGTACTCAAAGCCGCCATCGATGGCAGCAGGCGCGATTCCCGCCTGCTGCACCTCGTCAATTGCCTGAACACGGGCACGGTAGAAGGCAAAAACGTCGTGCGTGCAAGCGATGCCATAGGCAGCAAAAAGAACCGTACCTGCCCAGGCCAGGCTGGAGGTGCCGTGAGAAACAAAGTCCTGGTAGAGCTTCAACAGATACAGAATGGCAAGAAACAGAAAAATGAGCAGGTAGCGATCAAAGAACTCATCCGTGAACAGTCGTGGGATGAGGCAAACGCCGTAGATGATGGCGAGGGGAATGGACAGGCGATTCAATGCCGTCCACCTGGATACATCGCTCCGGTGCAAAGCAGCGGAGACGGACCGGCGAAACCGATACGCACAGCAGGCGGCGTATGTCGATCCCAGGCTCACAGCGGTCAAGAGTAACCCCACAGCATGGTTGAGAACAACGGGTCTTTGCCCATGAATGGGAGTTCCGGAAACGGAGCCAAACTGAGTTACATAGTTACCGAGGTAGGGAGCATAGATCAGTCCTAGAAATCCTCTCTTGTGAAAGACAATACAGGCTCCTATGTAGACAGCAGAGGTCGCCCCACCACCCAGAAGGAGAACCAACCATTGCATTCGGGACAATCTTCTTAGAAAGGGCAGCAATGCCGGTAAGCAAAGCAGCGGCAAGGTGAGGATGGTTGCCTCTGTGAGATAGAGGCAAAGCACAAGAAAGGCGGAGCCTCTCGCCTTGGGGGTAAAACCTACGCCCAGCGTAAAAGGCTGTTGGCGAAACCAATGCACGGAGTAAAGAACAAACAACCAGGCAGCGATAAGTGCGAGCCCACCATACTTTAGAACGGCCGCCCTGTGCCGCAGGCTCCACAATGTTATCGGGCAAAGCACGAGGACGCCGAGCCAGGAAACCTGCCGTGCCGTACCTCCCACCGCGTCGAGTGCGGCGGCCGCAACAAACCATCCCAGAGCTCCCCTATCCGACCCAGCCTGCATTGCACAGAGACAGCAGGCAAAACACGCGATCAACGCGAACAGTCCAAAAACATCGGACATATAGCTGAAGGCGATCGGAAGAAACAGCGGAGACGTAAGCAGCATGGTAGTGCCGACCACGGCGTTTGCCGAGGAAAGACCGGCACGCCTGAAGATGAGATAGACGACAATTCCTAAGAGGCAAGAGATAACAACCGTGCTAAGACGCAGTGCCAGGAAGGGGTCGCGAAAGATATGCAGGAACAGGTCTCCCCAGTAAAGCTGCCAGCCGAGCATAGGGGCTGTCCAGCCGTTGTAATGAATGTGACCTGTTACTTCAAGCCGTTGTGCGACCTGCATATACGCCCAATCGTCGTTCATGCCGCTTGCGACATAGGGTTTCACAAAAAACATACAAAGAGGCAGAAGCAAGCCACAGGCCGAGGCCGGAAGCATTTTTCTAAGAAACGGCATAAGCTGTTTTGTACTCCGCAAAGTTACCAACAACAATCCAAATAGCTGGCCGTTCGGAGATCTCTGTTGGCGGCGCAAACTTGATTCTACTCAGGCCGCATGATCTGGCGATCAATCTTTGCTGGAAACAATGGCGGGGCTCCGTCTTCATGATCGCGGTAAAGACAGTTGCGAAAGGTAGGCGGCTCCGGTCCAGCTCCGGGGTCCGGGTCCGGTTCTGCGACTAGACTGGGTGGGTTGCGCCGTTGCGCTCTGGGGTGCCCGCTTTGAAGATCGTGATTGCCGAGAAGGTTTCCCCTGCCGCGCTGGCCATTTTGCAAAACGAGCCTGGGTGGGAGGTGGTGACCGCCGACGGAATCCCGCCGGGTGGTCTGCCGGCCGCACTGGCCGAGGCGAATGCCCTGATTGTGCGCTCTGCCGTGCAGGCCGACGCCGCGCTGCTGGAGGCTGCGCCGAAGCTGCGGCTGATTGGCCGCGCAGGCGTGGGCGTGGACAACATCGACACCGCAGCGGCGACCAGGCGCGGCATCGTGGTGATGAATACGCCCGGGGCCAACGCCGTGGCGGTGGCCGAGTTGACCCTGGGGTTGATGATCGCAATGGCGCGGGCCATCCCACGCGCGAATGCGGGCCTCCATGAGGGTAGGTGGGACAAGAAGACGCTCCAGGGTACGGAACTGCGCGGTAAGACGCTCGGCATCGTGGGCTGTGGGCGCATCGGGCTGGAGGTGGCGCGACGAGCGAAGGCGTTCGGGATGAAGCTGATCGGCTATGACCCGTTTATTGCCCCGGTGATCGCGCGCGAGAATGACGTTGCGCTGGTGGCGATCGAGGAGCTGTTTGGGGAGAGCGATTACCTTTCACTGCATGTCGGGCTGACACCTCAGACCGAGGGGCTGATCAACCGGAGCTCCCTGGAACGTATGAAGCCCGGGGTGCGAATTGTGAACTGCGCACGCGGCGAGCTGATCGTGGATGAGGCGCTCGCCGAAGCGTTGAGGTCAGGGCACGTGGCGGGCGCGGCGCTTGATGTGTTTCGGAAAGAACCGCTGAAGGACTCGCCCTACTTCGGGCTTCCGAATGCCCTGCTGAGCCCGCACATTGCCGGATCGACCGACGAGGCGCAGGAGGCGATCGGCATCCAGCTGGCCAACCAGGTACGCGATTACCTGAAGCTGGGCGTGGTGCAGAACGCGGTCAACGCGGCTTCGCTAGGCGCGGAAGAGTACGCGGAGGTTTCTCCGTATATCGAGATGGCCGCACGCCTGGGGGTGTTCCTGGCCGATGCGATGGGAACGCCGGCCGGCGGCGGGAGCATTGAGGGCCTGACGCTGCACTATAACGGGCGCATCGCGCGGCTAAAGACCGATCTGCTGCGCAACGCGGCCCTTGCCGGGCTGCTGCAGGGTGCGAGTGGATTTGAGGGCGTGAACCGCATCAACGCAGCCGATGTGGCGGCCGAGCGCGGGATACGCCTGGAAGAAAAGGGGCGCGAACACGTGCCCGGCGGGACGGGCGCAACGCTGCGCCTGATCGCACACACGGCGACCGGCGATACGATGGTCACTGGTACAGTGCTGGGCGGCCACTCGCCGCGGCTGGTGCACTATGACGGTATCGATGTGGAGGCGGAGCTGGCAGGGACGCTGCTGGTGCTACGCAACAGCGATGTGCCGGGCGTCATTGGGCGCATCGGCACGGTGCTGGGCGAACGCGGGCTGAACATCGCCAACTTCGCGCTGGGACGCAGGCGCGCCGAACCCGGCGACCCCCGGTCGCACGCCGTAGCCCTCGTGCAGCTGGACGCAACCGGTCTCACCGAAGCCGCCCTGGCCGAAGCAATGGAGCAACTGCGGGCTGCCGAAGCCATCAGCAGCGTGCGCGTGGTGAAGCTGGGCGCGCTGTAGGGCGCTGAGCAGCGCCCAAGCTCATTGGCCTTCCGAGAACGCAGACTCCCTTCGGGAGTGACTAAAAACGCAGAGGGCGTTGGAGTCCGCGCTAAACCACCAGCGCCCCCAGAAAGATTTTTTGACTTTGTGCGCTACCGAGCATCCCATGCTCGCATGTCTGCCCAAGCCAACGCCGCAGCCGTGGACGGCGCCAAGGTCTTTCGCAAGATCAGTTGGCACCTTATCCCGTACATCTTTTTCCTTTACATCCTGGCCTATCTGGACCGCGTGAATGTGGGCTTTGCGGCGCTGGAGATGAAGCACGACCTCCATCTGAGCGACACGGTGTATGGGTTGGGCGCGGGTTTGTTCTTTCTGGGCTCGTCATCTTTTGATCTGCCCAGCAATTTGGCGCTGACGAAATTCGGGCCGCGGCACTGGATTGCGCGCATCATGATCAGCTGGGGCCTTGTCGCGACGGCGATGATGTTTGTCCGCGGCGGGCACAGTTTTGAGATCATGCGGTTTCTCCTCGGCGTTGCGGAAGCCGGCTTCTTTCCCGGCATGATTCTCTACCTCACCTTCTGGTTTCCTTCGCGGGAGCGGGCCAAGGCGGTGGCCATTTTTATGACGGCGACGTCCATTGCCGGCGTGGTCGGCGCACCGCTTGCCAGTGCCCTGCTCAAGCTCGAAGGGCACAGCCATCTGCATGGCTGGCAGTGGCTGTTTCTGGCCGAGGGCGTGCCGACTTTTCTGGCCGGTTTTTCCGTACTTTGGATTCTGAAAGACAAACCGGATGAAGCGAACTGGTTGAGCGCGGACGAGAAGAAGTGGCTGAATAGCGAGCTCGACAAGGACCGGGATGCGGGGGGCGCCTCGGAACACCACTCACTGGGAGACGCCTTTAAAACGCCACTTGTCTGGGTTCTGGCAGGGATATTTTTTCTGGACCAGATTGGGGTCTACACGGTCAATCTGTGGATGCCGCTGATCCTGAACAATTTTCTGCGCGGCGGCGCGGGGGCGCACGGGACGGAGTTATCCCCGCAGGCCGCCAGCCTGATCGCGCGCTATGCCACGCTGCCGTACGTGGCGGCAGCCTTGTTTACCGTGCTGATCGGCTGGTCGAGCGACAGGACAGGCGAGCGGCGCTGGCATATCGCCGGCTGCTTGGTGTTGAGCGCGCTTGGCTTCGGCTGGGCGGGCACGACGCACAGCTTCGCCACGGCGCTGGCAGCCATGAGCCTGGCGGCCATGGGTTACTGGAGCATCATGGGGCCATTCTGGGCGCTGCCCACGCGGGTGCTGGGTGGGCAGGCCGCGGCGGGCGGCGTGGCGATCATCACCATGGTGGGCGGTATCGGCGGCTTTCTGGGGCCGGCGCTTACCGGCAAGCTGCGGGATATGACGCACGGTTTCAGCGGCGGCCTATACGTGATCGCGGCTCTGGCGCTGGCCGGCGCGGGGCTGTGCTTCGCGCTGAGGGGACCGGAGGGGCATACGGCGAGCGAGCCCGCAAGGTAGCCGGAGGCACGGGCCGGCGCAACCCGGCGGCAATTTCGTTAGACTAAGAGAAGCATAAAGCGGCGCTCCGGCGCGCGCCAAGGACGCCCACACGCATGCGCAAGGCCCTTCTCTTCTCCACGACGTTTTTCGGTGCCGCGCTGGCGCTTGGCGGGTGCCACAAGAACCTGGGCAGTGACGTGGTGGCGACCGTGAACGGCAAGCCTATCGCGCGAGCCGATGTGGACAAGGCCTATGCGGCGCAGTTGCAGAGCAACGGCCAGCAGCAGCAACCCTCGGCCGAACAGTCTGAATCGCTGAAACTGAATATCGTGCATGAATTGATCGTGGAAGAGATCGCCGAGCAGCGTGCGGCCAAGCTGGGCTTGGTGGCCACAGACCCGGAGGTCGATGCGAAGTTACAGGAGATGAAAGCGCCCTATACCGAAGATCAGTTCAACGCGCAGCTCAAGGCGAAAAGCCTGACGGTGGATTCGGTGCGCCACAACCTCCGACGGTCGCTCACGTTTGAGAAACTGCTGAACAAGGAGATCAATTCTAAAATCACGGTGACCGATGCGGATGTGAGCTCGTACTACAACGAGCACAAGGCGGAGTTCAATCTGCCGGAGACGCAATATCACTTGGCGCAGATCATCGTGACGGCCAGCCCGGGAGCCAACGCCGCTAATCTGCAAAACTCGAAAGCCACCTCCGACCAGGATGCGCGGAAAAAGATCCAGGCGCTCAAGAACCGGCTGGATGCGGGTGATGATTTCGGCACGATCGCGATGAACTTTTCGGAAAACCCGCAGACGGCTTCCAATGGCGGCGACATGGGATCGCTTCCGGAGTCGCAGCTGAAGTCGAATCCCGCGCTGTTTGCGGCACTGGAGAAGCTGAAGGCGGGTCAGGATACGGAGATCATCCCATTTCCTGACGGGAACGACCCGCACAAGATAGGCGGCTATGCCATCTTCCGGCTGTTGGAGAAGGCACAGGCAGGGCAGCGCGATCTGGGCGACCCGCGGGTGCAGCAGGCCATCCGGCAACAGTTGCACGAGAGCCGGTCGCAGTTGCTGAAGAGCGCCTATTTTGAAATTCTGCGTGACGATGCCAAGGTACAAAACTCGCTGGCCGAGCAGATCTTCAAGGAATCGGCAAGATGAGGCCATTAACGCGGTTGGGGGCTCTGGCCGCCCTGGCGGCCGTTCTCGATCTAGGAGGCTGCAAGTCGCTGAAGCCGGCGGTGCCGCTGAATCAGCTGAGTGCGGAGCAGGCGGAGGGCTACCAGGTTTTTCAGACACGCTGCGCGGTCTGCCATTATGAGCGGGTCTCCCGGCCCAAGAATGGACCTTCGCTGCGGGGCGTATTTCAGCATGAGTACCTGCCCTCCGGTGCGCCGGCCAACGACGAGACGGTAGCCGCGACGGTGCTGCGCGGGCACGGTTTGATGCCGGCTCAGCCGGACATCGACGCGGAGAGCCTGGCGGCGTTGCTGGCCTATCTGCACACGGTATAGCCTTCCACCCATGCCTGACCCGATACCGAGCCGACTCCAACAACCCGACGCGCCGAACGCCTCACCGGCGATCGATCCCGGCTTCCGCGCCCGGCACCTGCCCGGAACGCCGGCCGGCGAGGCGCAGGGTATGCTGCCGGGCATGGCGATGATTGCCCTTTATCTGCTATTTGTCTCCATGTTCACCTCATTCCAGGTCATGCGGACGCCGGGCATGCCCACCTACACGCGATATGCGATCCTTGCCGTGTCCACTCTGGTGACCGTTGGCGCCTTCGGTCTGCTACGGCTACGACGGTGGGGCTGGGCGCTGGATACGGGCGGGTGTTTGACGATGGCGCTGGGAAACTTCTACGCGTTTCACCATACCCACGCCGGCCCGTTCATCATCCAGGGTCTATTTGGCCTCGTCTTCTTCTTGTACCTGAGCCGTCCCGAAGTGCGCGACCGCCTGCACTGAAGGATTATGCGCTGTCCTACATTAGGACAGAAGACTTTTGGGTTGCAGGGCTACAATTAGGTCCAGCATGGCGCCCCTGCTCGAAACCGACACCCTTGTACAGATTGACCTGAGCCCGCGCAGGCCGGCGGCCAAGCCGGCCTGGCTGAAGGCGCGGGCGCCGGGGGGTAAGACCTTTCACGCGCTCAAGAAGTTGACGCGCGACCTTCACCTGCACACCGTCTGTGAAAGCGCGCAATGCCCCAATATCGGCGAGTGTTGGAATGGCAAGACCGCGACGTTTATGATGCTGGGCAATTTGTGCACCCGGCGCTGCGGTTTCTGCGCGGTGCCCAAGGGGCGGCCGGAACCGATTGACCACGGCGAGCCCGAGCGCGTGGCGTATGCGGTGGCTTCGCTGGGGCTGCAGCATGCGGTCATCACCAGCGTGAACCGCGATGACGACAACCTGGGTGCGGCAACGGCATTTGTGAATGTAATTCGCGAGATCCGGCGGCAGGCGCCGGGGTGCCAGGTGGAGGTGTTGACGCCTGATTTTGGCGGCGTGGACGCGGCGCGGCGCATGGTGGTGGAAGCTCGGCCCGAGATCCTGAACCACAACATCGAGACAGTGCCGCGGCTATATCGCGTTGCCAAATCGGGTGGCCGCTACGAGCGTTCGCTGCATTTCCTGGAGGCCGCTAAGGGCGATTCTGCGCAGGCTGCCGGTGGCCCCCTGGTGACAAAGACCGGCATCATCGTCGGCATGGGCGAAGAGATGCATGAGTTGCTCGCGGTCTTCCGTGACCTCGCGGACCGCCGGGTGGACATCCTGACGATTGGGCAGTACCTTCGGCCGTCGCGGGATCACCTGCCGATGAGCCGGTTCTATACGCCTGAGGAATTTGCTTTTCTCAAGCACGAGGCGATGGGCATGGGTTTTCGGCACGTGGAGTCCGGGCCGCTGGTGCGGTCGAGCTACCATGCGCATGAACAGGCACGGTCGACCGGGCTGGCCTAGGGGTAAACCTAGTAGGCGACGGCAGGATCAGTGTAGGTCCCGCCAAACTTATTTGTGTGTCCCACGCCGGGACCCGTCGGTACGGCGATGCCGCCGAGATCTGTCTGCGCTGAGTCGATGTGCACCACGCGGGTAAGGCGATCCAGATCGCCTTGGGGTGCGCCTTCCACCCAGACGTGCATCGTGTAGTTCCCTTCGGGCACCTGCAGCGTGAACGTTCCGGCTGTGTCGCCGACGGCAAACCAGGGGGTCGTCAGGGCGATAATCACGGCGCTCATGGACGGGTGAATATTGCAGAAGATATAGGAGATGCCTGGGTTCGAAAAGCGGACCTCGCGCGTACTGCCTGCCTGATACAGGCCGAGGTCGAAACGCTTGCCCTCGAACAAGGAAAAAACGTTGTGGAAAAAGGGATCCTGATTGGGAAAGGAGACCAGACTTCCGGCCGGGATGACGAGCAGATGAGGCCGAAAGCTCCGGTCCTTTTGCACGAGTTGGTAGGAGCGCCCGGCGTCCGCCGGCCAAAACGCCGGTTTACCACTTAACGGTTGCAGCCAGAGCACGGCAGGCGGCGCCTTTCGGGTCCGCCGCGATCCGGCCGCCTGTGATCCGGTCGCCTGCGATCCGGTTCCTTGCGATCCGGTCCCTTGCGATCCGACCCCTTGCAGTTCCAGATGTGCCCTGGCCGTTGCCCGGGAGTCGTTTCCAGCCGCCGGCGCAGGAGTTTGGGTGCCTGCCGCCAGTGTGCCTCCCAGCACGATTGCAGGCACAAGCGCCCAACCGCGGAGAAAGGACGAGCCAGATCGCATCTAGAAACGATACCCTGCCGCGAGGCCGAAAACATTCGCAGCCCACGGCGCGCCGGTTACAGGCGCGGTCAGCACATACCGGTACTCAAACGAAAACAGGAGGTAGGAGCTGGGGCTGAAGATGGCATTAGAAAAAACGGTGCGGTTGCGCGCGATGTTTTGATAGGCAGACCCATTGGCAACGGCATAGGGCCGCAGCTGACCCGCGAAAACGTTGTCGATGCCGAAGGCTGTGTTGAATTCCAGCTTCTGCATTGCGCGATACTTGACCTGCGACCAGCCGCCGACGTCCTCCAGCGCGCGGAACTGCAGACCCTCTCCCACCAGCCGGGCCGCGTAGTCCTGATAGCCACCGCCGCCCAGACCGCCCAGGGCCTGCCCGCGATAGCCGCTTCCGCTCAGCTGGACGTACCTGCCCAGCGGAAGCCGGTAGTCGGTTGTGCCTGCCCAGGAGTTGAAGGTGGCGCCGGTGGCGAGGCGATGCGGCGAGAAATAACCGCCGAAGCCAATTTGCGCACCACCCTGCGCACTGCCCTGTGCACTGCCGTATGCCCCTCCCTCGTCTTCATGGCCCAGCAGCGAGAGACGAAGCTCCGTCCCCGGCCGGCGGCTGGCCTCTGCAAGGCTCGTGACGCCGGCGTACGGCGCGGTGGGCGGATCCGGCACATCGACCAGGGCCGCTTCCACCCGGGCGCGCAGACCAGAGCCACCCACATCCCCTGTGAAACGCGCACCGGCCTGCGGCACCCATACCCACAGGTTGCCGGACCAGGCCAGCGCCGGCTCCGCAACCGCGGTGAGTGAGGTCGGCGTGAGCGGGCTGATGAGGGGCCGTTCGAGGGTTGCGAAGGCCTCCGTGTGTTGCCAGGTGAGCGCCGCCTCCAGTGTGCGCAGCCGCAGCAGGCCGCCGACGTTGTTGTAGCCGCCTGCCGAGGTCGCGCCGAAGAAGTCCACACGGGCGTTTGCCCGGCTGGTTGCCCCAAAAAGGCGGGGGCCGCGGGCGTCGATGCCGAACAGGGTCTGCCGTACAGAGGCGCCTGTACTTCCTTGTCCGCCGAGTGCCAGGGTCGGCGTCGCGGGTAGATCCACGCCGGCGCTGTTCGTAAAGGCATTGAACAGAATCAGGCCGGAAATCTTCACGGGATATTTTGAGTCGCTTTCCACCTTTTCCTGGTCGAGCGTGGCGATCTCGCTTCCCTGCATCGCCTGCTGCTCCTGCACCGGAGTTTCCTGCATTGGAGTTGTCTGTACCGAAGTTTCCTGTTCTGGGGTTTCCCGCGCCGAGGCCCCTTGCACCGGCACCGCTGGAGCCGAAGCTGAAGCTTCACTCGTGCCCCCCACGAGTGCTGGGTTTTGTGTGCCACGCTGCAGGGTTTGTTGCCGCAGCATGTTCAGTTGCGCCTTTAACTCTTCTAACTGCCGCTGCGAAGCCTCGACCTGCGCCTGCGCCTGCGCGATGGCGGCGCCCAACTGGTCCAGCCGCTGCACCGCTGCATCAGGGGCAGCCGGCTGTTGCGCAGAAGAAGCCGCCCCAAACAGGCAAACGAAAGCAACGACGAGCCGCAGGGGAGCCGATCGGAGCAGGGCGCGAGTGGTTTGCCGAAGCAAGGGTGAACGGCGATGCATTTCATTCTCCTACGGGACCGCACGCAAGAAAGTAATCAAAAAGAAAGTCTTGCCCGGCGCGCTCTCCATCAGGCGCACGGACCCGCCGTGCTCCCGGGCGATGCTTTGGCTCAACGTTAAACCGAGCCCCGTGCCCTTCTGCTTGCCTTCGCTCACGAAGGGCTCAAACAGGCTGTGACGAACCCCCTCGGGGACGCCGGGGCCGTTGTCGATGACCGCCACGGAAAGCACATCGGCAGCGGCGTCCGCCTGCAGCAGGACGCTGGGCGTCGCCTGGGAAGACCGCGCTGCCTGGCAGGCGTTCAGCAGCAGATTGAACAGGGCGCGCTCAATCTGCTTCCCATCAACGGACGCCACCGCCTCGCCGACTTCAGAAAGTTCAGTCCGGATGGCGACACCGTCGGCATCCGGATGCGCGCGCACCAGCGTGATGGCCCGCTCCGCAAGTTCTGCGATCCGCTGCGGGGTGCGTTGCACGCCATAGCCGGTGCGGCTGAAGATCAACAGCGAATCGATCAATTCCGTCGTCCCGTTCACCGCGACGGAGATGTCGGAGAGCAGATCTTCGCGGTCGGCCGCGGTGAGGTCGGAGCTGGCCAGAAACTCGGCATTGGCGTACACCGCCGCGAGGTAATGCCGCAGATCATGGGAAACGGAGCTGGCCATGCGGCCGATGGTCGCCAACCGCTCCGCCTCCAGCAGCGCCCGGCTGGTCTCCGTGATGCGTTCGCGCATGGCCGCAAAGTCCGCGCTCAGCAACCGGACCTCGCAGGTGCCGCCGCGGGGCAGGGCGACCGAGGCATCGCCACGTCCAAAGGCACGGACACTGCGGGTCAGTGCTTCCAGTGGGCCGGTAACGCCCTTTGCCAGGGCCAGCATGGCAGTCGACCCCACAAGCAGGGCGAGCAAGCCAATGGCCGCGACGCGCCGGTTGATGTCGCGAAGATCCCGATCCGACTCGGCGAGGGATTTCAGCAGCACCAATCGCACCGGAACCGGGTTTCCCCCGAACGGTTCAATGGAGGTGGCCAGGTAGTGGGTGCCGTCGAGGACCAGCCTATGCGCCTTGCCGTGAAGTGCATCCTCCTCCAGCGCGTACTCCCGCTCAATCCGCGGACTGGACAGGGTGGAGACGAGAACATGGTGGCCGGACACGAAGAGCGCCTCTGCCGAGGCCGGCCGGCTCACCTCCGAAAGAAACTCCCGGTTGATCTCCTGGCCGCTGATGACATAGCCCAGGGGCGTACCGGTGGCTTCATCACCGAAGCGAAGCGGCTGCACGGCGTAGGTGAAAAAACGCCCGGCGCTCAGCAGATACTCCTGATCGTCCTTCCCCAGAACCTCTGAAAGATCCTTCTCCAGCTGCGCGTCGGCTGGTTGTCCGGTGGTGTAGGCCGCCACAACCTCGCCGCTGGGCGCCGCCAGCGCAAACAGGTCATTGCCGCTCACCCTCCAGAATTCCTCACCGCCATCGACAATCGTGCGCTTGTCGTGTGTGGTCATCAGCGCCTTCAGGCTCGGCAGATCCGCCAGCAGGGCGTTCTCGCGTTGAAGAGTCAGCTTGCGTTGCAGCCGGAGCGAGGCAAAGGTGTGGATGGAGCGCTGCAGATCGGAGGTGAGGTCGCGTTCCACCTGCTGATGCAGCCTGGCCTGCAGGATGAGGAGGCTGGCCGCCGTAATACCGACAACCACCAGGCCCAGCGTCAGGAGCAGCATGGTTCGTGTCGCGTAGCCGCCGGTCTGCCCCGCTTCCCGTAGCCGCTCACCCGGCCTTCCCGCGGGAGGCCTCCGCTGACTTTCGAGATTCCGGGAGGCCCATCTTGACCAAAGGCTGACCATAGCTTTTTCCCGGTTGCCGATCCGTGCACGCGGCATGGAGCGAAAGGCAACCGTCAAGGCTGCAGAATACCCTACGTGAACCTCCGGCAGGTTGCCCGGGCCGAGGAGAGACGCGCTCTCGTGGCAGAATGTTCGGGGAGCCTGACGTGGACAACGGCCAGCAGCTGGACAGGGATCTTGGAACCATTCTGATCGTCGAGGATGATCCCCGTTTGCAAAAGGTGCTGCGCAGAATCTTCGCCGAGGAACGCTATACCGTCGTTGTCGCCGGCGATGGGCAGACGGCGCTCGAGGCATTCCGCACGCATCGTCCGCTGGCAGTGGTTCTGGATCTGATTCTGCCGCACATCTCCGGGCGCGAACTTTGCCAGCGATTCAAGGCGCAAGCCAACGAAACCCCCGTGATCGTGCTGAGCGCCATTACCGAGGTCGCGGATAAGGTGTTGCTGCTGGAGACCGGTGCGGACGACTACGTAACCAAGCCCTTCAGCCCCCGCGAGCTGCTGGCGCGCGTGCAGGCGGCCATCCGGCGGCAGCGCAAGCCCGCCAGCACGGCTCTGTACCGCTTCGGAGAGTGCGAGGTGGACTTCAACAGCATGGGCGCCCGCTGTAAAGGGCAGCCGGTTCTGCTTACGGCTCACGAGTTCAAGCTGCTGAAGTTCTTCACGGAAAACGTGGACCGGGTCCTGAGCCGGGAGGTGCTGCTGAAAGAGGTCTGGGGTTTCCACGCCTATCCCACGACCCGCACCGTGGACAACCAGATTCTGAAGCTGCGCCAGAAGCTGGAACCCGATCCGGGCAATCCCCGGCACTTCCTCACCCTGCACGGCGCCGGGTACAAATTCGTTCCGTGAAGCGCTGACGGACAAGACGTTCACAAAGCAATGACAAGCTCGTGACATACCGCCGGCGCGATGCTCCTAGAGTGGCTCTTGTTCAGGCGCATTGCAATACCCCACAGTGCGTCTTGGACTCCCTCTTTCTGGGTACTCCCCTGCACGGAAAGGGCCCCAACCAGTGGGTATTCGGTAGTTTTGAGGACAAACGGCATGAAACGGTTCGGTATCGCCCTAGGCTCCATCGCGGTTCTTACGGGTGCAAGCGCACTCGCAACGGCGCAGCAGTACAAGCAGAACAACATCGTCGCCAATACGGCGGGCGTGGCCTCCAACACCGACAGCAGCCTGGTTAATCCATGGGGCGAGGCGCGGTCCTCTGCCGGTCCTTGGTGGCTTTCGGACGCCGGCACGGGCCTGAGCACGTTGTACAACGGCGCAGGTGTCAAGCAGGGTCTCGTGGTCACGGTTCCCAAGGCTGATCCCACCAATGCAGCCCTTCCGCACGGACTGCCCAGCGGCATCATCGCCAACGGCAGCACCACGGACTTCCTGCTGACCGGGGGCAAGCCGGCCGACTTCATCTACAGCACGCTGGACGGTTCGCTTGCCGGCTGGAATCCCGCAGTTGGCATCAAGCCGGGCGGCGCCGCTCCTTCCACCAATGCGGTCACAACGTACGTCGGCCCTAAGGGTTCTTCGTATACCGGTCTGACCTCTGCACTGGTGAACGGGGAACGCTTTTTGTATGCCGCCAACTTCGGCCTCGGCACCCTTGATGTTTTCGACAACGCCTTCAACCCGGTAAAGGCCAGGCAGCTCGCCAGCCGTCAAGCCCCCGCCCAGGGAGACGGGATTGAGGAAGTGCCCCTCGCGCAGAGCGGTCCCTTCAAGGACGACCGGCTTCCCAACAACTATGTGCCGTTCAACGTCCAGGCGATCGGCAACGACCTCGTCGTGACCTACGCGCTGCACCCGGCAGGTTCGGGACCGCAGGAAACGGATGGTCCTGGTCTGGGCTACGTGGACATCTACTCGACAACCGGCAAGCTGCTGCGCCGGCTGGAGCACGGCGTTTGGCTCAATGCGCCCTGGGGCGTAGCTTTGGCGCCATTGGACTTTGGCGCCTTTAGCCATGATCTTTTGGTGGCGCAGTTTGGCGGCGCGGGCAATTCGGAGTCGGCCGGCTACATCGCGGCGTACGATCTGGCCACGGGCAAGTTTGACGGCCTGCTGCAGAACGCCTCCGGCGCGCCGCTCGTCATTCAGGGGATCTGGTCGTTGAGCCCTGGCAACGTGTCTCCCAATAATCTGGATCCGGCTGCGGCTCCCTCCGGCGAGATCTACTTTGCTGCCGGTCCGAACGGCGGAGCGAACGGCCTCTATGGCTACATCAGTGCCGTTCCGACAACGCTGGTGCAAGGCAACGACCAGTAGATCCCTTGCTTCTGGGGCCGGCGCGTGGTCGGTTTGTCCGACTCGCGCCGCCGGCCTGCCTTTCTTGTTTGCTAGATTCGGTTGTAGAAAGCTCCATGTAGTCCCACCTAAAGCCCGATTGGGATGAAAGGTCACACCATGCATCGCTACCGTCTTTCCCTGTTTGCTGCTTCCACGCTCGCTGTTTCCAGCCTGCTGCCGCTGGCTGCCCACGCCAGCCCCGTCGATAACTTTTCCCTCGCCGGGAACGGCCTCACCGTCTCCTTCTCGCTGCCTTCGAGCCCCGTCCCGGTGCTGGCAAGCCCCGGAGATTTCTTTGAGGTAAATAACCTCCAGATCGTCGACGATGGTCAGCCGTTGACCGCTCCAGCGGCACGCTTCTTCACCGCCTCCGATGACGGCGGCTTTTCGCTTGAGGACACATCGGGAGACGTGATCGACGACCTCAGTTTCTTCAGCGATCGCGCCCTGTTTACCGGCACCGTAACCGATCCCACCTTCCGGCTCGGGAGCTACGACCTGCAAACGCAGAGTGGGGATGACTGCTCCATCACCGCGTTTGGCGCCTCCTGCCCCACCTACGCGTTGGCCGTAACAACGGGTGCAGCCGCGAGTGTGACACCCGAGCCCGCCTCCCTCACGCTGCTGGGCACCGGCATGATCGCACTGCTTGCCCTGGGCTACCGGCGCTCTGCCATGACCTCGTAAAGCTGCCCTCTGGAAACCAAAAAGACGCCGGCCGATGCGCTCCGGCTGAAGGGGAGCAATCTCTTGAGCTTCTCCCTTAGCGGCATTTTAGCGGCAGCCTAGCGGGAGCGCGCCGTAGGCGGTGAACCGGGAAGTCCCCCACTGGCCCGGCCTTTGCCCTTGATCGAAACAGGCGAAGAAGCGCAAACTTGCGACGTTCCCCATGTCGCGTTACAGCTGAAGCTGATTGCCGCGGCATCTCCACCTTCGTCAAAGGCTGTTAAAAGAGCGTCGCGATCATCCCCGAGCTCCGGGAGAAAGCGGGTCGGGGCAAGCAGGGTCGCCCTGTCGGCTATACCGGCTACATCGAAGGAATACCCAGCCGTTGAGATCACCGCATCCACCTGCAGGGAGGAGGCCGGATCCGGGTGGAGCGACGTTGGAGCGAGCTGAAACAGCTGTTTCGCATTCGGATCGGCGATGCCCGCATGGCCGCTCTGGGATGCTCCACCAAACACGCTGCGGAAAACCAACGATTCCGGCGCGGGAGGCAGCGCTGCTTCCCGGTCCGGGGAGCCGGCCACCACACCCGACAGATGTACCGTGACACTACCATTCCAGGCGCTATTCGGAATTGCCGGCCCACTTCCCGAGCGACCCGCTCGCACCGGCAGTCTGGAGACGGCCGGAGGAAGCGGCTGCAGCGGGAAAGGATGCGCCAACTGATGCGTGAACTGCAAATCCAGCGTACCGGGAGGATCCGCCTCCGGAGAGATCCTCGGCGAGAAAAGCGCGGCCCACAGCAACGCCCAGTGGTTCGGTACCGCCACCGCGGAGATGGTGGCCTCAATCTCGGCGGGGTGCTGCAGATTCAACTGTGGCGCCGTGAGCCGCAGCGGTTCCGGCGCATTGTCCGGCAGGCTGCAGACCAGCCCCGTCAACAACACAGTCTTGATCGAAAGATCGGCCGAACACGTCGCCTGCAGGTCCAGCGGGTGGGCGGGTGCAAACTCCGCGCGACGCAGGCCGCCCAGGGTAAGTTTGCTGCTCACCTGCGCCGCCTCCAGTGTTCCGGCGAGCGATGCATCCAGATTCAGCCGGCCGCGCCAGCCCATGTCCGCGCCGGTCAGCAGAAGGGTGGCCTCCCCGAGTGGAGCGTCATACCAGTGGGCATGCAGATCCACCCGCACATTTTCGGTTTCAGCGGCCTGCAGGAGGTCGCCTTCGATGCGCAACGATCCCGGATCGGTCATGTTGACGTCCGTGCGATCCGGTTGTCCCCGCAGCCGTACCCGCCACTGGTGTGCGGAGGGCTGCCACAACGCAAAATCGGCAGCGGTGAGCGAAAACGGGAGCTTTTCGTCCCCCAGCTTCACATTGACGCGGCCATCCGTGGCTTCGATATAAGGAAAGCGGGGCGAAGATCCCGCGCGACGTTGGGCCGTGGGTGCGGTTTTGGCATGCGCCGCATGGAGCAGCACATCCGCCAAGTTCCAGCGCCCCTCTGCGTTGCGGACCAGATTGACGCTGGGCTCCACAAATCGCACCGTGGAAAACTCCACGCGCCGGCGCCAAAGTGAGCTCAGGCGCAGCGAAGCTTCCACGGTATTGGCGCGAATGGTCGGCTCTGCTCCGAAAGCAGGATCCTCGCTCACCACCAGATTGCTCAGTGTCAGGCCTGGTACGGGCAGCAGATGGAATGAAACGTTGTCGAGGTGAACCGGGCGACCTAGACTCAGGCTCATGGAGCGCGCAATCTGGCGCTGGTAGCGGTTTGCATTGATGAGCGGCGGCAGGAATACCAGCAGCAGGATCGCCATGCCCGCAGCCAGCCACAGACGTAGACGGCGACGCCAGCTAGGCAGCTGCGTCCCATTTCCGGGTGCAGGGTCGTCCGTTTTGAGCTCAGCCAACCGGATGACATGATCGTCGTCGAGTTGCTGATTCCCGTCGTGAGAGTGAAGCTGCATGAGAGAGGAGACGTCCGTAGCCCGGCCGTTCACACAGCCTATCGCACGACGTGCAGGGTACGAGCCCAGCGGGTATCGCTGAAGATATGGGTCGCTTCGTGCAGCATGAAGCTGATGCGATCGCCCATCGTCGTCTTGTACTCCTGGTCAGCGGGGGTCCGGAAAGACCAATAAACAAATAGTGGACGCCCCAGAAGGTTTTCCACCGGCACGAATCCCCAGTAGCGGCTGTCGAGGCTCTTGGTCCGGTTGTCGCCCATGGCGAAGACCTTGCCCGGCGGAACCACCAGGTCGCCATTTTGAATATCCCCAGGCAGATTTTCTCGCCAAACCGCCGTCAGCTGCTCATCGGGCGCCGGCGCAATTGTGGGGAAATCATCACGATACGGGTTATAAGCATCGTTCGAATCGCCATCATCTTTCGGCTGCAGGGCATAAGATTCGTTTTGCGCCACGCCGTTGAGGTACACCACACCGTGCTGGAGGTGGATGTGATCACCTGCCACCGCAATGGCCCGCTTAACAAGAATTAGATCGGGGGACTCCGGATTCGGCTTCAGGAACACGATGACATCGCCGCGATGTACGGGGCGGTAGTGCACAAAGGGGGCCCATCGCGTCGGCGGCGAGAACGTGACGCGGTCGACCACGACATGGTCCCCGATCAAGAGCGTGTTCAGCATCGAACCCGAGGGAATTTCAAAATTCTGAAACACAAAGCCGAAGATAAACAACAGAATCACGAGAACAACGGAGATCGACGCGAGTCCCTCCAAGGGGGTCTCCTCGGCCTCGATCCGGGTGTTCGCACGCCGCGGGCTGCCGCCCTGTACAGCGCCGGTCTCCGCTGGACCGTCCTGCACCGCCGCGCCTGGCTGGCTTGCGATCGTGCCCGGCGCTCCGTCGCCTGCGCTGTGCTCTTCCGTGATGCTCTGGCTCAATCGATCCTCGTCGCCGCTCCGCAGGGACCGGCAGAATCCTCAGTGTACCCGAGTCCCACTGGGCGACCCCAGGGAAATGCGGGCGGAGTCGTTCTTTTGAAGTCGTTGCCTTTCAGTGCAGGATGCCGACCCTTTGTTGGACCCAGCCGCACAACCAGCGCAGCCGTTTCAGTGCGCCGGCCGCCGGCACCTCCGCGGCATTCGGCACCGCGAAGTACACCAGCACCGGCCGGCCAATCACCAGCCTTTGCGGCACAAAGCCCCAGTAGCGGCTGTCCTCGCTGTTGTTGCGGTTGTCGCCCAAAACAAAATATTCCCCCGGCGGCACGGCGATCTCCCCGTTGATCTCCAGCCTGCGCAGCAACCGCCACCAGCGTGGGTCGATGCCGGGGTCGGCCTCGCGCAGGTTGGGAAACTCGTCCCGAAAGACCTCCGGCTGCGACGGTGTATACAGCGCATAGGGCTCCCTCAGCGGTTGGCCTTCCACGTAGACCCTGCCCTCATGGAGGCGAAGATGCTCGCCGGGCAAAGCCACCACGCGCTTCACGAGCTCCCGCGAGGGATCCGGTGGAAAGTGAAAAACGATAAGGTCGCCCCGCCGCAGCTCACCCGGCGGAAGCAACCGGCTCTTCAGCCTGCCCCAGAACGACCGGTCCGGCGGACGCCCCACACCCGTCTTGCTGACCAGGACAAAGTCGCCGATTTGCAGCGTGTTCTCCATGGAGGCGGAGGGGATCCGGTAGGTTTGCAAGACAAACGTTTGCAGGTAGAGGCCGATAACCAACACCAGGAACAACGCCGTGACCACCGGCAAGGATCCGGGCCCATTAGGTCCGGGCCCAGCCGAAGCCGGTCTTCGCTCCTGCTTCCCGGTAAAGAAACCGACCGGCTTCAAACGATCCGGTGCCCCGGGACCGCACCCAAACTTGCAGCTGCCTTGTCCGAAACTGCACCACCCGGCTCGACCCTGTCCGGAGCTGCCTGCAGATCGCGCCGCGCCATCGCCTGCGCCGCGGCCGTCTGCTGCGCCTCTTTCTTGCTGGCGCCATCCGCCCGTGCGAGGGTGAGGAACGAACCGTCCGTCCGCTCCAGCCGCGCCTCCACGGTGAAAAGCCGTGCGTGCGCCGGTCCGGATTCGTCCACGTCCGCGTACAGCAGCCTTCCGGCACGCTCCGCCTGTACCCGCTCCTGCAGCTGGCTTTTGGCATCGCGCATCGCGCTGCGGCCCGGCGCCGCCGCCAACTCCGCGCGGATTGCCGGCAGATCCGGCTCCACGATCATGCGTCCGAGCATCTCCCGCACCACCCGCAATGCCCGTTCCGACGTGCGCGCCCGGGCATCCGCGCTTCGCGCCACATCCAGGTACATCGCCCCGAGCAGCGCCTCGGCCGAGTTCGCCAGCGCTGCAGCTTTACGGCGGCCGTCCCCGGTTTCTGCGCTTTTACCCATGCGCAGCCGGTCGCCCAGCGCCAGCGACTCGCCCCACTCCGCCATGCGCTTGCGGCTCACCAAGCTGGCACGGATACGGGTCAGCTCCCCCTCGCTGCGCCCGGGAAACTCCCTCAGCAGCAGCTCCGTTACAGCCAGTCCAAGGACCGCATCGCCCAGAAACTCCAGCTGTTCGTTGTCCGTTCCAGGCTGGTTGGGCTCGTCCGCGTTTGTCTTGGCGCGTCCCAGCCGGGCCTCATAGACATAGGAACTGTGCGTCAATGCCAAATGCAGCAACTCAGGCTGCTGAAATTGGTACCCGAGCCTCTCTTCAAGCTCCGTATGCCCCGCAGGAACTGCCCTTTGCGGCCGCGGCGCTGGCGGGGCCGCCGACAGCTCGGCGGGCTTTGGCGCAGGGAGTGGCGCTCCAGCCGAGGTCACCCGCTTGCGGGGCTTGCGGACCGGCTTCGGCACCGCGGCCGTGCTGTCTGCGCTGCGCTTCATTCCCCCAGTCTACTCAGAGCCCCCTGCGTGCAAGGCTAAACGGGCGCACGAGGAGGCCCCCAGCTCGCCTGACAACATCACCTACTGCGGCGAAGCCGGCTTGTAGGCCTCTTTTTGCGCTTTGCCGGTCGGGTCCAGGTCCGCGTCGTCCGCATTGTTCCCCGTTTGCGGCGCGCTTCGCCGCGGCAGGGCAAACGGCTGCTTGATCCCACTCTCGGCCGCCTGCCGTGTGTCCGGGCGGGCATCGCGAGCCGCCAGCGCGGTCTTGTATTCCCCAACGGCACGCGGGCGGTCGGGCGGGTTCATGTTGTCATAGAGCCGACCCAGATAGATGTGACTCCAGGCGACTGTGCGCGGATCCTGGCTCAGCTTCAGCGTCTGCTCAAAGCCCTCCATCGCCTTGTCGGGCTGGCCCTGCATCAGGTCGATCCGCGCCAGCACGTACTGTGCGCGGGCATGGTCCCCCGCCGGATTGGCCATCTCCTTGTCCGCCAGATCCGCGGCATCAGGGATCTTGCCACGCATCAGGTCCGCCTCCGCCATCTCAATGGGCCGCAGCGCTCGGGGTGGCGTCGCGACGCGGCCGCCCATGGGCTCAGTGGAGTTGTCCTTGATAAAAATGGTCCGCTCCGCCTTTTGCCGCTCGCCTTCAACGTCCATGCCGTAAATCATGGGCGCAATCTCATCGCGCAGACCGTCCCCGTTCTTCGCCATACCCGTGAGTGCATTGTAGAAATAGCCGGTTAAGACCCAGCCGGCGAGGTCGTCCCTGGTGGCGAGGATGATCTGGGCAGCGACGGTCTCACGGTCGTACGCCGCCTTTGCCTCGTCATAGGCCGCCAGCTCTGCCCTGGCTTTGGTCCCGGACGGCTTTTTCGGGGCCGGGTCCGCGAGTGTGTACAGGTGAGCTTCGATCGCCTTGATCAGGCACTCTGTCAGCAGCGCCTCCACATCGCTCTTGTACGCAAAATCGATCGGTGCATCGGCCACCCCACGCAGCAGCGGCTGAATTCGCTCCATTGCCGATCCACGGCTGTACACCAGCGGCTCCACCACATAGTGCAGATAGATGTGGCGGATCTCATTCATCCGCACCGGCGCCCCCACTGCTTCGTTGTCAGGCGAGATCACAATGATGTAGTCCGAACCGTAGATCCGCGCATTTGTGACGGCCGGGGAAAGCATCGGTTCCAGCAGCACCAGGAAGCGGCGTCCGTCATAGCTCGAAACGGGCTGGTGCAGGTACAGATTGGTGTGCAGCAGCATGTCCTCGAGCGGGCCGTGCACGCGCTCTGCCAGGGTTTCATACTCCGCGCGGTGCCGGAGCCAGAGCAGGTGAAGCTGGGTGGCTGCCGAAAATTGCCGCAGCAGCGGCAGCACGTTGACCACCTGCGCCGCCTGCGGGGGGAGCTCGGTCTCATCCACATTCGGGGTCAGCTCAGGCGGAGGCGAAAGATAGAGCGCCAAGGACACATACTGGCCCACACTGAGCGCGGCATCCGCCAGTTGGTGCTGGGTAAGGTAAATGCACAGTGCATCGCGGCTGGACCGCGCCGCCTCGCTCTCGCCCAGAACGGCGTTCAGCTCGCTCCGGACCTCGAGCCGCACCTTGTCCGAGTGCTCGAGGTCGGAATCGTACCCACAGGCATTCAGGGCGGTTGCCACTTCGAAAAGGGGCTCGCTGTATTCCAGCGTGACCGCCGCTCCGCCTGGCTCGACGCGGGCGGCACGGGGGCGGTTGGCGGGATTTTCGTTGGCCGCGGCACGTTGCGCCGGGGTGTCAGCGGGGTTTGAAGAACCGGATGAAGAAGAGGAAGAAGAACTCTGCGCGGCTGCCGGCAGCACGGGTAGGGAGACGCCGAAAAGGGACGCAACAAGCCCAAATACTGCGGAGAGGAGAGGAGCCCGAACGATCATGCTGGAAATTCGACGCACGGGGAGAGTCTAGGCAACAGAAGGTACAGACTGCAAGCGCAGGTGGGACTCCCGCGCCCCTGCCTATCCGTGCACCCTCATCCGCGCACCTTCATCCATGCACTGAAACAGCGGTATAAGTGATCATCGCGTGCCCCGGGACGGGTTCACCGAAAACCGTGGCCGGCTTGAACACACTGGCGAGCAGATTGGTCTCGATACGCGCCCGCGTTTCGGGATCTCGCGGTCCTTCGAGGATGGCGTAATCGTAAACCCGCCCACCTGCATCGATTTTGGCCTCAACCATCACTGCGACAAAGTGGCGCGGACTCGCAATTGGTTCAAACGGAACGCCCGAATAGAGGAACCGGGGCGGATGGAGATCGGCTAAGCGATCGTCATTGGCCTGCACGGGGGCGGCCGACCCCACAAACCAGGCCGTTGTTCCGAGCAGAACCAGGGTGGCGCCGAGACCCGCGCTCAAACGCAGGCAGAACGGGGCAAAGGTGTTTCGGCCGAAGCCCCTCAGCTGCTGGAGAGGAGAAAGATAGCTGCCGCTGCGGTTCTCACTCGCCAGCGCGTCCCGCAATTGGGCCTGCAACGCCGGCGGGGGCATCGACGGGCCAAGCTCACCCAGCGCAGACTGCACCGACCGCCAGGCGGCAAACTCGACCCGACATGACTCGCAGCTGTCAAGATGAGACGACAGCGCACCCATGCTCCGGCCGTCGAGCGCACCATCCAGATAATCCGAGAATTTACCGCGTGCTTGATGACAACCTTCGCTCAAAGGCTCACGGTCGAACTCACTGCCGCTCCATCCCCTCACTCGGTCACCAAACCCTTCCCGGAATGTGATGCTGGAGAGCGGCCCGTATCTGCCTTCTTTTTCGAAGCTGATGTTGAAGCGGCTTCCGCGGCAGGCGAACGCAGCGCCTCGCGCAGGGCGGCGCGGCCACGCATCAACCGGCTTTTTACCGTACCCACATTGGTCTGCAGAATTTCAGCGATCTCTTCATAGGTAAAACCTTCAATTTCCCGAAGCACCACAGCGGTGCGAAAGACCTCGGGAATCCTATGCAGGGCCGCCTCCACGCGCTCGCGCATCTGGGCGCGGGCGACGTTGTCAAAGGGGGAAGCGTCCGCGGCCGGCAAAATATCGCCTAAAGAAAATGTTTCGCCTTCGGCGTTTTCCTGGGTTTCGTCGAGCGTAAGCTCCTGCCGCTTGTGCCGACTCCACCAGCGCCTTTGATTGGACGCCTCGTGAATCGCGATACGGTAGATCCAGGTCCGCAGGCTGGCGCCGCCCTGAAAGCTATGGATGTTGCGGAACACCTTGATGAACACGTCCTGCGTCACATCGGCGGCGTCGGCCGGATCACGCAGACTGCGGGCGATCAGCGAGTAGACCGGGCGACTGTACTGGGCGATCAAAGAGGCAAAGGCTGCCTCCGAGCCGGATTTCAGCTCGGCGACGAGGCTTTGCTCCTCGCCCCCAATTGCCAGTGCGCTTGCCAGATCGCTCATACTCGCTCCCATTTGGGAAGTGCCCACCTGGGTAACGGCGGGATGGATCACTACAATAGGGCACGAAAGATACAACTGTCTATCGCTGTCTCCTGCGGCCGTCTCCGACCCAGGAATCAGAACGGAATAAAGTAACAGGAACTGCGCCGCCGGCGGCCGAGTGCTCGCTCACTCTGGTAGCTTAGACACCGGTGTGGACTTCTTTGTTCCCCACCCGGTTTGACTTGCGCGGCTTTGTTCGCGACAATAACGAAGTCCCCGCAGCGTGGGCCTGTGGCGCAGCTGGGAGCGCGCTTCCATGGCATGGAAGAGGTCATCGGTTCGATCCCGATCAGGTCCACCAATTACATTCCGCTAAAATCGAATGGCTTGCCGGATTCAACTGAGCGGCGAACTCCGTCCGACGAGGGCGCGATAAGGGCACTGAACCGAAACCGTATCCCTGAAGCGTCTGAATTTCAACAAAAGGCCCGCCATGCCGGCGGGCTTCTTTTGTTGCGTGGATGGGTGACTCAACCGACTTTCTTGTACAGAAGAAATTGGTCCCTCTTACCCCTGTGCGTACAGCTCAAGCGTGATACGAGAACCGGCGACCGCATGAGTTCCTGGACTACTTCGACGGCCTTTTTTCGTAGTCAGGACCATGGCGAGTAAACGCCTGAAGCCGATGCCAAGAGCCGCTGGCCTTACTGCGCGGAATCCGAAACAGCTTTCCAGGCATCCCAGGTGGCGATCCGGTCGGCGTAGGTCGCACGAATTTCGGGAAGGGCTGTGCTGCCGAGAATGAGGCGTAGCGGCGGTTCGGTCGCATCCACGATCTTGAGTAGAGCTTCTGCTGTCGCTTTCGGATTACCGCGCTCCAACTTCATCAGATTGCCAATGAACTCTTTACGTAGAGCGTCGTAGACCTCCAGCGTGTTCGCGCGCGTGGCGCTCTTTCCAAACTCTGTTGCATAGGCTCCAGGCTCGATCATCGTGACCTTGATCCCGAACTGCGCAACCTCTTTCACCAGCGCCTCGTGCAGGCCTTCGACAGCCGCTTTCGTGGCGGAATAGACACCGATGAACGGCGACGGGACGATGCCGACGCTGCTCGTGACGCCAAGGATGTGGCCGCCTCCCTGCTGCCGCATGAGAGGCAAGGCAGCGCGCAGAACGCGCACTACGCCGGTGTAATTCGCATCGAAAAGGTTTGCGATTTGTTCGTCGGTCGCCTCCTCCGTCGTGGCGATCAGGCTGTACCCGGCATTGTTGACCAGAACATCAACGCGCCCGAAGTGCTCGAAAGCCTCCTGAACCGCAACCGGCACGCGTCCGGCGTTCGTCACGTCGAGTTCCAGCGGCAAGACCGAGGCACCAAACCGCTGGCCCAAGTCCGCAATGCTTTCCAGCTTGCGTGCCGTTGCCACAACCTTGTCGCCACGCTCCAAGGCGGCTTCAGCCCAAACACGCCCGAAACCGCGCGATGCTCCTGTGATAAACCAAACCTTATCCATGCAGTCCTCCAGCCGGAAATGTATTTCTTCGATATTTATGTGTACAGTGTTCAGTTATGGGCCGCACCAGTTCTCCAGGAACCGCTTCGACCACTCTGCACAACAGTAAGCGCTTATCTAAACAACGTCAAGATAATCTTAGTGCAACTACCAAACCACGGGACAGCTACCATCACGGGGATCTGCGCGCTGCGCTCATCCAGGCTGCTGACGAGATGATCGCTCAGAATGGAATTGAAGAGTTTTCCTTACGTGCAGCCGCACAGAGGGCCGGTGTGTCGCCGGCAGCGCCCGCACATCATTTCGGCGGAGCGAAGGGACTTCTAACCGAGGTGGCGATTCTTGCCTACGAACGAGCGGGTGGCTATATCGATAGTGCGGGCCACTCAGAGGACATCGTTGCCGATGTACGCGCGGTGGGATTGGCCTTCATCAGGTTTGCAATCGATTATCCGGGGCACTTTCGGCTGATGTTTCGTAACGATCTGGTTGACCGTAGCGATACGCGGCTCTCGGCGGCCAGCAAGGGGCCGGGTTTTCGCCTTGGACATGCTGTACTTGCCTATCGCTCCGACACGGCTTCACAACCAGGCAGTTTCAAGGATTCGGCAGAGATGCTATGTGGCATCGCAGCTCTTCATGGGCTCGCCCACATGGTGATCGAAGAGAAGGCCATGCACTTCTTCAAAGGTGCAACAGCAAAGAATTTTGTCGCTCAATACTTGCCCAAAGTGGTTGAGCAACTTTTCCCTCGCACCGAAGCTCATCCATCCGAACCGCAGCCCCGCTCAGCATGACGGTCAACTGCGGCCGGTTTGTGTCCTTGCCGGAAGCCTTCTCGGTCAAGAGCTTGTCCGTTGCCACGCCGTCGAGCTGCCAAAGGTCAGCCTGATCGAGCGCGCTCACGCGCTTATATCCGACCACCATACCTTTCCGAGCGGCCGTTGGGTCGGGTTTGTGTTCGGTGGGCCCTTTAGCTTTCGCCTTCAGATTAGCTTAGAGTGCACCCTAACAGCACGGGATTGCGTAAGGACGTTGCGTGTGCGTTTGAGCCGTACTCTGTCGAACTACCACCTTCAATTAGCGAGAAGCCAGCCCAAAGAAAAGAGTGGTGCCGTTTCGGGGCACCACGCCTGTCTATCTTCTAAAAGTTCTTAGCTGTAAGCAGGAACGGGTCGGCCAGATTCGGTGTACTCGCGCAATTTTCCAAGCAGTATGCCCCAAAGTGTATTGCAGGTCGCGAGCGCATCGTGTCCGTCCGGCCAACCTGTGTGTTCCAGGTGCACGATCGTTTCGTTCGCTCCTTGTGGCTCCAAAGTCCAGACCACTTTCGTGCCCCTGGCAACTCCCGGCCCCGACACACACTCTCGTTCAACCTTCCGTCCCGGTACGAGGTTGGTCGTCTTCCAATCGAAAGTTTCATCCTTCGGGAAGTGGTACGTCGAGACACCATCCTGATTGAAGGAGCCTTCAAGATTTGCGGTATACCAGCTCTTCATTCCTTCTTCTGTGGAGATGGCCTGAAAAACTGCTTCGGGCTTAGCGTGAATACGGATTCGATGTGCGGAGGTTGCCATGTATTTCTCCTTGGGTATTGCCTGCTAGGGGTGTTCCTCTGTGCTTGCAAGTTGATGACGAACAGTCTGCAACTACACAGGAGTCGCTACACCTACAGCCTCTGTTTGAGTGAAATGGTTTGGACCTTTTCCAGTGGAACTCTGCCAGCGTGGAAATAGATCTTTGTTGAGTTCAACATCAAGCATATCCAGGATCCGATTGACGGTCTGATCGATCACAGCCTGCGTGCGTTGTGCTGCCGGCGTGAGCACAAGGTGCGTCTCCACTTCTGGAACTTGCAGCAGGCATATGCCATAGATGACCGCTTGCACCTGTCATGCCTACGATGATGCGCTTCATGCCGAAAGACTCCGATCGTCCGTCCACTCCAAGAAAGTCACGGGAACACCGTCCGGATCATGAATTTGAAAGAGCCGAGCGCCCCACGATGTTTGTACGGGCGCAGGTGCGGAGACCTTGAGTTGCTGCCAGGCGGCCTGTATGTCCTCCACTTCAATCACCACGTGCACGCGCTGGCTTGCGTCGAGCTTTGCAGGATGCGGCTCGCGCACATTGTCCAAGATTTCCAGACGAAGACCGCCGCCAAGCGCAAACCGCCGTCCCCGCCCACGGCTGCGGTCCCACTCGGCAACGACAGCGAAGCCAAGCGTCTCTCCATAGAAGGCAGCCACCTGATCGAAGGCGTTCGTTGCAAATGCGATGTAGCTCATCGACTCGCTCCGACGGTCTGCGCCGTAGCTGAGTTTGTCGCTGCGGTGGATTGGCAAAGCGGCAGTACCTGCTCGGTGAGCAGGGACAAACTTCGCTCCCACGAGGCTCGTTCGTCTTGCACGTCGTAGGACGTGATCAGAAGCGTGCCGAAACCTCCGACCGCTTGATCGAGCTCCTGCAAACGTGTGGCGACGGTTGTTGGAGATCCTACAACCCAGAGCCGGTCGCAAAGATAGTCCAGCGTGATGTCCTCATCCGCCATCTTCGGATCGATCTTGAGATGTGCACCAAGGCCAAGTTGCAGGTAAAGGGGCAGCAGGAACTCCTGCCAGCAGCGACCCATCATGCCGTTCATGGCACAGTCCCGTGCTTCGGTATCCGTGGGAGCAACATACACATCCCTAATGATGCGCCAATCACTCCTGCGCGCCACTCTTCCCGCTTCCGCTGCGGCAGTGGCGACCGTCGACCAGTGCTTCGCCGTGCTTTGATCATCAGGACTGATGCTGAGGCTTACGGGAAGGTACCCGTTGGCTCCGGCAAGTTTGTGGTTTTCCGAACCCGGTGTAAGCGCGGCGATTGCGATCGGCGGATGAGGCAGTTGGTAAGGCCGCAGATGGTACCCGAGGGCGTCAGAGATTGAGCTGGTTGCCCCAACATTCCAGAACTCGCCATCAAATTCGCGCGCGCCATGGATCCATAAATCGGTCATGATCCTCAAGGCTTCAAAGGTCATGCGCCGGTTTCGCCCGCCTGCTGTGTCCAATGCAAACAACTGATGATCGGTGGGTAGCGCACTGATCCCCACACCCAGGTTGTAGCGGCCCTGTGCCATGTGGTCGAGGTACGCGACGCGATGCGCGAGCTCGACCGGGTGATGGTAGGGCAGCAGATGCCCGAGAGAACCCAAGCGGATGTTCGTTGTCCGGGGTAGCGCTTGCGCGATCAACAGATCGGGAGCCGGGCAGGGCTCCCACTGCGATGTGAAGTGTTCACCGATCCAGGCCTCCGCGAACCCGAAGGAGTCGAGTCGTTCCAACTCCTCAAGATCCAGGGCGATACCAGCACCGATGCCGCGCTCCGGCGGATGCGATGGTATGAGAAACGCGCCAAGCTTCATTCGACGCTCCCTACGACTTAGGCTTCTTCTGCGATTCTACAAAGTCAGAATCAGCGAAGGTATACGGGTAATCCGGCCGCTGATCTGCAATGCGTCCGAGTTTAGGCCGCAGCTGGCCGAAAGCACGGTACACGTTACGGTACGGCTGGCTCGCAAATTGGGTGATGATCTCGTTCCAGTCACGCGGCTTCTCGCGAATCATTTTCTCCATCTCTTTCGCGATTTCGTCGTCAGACATCGACCTCGCTTTGGCGTCGACTTCGAGCGGCTCCGAGACAGCAGCAGCGGCGTACGAGAACGGATCCACCTGGCCGACCAACGGAATCGTGCAGTCGAAGCCGACCTTTGTGACGGCATTCGGCGGTTTGTCCGTGTTCAGGCTTGGGTCGAGAGGCAGCATGTTCTGCCCTTCAAGCAGCATGATGCCTGTCTTCGGATAAAGCGCCAGGCCTGCGCCCACTTCACACGCTCATCGTTATAGATATCGATGTCTTCGTCAAAGACATAGGCTGTTTTCGGCATCCACTGCCGCGACCCGGCAAGCATGATGGCCAATGCCTGCTTGGCATCACCACCGGAGCGGGTCTTGATGCAGGCGTACCCAATGTTGGAGCAGCCGCCCGGAGGCAGAAAAACGTTCTGCACCAAAATGCCCGCCTTCACGAGCGCGTTGTAGAGCTCACCCTCAATTGCCGGCTGGAAGGCCATCATGTCCGTTCGACCCGGGTGCATGCCACCGATGGTGGCGTACTGATAGATCGCGTCCTTGCGATGCGTGATGCAGTCCACCACAAAGCGATTGTTGTGCGGCAGGCCCCCGCCGTACGTGCCGGTGTACTCCCCATACGGCCCTTCGTCATGGACCCAACCCTCTGAGGTGATGATGTGTCCTTCAAGCACCACTTCGGCATTCGCGGGGATCGTCAAATCATTGGTCAGGCACTTGACCAACTTCGCCGGTTCGCCATAGTACCCACCCAGAACCTCCCAGTCATCGCTGTCCGGGTTGCTCATCATGGAGGCGACATGGTCCAGGGTCGGACCACCGATCAAGACAGTGATCGGCATGTCCTTACCTTCTTTGGCATAGTATTCCGCCGCAACACGGGCGCGGTGCGTCGCATTCCGCATGTCGATGTTGGTCTCGTTCTTGGACCTGTACATGAAGCGGTAAATGCCTTGATCGATGAGGCCGTTCTCCGGATTGCGGCTCACCACATTGGTGTCGTTCAGGTACGCCTGGCCGTCTTTGGGGTGATATTGAAAAAGCGGAAACATCGTGAGATCGACGTCGTCGCCCTTGTAAACAACCTCCTGGCAGGGCGCGCTGTCCACCATCTCCGGCTTGAAGGTTTTCTTAAAGCGCTCGCCCATCTCAAGGCCGACCTTCGTCGGATCGCAGTTCAGAGCCAGCGCATACATGGGCCGCGCCCCATAACCGTTGGCAAAGAACGGAAACGCGCAGTCCTTTACCTTTTCCACCAGAACGGCGGTATCAGGATTCTGCTCCATGACCAGGGGGAGTTCATCCACCCGCTTCTCTTCTTTAATGCGGGTAATCAGACCCGCCTTCTCCATATCTGCTATGGAGTCACGCAAGCTTTGCTGGGGCATACGCACCTTCCGAAACACTGATTGCCTTCGTGGGTCTGTCGCACCTAGGGTGTATCGACATATTCACTTTCCTTGCTGTCTGCGTTTTGGTGCAGTGGG
>CAXSCE010000030.1:0-46253 GCA_964236545.1 uncultured Bryocella sp.
CACGCGGCAAAGCGGCAATTACAACCAGGTGGGAGACGACGGTCATACGGCGCCAACTATCCGAGGGGGCGCCGGGGCATAGCCATTCGCGATGAACCAGCGGCATGCCTCCCGCAGCGCCTCGTCCACAGGTAAAACCTGGAAGCCGAGATCGCGTTCGGCCTTGGCGGAGTTCGCGAACATCATCTTGCGCCCCATGCGCACGGCCTCGGTGGTGGCCCGCGGCTCCTTGCCGCGTAACTTGCCGGTGATCGTCTGGTCAAAGAAGGCGAACGCCATGGCCACTGCGTGCGGAACCTGCATGGTGGGCGAAGGCAGTCCGGTCATGTCGCCCAATTTGTCGAGGATCTGCTTGAGCGTGAGATTTTCTCCACCCAAAATGTAACGTTCCCCCGGCAGGCCGGCCTCCAAAGCGTGCAGATGCATCCGCGCGATCTCCCGCACGTCCACCAGGTTGAGCCCGGTTTTGACGTATGCGGGAAAATTCCGATGGAGGAAGTCGACCACGATGCGCCCCGTCGGCGTGGGCTTTGCGTCAAGCGCTCCAATGGGCGTCGTTGGATTCAGCACAATCACCTGTTGTCCCCGGCCCGCGGCCTCGAGAGCCACCTGCTCGGCCATCCATTTGGAACGCTTGTAGTGGCCGATCATGTTTGCCTCGGTAACCGGGCTGGCTTCATCCACCACGGTGCCGTCCGTGCGAAAGCCCATGGTGGCCACGCTGGAGGTATAGACCACCCGGGGAACACCGGCCTCCCCGGCCAGACGCAGCAACTGCCGGGTGCCCTCCACGTTTGCCTTGTACATCTCTGCGGGATCCGGTACCCATAGCCGGTAGTCGGCCGCCACGTGGATCAGGGCATCGCACCCGCGGAGAGCCGATGCAAAAGCCTCCGGCGAGCGCAGATCGCCTGTTACCAGATCGGCGGCCGCTGGCAGATACGCACGATTGGAGGCCGGACGCACCAACAGCCGCAGCTCCGCACCGCGCTCCGCAGCTGCCCGCGCCACATGCGCACCGACGAAGCCGGAGGCACCGGTGAGAAAGATTTTCATGCGCCCACCCAGTCCACACGTAGCAGTCCGGCATGCTCTAACTCCAAAAAGTCGTGATCACCCGTAACTACCGCCGCGTCGCGTTCTATGGCTAGTCCGGCACAGAAGCAATCTGCATAGGAAATTGTTGTTCTTGCCTTAATCCGCGCCGCTCTCAGCACATCTCCCGAGGAGATGGGCACAATGGTCATTGGCAAGCTGGCGATTCTCTCTATGGTTTCTTGCGCTTCCGCCTCGCCCTTTTCTCTTGAGAGACGATAGAAGATTTCACCCAGATTCATCTCACTCATCGCGAGTACAACTTCTACCTTGGCTGCGCGCATGAAGAGTTCGGACAATCGCAGAATCGGTACTGCTCTGACCATCAACTCAAGAAAGGGCCACGAGTCTAGGACATAGGACTCAGGAGCGTGGAAGGGGCCCAAAGTCGAACTCATCGTCTGCCAGCTCCCACTCACGTTCCGCTTGTTTCAACTCCGTAGCAGAGACTGCTCCGGACGCACCGAGCAGATCCAGCCTTTTCTTTGCCAGCGCTTTGCGGGTCGAGGCTTCGGCTTCCCACTCGGGTGTACGCCGATTGGGGAGCATGCCTTGCAGAGAATCCAGGATCATCGTCGTCCGCTCAGCAGTGGGCATTGAGCTCTTTGAAATTGCAAGCGTAAGCTGACCGGGCAAGCATGACACAACATGGAGTTCACTTCCCTCGTGAAGGTTGAGCTCGGCCTGTAAGCGCTCCGGAATCTCAAGTCGCCCGTCGTGGAGCGTCAGTACAGGTTGCGTGGCCATGTCAACTCCCTGCCTAGTCTAGCGTCTCAGGCGCGATCTGAATATTCGTCTCGCCCGCGGCCTTTTTCTCCCAGTACTTTTTCACCCAGGCCTCAAAGGAGCGGCCCGCAGCCGTATCGCGACCGGAAAACTTCAGCGCCGCAACATCGGTGTACGGAATCGTCATCCGCTGCAAGGTGGTGCTGACCGCAGCTCCCTTGGCTGGAGACGGAATCAGGCGAACCACCGAGTTAGCCAGCGTGGTTCCGGTGCGTCGGTCGTATAAATAGCCTTCCACGACCGAGCCGTCCTTGCGGGTCAGCGTTACGTCGCCGCGATAATCGAAGGCCTTTTCCAGTGCGTCACGCACCTCGGTGTCCGTGGCGAGCGCCGGTATCCAGCCCTCAAGGTTCTCCCGCTCCCGACCGGCGGCGTGTTCCAGGTCGTCGGGAGCGGCGTGTTCCAGTTGTTCTGCTTTCAGGTGCTCCTGCCCGGGCGTCGCCATGATCAATCCCCCGCCACACCGGTCAGTGAGTCGCTTAACGAGGTGGTTACCACGATGGGCGTTCCATTCGCGGCACCCCCGGAAGAGATCTGCACCAGGGGGCGATGACCTTCCGGCTTCCAGTCATTCAACAGTGCCTGCGCCCCCGCATCGTCATATTTCCGGTTGAGAAATGCTTTCGCCGTCTGGTAGAAGCCTCGCAGCGAACCAAAGGTGTAGTCCACCCCCGAGGCCTCATACCCCGAGTGCACCATGCAGTTTGCGCAGCGCGGGTTGCCGCTCTCGGTTCCATAGTTAGACCACTCGACCTCATCCATGAGCTCCTGGAAGGTGTCGGCATAGCCGTCCTGCAGCAGGTAGCACGGCTTCTGCCAGCCAAAGATGGAGTACGTCGGCATACCCCATGGGGTGCAGCGCAGCTCCTTGTGTCCCATCAGGAACTCCATGAACATGGGCGAGGCATTGAACTCCCAATTTTTCTTGCGGTTGGAGAGGATGGCGCGGAACAGCTTGCGGCTTTTGGCACGGCCAAGAAAATGGTTCTGATCCGGCGCCTTATCGTAGGTGTACCCCGGCGAAACCATCATCGACTCCACACCCGACTCCATGAGCTGGTCGAAGTGCCGGCGCACGGAGTTGGGATCGGCCCCGTCGAACAGTGTCGTATTCGTCGTCACGCGGAAGCCCGCGGCCACTGCGGACCGAACCCCTTCCATGGCGATATCGTAGCCGCCCTCGCGGCACACGCCGAAGTCATGGTGCTCCCGTTCGCCGTCCACATGCACGGAAAAGCTCAGGTATTTGCTAGGCTTGAAGAGGTGAAGCTTTTCCTTCAGCAGCAGCGCGTTCGTGCACATGTAGACGTACTTTTTGCGCTCCACCAGACCGGCCACGATCTCCGGCATGCGCGGATGCAGCAACGGCTCGCCACCGGGTATGGCGACCATCGGCGTTCCACACTCCTCCGCAGCACGGAAGCAGTCCTCCGGCGTGAGTTCCGCCTTCAGAATGTACGCGGGATACTGGATTTTGCCGCAACCCGCGCAGGCGAGGTTGCAGCGGAACAGGGGCTCCAGCATCAGCACCAGGGGATAGCGTTTGCGACCCTTAAACTTCTGCTTCAACACGTAGGTCGCTACGGTCAACGCCTGTGATACAGGAACGGCCATCCGGAACTCCTTTTTGCACTGCCCAGGCTTGCCACCGCCCGGTATGAGATGAGGCATTGCCGCGTTACGCTTCGGCGGCCTCGCGCTCCAAGGCCTTGCAGTAGGTCGTCAGAGCCAAGAGCGGGAAATACTGCTTATAGAGATGATAGCCAAGATAAAACACCCGTGGGAAGCCTGTTCCGGTGTAGTAGCTTTCGCCGTTACGTCCCGGAATCAACTCATCCCAGCTGCCGTCCTCGTGCTGCCGCTCGGTGAGCCAGCGAACCCCCTTGGCCACGGAATCGGAGCGGGTATCGTTGGCCGCCAGCAGGCCCAAAAGCGCCCAAGCGGTTTGCGAAGGTGTTGACGGGCCAATGCCCTTAGCCACCGCGTCGTTATAGGTGCCGCAGGTTTCTCCCCAGCCGCCATCCGGGTTCTGGACCATGCGGATCCACTCCGCTGCCTGCTGTACCGCGGGTTCCAGGTAGGAGTATTCCACTGCCTGTAGACCGCGCAACACCAGGCACGTGCCGTACAGGTAATTCACGCCCCAGCGGCCGAACCAGGAACCATCCTCTTCCTGCTCCCGCAGCACAAACTGTACGGCTTTTTCCACCCTCGGATCGCGCCGGGTGTAGCCATAGGCCGCAAGCATTTCCAGGATGCGTCCGGTGACGTCGACCGTGGGCGGGTCGAGCATGGCATTGTGATCGGCAAAGGGGATGTATTGAAAGATGCTCTTGGTGTTGTCCTTGTCGAACGCAGCCCATCCACCCTCACGGCACTGCATGGCCAAAACCCAATTCACGGCCCGCTGCTCCACCTCGTGCTGGTAGCGTTCCCGGGGGTTCTGAACGGCCTTAAGCCCAAGCAGAACCTGTCCCGTATCATCAACATCCGGGTAGAACTCATTGTTGAACTCGAAGTACCAGCCACCTGGCTCGACGTTTCGAACCTTCTCAGCCCAATCGCCTTTGTGACGCACCTCGTGAGCCAAAATCCAGTCAGCCGCCTTCAGAAGACGCGGATCCGACTTGGAAATACCGGCCTCACCCAACACGGTCAGCACCTGCGCTGTATCCCACACCGGCGAAAAGCAGGGCTGCATGCGCAGCGTGGGAATGGGATACTCGGGTGTACCCTCCGGCGCATCGATGGCCAAGCGTTCAAACTCATCCATGGCGCGGATGAAGTGCGGATCATCCTGCGAGTAGCCGAGGTTGTGCAGAGCCACGATGGAATTCAACATCGCCGGATAAATCGCGCCCAGCCCGTCCGAGCGCTCAAAGCGGTCCAGCATCCACTGTTCAGCCCGCTCGAGAGCCAACCGACGCAGTGGGCGGATGTGGAACCGCTCCGCCCAGTGCGTCATCCGGTCGAAAAACAGAAAAAAGTTACGCCAAGAGATCAGCTTGCGATCCCAGCGCAGGTGCAGCTTCGCATTCGCGCGCCCGCCGACGAACAGCTCGTCGATGCCCTGCTCTGGGGTAAGCTGCCGCAGCGGCTTTTTGGCGTACATAATCGAAAGCGGCACCAGGATGCCACGCGACCAGGAACTGATCTCGTAAATGTTGAAATAAAACCAGTTCGGGAAGAGCACGATCTCCGGTGGAATCGCCGGGACCGCATCATAATCGTACTGTCCGACGGCACAGAGATAGATCTTCGTGAAGGTGTTGCATTCGACGACCCCACCCAGCGACAGAACGTTTTCCCGGGCACGCACCATCAGAGGGTCATCGATCTTCCAGCCCATCAGCTTCAACGCGAGATAGCACTTTACGCCGTAGCTGACATTGGAGGGACCACCAGGAAAGAGGCTCCAGCCGCCGTCGTCGTTCTGGTGGCGAAGGATCTCGTTCGCACAGCGCTGCATACGGCCGCGGTCCCCTGTACCCAACAGGGTATGCAGAAAGATATAGTCCGCTTCCAACATGCTGTCAGCTTCGAGCTCACCGCACCAGTAGCCCTGCTCATCCTGCTGACCCAGCAGCCAGGCCGCCGATTGATCGATGGCCTTCTTTACCTGATCCATGCCAAGGTCGAGCCGCCCAAACCGGGGCTGCTTCGTTCCTTGGAGGCCTACATCCATTGAACTCATGTACTCTCGTTTTGCAAAGAATGACATCCACTCCGCATCGGCCTAAGACTGCCACTGCGGGTCCGGCAAACAGCAGTGGATGAGCTAGGGGGCTGGTTGGATGGGGGGTGCCGACGCAATGGCCTGCACGATTTCCGGGGGAAGACCGAACCGAACATTCTCCGGCATCACCTCAACCTCCTCCACGGAAGAGAAACCCCGGCTCTGCAGAAAGTTCACCACCTGCTGCACCAAAATTTCCGGCGCAGAGGCCCCGGCGGTGATGGCCACGGTGGAGACCGATTCCAACCACTCCGGCTGGATGTCGTCGGCCTTGTCAATCAGGTAAGAGCCCGTTCCCAGGTTCTGGGAAACCTCAACCAGCCTGTTTGAGTTGGAGCTGTTGCGCGAGCCGACAACCAGCACCAGATCGGCGCCATGAGCCACATTTTTCACGGCTGTTTGCCGGTTCTCCGTCGCGTAACAAATATCCTGCGCGTGCGGTCCAGCGATGCGGGGGAACCGCTCTTTCAGGGCCTGGATCATCGTACTTGCTTCATCCAGGGAAAGCGTGGTCTGTGTCAGATAAGCCACTTTGTCCGGATTGGGCACCTCCAGGGCAGCCACTTCTTCCGGCGTTGAGACGACCTGAGTCACCTCCGGCGCTTCTCCCTGGGTGCCCTCAACCTCTTCATGATCGCGGTGACCCACAAGCACCAGTGAGTAGCCCTGCTTGGCAAACTTGATTGCCTCAACGTGAACTTTGGTCACAAGGGGGCAGGTGGCGTCGATGACCTTGAGTCCGCGCTCCTTGGCGCGCTGACGCACCGCCGGCGACACGCCGTGCGCGGAGTAGATCACCCGGGCACCGGAGGGGACTTCATCCAGCTCATTGACAAAGATTGCGCCCTTTTGAGCCAGGTCGTTGACAACATAGGAGTTGTGGACGATTTCCTTGCGCACATAGATTGGAGCGCCAAAGGTGTCAAGGGCGATGCGGACTATGTCAATAGCGCGAACCACGCCGGCGCAGAAGCCGCGTGGTTTCAGCAGCAGAACACGCTTGGTGATGGGTGCGGCGCCAGTTTCCAGCTGCACATCGACAGGCTCAAGGATGGAGGTCGTCACAGCGACCAGTATACCCCTAAAGCGCATAAAAGCCCGGGTAAAGAGGCCCGCGGAACCGATCCCGTTTCGTGAGGAATCTTCGCGAGTGCGGGCCTCTGCGTCCCGCTACGTCCGCCCGGTGCAGCTGGCGTGGTTGCAATCGCAGCCCAGCGAGATCGTCCCGTTAGAGTCCTCGCACATTTGTGAGCAGAACGTCTTGCCACTGATCATGCAGCTACACATCGGGTGCGCACATTTCTTTGTATCAGCCATTTGTTTCTCCTTGTATCAGCCCAGTTTGAGTACCCCGAACGGATCCGTGTTGTCCCGGTGCCACACTTAGCGGCTGGCCTCCACCATCTGCCGCGCGTGCAGCCTGGAGGCTTCAGTCAGGCTGGCTCCTGAGAGCATCCTGGCGATCTCTTCCACACTTTCCCCGTGCGATGCGGTGCGCACGCCGGTCCGGGTCCGTCCCGCCCGTTCACTCTTCTCGATTAGCAGGTGCCGATCCGCAAAGGCGGCAATCTGCGGCAGATGCGTGATGCAAAGCACCTGCTGCGTGCGGGCCAGCGACTTCAGCTTCTGCCCCACAGCCTCGGCTGCGCGGCCGCCGATGCCGATGTCAATCTCGTCAAAGACCAGGGTCCGCGGCAGCGCCACGCCGCGTTTCCGGGCCAGACCTGCCGCCTGCTCCTCAACCGCCACCTTCAGGGCCAGCATCACGCGCGACATCTCGCCGCCCGAGGCGATCTCCGTCAAGGGCTTCAGGGGTTCCCCGGCGTTGGTCGCAATGCGGTACGCCACCGTATCCCACCCCGACTCACCCCATTCGGCTTCATCCCGCCCGGCGCTCACCTCAACGATGAACTTTGCCTTCATCGCCAGCTCGTTGATCTGCCGTTCAGCCCGTGCGGCCAGCTTGCTGGCCGCAGCCTCGCGCTTGGCCGTTAGCGCTTGGGCCGCCTCGCGGTAGGCGCCCGAAGCGGCCAGCAGCTGCGCGGCCAGCTCCGCCGAACGCGCGTCCCGGTTCTCCAAATCGCTCAATTTCTCCGCAGACGCGCGGCCAAAGGCGATCACCTGCGCGAGCGTGGGCCCATATTTTCGCTTCAGGCGGTCCAGCGACGCAAGCCGGTCTTCCACCTCGGCCTGTCGCTCCGGCGAGGCGGTTGCCCCCTCAGCGAAGTCCCGCAGGGTAGACGCTACATCCTCAATCGCCGCCTGTGCCGAACGCAGCTGCTGCGCTGTTTCCGCAAACTCCCCTCCCAAGCGCACCAGATCTTCAACATGCCGCAGCGCGCCTCCGAGAAGCCCCTCGACGGAGACTTCATCCTCATACAGCAGCTGCAGCGCCGCATTCGCCCCTGAGAAGAGCCGCTCCGCATTCAACAGCAGCCGCTTTTCTGCCTCCAGCCGCAGGTCCTCCTCGGCATCCGTGATGCCCGCGGCCTCGATCTCATGCGCCTGAAAGCTCCATAGGTCGATCTGCCGCAGCCGGTCGCTCTCCGCGCTTTGCAGCTCCTGGAGCTCGGCCCGCAGGGAGCGCCAATGCCGGTACGCCGCCGCCGTCGCCTCCGTGCTGATCTGCGCCGAACGATCCAGCAGAAGCTGCTGCTGCTGGGCGTCAAAGGCAATCATGGTCTCGGACTGCGCGTGCACCAGCGCCAGCTCCGGGGCCAGCTGCCGCAGAGCCCCGACCGTGGCAGGCTGGTTGTTCACAAAGACGCGGCCTTTGCCGCTGGCGCCCACCTCGCGCCGCAGCAGCACCTGATCCCCGGCCGAATCCAGCCCATTAACTTCCAGCACGGCTTCCACGCCGGGTGTGGATTCGAAGACGCAGCTCAGCACGGCCTTTTCCGCCCCGTGCCGCACCAGATCGCTTGATCCCTTGCCACCCAGCAACATCACCAGCGCATCGATCAGGATCGATTTGCCCGCGCCGGTTTCACCCGTGAGCAGATTTAGTCCCGGGCCAAACTCCGCAACCGTGGCATCGATCACCGCGAAGTTTTCCGCTCTCAGTTCCAGCAGCATGTCATCCTAACCTTCGCCATGGCTTCGCCTCGCCAGCGTAGCACGGCTGCCCGCCTGGCAATCCCAAGCCTAGCTTGAGTCCCCCTACCCTGATTTACCACGTCCTGCGCAGTACACTCGAAAGCAGCGTATGACAGTTCTTTTGTTGGCTCTTTGGATACAGGATCTGCCGCCGGCCTCGGCTGACGCGGGCACCGCCGGCGCACACTCGGGTGCCCTGGCCGACATGCTGCACAACAGCGGTCCTACCGCGCTGACCGTGCTGTTTCTTCTGCTGATCACCAGCGTTTTTTCCTGGGCGATCATGATCTCCAAGTGGCGCAGCTTTCGCCAGGCTGAGGCCCAGAACGGCAAGTTTGTGCGAGCCTTCCGCAAGTCGGGCCGCCTGAGCGAGGTCGCCGCCGTTGCCGAGCAGTTCCGCCCCAGTCCGCTTGTGTCCGTCTTCCACGAGATCCATGACGAGTACCAGCGCCAGTCCGGCGGCCGCGGCACCCCGCCCAATCCGCAGGCCCTGGAACGCGCCGCGCAGACCGCCGCCAGTGAATCTCTCACGCTGATGGAACGCCGCATGACCTGGCTGGCCACCATCGCGCAGATTGCGCCTTTTATCGGCCTTTTCGGCACGGTGATGGGCATCATCGACGCCTTTCACGGCCTGGGCACCGCCGGTGCGGCCACCCTGCGCGCTGTTGCTCCTGGCATCAGCGAAGCCCTGATCACCACCGCCGCCGGCCTGATCGTGGCGGTCCCGGCCGTGGTCGGCTACAACCAGCTCACCGCACAGCTGCGCGAGTTCGGCGCCCGCATGGACGATTTCGGCCGCGAACTGCTGAATGCCATTGAAAATGCCGCGCTCGTTCCCGGCAACGCCGTCCCGCAGACAGCCGTGCCCCAGCCGGCCCCGTTGCCCGATGACAGCCGGCGGAGGACCGTCTAGGCGCCATGGCTTTCACCTCCAGCAAGGGACGTACGCAGACCTCTCTCGAAGGCATCAACATCACCCCGCTCGTCGACGTGGTGCTGGTGCTGCTGCTGATCTTCATGGTGACCGCGCCGGTGCTGCAGAGCGGCGTCGAGGTCGCCGTACCGCAGACCCGTACGGTCAATCAGCTCACCGAACAGCATCGCGTCGTCACCGTGGACAAGGACCAGAACGTCTTTCTGGACGACAAGCCGGTGAACATCCACGACCTCCCCGCGCTGCTGTCCAAAGGGGAACCCGCGGGCAAGACGGTCTACGTGCGTGCGGACGCGCGTGTGCCCTTCGGTGCCTTTGCCTCCGTCATGGATGAGGTGAAACAGGCCGGCATCACGAACATCAGCATCGTGACCCAGCCGCTCCGCTAACCCTCCGGTTTCAAGCATGGCTTCCCCCACTCCATCCCGCGCCGGCATCTCCGATGTGTACGATCGGCAGGACCGCCTCGGCGACGGCTTTGCCGGCGCGCTTGGCCTGCACGTTCTGGTGGCGGCCGCTCTCATTGCAGGGACGTACCTCGTGCACGGCAAGCCGGAGCACTGGGGAGAGCGCCAAGCCTCGGTCGGTGCGATCCAGGCGTCAATGGTCTCGGCCCTACCGCTGCCGTCGCACGCCAAACCTGTGGACAAGCAGGTGCTCGCCTCACAAGACGAGAATCAGGCACCCTTGCCCCCACCCCGAGAAGCCACGGAGCCGCCGCCCAAGCCGACGGATGTTCTCATCAAGGCCAAAACGCCCCCGAAGAAGCCTGCGCCGATCCACACCGAAGCCCCGCCCCGGCCGCAGCCGCACCCGGTTCCCTCGCCGGCTTCACCGGCCCGGCGTCCGCAGCCCACACCGCCCTCGCCCAAGGCACCGACTGGCGAAACGGCGGCGACGCAGCTGCCCCAGGCCGTCTCCCAGGTACGCAACGGCACCGCGACCGCTACGGTGCAGGACCGCGCTTTTGGTGCACGCTATGCCTACTACCTGCGCCTAGTCAGCCAGAAGGTGTCGCAGAACTGGGTCGCCGGCGAGGCGGATCCGCGCTCGTCCCAGGGCAGACGCGTAACCCTGCTCTTCAACATCGACCGCGACGGCACCCCGGGGGACGTCCGTGTGGAAACCCGCAGCGGGTCGCCGTCGCTCGATGGCTCCGCTCTCCACGCCGTGCAAAGAATCGACAGCTTCGGCCCCTTGCCGGCAGGCAATGAGATCTCCATTGAGTTCAGCTTCGACTACAAAGCGCCGTGATCCTTTGCTCTGCTCCCGGCAAGGACACGAAAAACCAGCGCCTGCGACCAAGTCTGGTTTGGATTCTTCCAGAGGGAGGGCTTGCCTGTTACGCTCATCTTGGAGGCCCGTCTGCCATGACAAACAGTCAGCTTTACCTTTCGATTGGCATTCCGACGCTCATGGTCCTTCTTGGCTTGCTACTGAACTGGTCGGCTACGAGAGAAGTATCTACCCGGATCTCCGAGCTGGCGAACAGGTTCGGTGTGCTGGAAGGCGACATGCGCCAGTTCTATCATCTGACCGGTAAGCTGGAAGGCCGCCTCGAAGCTTTAGAGAAGCAGCGCTGACTCGGCACCTGTCGGCTGTACCTGCCCGGGTTCTCGCCTAGGCTCGTATACGGGTACTGGCTGCGACTAAAGTGTGAGCATGGTCGTTGCGTTTAAGCCCCGCCGTTCCTGGGTCACCCTGCTTCGTTGTCCTGCCTTCGCGATTGCGCTTGCCCTTCTTCCCTGCACCGCCGCTTTGCACGCCCAGGATCCTTTCCACCTGGAAACCAGCACGGGCGCGGAGAAGCTCCGGCTCGCCGCCGCGAACTTTAAACCAGGAGGTGCGGACAACAGCACGGGCGCCCTCGTGGCGGCTTTCAACACCACACTGAACAGCGATCTGGCGGCCGCCGGCATCTTCGATCTGGTCTCCAAGAGCATGGAGCCGCAGGCTACCCCCGGCGCCCCTGCCGAGATCAGCCTGCCGCAGTGGGCCGCCGCGCCCACGAGCGCCGCCATGGTGGCCTTCGGCAGCCTCGGCGTGGCGAACGGCCAGACGCAGGTCAGGGGATTTCTGGACGACACGCACAACGCCCAGTTTCCGCAGGTGTTCGCCAAACAATACACCGACGCCGCCGACGTCAATGGTGCGCGCCAGATTGCGCATAAGTTCGCCGATGAGATCATCTTTCGGCTCGGCGGCGGCATCCAGGGCATCGCTGAAACCAAGATCTACTACGTCCATTTCTCTGGCGACGGCAGCAAGGAAATCTGGGCGATGGACTACGACGGCCAGAACCAGCACGCGGTGACGCACCTCGGGGAGATCGCCCTGTCGCCTCGCGTTTCGCCGGACAACTCACGGATCGCCTTCAGCGCCCTGGGCCGCGATGGCTTCCAGATCAAGATGTACTCGCTTCTGCTGGGACGCCCGGTAAGCTTCTATTCGCCCGGGGGCGCCAATATCTCACCGGCTTGGTCGCCCAGCGGTCAGCAGTTGGCGTTCTCTTCGGCTCGCTCGGGTGATTCGCAAATCTGGGTGTCCGATCCGCAGGGGTCAACGGCGCACCGCATCACTAGCTACAAGAACGATGCTTCCCCGACCTGGAACCCCAAGACCGGCGCGCAGATTGCCTGGGTGAGCGGGCGCACGGGTCTTCCGCAGCTCTACATCATGGATGCGGACGGCTCCGGGGTCACCCGCTTGACGGATGGCGGCTATGTCAGCGCTCCGTCCTGGTCGCCCAACGGGCAGTTCGTTGCCTTTGCCTGGAACCGGAAGTATGGCCCTGGCGCACCTGGCGGCCGCGACATCTATGTCATGGAGATCGCCAGTAAACGCTGGATCCAGTTAACGCACGACATCGGCTCCTGTGACTTTCCTACCTGGTCTCCTGATGGCCGCCACCTCGCCTTTGCCAACAACCCCGGCGGGCGTGACCGGAACTCCCGCATCATGACCATGCTTGCCGATGGAACGGCGCAGAGCCCGCTGACGACAGGCGGTTCCGACATGCCGAACTGGAGTTTTCACTAACCTGAGGTGAGCTTTTTACATCGGAAGAAGTATAGACATTTATGGAACGTTGAACTACACGGAGAGCAATCGATGATGCAAGCAAGAACCTCCACGCTGGCGCGAGCCATTCTACCTTTGAGCCTCGCCGTTATGACGGTTGCGGGCTGCCATAAGAAGACCGCGCCTCTGCCGGCGAACGCCCTGCCGCCGGCAACCAGCGGCGCCGCGCCGACTGCGACCATTACGGCAAATCCAGAGGCGATCGACCAGGGGCAATCTGTCGTTCTGAATTGGCGGACTACCAATGCCACCAACGCCAGTATCGACGGCATCGGGGACGTTCCCGTGAACGGGACGCAGACGGTTTCGCCGGCAAACTCCACCAACTTTCATCTAGTTGTCAAAGGAGATGGGGGAACAACGGACGCCAGTGTGCGCGTCACGGTTCGCGTGCCCCAGGTGCCAGGAGGCGGCAATGCCGGCAACGGCTCGGGCGGTGACATGGGCACCGACGCTGCTTTCCATGCCAACGTGAAGGATATCTTCTTCGGCTATGACAGCTACTCCATTGAGCCGGACACCCAGCCCGTCATCCAGGAAGCGGCACAGTACCTGCAGGAGCACCCGGCCATCCGGGTTGTCATCGGCGGCTACTGCGACGACCGCGGTTCGGCCGAGTACAACATCACTCTTGGAGAGAATCGGGCCAACTCCGCAAAGACCGCTCTGGTAAGTGCCGGCATCTCGGCTGACCGCATCCGGGTTGTCAGCTATGGCAAAGAACGCCAGTTCTGCACTGAGGAAACCGACGCCTGCTACCAGCAGAACCGTCGTGACCAGTTCAGCATTGACCGCTAGTCTGAACGCACAACCGCCGCTTCAGCTAGAAAAGGAATCCGCGCCGGGACGCCGGGCCACAGGCCGCGGGCAACCGGCGCGGTTCCTGTTTACACTGACGGTCAGGAGTTTTCGGCATGAATCTCGTTCGTCGCTGCCGCCGTTTCGCACCCGCAGCCCTCGTCTTCCTCGTCTTGCTGCACACCCCTCCGGCGCACGCCGCCAGCAAGGACATGATTCAGCTGCAGACTCAGGTGCAGCAGCTGATCGACTCGCTTGCCCGCCTGCAAAGCTCCAATGATCAACAGATGGGCGTACTGAAAGATCTCGTACAGCAGACCGTGGACTCCGTGAACAAGATGTCCGTCAATGTGAACGGTATGCAGCTGAAACTTCAAAACCAGGCGGACGCGCAGTCGGCGAAAAACGATCAGATCTCCGGGCAGGTGCAGTCACTCAATGACTCGCTTGACGAGCTGAAGGCGCGCATGTTGCGCATGGAGAAATCCCTCAACGACATCCAAAGCCAGACGCAGTCCACCAATGCGATCGTCGGCAGCCTGCCGGGCGCCAACGCGGGTGCCGGTGCCGGTGCCGCAACGGGTTCACCACTCCCCGCACCCGCTTCCCCAGCGTCAACCGGGCCTGCCGCGCCCCCAACGGCGAGCAACGCCGCGCCTCCTGACGCAGGTGCGCCGGTCGCGGACATGTACCGCGCTGCCTATAACGACTACATGGCAGGCCGATACCCGTTGGCGACCTCCGAGTTCAACGACCTCATCAAAGCCCACCCGGACGACAACCTAGCCGGCAATGCCTTCTTTTACAAGGGCGAGATCGACAACCGAGGCGGGAAACCCACGGCGGCGGTCAAGAACTACGACCAGGTGCTGGAACGTTATCCGGACAACCCGAAGATCGCTGCAGCACACCTGCACAAGGGAGAGGCGCTCATCGCGCTCAAGCAGACCGATGCCGGTCAGCGCGAGCTGCGGGCCCTCGTGCAGCGTTACCCCAATTCACCCGAAGCCGCTCAGGCTCGCCTGCGCCTCAGCAACTTGGCGCGCCGCTGACGCGGGCAGGCGATAACGCTGAAGCTAGTTGCGAACCTCGCCCAGCGCCTGCTCCACGGCCGTGCGCTGCTCCGCCGTCAGCGAGAGGCGAGGCAAGCGGGGCTGACCGCCGTAGAAGCCGTTCCAGTCACAGCCGTACTTGATCCCGGCAGGTCCCAGTTTTTCCATCAACTCATCCGCTGCGACCAGCCGCTGCGACCGCTCCGCGGCGAGGCGCTCGTCGCCATCCTTCCAGGCGGCATAGACCTCATGGCAACCCTGCGGCGCACAGGCAGCCAGCGGCGGAAGGACCCCGGCGACCCCGGCGACCAGCAGCGGCAGCATCCCGTGCGCGGGTCCGGCGGAAAGCACCTGAAAGCCCACTGAACGCGTACGCGTCTTGAGCGTCGGGCCTGCCGGCACGGCTGGCGTCTCCACCGCAACGCCCCCTGCCGAAGGCGCTCCGATCGTGACCAACGACTGCGGCTGTGCCTGCGGCTGCGGGACGGCGGGCGCCATCGACGCCGTCAGCATGCGCTTGGTAACCGCTTCGAAGACCGTAGTGGTGACCACCTCGCGCTTCACGTCGGCCGTTCCCTCGCGCAGGGCTGCCAGAGCCTCAACCGTCAACGCTCCGTCGATCACTCCGATCATGTTGGACGTGTGCGCCAACTCGACCAGGATTTTGGTCGGCAGCCGGAGCGCCGCCGCCGAGGGATCGTTCCAAAGCACAACCGGCAGCGGCGAGGCGTCCGCCACCGCCTGGTAGTAGAGCAGGACCTCGCTCCCGTCCGCGCCGTGAACCAGCCGGCTCCAGTTCGTGGGCGGTGAAAGCAGCACGGCATCAAAGCCGGCAGCTGCGGCTGCCTCCGCCCGCTCCACCGCCGCTTTTACGCTGGAGCACTCGACGCCAGCTACCAGGACTTTTGCGCCGGCCGCTGTTTCCCCCACCGTCTTGAGCAGATCATGAGCCTCGGCGTCGGTCAGTCCTGAGGCCTCGCTGTCCGGAGGCAGGGCCACCAGACCACTCGCCGGCCCAAGCGAGTAGCGGCGCACATTGTGCTCGACTTTGCGCAAATAGCTGGCGCCGTCGCGATAGAACGGACACGTGAGCGGAACAAACAGGCCTTGCAGCAACATACGAAGTCCGATCCAGATTCTTGCGGCCGCTCGCGGCGAAGCTGCGGCCTGTTATGCCACGGAAAACGCCTTGGCGTGCGCCGCGTGCAGCTCCTGCAGGCACTCGACGCTGCTCTTATCCGAGTGCAACGCTTCGATGCCTTCCACCGCGGCACGGGCTGCAGCCAACGTTGTGATCATCGGAACACGGGCCGCTACCGCCGCGCGCCGCAACGCCTGCTCATCAAAGACCGCTCCCTGACCGGTGGGTGTATTCACGATCAGATGGATGCGCTCGCTCTTGATCAGATCCACCACGTTCGGACGGCCCTCATCTACCTTGTACACGCGCTCGACCTGGAGGCCCGCCGCCTCCAACGCCGCCGCCGTACCGTGCGTTGCGACAATGTGAAATCCGGCATTGGCGAACTTCTTTGCCAGGGGCACCACGCCTTCGCGATCACGCGCGGTCACACTCAAAAACAGTGTGCCCTTCGTCGGCAAAATCAGCCCGGCGGCGGTTTGCGCCTTGGCAAAAGCCTCACCAAAGCTGCGGCCGATACCCATCACCTCACCCGTTGAGCGCATCTCCGGCCCCAGCACCGGGTCCACGCCCTGGAACTTCGCCCATGGGAATACCGGCGACTTCACAAAGTAGTGGTCGCCCGTGTCCAGATCCTTGCCGCTCGCCACCGGCTCCGGCAGCAGATCACGCAGCCGCTGCCCGGTCATGAGGCGGGCGGCAATCTTCGCAAGCTGCACCCCGGTTGCCTTCGAAACATACGGCACCGTACGCGACGCACGCGGATTTACCTCGATCACAAACACCACCCCGCGCTGCACGGCGAACTGCAGGTTCACGAGGCCGATTACCTTCAATGCCAGGGCCAGCTTGCGCGTGTAGCGGCGGATGGTGCTCAACACCTCGGCCGATAGATCCACCGCCGGCAGCACACAGGACGAATCGCCCGAGTGCACTCCAGCCTCCTCAATGTGTTGCATGATGCCGGCAATGACCACATCGGTCCCGTCGCAAAGAGCGTCCACATCGACCTCCTGCGCGTCTTCCAGGAAGTGGTCGATGAGCACGGGGCGTTCCTGCGAGTACTCGATGGCCGTGGCCATGTAGCGCCGCACCGCATCGTCGTTATAGGCGATGACCATGGCCCGGCCGCCCAGCACGTAGGAGGGCCGCACCAGCACGGGGTAGCTCACGCGCCGCGCCCCGGCGAGTGCTTCCTCCACCGAGGTCGCCATCGCCGCCGGCGGCTGCGGAATCTCGAGATCCTGCAATAGTTTGCCGAAACGCTTGCGATCTTCAGCCAGATCGATCGATTCCGGCGAGGTGCCGATGATGGGAACGCCCGCGGCCTTTAGCGGTAAAGAAAGATTCAGCGGCGTTTGTCCGCCGAACTGTACGATCATCCCGATCTCCGCGCCTGCCGAGGCCTCGTGCTCGTACACCGCGAGCACATCCTCATACGTCAGCGGCTCGAAATAGAGGCGGTCCGAGGTATCATAGTCGGTCGAAACGGTCTCCGGATTGCAGTTGATCATCACCGTCTCGAAACCGTCTTCCCGCAGCGCAAACGCCGCGTGGCAGCAGCAGTAATCGAACTCAATGCCCTGCCCGATGCGGTTGGGCCCCGAGCCCAAGATGATGACCTTCTTGCGCGTGGTCGGCGCCGCCTCGTCTTCCTCGTCGTAGCAGGAGTAGAGGTAGGGCGTAAAGCTTTCGAACTCGGCCGCACATGTATCCACCAGCTTGAAGACCGGCTCCACACCCAGCCGCTCGCGCGTGGTCTTTACCTGCTCGGCGCCCTCTTTACCCTCAAGGCCGAAGATCCCGGCCAGCCTCTCGTCGGACAGGCCCATGCGCTTGGCGATCTGCAAATCGAAGCCGTCCAAAGCGTCCAGGCCCCGTTCACCGAGCAATCTTTGCTCATCGGCGATGAGCTTCATCTGGTGCAGAAACCATGGGTCCATCCCGGTCAACCGCGCGGCCTCGCGCACCGCCATGCCGTGTTCAAAGGCGTAGCGCAGGTACTGCAGGCGCTCCGGGTGAGGCGTAACCAGCCGCTGCGTCTGCCGGCGCGGATCAATGGCCTCTGAGCCACTCTTTTTGCCCGTTTCAAGCGAGCGTACCGCCTTCATTAGGGCCTCTTTGAAGGTGCGGCCAATGGCCATCACTTCGCCCACGGACTTCATCTGCGGTCCAAGGACCTCATTGGCGCCTGGAAACTTCTCAAACTGCCATTTCGGGATCTTCACCACGACATAGTCGATCGTCGGCTCAAAGCACGCCGGCGTCGCCTTGGTAATGTCGTTCTGCAATTCGTCCAGCGTGTAGCCCACCGCCAGCCGCGCGGCGATCTTCGCGATTGGAAACCCGGTGGCTTTGGACGCGAGGGCTGAGCTCCGCGACACGCGCGGGTTCATCTCGATCACCGTCATGCGCCCGGTCTGCGGATCGACGGCAAACTGCACATTGGACCCGCCCGTCTCCACGCCGATCTCGCGGATCACGGCGATGGCCGCGTCGCGCATCCGCTGGTACTCGCGGTCAGAGAGCGTCTGCGCCGGGGCCACCGTGATCGAATCGCCCGTGTGCACGCCCATCGGATCGAAATTCTCAATGGAGCAGATGATTACGACGTTGTCCTTCAGGTCGCGCACCACCTCCAGCTCGTACTCCTTCCAGCCGAGCACGGACTCCTCCAGGAGGCACTCGTGCACCGGGGAAAGATCGATGCCGCGGGAGAGAATCTCCATCAGCTCTTCGCGGTTGTAGGCGATGCCGCCGCCCGACCCACCCAGCGTAAAGCTGGGCCGGATGACCACCGGAAACCCAAGCTTTGCAGCGTATTCCAGCCCATCCCTCAAGTTGTTCACGAGCATCGACCGGGGCATGTCGAGCCCGATCTTCTTCATCGCATCCTTGAAGAGCAGCCGGTCCTCGGCCTTCTTTATGGCTTCGAGCTTGGCGCCGATCAGCTCAATGCCCAGCCGGTCCAGCACGCCCTTATCGGCCAGATCCACGGCCAGATTCAGCGCCGTCTGCCCGCCCACGGTCGGCAGCACGGCGAACTTGCCGCTGGGATTCGGCCCCATGCGGTCGAGCTCCAGCGTCAGGATTTTTTCAAGGTAGGCTTCGGTCAGCGGCTCAATATAGGTTCGATCGGCCACCTCCGGGTCCGTCATAATGGACGCCGGATTCGAGTTCACCAACACGACCTCGTAGCCCTCGGCTTTGAGCGCCTTGCAGGCCTGCGTGCCGGAATAGTCAAACTCGGCTGACTGGCCGATCACAATCGGTCCGGAGCCGATCACAAGAATTTTGGTGATGTCGTTTCTACGTGGCATCTAGCGATATACCTCTTGCCGGTGCGCCACTTCTATAACCAGGATCAGCAATTGAGTCTCCACCAACTCACAGATCACGCGATAGTCACCGACTCGGTATCGAAACCGGCTCTCATACGGGCCCGACAACTTCTTCGCAAGAATGAGCGGCACCTCATGCGAAACAACCCTTTGTTGTAGAAAATCGCGAATTTTTCTCTATTTCATGCGAAAGCTTCTTAAGCTGTTTTTCGGCCAGCTTCGAGTACTGAACGGTCCAAGCCAACAGCTCCCTCTCTTTCAGGAAGGAGATAGATCAGGCCTTCATCCGTCAAAGCAACATCGGACATCACGCCGTGTTCTATGTCTTCAACATAGGTGTATAGAGCCTCCTGCGCGAAAGCCTGAACCGTTTTCCCTTGTTGCGTTGCCGCTGAATGTAAACGTCGCTTCAGGTCCTCGCTCATTACGATTTCCATGCTGGTCTTCGCCATTAGCCCTCCTTCCACTCTTCCATCATCTTACGAAAGTCCCGGAACAGGTAATGTGAATCGTGCGGTCCCGGCGAAGCCTCCGGATGGTACTGCACACTGAACATCGGATCGGTCCTGTGCTTCAACCCGGCCAGGGTATTGTCGTTCAGGTTCACGTGGGTCACGGCCACGTCGTCCGGCAGGCTCTCCGGATCCACGTTGAAGTTGTGATTCTGCGCGGTGATCTCCACCTTGCCCGTTTCCAGATTCTTGATGGGATGGTTGCCGCCGTGGTGCCCAAACTTCAGTTTGTAGGTCCGGCCGCCCAGCGCCAGGCCAAACAGCTGGTGTCCCAGGCAAATGCCGAACAAGGGCGCCTTGCCCTGCAGATCGCGGATGTTCTGCTGTGCGTAGGCCAGCGGCTCCGGATCGCCGGGCCCGTTTGAAAAGAAAATGCCATCCGGCTTTAGAGCCAGCACATCCGCCGCGGGCGTTCGCGCCGGAACCACGGTTACACGGCAGTTCTCGCGCGTCAGCATACGCAGGATGTTCTGCTTGATGCCGAAGTCGTAAGCCACCACATGCATCTGGTCCTCGGCGGCGCTGTTGGTACCGGGCAGCAGCTTATCCCCGGTTCCATTGCGAGGCTCGTCCGCACTCCAGGAGTACGCTTCCTTGGTGGACACAGCGCTCGCCAGATCGGTTCCATCCATCTTCCGGTGCTCCCGCGCTCTGCCTACCAGCGCATCGACGTCACCAAGCTGGGTGGAAAGACAGCCGCGCATAACGCCATTCGCCCGCAGGTGCCGCACCACCGCCCGCGTATCGATATCCGCGATCACCGGAATGCCATTCCGTTCAAGGTACTCGTCCGTGACTTCGGTGGACCGCCAGTTCGAGCTGATGGGCGAGAATTCCCGCACGACCAAGCCCTCGATATAAGGCCGCGCCGACTCGGCATCCGAGGGCGAGGTACCGTAATTGCCAATCTGCGGATTGGTCAGCACCACGATCTGCCCCGCATAGGACGGATCGGTAAAGATCTCCTGATACCCCGTCAGCGAAGTGTTGAACACCACCTCACCCACACGCTCGACCGGAGCGCCGAAGCTCCGGCCCCTGAACACACGCCCGTCTTCCAGGGCGAGAATAGCCTGCATGATCTCTCCCTTGTCTAAGGCGATCACGCAATTTTAGCAGGGCTCCCCAGCTCTTCCATTCAATCGCGCAAAAGAAAAGACCCGGCCTGCGCCGGGTCGTCCGTGCTAGATCAAGTCGACTCTCATGGGTTAGCGGCAAACACGGTGGTGATGCCGGTAAAAGCAGTGGCGGTGGTGGTGGTAGTACTGCGCATCTGCAGGCGCAAAGCTGCCGAACAGTACAGCTAATCCAAAAACCGAAAGCATCGTTCGCTTCAACATAGTGATTCTCCTGTAAACCGGCAGCTCACAAACTCCGCCTGTCCCTTGTTGAGAGCATAGAGCCCCTTCATGGGTTTTCTCACCACACCGTTGAAAGAATCACAAAAGGTCCACTTCAATTGTTCCGTTTTGGCTCCGCACTGGAAAGACCTGCACCTTCGCCTGCTCCGGCTCGGCGGCGATACCCGTTCTGCAATCAAAAGCCCACGCATGCCACGGGCACACCACGGTTTCGCCCTCGACCCAGCCCTGGCCCAACGGTCCCTGGCGGTGCGGACACCAATTATCCAGCACATGAAGTTGTCCGCCGAGGTTTGCAAGACAGAACATCCGCCCCTCAACCTCTACCTCACGAGCCTCATCCTTGGCCGGGGCCTCCTCAGCCGCACACATCCGCTTCCATTCCCCCAAACCGATACGCCTCCCACCGCAAAGCTACGACCTAACCACGGCCGTAAGATGCAAAAGACACCTCTATGGCCCCTGCGCGTTCTTCCCCCACAGCTCCCAAACCTAAAGGCAATCCAGACGGGAACGGCTCGAGGAACAGCATCGACCCGCTCTGGCTTGCAAAGGCCGGCCTCGCCGTTGTGGCTGTGTGCCTGCTCTGTGCCTACCTGACGATCTGTGGGCTTTTCTATGTGCAGCAGTGGCAGCTTGTGCTGCATCCCTCGCGTACCGTCGCCCAGACACCCGGCAGCAAAGGCCTCGCCTTTCACTCCGTCCGCTTCGGCGACGACCTTTCCGGTCAACCGCAGCTTGCCGGCTGGTGGATTCCCAGCGATCTCCCCACCGATCCAACCGTTCTGATGCTTCACGGGGAAGACGGCTCGATGAGCGATGCCCTGCCCGCCGCCCTGGCCCTGCACAACGCCCGTCTCAACGTCCTGCTCTTCGACTACCGCGGCTACGGCGCCAGCGGCGGCAAACATCCGACCGAACAGCGGATGCATGGTGACGCCGAGGCAGCTTTACACTACCTGACCCGAACCCGGAGGATCCCCTCCGCCAATGTGGTCGTGTATGGAGCGCATCTTGGGGCATCCCTGGCGATTTCGCTTTGTGCGCACCATCCAGAGCTTGCTGCCGTAATCCTTCAATCCGCCGATGGGGATACCGGCACCCGCGTCAGCCGCGACACCCGTACCCGACTCTTTCCGGTAAATCTGCTTTTTCATCAGAGGTTTCCACTCGCCGACGCCCTGCATCGGCTGAAAACCCCTAAGCTGCTGATCAGCCTGACGGATGGACCGGCACCCGAGGAAGCCCAGCGCGCCGCCGATCCGAAGCTTACGGCCGAGTTCCCCGCAACCGCCAACCCCGCCGACCTCACGGGTGTCCTGCGGAGATTTTTGGACACCTATGTGGAGCATCCTGTTCCAGTACTGTGACTTACATTTTCAGGGGACGACACGAAAAGGCGTGAAGGCTCCCGATGTTCTGGGAGCCTTGGAATAGGTGGGGAGGGGTGCTGCGGATGGGGGAGGCCGGTAACCGAGGGGACTGCTAGCCCGGCAAGTGCTACATCTGTGTAGACGTTCATTCTGTCAAAAGGTTCTTCTAAATTCCACATTTTTCTCTTCAGGATCTACAAAAAAGAGAACCTGCACCAATTTCCCGGCATTCTGCTCAGGCGAGGATATTCAGAAAGCCGGCAGGGTGCAGCCCCGCACCAGGAAACACCGTCTCCAACTGGTTGGCTCCCAGCTGCTTGGCTCCCAGCTGGTTGGCTCCCAGCTGCGTCGCTCCCAGCGTGCGCGCAACTGCTTCGCCCAGCACGTGACGAAAGTCCGTCGTAACGACCAGGTCACGTCCCTCATTCAGCTGCTCATTGGCCAACCCCGGCCAGCGGCCATACACCTGTCCGCCCCGCACCGGTCCGCCCAGGGCGAACATGACATTGGCGTGGCCGTGGTCCGTGCCGCCGGTCCCGTTTTGCCGGGCTGTCCGGCCGAACTCCGACATAGTCACCACGGTTACCTGCTCGGCGGCATCGCCCAGGTCGCGCCAGAACGCCGCGATCGCGTCGGAGAACTCGCGCAGGCGGTTGGCCAGCTGACCATTAGCGCCACCCTGGTCCCGGTGTGTGTCCCATCCGCCAATGTCGGCAAAGGCCGCTTCCACTCCCAAATTGGCCTTCAGCAGCTGGGCGATCTGCTTCATGCTGTTGCCGAAGGGTGTGTTCGGGTAGGCGGCCCCGCGGGCGGGCTGATAGCGGGACAGATCTGCGGCCTTGAGCATGCGCACAGCCTCAAAGGTCTCTCGGCCCGTGCCGTGCAGCATAGTGTTGGAGCTCGCGTCGTACATGGACTGAAAGGCGTCCGAGAGCGGCGAGGTCTGCGGTCCGCGCCCTCCCACGGAAAAGTCCTGAAGATTATTAATAGCCACTGCCGGTAGGCGTCCCTGCAGAGTGCGCGGCACCTGCGTTCCCAGCGCCACGGCGCGAAATGCGGAGGGCTTGCCGCTGGTCGGTTCAGTCGCCAGCGCTCGATTCAGCCAGCCGTCCGGCGTGCTCTTGAGCCCCGGCGTCCCGGATTCCATATAGTCCTGCGCGTCAAAATGGGAACGCGTCGGGTCCGGCGAACCGGTGGCGTGAACGATCGCGAGATGGCCTCCGTCATACAGCGGCTTCATCGAGGCCATAGCTGGGTGCAGGCCGAAGAATCCATTCAGATCCAGCAACTCCTTCCGCTGCACGGCGATGGTCGGGCGCATGGCGTAATAGTTGGGCTCCGCGTACGGCACCACCACGTTCAAGCCGTCGCAGGCGCCCCGCTGAAAGATCACCACCAGCTTTCTGCCGGAGACCGCTGCCTGATCCACCTGCGCGTACACCGACCGGGTAAGAAACGCTGGAATCGCGGAAGTACCGACAAGCGCCAGAGCCCCGTTACGCAGAAAGCCGCGCCTTGTCGCGCCGCTGCGCTTCCGCTGATCACGCCCATGCATGTCGCAACCCCATGCGCTTGTGTCGGTGAAAGGAAACTTGCTGGTCATGGGAAAGACTCCTCTTTGGGCGGAGGTGCAGAGCTATCCCATTGAACGCAAAGGACGCGCAGAAGTCGCTGAAACATCGACTCCTGCCGGTAATATTTCGTCCTCAGCAGCTTCCGAAAGCGCGGCCATGCTTCATGGCCAAGGAGGCGAGGACATCATCCCGGTGTTTTAGCTCAGAATCGGCACAGGGCGAGCATTGCCTCAAACAGCCGGTCCGCCTGGGGCAGGATGACGTCCTCCAGCAACGGCTGATAGGCCACAAAGGTGTCCATGCCGCCGACACGCCGCACGGGGGCATCCAGGTCGTGGAACAGCTCGTCCCCGATGCGCGCCGCCAGTTCCGCCCCATAACCCCAGCTGAGCATGTCCTCATGCGCCACCAGGACCTTGCTTGTCTTCCGGACCGAGGCCGCAATGGCTTCCCAGTCGTAGGGTGCCAGACTGCGCAGATCGATCACTTCAACGTTCAGATCGTGTTCGCGCTTTAGCCGCTGTGCCGCCTGCAGCGCTCGCGGCACCACAGCGCCGTAGGTAATGACGGAAAGATCGTCCCCCGCCAGCACGGTGCGGGCCTGCCCGAACGGAATGCTGTACTCCGCACCTGGGTAAGGGGCCCGTCCGAAGGTCGCCCGGTACAAGTTCTTGTGTTCCAGAAACAGCACGGGGTCATCGCACCGGATCGCCGTCCGCAGCAGACCCACCGCGTCGGAGGTGTTGGAGGGCATCGCCACGCGCACCCCGGGTGTATGGGTGAAGATGCTCTCGCCTGATTGCGAATGATAAATCGACCCGCCCGTCAGATACCCGCCGATCGGTACACGCATCACCAACGGCGCTGTAAACGTCCCGTTCGAGCGCCAGCGCAGCACCGCTAACTCGTTGCGCATCTGATGCATAGCCGGCCAAATGTAATCAAAGAATTGAATTTCTACCACGGGCTTTAAACCGCGCACCGCCATGCCGATCGCCCGTCCGGTGATGTTGGCTTCGGCCAACGGCGCATTCCACACGCGCTCGCTGCCGAACTCCCGCTGCAGACCAGCGGTTACCTTGAAAACGCCTCCCTTGCCCTTCAACTTGCCTTCCAGCAGAGGGCCGTCGCGTGTCGCATCGGCCACATCCTCGCCGAAAACCACGACGCGTTCGTCTCTGCGCATCTCGTCGCGCAGGCAGGCGTTGATGCCGTCCAGCATGGTGCGATCGGCGGATTCCTCTGCCTTCACCGCAGGAATGGCAGCGAAGATCTTCGCCGTTGCCGGCAAAGCCTCGGAGTACACCTCATGCAGGATGGTAGAAACTTCCGGCGGCGCGGCGGCCAGGGCGCGGTCGCTTGCGGCCTGCACCTCGAACTCGACTGCCTGTTCCAGACTGTGCAACTGGTCGGCATCGGCGATGCCGTTCGACACGAGCCAAGCGCTCATGCGCGCGATTGGATCCCGCAACGCATCGGCGTCTATCTCCTCCACCGAGCGGTACTGCGTTTCGTCATCGCTTAGCGAATGGGAGTACGGCCGGACCACGTGGCCGTGCACCAGCGCCGGCCCGCGGCCTGCACGACAGTAAGCCACCGCCTCTGTCATGGCTTTGTAGCTGGCGATGGCGTCGGTGCCATCCACCTCTGCGAAATGGAAGTTCGGGAAGTTGGCAATCAGGCGGGAGATGTTCCCCCCCGGCGTGTTTGCTTCCACAGGCGTGGAGATTGCGTAGCCGTTGTCCTCCACCACGTACAGGACCGGCAATTTCAGATTTGACGCCGAGTTCAGCGATTCCCAGAATTCGCCCTGGCTCGTTGAGCCTTCGCCAATCGAGACATAGACCACCTCGTCGCCGTGAAAGCTCACATCCTTGAACTCGCGATAGTCGCCTGGCACTTTGGCCGCGGTTCGGGGATGCCGGCTGAAGTACCGTCCTGCTTCCGCGCACCCGATCGCATGGAGGCATTGCGTCGCGGTGGAAGACGACGGTGACACAATATTCAGCCGCTTGCTCGTCCAGTGCGAGGGCATTTGCCGCCCGCCCGAGGCCGGATCGCTCGCCGCGCCCACGGCCTGCAGCAGCTGTTCTTCCACGGTGTTGCCCAGCGCGAGGCAGATGGCCCGGTCGCGATAGTAGGGGAAAAACCAGTCATAACCCGGCCGCAGCGCCATGCCGGCGGCCACGAGCAGCGCCTCGTGACCGGCGCAGGAGATCTGGAAGAAGATTTTCTGCTGCCGCTTCAACAGGATTTCGCGGTCATCCGTACGCCGCGACAGCACCATGAGCCGGTAAAACTCCAGCAGCTGCGTTCGGCTGAGCCCTGTTCCCGGCGCCAGCTCCCCCGCGAGCGCATCGCCCGCCGGTTCGGTGACGCTCACCACGGCTTCCTTCTCCGCACGCCTCTTCCCTGCCACCCCAGCCCAACTCCTTCCACACGCAAAACTGACAGTGCGATTGTACGCGTAGCGCCTGAGGCAGGGCGTGTTCCATGACAGAGCACAGCAGGCGCTCCAAGGAGCAGCCATGGATCACCTGCATCACTCCTTCATACGCTCCCGCACATCATGGGCCAGCTTCTCAATCTCGGCCGCCTTGCGGATCACATCCAGTGAAAGTTCATCGCGCGAGGTATTGTCCACCTCGGCCTTCAACTCATTGGTGAGCGCCAGCAGCCGCGCCGTATCGGACATCAGCCGCTTTCTGCGCTCGTCCTCGCGCATGTGTGTCATTTTGGAAGCAGACTGCTCCGCAAACGGGTCACGCGGTTCGTTTGCTCCCGGCAGCGCCGGACGGCCCGCGGAAAGGGCGGGTACCTGTTGCAGTTTGCGCGCAGCGGCTACTCCGGTCAGCCCGCCCACCATCCCCAACAGCAAAACCGGACCGGATCTCCAATGCGAGCCTACCTGTGGTGACCCACAAGCCTTCATAGCAACTCCTTTGCCGAACGGCCGTTATACGAGCGGTCGAGTGCATCGTACAACTTCAAGTATGCCTTCCAGTATGCCCGGCTCCGGCCTGGGTCCGCTCCTTTCTGGCCGAACGGAGATTTCGCCGCACGACCAGTATCCCAATTCTGGTCATTAAGCGGTGCGCGGCTGGCCGAAGCCTCAGATTTTAGCCCGCAGCAGTTCCAGCAGTCGCTGCGGATCGTGTACCGGCGGCAGACAGGTATTTTCCCGGCAAACAGCGGCGACACTGCCCGCGTCAAGGCCAGGAACGTGTGGCAGAGTCAACGCCAGCGCCGGCGGCAACCCACCCGTTTGCAAATGCTCTCTTCGTAGCCGGACCACGCTCTTGTTCACCTGGAACTGGGCGTTGGCCGCGGCCGCCAGTTCGTCTGCAAGCTGGTCTGCTCCAATAATGCAGACCTGCACCGCCGGGGTGATCGCGCGGCGAAGCGCCAAGCCGTAGCTCGCCGCATACAAGCCAAAGTGCTCGACGATCCCCGCGAAGGTTTCCAGCGTTTCCAGCGCGCGGGTGCGATACCCGTCGTCGGCCGTCAGCGAGTGCAGTCGCAGCAGAAGCGTGGCGCTCGCCGCATTGCCCGCCGGCGTGGGGGCATCCTGGACGGGTTTGCGCCGGGTCCCCAATACCCCCAGCCGCGATGCGTCGCCGGTCTGGTCGGTATCGAAGAAGCCGCCTTCCGCCGCATCGTAGAAGCCCCGTAGCAGCAGCTTCGCCATCCCCTCTGCGGCCACGAAATACCGCATCTCGCCGCTAGCCTCCCACGCATCCAGGGCGGCGTTGCCCACAAGGGCGTAGTCCTCCAGCCCGGCGGCGATCCGTCGCGGCTGCGCGTCTGTTTCGCCGTAGGCCACCACGCGCGCTAACCCCGTCTCCGGATGCCAGGCCTCGTTCAAGATGCGGTCCAGCGACCTCAGTGCAAACCGCACCGCCTCCGGCAGATCCAACCTCCGTCCCGCGGCGAGGAAGGCTGAAATACAGAGCCCGTTCCAGCCCGTGTAGACGGTCCGGTCGATGAAAGGCTCTTGCCGCCGGAGCCGCGCGGCATACAGCTTCTTCCGCGCTTCCCGCAGCAGCGCGGCGACCTCGTCCTCCCCGCGACCGAGCTGCTGCGCCAGCCTCGGGAGGTCTGTGACGACATGCAGGACGTTCTTTGCCGGATTGCTCTGCATATCCCCGACCGTCCGCAGGTTAAAGTACGCCGCCGCCACCTCGAACTCCTCGGGCGGAAGCACGCTCTCGGCCTCGGCACGGCTCCAGGTGAAGTAATTACCGTCATCATCCAGCGAGTCGTCCGCGTCCTGTGAGGCGTAGAACCCGCCCCGCTCGCGATCGCTCAGCCACTCCTCCATCCAGCGCAGCGTGGAGCCCGCGACCTGGGCCAGCCGCGGATCGACAAAGCTCTGGAAGGCGTGGGTGTATGCCCCCAACAGCTGGCCGTTGTCATAGGCCATTTTCTCGAAATGAGGCACAATCCAACGTTCGTCGACGGAGTAGCGGTGAAATCCGCCCGCCAGTTGGTCGTGGATTCCGCCGGCTGCCATCTTGCCCAGTGTCACTCCTGCCGCCTCGCGCGCACGGCCGGCCAGCGGTCCGGGCCGCGTCGCCGCATCGATCAGCAGATCCAGCGCCGCGGCGTGCGGAAATTTCGGCTGCGAACCGAATCCCCCATTACGCGGATCGAACTGCCGCAGCATGGACTCGATAAGCCGATCGAGCAGCGCCTCACCTGGCTGGCCAGTCTGCCCCGTGAAGCTCTCGTTCTGCTCGATCGCCGCGGTCACGCTGTCGGCTGACTCGTTCACTTCGTCGCGCCGTCCGCGGTACGCCTCGGCCATGCTGCGCAGCACGCGGGGAAACCCCGGTTGCCCGTACCGGTCCTCCGGTGGAAAGTAGGTGCCTCCAAAGAATGGCTTGCCATCTGGCGTTAGAAACGCGGTCAGCGGCCATCCACTTTGCCCGCTGATGGCGGCCACCGCCGCCTGGTAGCGGCTGTCCACATCCGGCCTCTCGTCGCGATCAACCTTTATCGCGATATACAGCTCGTTGATCAGCGCGGCTACGTCGTGGTTTTCATAGCTTTGCCGGTCCATCACGTGGCACCAGTGGCACCAGACCGCCCCGACGTCCAGCAAAATCGGCTTGTCCAGACGAGCGGCCTCGGCAAATGTGTTCTCGCCCCACTCACGCCAGTGCACCGGCTGGAGCCGCGCAGAGCGCAGATAGGCGGATGCGGCCTCGCCCAGACGGTTCCGTTCCGCTCTCCCCGGCGGCTGTGTTGACCATTCCATCGGCTCTGCTCCCCACTTCAGCCTATCCGAGTTGGGAGGCCGTCCGCCGGAGGCTCTACTGCGGTCCGGCCGGTGCCGGCGAGCCCAGCGGCTGCGGCGGGGTAGGTGGCTTGGGCGGCGTCAGCCCGGGTACATGCGGCTCCTGCGTGACCTCGCCCTTCACCGCCTCACCCAGGGTGATGCCATAACGGTCCAGCGTATTGGACAGGATCTGGTCCAACGACGACCTATCCCGCGCGTAGGCCGCATCCGCCGAGTTCAAGGTATTTTCCGATCCCGCCAGATTGCGCCCCTGCTGCAGCACATTCGCCGTTGTTGAAGCTCCCAGGCTCAGCTTTTTGCCTTCCGCTGCCAGCGACTGCGACGCATACTCGCGCGCTGCCTGGGCCGCAACCACGCCCGCCCGGTCGTTGCTGAGGGCATACAGGACGTTCACCAGCTGAATCCGCAGCTGGGTATAGATCTGCTGCAGCCGCATCTCCGCCTGCCGGTACTCCATCTGCGAACGCACCTGGTCCGCCTGCGCGGTCCGGTTGCGCAGCGGAATGGTTACGTTCACGCCCACGCCGTAATCCGGATAATTATTGTTGACCAGGTTTTCCAGCGTTGAGCCATAGCCTTGCGACGGCACCAGGCCCGTCGGGCAGGGTACAAAGCCAGTTGTCGTCGACCCGAGCCCGGAAACCCCCGTCGCACAGTTCAGATACGGATTCTGCCGGCCGCCCAGCGCATTGGCTCCGTAGAAACCGAACGCATCGACCACGGGCAGCAGGCCATTTTTTTCTGCCCGGATGGTGATCTTGTTGTTATCCATGGAGAGCACCGCCTGCTCCACCTGCGGGTTGTCCCGGAAGGCCTGGCTGACCAGGTCTTCGACCTTTTCATCCTCCTCCGGCAGCCGGTCCAGGCCCACCCGGTCGGTCGGCACCACCGGTGCATCGGCGATCTTCGGATCGCCCAGCGTGCGCGCGATGGCCTGCTTCATCAGCAGTTGCTGGTATTCCAGATTATTTTGCGAGGAGATCAGCGCTTGCTTATCGGAGGCCACCGAGGCGTCCGCATTCACCACATCCAGCGGCGCCAGGGTCCCAATTTCCACCTGCCGGCGATCATCGGCCGCCAGCTGCGTGGACTGCGCCAGCGCCCGCGTTTTGGCTTGCTCATCCTCGTAGGCGCTCACCAGCGCCCAGTAGATGCTCTCCACTTGCGTGATGGTGTAGATCACCTGCTGGCGAAAGGCCGAATCCGCGTACCGGCGGTTGTTCTTTGCCTGCACGATGAAGCGCTTGTTGATCCAGGGGCCGAAGCCCTGCAGGAGGTGCTGTGTGCCCAGCGCACGAAAGGTCGAGTTCAGCGCCGGATTGTAGACCACGCCCTGGCTGTTGGTCGTCTGCCGGAAATTGTTGTATGTCACGGCCAGCGAGGTTCCGGAGGCAAAACCCTGCTGGTACTCAAAGTTGTAGGTGGTGGTGTTCTGCAGCAGGTTTTCCGTGCCGGTCAGCAGCGTGATGGTCTGCGGGATGCGCGCGCTCTCGTATTCAACCGTTCCGGTCAAAAACGGATCAAAGGCCTCCACCTGCGGGCCGCCGCCGTTGGTGGAAAGCACCAGCCCGGAGCTGCCGGCGCTCGCCGAGGCCGTCGAGGTCGAGCCTGCCGGTCCACCGCCGCCCGTGATCGTCGTCGTCGAGCCGCCCAGCGTGTTCGTGATCAGTCCGGTCGGCACCCCGCGCAGCGTGGAGCCCGCCTCCGCGCGCAGCAGATCCGTGTCGGCAATGTCCAGATTGATCCGCGCAATCGCAATGTCGTAGTTATCTTCCAGCGCCAGCGTAACGGCATCGGCCAGGCTCAGATAGATCTTGCCGTCACGTAAGAGGTCGTCGAGCTTCGGCGCATTGCTGAGCTTCGCCGCAGGATAATTTTTTGCCTGGTAGATCGCCAGCGGATCCGGAAAAAACGGGTTTCCTCGCGCATAGTCGTGCGAGGTTGGGCGTAAAAACAGCGGCTGGGTCAGGAAAGGCTTTGGCGCCTGCGGCAGACCCGGCGTGCCCGTGGTGTCATTCTGCACGGGCTGCGGCGGGGGCGGCACGGTCGGACTGCCCTGGGGCGTGGAGGGGCTTGACGGGGAGAGAGGCGCCTGTGGCGTCGTAAGCTGTCCAGGACCGTTCGCCAGGCACGGCTGTACCCCCACCGTCCACAGCACAAAACCGAGACGTACGGATCTGGCCTGCAACGCACTCAGTCGGTGCGACCTTCGCGACAAACTTCGGGCTTCCCGCAACCGCTTTCCCTCTTTCAACACAGGGGACCAGATAGTCGGCATGCCGGATGCTCCGATGGTCCCTTTACGCACGATTCGTTCACACAACTTGCTCAGCAGCTTAGCCGATGCCAGTATAGTCTGCCCCTTGCGTCTCTTTCCGCTGCGGTGGCGCACCCATCGCCTATCCGGCAAAGCGATAATGGGAGGACATGCAGGCAGACGAAACTCGGGAGACGGCATCCACAAGCCATGGGAACACGAGCCACTGGAAGCTGACCCTCAGCTACAACGGCTCGGGCTTTCATGGCTGGCAGGTGCAGCCCGGCCTGGTCACCGTGCAGGGCACCCTCGCGAAGGCCCTGACAGAGCTCACCGGGGAACAGGTTCTGCCGCAGGGCTCCGGCCGCACCGACGCCGGCGTCCATGCACTGGCGCAGGTCGCTTCTTTCCGTCTGCCGATCACGCTGCCGCCGGCCAATCTGCAGCGCGCCCTGAACCGCATTCTCCCCACGGCTATGCGTGTCCTCGCGGCAGAGGTGGTCCCGCCCGGCTTTCATGCCCGTCACTCCGCGCTGCGTAAACATTACCAATACCGCATCTTTGAACGCCGCCCCGCCGGTTCGTCCACCGAGCGCATCTGCTCCCCGTTTCTCGCCCCCTTTGTCTGGGATTGCCGCTGGCCTCTGCAAGGGGAGCCCATGCAGCGCGCCGCAGATCTGCTGCTTGGCACGCAGGACTTTACCGCCATGGCCGCCACCCGGCGCGACGCTTCCTTTCGCGAAGCATGCCTTCGCGACGCCGCCCCACATGACAACCTGGACACTGTAGATCGTGCTCCCGGCATCCCGAATCCTGTGAAAACCATTTATAGCGCGGGCTGGACCAACGCCGAAGGGCTGCTCCTGTTCAACATCTGCGGCAGCGGCTTTCTGCACCACATGGTCCGCAACCTTGTCGGAACCATGGTTGAAATCGGCCGGGGCAGTTTAGCCGTTGAGGCTCTCCCCGCCATTCTTGCCTCCAAAAATCGCGCGAACGCCGGCCCCACGGCCCCCGCCAGTGGCCTCTATCTTCGCGACGTGGAATACGGCTCCTGCCCCGCATTTGAAGGGGTGTCTGGGAACGAGTGCTCCGCAGCCATGTCATCTGCCATCTCACCCGCGCGGGTGAATCAGGCGGAACCGGCCGGGACGGTAGCGGGAGTCTCGCATTGAGCGCTTTTGACAGTCGCCGTATCCCTGAACTCGCCAGTGCCGGCGGGGTGCACCGCGCTTTCAGCTGGCTTCATCTGCATGAACTACAGCTCCGCCGATGGCAGCTCGCCTTTCTGCCCATCCCCGCGCCTCCCTTCCGTGAAGCCGCCCGCGCCGCCTGGTTCTGCGATCGTTTCCGGGAGCTCGGCCTCACGGACCCGCATATCGATGCGGAAGGCAATGCCGTGGCCCTGCTCTCAGGCGAGGGCGCGTCCAGTGCCGGTACTGCGACGCTGCTTTCGGCCCATCTGGACACCGTGTTTCCAGCCGGCATTGACTGCACCCCCACCGAAGACGAGGCCCTGATCCGCGGCCCCGGCGCCTGCGATAACGGCGCCGGCCTGACCGCGCTTCTTGCCATCGCCGCCGCTCTCCGTCACGCCGGTCTTCGGCCCGCCTGCTCCATCCTGTTCGTGGCCAATGTCGGCGAAGAAGGCGAAGGCGACCTCCGCGGTATGCGGCACCTTTTTGCTCACCCGCCCTTCGGTGCCCGGATCCAGGCCGCCATCGCTCTTGAAGGCGCAGGCGATGGCCTGGTGGTCGACCGAGCCCTCGGCAGCCGTCGCCTCCGCGCCACCGTCACCGGCCCCGGCGGTCACTCCTGGGCCGATGCCGGCCGTCCCAACCCGATTCTCGCGCTTGGGGCTGCGCTGCTCGCCATCTCGCGCCTGCCTCTCCCTGCCAAACCACGCACCACGCTCAACGTCGGCACCCTGCATGGGGGCACCTCGGTCAACTCCATCCCGTCTCTCGCCTCCGCCGACCTCGATCTGCGCTCGGCCTCCGAGCTGGAACTCGATCGCCTCGAGTTGGTTGTGCTCACCCGCCTTTCCGCTGAGATCGAGGGCGAAGCGGGGACCGGACCCGAGGCTCATCGGGAGGTCCAGCGTGAGGTCAGGCCTGATGAAAGAACGCGTCTCCGTCCTGCCGCCCACCATCGCCTTCAACTCCAGATTGAGCGTACCGGTCACCGCGTCGGCGGCGCCCTGCCCGCAGATTCGAGCCTTCTGCGCAGTCTCCATGCAGTTGACCGCCATCTGGGCATCGTCACCGAATCCCGCATCGGCTCGACGGACGCCAACCTGCCACTCTCCCTCGGCATCCCCGCACTCGCGATAGGTGCCGGTGGCCGGGGCGGCGGCCTGCACACCCCCGGCGAGTGGTACGACCCCACCGGCCGGGAGCTGGCCCTGCGCCGCATCCTGCTCCTGCTGCTGGACACCTGTGCCCAACTCGCACGCCACGCCCCGAGCCGTCCCCTGCCGTCATCCGCGACCCCTTAGCATTGCGATCTCGGGAACTATGGCGCCAAACACAACCTCCCCGACGACCACCAGAGGCCAAAGCCGCACCGCGCATCTTCTCCTGATCGCCGTCGCGATTGTCTGGGGCGCCACGTTTCCGCTCGCCAAGGCGGCCCTCAGCCAGGCCTCACCGCTGCTCTTCAATCTGGTCCGCATGCTTCTTGCCGCGGCCGTGCTCTTTGCCGTCAACGGTCGCCAACTCAGGCGTCTCACCGGCCGGCAGTGGAAGCTTTGCGCAGCCGCCGGCACCCTACTTGCCCTTGGCTATGAGCTCCAAACCGCAGGCCTTGCCCGCACCACGCCTTCCAAATCCGCCTTTCTCACCGGCCTTGTGGTGGTCCTTGTTCCACTGTTCAGCACACTGCCGGGCGTTCGCACACCCGAAACACCTCAGCCGCATACGCTGGCCTTCGTTGGCGCACTGCTCGCCTTTGCCGGCCTGGTTCTGCTTACAAGTCAGCCCGACGCAGGCTGGTCTCTGCTGGCCGGCATGCACGCTGGTGAGTGGCTCACCCTTGGCTGCGCCGTTGCCTTTGCGTTTCACCTGCTGCTGCTGGCCCGCGCCGCTGGCACGGTGGACGCCCGCGTTCTTGGGACGCTGCAGATTGCTGTAGCAGCTATCGTGATGCTGATCCTTCTTCCACTCGAGCAACACCCCTTTCTCCATCCAACGCCAACGGTGCTCTGGGCGCTCGGGATCACCTCGGTCTTCGCAACCGCCGCCGCCTTCACCATCCAAAGCTGGGCGCAGGCTCACGTACCACCCACCCACACCGCACTGATCTTTACGCTTGAGCCCGTCTTCGCCGGGCTGGCCTCCCTGGTCTTTTTAGGAGAGCATCTTGGACCCCGTGGCATAACCGGCGCCATTTTGATACTGGGAGGCATCCTGCTTGCCGAACGTGGGCCAACCGCAACGGGGGAGGCGGGTATCTTACCGTGGGAGCCTTGATGCAAGTCTTTTGAGCGACCTTTTGCGCAAAAAAGCGTCTATGTATCCGTCGCTCCCGACTTGCCCGTCAGAGTTCTGCCTGCGGGCCGCTCGTGTGAGCTCAATCCGGCAACCCGGCAGTTGCAACTCGACAGCTCCAGAGGAAAGAACAGACCATGGCATCCCAGCACAACCCTGAAGGCGATTCCCCGCTACGCATTCGTCGTCGCCTCACCCCTGTCACTACCTTTACAGCCCTGGGAGCTTGCTCCGCTCTCATCCTGGCAGGGTCTATGCTCACCGGCAAGGTGAGTGGCAAGGAGGCGCAGCGGGTTGATTCCAGCGACGCGCATCCGCTGGTCATTCCATCGCCCGTAAGTCTCTCCAACGGCTTTTCCGCCATCGCCAAGGAGGTAGGACCGGCCGTCGTCAACATCAACACCGAGTCCACGCCCAAGCAGAACCAGAGCCGCCGCAACCGCCGAGGTTTGCCCGAAGGCCAAACGCCCGGCAACCCCAATGGCGGCGACGATGACGACAATGGCAACAACATGCAGGACTTCTTCAATCATTTCTTCGGTGGCCAGGGTGGCGGTCAGCCCGATATGAGTACCCGCCGCGCACTGGGATCAGGTTTCATCGTCGATCCACGCGGTTATATCATTACGAACAACCATGTAATCGACAAAGCCGACCACATTTATGTCAAGCTTTCGACCGACCCGGATGACAGCGCGGACCAGGGCCGGCCTGCCCATGTTGTAGGGGCAGATCCCTCCACCGACATCGCCGTAATCAAGATCGACGCCAAGGAGTCGCTACCGACCATCAAGCTCGGCAATTCCAATAGCGCTCAGGTTGGTGATTGGGTTCTGGCCATGGGCAGCCCCTTTGGTCTCTCGAAAACCGTCTCCGCCGGTATCGTTTCCGCCATCAACCGCGCCGGTTCCGATCTGGAGCAGGGTGCTGGCGGCATCGATCAATCCACCTTCCAGCACTTCATCCAGACAGACGCAGCCATTAACCCTGGCAACTCCGGCGGTCCGCTCGTAGACATGGCCGGTGAGGTTGTGGGCATGAATACGGCAATTTACACCCAATCCGCCGGTTCTGAAGGTGTCGGTTTCGCCCTGCCCTCCAACCTGCTGATCACGATCTACAACCAGCTCATCTCGCCTACGCACACCGTCACGCGCGGTTCCATCGGCATCTCATTCCAGGCGATGCAGCCTTCGGCAGTCAGTCGCATGTACGGCTTCTCCAACGGCGGTGTCATTATCAGCACGGTCACCCCGAACGGTCCTGCTGCGAAGGCCGGTCTGCAACCCAAGGATGTGATCGTCTCGATCGATGGCCAGCCCATCAAGGATGGAGACAGCCTGATCTCGATCGTGTCGGCGCGGTCGCCCGGTACACGCGTCAACCTCGGCTATCTTCGCGATGGCAAGAAGCAGACCGCTGAGGTCACCATCACGGATCGCGCTAAACTCTTTGCCGCGGACACAAACGGCGATGACAACACGCCGCCGGCTCAGGCCGATGCCGGCCAGGTGAAGCTGGGGATCACCGAACAGCCTACTAAGCCGGAAGCCCTGTCCAAACTCGGTGTTCATGGTGGCGTGACGATCACTGCGGTGCGGCCCGGTTCTTTTGCCGAGCAGATCGCGCTACAAGCCGGAGAGGTCATCGTCGAGATCAACCGTAAACCTGTCACCAGTGAAGCTGAGTACCGCAACATCGTCTCCGCTCTCAAGCCCGGCGATGATGTAGTCTTCGTTGTTCGCGACCCGCGCGATCCAACCGGTGCCGACACTTACCGGGGTGGCACACTGCAGTAGATCAATGGGACACCAAAGGGGAGCCGCGGCGAACTTGCCGTGGCCCTCTTTTGTTCCTCTTCATGCAACTCCCGCACCCTTGTCCGCTCCATCCGAATGGAGTAACCTCAATCTCGTTGCAGGGTCTTTCACGGCCTATTCAATCGCGAGAGGTCTCACATAATGCGTCTGAACTGCTCAACAATCCTTGCGGCCGGTCTCCTTGTCTGCACCCCCGCCGGGTTCGCCGAAGTTCGGCCGCATCACCAGACCACCTCTCACGCCGTGATCCGTCACGCTGTTAATCTTCGTGCCCACCACGCGGAACACGCGGCAATACCCAGCATGAGTTCCGAACGTGCCACGGAAATTCAGTCTGCTCTCATTCAGCGCGGGTACCTCGCCGGTGAACCGACAGGCACCTGGGACAGCGCGAGTTTTGCGGCCATGCAGAAGATGCAAGGGGACAATGGCTGGCAGACCAAATTGGTACCCGATTCCCGTGCGCTGATCAAACTGGGCCTTGGTCCCAACAACACGGCCGTCGCCGCAGCCTACCCCACCCCGCCGGAGACATCAGGCCTCAACTAACCTGTGTCGGCTGGCATGTCGCTCCTCGGCGACTGCGTCATTTGCGGCAGAGGTTTAGCGCCAACTGAAGGCAAGATGCCAGCGAAGTCCTCGTTCGGCCGCTTTGCGTAGTACCACCTCATATTCCATCAACTCACTCAGTACACTGGCGCTCTCCTTGCCAATGCGCCGAGGCTCCATCTCAAGCGCCGCGATGAGTTCCCGGATGGTTGACAAACCTTCACTCGCGCCAAACCACTGCGGAGGCGGTAGCCGGTGCAGCAGTTCTGGGTTTCCCGCGCCTTCTTCGATCAGCAGCGCCATCGAGTTCTCGTCAGCAGAGAAAAAAGCCAGGAGCGGCGGCACCCCCAACGTATGCGCCAATCGCTCAATGGCGGCCTCCTGGCGCGCGAGAGCCCGACCATTGACGTAGATGTCAAATCCTGGGTCCTCGCCCTCGACGACGATGTACATGGAAGCGGCCATGGATGGAGTGTACAGAAGCCATTGCCCCGCTCGCGACTCGCGGGTGATGCCGCGGATACCCGCCTGCGCTGTCCATTATGCACTTCGTTCAGCGACTTTCGTGCCGGGGCATCTACCCTGCCCACCTCGGTCATCGACTTTGGGGATCTTGGAATCGCGGCATGAGCAGGTAGCCCCCACCCAAAGCCAACAGCCCGAGGCCTATCCACGAGCGAGCCGTCAGCGCGGGTCGAAGCAGCGCTATAACTTCTAAAAGCGTGACGAGAGGGGTCAAAAGAAACTGTGCTGACCACCGAATCGCTCCAGCCTGCCCGAGCGTCCATAGCGTCAGCAGCCAAATACACGCGTCGGCGAAGCTTCCACTCCAGGAAAAGACTAGCTCCCTACCACGGTGCATCTCACGCAGCAGTAGCAGGCCAAACAGAAGGGTGGCCAGCAGCAAACCACGTCCTATCCACCAACTGCGTGGTTCGGCTGTGTTTATCTCCATCTCCCGCCCGGCACCCGACTGACTGGCTACAAGAGTTGCCGCAGTCCCGGTCAACAGCGGCATCGCGGCAAGCGCCGCATCCATCCGCCAGGAAGCAAGACTAGGCTCCGGGAGCAGCAGCAGCAGACCCGCGACCCCCGCCAGCCCAGGCCAAAGCAGACCCGTTAATTCGCCCTCCGCTTCGCCCCCGGAGACTGAAGCCGCACCCGCAACCGCTGTCACAACGGGAGTCAGAGTCAAAGCCAGGGTCGCCGCCTCGGCATTGACATGGCGGTCAGAGAGCACACTACTGAGAGCTGGACTCGCTAAGATGAATGCCGCAGCCAAGGACACCTTCCACCTTATCGGTCGAAGTGCGTAGAACGACCCAGCCTGACCGGAGAGCCTTCGCAGCCACCCCCCAAACAGAACCCCGCAGGCAGCCATAAGGCAGCCTGCGGCGGCGGAAAGGGACGTCGAACGAGCCGCCGGCAAAATTTCATCTAACTGCCAGCGACTCCCCGCGACAAAGCAAAGTAACAAGACCGGCCCGGCAGATCGCCATGACCATGTCGCCCTCGACTCTTCCCGACGATTTGCCGTATTCGGATCCATTGTCGTTACCGACACCAAGGGCCGGGCTTCATCAGCCCGGCCCTTAGGGGACGATCACTTAACGGGCTGCTCCACCCTGCGGCGCTGCGCCACCTGCGCCGCCAGGTCCGGAACGGCGTCCGCGCCGCCGCCGCCGCCGCGTGTTGGCCGCGCTGCTCCGATCCCCGCTTTGGCCCGCACCGCTTTCTCCGCCTTGGGCGGAAACCAGTGTGCCTTCCTCTACCGTTTCCTCATCTCCCTCACCGTCTAGATCCAGATCATCGTCGTCATCGTCGAAGTTCTCACCGCCTTCGATGGTGATCGTCTCTTCCGAAGACGGAGCCTCCGGTCGGGTACCACGCTCCGAGCGGCCGCGTCCAGTCTCCGGTGCGGCTTCCGAAACCTCTGGCAGACCCAGCTTCGCTCGTTGCTCCCGCAGCACAGCCTTGCGGCTGAGCTTAATTCGGTTGCCTTCAATCGCCAGGACCTTCACCAGGACCTGATCGCCTTCGCGCAGTTCGTCCTTCACTTCCTTCACGCGATGTTCCGCAATTTCGGAAACGTGCAGGAGACCGTCGGTGCCTGGGAAAATTTCAACAAAGGCACCAAATTCAGCCAAACGTACCACTTTGCCAAGGTACGTTCTGCCAACCTCGGGTACCGCGGTTAAATCGCTGATCATCTGGATGGCCTTTGTCAGCCCATCCGCGTCGCTTGAGGCCACATTGACGCGTCCGGAATCCTCCACGTCAATCTTTACACCAGTCGCGTCGATGATCCCGCGAATGGTCTTGCCGCCCGGTCCAATCAGATCACGGATTTTGTCGGTAGGAATCTGCAGCGTATGGATGCGTGGAGCAAACTGGGATGTTTCCTGATTGGCTCCGGAGATCACCTCATCCATCGTGTCCAGCAGGAACATGCGCCCCTGCCGGGCCTGCTCCAAGGCCTCCCGCATGATCTGCGCGGTGATGCCCATGATCTTGATGTCCATCTGCAGGGCGGTAATGCCATTCCGGGTACCAGCGACTTTGAAGTCCATGTCGCCGTAGTGATCTTCCGCACCCGCGATGTCGCTGAGAATGGCGTACTTCTCGCCTTCCTTCACCAAACCCATCGCTACGCCCGCAACCGATCCCTTCAGTGGAATACCCGCCTGCATCAACGCGAGTGATGCGCCGCAGACGGTCGCCATTGAAGATGAACCGTTTGATTCGAGGATGTCGGAAACCACCCGCAATGTGTAGGGTGACTCGGCCTCGCCGGGCAGAACAGCCTCGATCGCTCGCCACGCCAGCGCGCCGTGGCCAATTTCGCGACGCCCCACACCGGTCATGCGACCCACCTCACCGACAGAGAACGGCGGGAAGTTGTAGTGCAGCATAAAGCGGCGCTTCTGCTCGCCCTCATAGCTTTCCATGCGCTGCGCATCGTCGGTTGTGCCCAGAGTGGCCGCCACTAGCGCTTGCGTCTCGCCACGAGTAAACAAGGCAGAACCGTGCACACGCGGTAACACGCCTGTCTCTATGGTTACCTTGCGAATCTGGTCAAAGGCGCGGTGATCAGGGCGGATGTGCTCGTTGATGACCTGCTCTCGGAAGATGCGCTCGCGCAAGAGCTCATAGTACTTGGAAAGCCTTTTGCCTGCCGAGGGATCTCCCTCTGGAAGACCTTTCTTCAACTCATCCTTGAGCTCTTTGACCTTGGCGTAGCTTTCGAATTTGGGATATTTCTCCGTGTTCAGCGCATCTTTGAGGCGCTCGCCGACCTTGCCCTGCAACTCATCCGCGTAAGCCTGATCGAACTCCGGCTCGGAGACCTGACGCTTTGGCTTCCCCGCCCGGCTAGCCAAGTCGTTAATCGCTGCAACAATCTTCTTGATCTCGCCATGGGCGAACTCAATAGCCTCCACCACGCGCTCTTCCGGGATCTCCCGGGCACCTGACTCAATCATCGTGATACCGGCTTCGGTACCCACGACCATGATGTTTAGCGTGCTTTCCAGTCGCTCGGCATATTTAGGATTTACGATAAATTTGCCATCCACAATACCGATTCGAACTGCACCGACAGGTCCGTGAAAAGGGATATCGCTTAATGCCAGCGCACAGCTGGCACCGTTGATACCCAGCACGTCAGGATCGTTTTCCTTATCGGCCGAGTACACAAAAGCAACCACCTGCGTTTCATTGCGAAACGTTTCAGGAAACAGCGGACGGATCGGACGGTCGATCTGGCGGCTGGTCAAGATCTCTTTTTCACTCGGACGGCCTTCACGTTTAATGAATCCGCCCGGGATGCGTCCACCCGCATACGTGAACTCGCGATATTCCACCGTCAAAGGAAAGAAGTCGATCCCTTCCTTTGGTTCTGGCGAAGCCACCGCGGTAGCGAGAACGGCATTGTCACCGCTGGTCGTGAAAGCTGCCCCTGAGGCCTGTCGTGCCAGGCGCCCCGTCTCAAACTTAATCTGCTTGCCCCCGGCAAGCTCGACGGTTACATCTTGCATAAATTTTCCTTTACGATCTGTCTTAATCTACTGTTCACAAGGGTCACGTGCTCAGCAGCCCGCTCCCGTCCATCCCTGAAACGCCAAACCCCGCTGGCAATAGCCGGGCGGGGTTGATCAAATACTGTGCTCCGCACGTGTGATACGAAGGGTTAACGCTCCCCAGCGAGGAACGTCAAGCGAAGTCTCACCTTGGCCGAACTGATTGCAAGCTAGCAGGTGTAAATATATCCGACATCCCTGCATGACCCAACAGTGCGACCGGCTTTGCACTACTTACGAATACCCAGCTTGCCGATGACATCACGATAACGGTCACTATCCGTCTGCTTGAGGTAATCCAAAAGGCGCCGGCGCTTGGAAACCAGCATCAACAGTCCACGCCGTGAGCCGTGATCCTTTTTGTGGGTTTTAAAGTGTTCGGTCAGCTCGCCAATTCGCTCGCTGAGGATCGCAATCTGCACCTCGGGACTTCCAGTGTCCGAGTCGTGGGTGCGGAATTTACCTATGATGTCCGTTTTCTTTGCAGGTGCCAACACAGCGCTTCTTGCTCCTGTTTCTCTATACTAGTCACTTCTCTCAGTGTCCAGCCATCAGACTACCACGTCGAACCGTTTTCGAGCTGGGTCCTTAACGATCAGATGGCAGACCTCGGGTATGTATTTCGGCCTGCACAGCCGCGAAGTGTCCAGATATGTTCTTCACGCTTCTTCCAAGTGAATGCGATCGCAGCGCTGGAGGGCATACAGGAGCTTGTCGGCGAGCTCGCCGGAACATACTATGTACTGTCCTAGCGCCACCTGGCGCTTCAGTTCCGAGATCCTGCGGTCGCGGTGCGTAGCCGAGGGTGAAGTCGTCGGGAACTGCTCTGCTTCCGAGGTAGATGAAACCGCTTCGAGCATAAAGGCCTCTTTACCGTTAATAACGGCCAAGCCTGCAAAGAGATTAGCTCCTTTCGCAAATTATTTTTTTTGGCCGGAGCTTATGCCCTGGACTTGTGTCATACGCCGTGCCGCAGATTTGCCTGTTGTAGTCTTCCCTGATTCCTGGAAGGCGTTCTGCAGCCGCCGAATCGCCGAGGCGTGGAGCTGCGAAACACGGGATCCCACAACACCCAGCACCTGCGCGATTTCCTTCATGGTCAGCTCCTCGTGGTAGTAGAGGCTCAGCACTAGCCGCTCCTTCTCTGGCAGCGTCTCAATCGCCGCAACCATCTTTTCGCGGAGTTCTCCCTGCAGACACCGAAAGAGTGGGTCCTCGTTTACTGGACCGGGGATTGATTCGATCAGTTGCTCTCCTACTTCCTCATTTCGTTCAATCTGAAGGCTGCCAATCTCAAGGCCCTTCAGGTCAGCCAAAAGATGCTGATACACGGCGAGAGAAACGCCCATCTCCTCTGATATCTGCTGATCATTGGGGGCCTGGATCCCGCGCGTCACCAAAGCTGACTTGGCCTGCTCGATCAATCGCCCTTGCCGGCGCAGTACCCGCGGGCTCCAGTCCGCAGCCCGCAGTGAATCCATCATGGCGCCCCGGATACGAAACTGGGCGTAGCTCCGAAACTGCACCTTCTTTTCACCATCAAATCGGGCCACCGCATCAAGGAGACCTACCATGCCTGCGGACACAAGATCATCGAGCTCAACATGCTGCGGCAGCCTTGCGTGAAGCTGGCGGGCGAGCAGGCGAACCAGGGCAAGGTTTTCAGCAGCAGCGGTCTCCCGCTGAAATAGTGCCGCCTGAACCAGGCTTGCGTCCCCTGCGCCCATAGCTGCCGCAACAGGGGTTGCACTCCAAAGTGAAACGGGGAGCTCTACAACGGTCGAAGCAACGCCACGTGGGTAATTTACATTCGCATTCAGCATGGTCACTCATCCTCGCTGAGCAGATACGTCGAGAGCTGCTGGTTGCAAAACAACCGTTGTGCACTCTTTTGAACTGCCCTACACACACGAAGAAAAAGCAAATCAGATGCCAAAGTGAATGGGCGAAACTAAAAAGTTTCTAAGCAAACATAAAGCGAAGATCAGCGGCCTCTCTTACAAAGGCCAACGCCTCAGGCGCGGCAGCCCTGAGCTTGGGTGAGAAGTTATTGAGTGAACAGAATCTAGGCACGGTGGAGAAACCCGGATTTCAGGATGATTTCCAGCGCATTGTGAGCTAAGCAGCGCAAACCAACATCTCCAGGCGCAGAGGCCGGGTCCACTTCTAATCTGTGTTGGCGAAGGTAGCTTCGTATGAAGTTCGCCTCATGCGACCAAAGTGTAGATCCTCTACTTCGATTAAATTTCGCTGCTCTGAAAGAATGAACGCCCGTTGGAGCACATTCTGCAGTTCGCGCACGTTACCCGGCCAAAAGTGCTCTTTCAAACGTTGCAGTGCCGCTGGACTCACACGTTTGTGCGGCCGAGGCCCTAAGCCGCCCAAGGTGTGCTCGATGAGCATGGCCAGATCCTCAAGCCGCTCTCGAAGCGGAGGCACCTGGACGGGGAATGCTGCCAGGCGATGGTAGAGGTCGAGGCGAAAGGTTCCCTTTTCCGCTCGCTCTTCCAGGAGTTGATGCGTGGCGGAGACTACCCGCACATCCACACGTACCGTTTCGTTTCCCCCAATTCTTTGGAGCTCCCCATTCTCCAGAAACCGCAGAAGTTTGGCCTGCAAAGCCAACGGCAGCTCGCCAATCTCGTCGAGAAACAGCGTCCCCTCATTCGCCGTCTCGATTCGCCCCAACCGGGATTGCACCGCTCCCGTAAAGGCACCGCGGGTGTGGCCAAACAACTCTGCCTCAAGCAGAGCTTCCGGAATGGCAGCGCAGTTCAAAGCCACAAAGGGCTTTGACTCTCGCCCGCTCAGCGCATGTACCGCGCGGGCGACGAGTTCTTTTCCTGAACCGGTTTCCCCCTCAATGAGCACCCGCGCTTGATGAGGAGAAACTAATCTGATCAACCGAGCCAGCTCCCGCATTGCGGCGCTCTCACCCACCATGCCCGGAAGAAGAGCGACACAGCCACGTCCGTCGCTTTCGGGAGACATAGAGTTTATGGACGGCGGCGGAGATCGCGCGTCGTTAGAAGGGGACCCCGCCCTGGCAGTCAGAGTTCCGGCTGTGTTCCAGATGGCTCCGTCCCAGGCCTTTGGCGTTCCCACTTCACGAACGGCGTATAACAGTTCGTGCTTTCTGAGACTTTTGAGCGAGTCAGTCGCCGTAAGGCCATCCAGCCGAACAAGATCGAGATTGGGATAGAGCTGCTGCACCACCTCGGCGAAAGCACCGATTTCCAGATCTGGCAACCAGGTGTCCAGGAGTAGGGCCTCCGGCTGACACTCTTCTAAGAGCGCCATCGCGGCAGCTCCTCCGGCTGCTTCATGCACCTGCCAGCGCATCTTCGTTAAATGGCTGCGAAGCGTGCGCCGAAGCCCCTCATTCGCACTGGCTACAACCAGAATTTGCTCGCTGGGCAGCACTCAGGAACACTTCCCTTCTATAGGCTTTGCTGCGGCGATAGTTCTTAAACGAGAGACAGCCGCAAGTATCCGCTTGAGCTCGGTCAGACCTTCCTGCAGAGCCTCTCGCGCAGAGGCCTCGTCGCCCAGGACTAAACCGATCTCCAGGCTGCACTGCAAAGTGGTGAGCGGCTGCGCGAGGCCGTGGAGTTCCTCCTCGAAGCGCCGGTGTTTGTCACACGCTGTATCAACCGGCTTCGCTCCGTCTATCGAAACAGACACCATGCTCCCTCCTCTAACACTTCGCAGAAGCATGGTTTACGCCGCATTTTCTCGAAGGACGGTGAGGCGATACCCTGCCCCTCGTACCGTCTGAATGAGCGGTATGTCCGCTGCGTCATCCCCAGCCGGGCCTGCCAGCTTCTTTCGTAAATAGTTCACATAAACATCCACGACGTTGGTGACGGCCTCCGCCCTTACCTGCCAAAGGTCGCGCAACAGGTCTTCGCGCGAGCAGCACTCGCCGCGGCGCCGTACCAGATACTCCAGCAGGGCGAACTCTTTGCCAGTCAAATCGATAGGCCTGTTACCACGCCAAACTTTACGACTCAGTAAATCCATGGAAAGAGTTCCGTGGCGCAAGGTCGACGCCATTGCCTTCCCCTGGCGTCTGGCGAGAGCGTTACAGCGAGCGGTGAGTTCATGGAAGCTGAACGGCTTCAACAGGCAGTCGTCCGCACCTAGGTTCAGGCAGCGAACGCGCTCCTCCACGTTGTTGCGCCCAGTCAGAACCAAGATTGCCATGGACGTAGTCCAGGTTCGGAGCTCCTCGAGGACCTCGACTCCATCCTTGGTTGGCAGGCTCAGGTCTAGAACCAGCAATTCAGGTTCCTGCAGACGCGCTCGGTCCAACGCCGCTTGCCCATCTGTAACCCAATCCACATCATGGCCTTGGAGGGTCAGGCCCTTGCGTAGGAATACGCCCAGGGCCTGGTCATCTTCAACAATGAGAACTTTCATATGCTCACTCCGGCGTACCCAAAGATCTCTGGAGGGGCGCCACCCAGCCAGCCTGCTTTCTAAGGATTCACCAATGAGACGGGTTAGGGAAACAAAATCAACGCATCGCAGCAATTTTGCCGGCCCATTCTGAAACTGACCACGTCCGTTCGGAATTGGGAATGGTAAGAATCAATCTGATTAACTTTCCCCCTTGCGGTTCGCTTTTTATTCGCTACAATCTGGAAATGGCTATCACACGAAGGCAGAAAGAGGTGTTGGACTTTTTATCCAACTTCACGGCAAGCAACGGTTACTCGCCGTCCTATGAGGAGATCGCAGCCGGACTGGGCCTCAACTCGCTTGCGACTGTTCACAAACATGTCGCCAATCTGCAAGAAAAGGGTTTGCTGCAACGTGCGCATAATCGCAGCCGCTCGATCGACGTCCTGCCGGCACGTTCCTCAAAGAAGA
>CAXSCE010000031.1:0-43643 GCA_964236545.1 uncultured Bryocella sp.
AGCCATTGTTGACGTTGGTGCCGCTGGTCACCATGTACATGCCCTCCGGCGAAGAGCCCTTGGCCACGTCGATCGTGAAGTTGTTGCGGTAGCCGACGCCGGAGGTCACATCCAGGCCGTAGACCTTGTGACCGTTGAGAGTGACGGGCAGCGCGTCGGCCACGGCGCCGACATCAGCGGTTTTCACGGTTCCGCCAGGTCCCTCGATCACCAGATCGTTTCCGTATGATGTTTGGTCGTAGATCGTCGTGATGATGCATGATGTTCCCGAGCAGAAAGAATCCTGCGTGGCGGCATCCGCATAACCGCCGGACAACGCATGGATATCTTGAAAACGGTTATCGGACGCACGCTGGACCTGGTACAAGGGACCGACGTACCCGCCGAACAACGCCCGCGTCGTGCTGTGCGCAGCCACGCATTGCCTATTGCCGGCGGCGTAGATATCGCAGGTCGACTGATTCGTTGTATTTTGTCCCGGAATGCAAGTCCCGCCGGGACCGATGCCGGTAGTCTGAGCAATCCATGGAGCGAGGTAGCCTGTCTTCACAGAGAGTTGTTGCGATCCAGTCGTGTCTCCTTGGCTGTACACGGCGCATACCAGAGCTTGATAGCCGATCCCGGCCCCGGAGTCCCCTTTGAATGGAAAGGCGGCCGCACTGGCCGTCGTGTCCAGCACGGAACCAGCAGGACCAACACTCGCGTCACTATACTGGTTGTTAATGACCGTTAGGCCAGCTCTTTGTAGCGTCTCTGGGATGGAAATCCCGGCTATATCTGTATCGCCCCAACCGCGGATGAGGACAGGGGCGAAGTTCGGGATTGATCCCGTACCGTACCCGACGACTTGCCATGTCTGTATTGTGGGTGTGCTCAATTCGATGAGTACAGCGTCGGCATTTGCCGGATTGAAATCAAAGTTCTCAACTGTATGGTGCTCTCCCTGCCCTGTCCGAAGGTCCCCCAAATAGATCTCGGTATTATTTGCAAACCCATTGTTGTTGGTGATGCAATGCGCTGCCGTGAGGACCCACTGAGTGCCGATGAGACTCCCCGCACAAACATTGTCCCCTCCTACATATACCTGCACCTGACCGCCCAGGGTTAAAGCATTTACGCCGTTAACGATCGCATGGGCACGCGAGACGGTGGCAAAGGGCAATAGCAGGGTAAGGAGCAGGGTCAAGAGCACGGAGGAACTCTTCTTGTGCAGAGCGGAAAGTGAAATCACGGCCTGGTCTCCTGGAGCGGGATCCTGTAGGTGGCGCGCTTGCGAACGGGCTGGGCTGCACGGACTGCTGCAGCGCAGATCGGGTGAGCTTCGATCACCGAATCTTACACACTTAGCTCCAAAACAAAGTGAATAAACCTGCGATTTTGATCCTGCATGAAACATTACTGCCCGACTCATCAACTCACGTGCGGTTGGGTACGCGCCCCAGGGCGGGATGTGCTCTCACACTACCGCCATGATGACTCTGCAGCAATGACTCGTTGCCGCAGACACAGCAACAAAGTAGGCAACTCGTGGTGACGAACTGAAGAGCGTGATGATAAACGAAGTGGTTTATCCGGGCACGGCTCCTCGCGAATTGTGGCATCCCATTAGCAGGCCTGGCTTTCTGCTGACGCTCAGAAACGTGTTGAAGCTCCGCAACTACGCTCATGAGCCCTAATCGCTCAAAGTCAGCGGAGAAGGCCTCGTTGCGGCGACCATGTAAGACTGACACAGCAGCACAAGCTGCTTCCTTAAATTTACTACCGTTGCGGGCGCCGCTCCCGTTTCTAGAACGGATCGAGTCGCGCCGGACATCGCTGCGAACATCATATCGACGGCAAACCTGTCGGGCGACGACACGATATCGGGTGCCGTCTGGATCAGGTTCACGAGCGCCTTGCGACATCGTTTTGAGGTTCGTTCCACGATGGCTGGGCCACCGATCTCGGCCGAGATCTTGTAAAGCGCCGTCGAGATATCAGTCCGTGCAAGTTTCGCATCCAGAAAGCGCTGCACAACCTCACTCACCATCTCCAGAAGCGGTTTGCCTCTTGCCTTTTCGCAGGCCGTCTCCATTGCCTCGGAAACCTTTTCCATATGCCGTTCGAGCAGGGAAAAGAGGAGCGATTGCTTGTTCGGGTAGTACTGGTAAAGTGTTCCAACAGAAACCCCGGCACGCCTGGCTACGCGATTCGTGGTCAATAGATCCAGCCCGACTGTCAGCAAAACCTGAATAGTCGCCTCTTCGAGAGCTTCCACGGTCACCGCCGCCCTTGCCTGAACGGGCGTCTTTCTTGGCTGATACGCGACTGCCGAGGATGCCTTCATAATGCGAGCTTTAGAACTGAAGCTTTGCTCATCAAATCATTACATGACGAACAACTCCGCTTCAATAGATTCCAGCCTGCCGCGGTGATCGATAGAGCAGCGGAAGGAAGACGGCATGAAAGACAGATAGGAGAAAAGCATGGCAACCATTGAAGAGCGCATTCAGAAATTAGAGGACGAAGCAGCAATCCGAGACTTGGCGGCTACATTCGCCGACGCCGCGACGCGAAATGACAAAGCCCTGCTTGCGTCGGTTTGGAAGAACGACGGAACTTTTACCATTGAGGCCCCGCTCAAGAACGTTTGCAACGGTGTCGATGAAATCCTTGCCCTGATCTCCAAATTGCGCGATGGCAAAGAATTCTTCGTGCAGTTTGTCCACTCCGGAGTGATCGAGGTCACCGGAGATCATGCAAGAGCCCGTTGGATCATGCGCGAGGCGGGTAAGGGTGGAGACAAGTATTACCACACCTACGGCATCTTTTCCGATGCAATGGAAAGAGTAGACGGTAGGTGGCTCTTCTCTGAGCGCGCCTGGCATTTCGCGTACCTTGATTTCTCTCCGTTCACAGGGAATGGGCATACCCTTCCTGATCGATTGCCGACAAGCTAGCAAGGGAGCGTCGTGAGGGCGGATCTGAGACCGGTGGTGAGGCAAACGAGTTCAGCGCCGGTCCCTGACCAACTCGACTAAATACGACGTGTTCACCAGGATGATGAGTGGAGTTCGTGCAGATGAGCGCATAACGAAACGAGTTGTCTTCAAAGGCCCAGATGTAATGCAGCAAAGCGACCAGCTTGCGGGCGGCCGCGGGAACTGCCTTGCTCCTGGCTTGCGTTGCCCCTGACTTGCCTTGCTCCTGGCTTGCCTTGCTCCTGGCCTGCCTGACGCCGCTGGCTGCCAAGTGGAGCTGTCCGGACAAGCTAGAATCAGTCAACCGGTGTGCACGTGACCAGTTATGTCACCGCTGTAGCTCTACAGAGCAGTATGTGACGACTCGCCACGAGTAGAACCTAGACCCAATGAACTCGGAAGGCGAAATCGCAATGGAGATACAAAGCAAAGAGGCAGTCGTAAATGGGCTTCGCATTCACTACAAGCAGGCGGGCAGCGGACCGCCGCTAATCCTCCTACACGGTTCTCCTCTCACGTCGCGTTCATGGAATGGGATCATCCCCCGGCTGTCGGAGCGTTTCACCGTTGTCGCCCCCGATCTGCGAGGTCACGGTCTGAGTGAGAAGCCTCAAACCGGCTATGAGGTTCACACGATAGCCGAGGACATCCGGCAGCTCGTGCTTCAACTCCAGTTCCCATCGATCAACATCGTGGGGCATGATTTGGGGGGCATAGTCGCCTACGTATATGCAGCGCAACATATGGACGAAGTACGCCGCCTGGGCATCATCGAATCTCCTATGCTTGGAGTGCCTTCTCCAACCATGGACAAGGTTTTAGCCAGCTACTGGCACATTGGCCTGTACGCTCATCCTCGACTTCCCGAGCTTTTGTTTAAAGGTCGTGAACGCGAGTACATTACAGAGTTCGTGCGAACTTACCGGTTCAACCCGGAAGCATTCAGCGACACGGATTTCGCCGAGTACGGTCATCACCTCGCCTCCCCTGGCGGCATAAACGGAGTGATGGGTGTCTACCGAGCAATCGCCGCGGAAGTATCATCCATTTTGCAGCTTACGAAAAGCAGGCTCACCATGCCAGTCTGGGCTGTTGGCGGAGAACACTCGATGGCACTTGGCCCGTTGGAGCAATTTCAGCAGCTGGCCGATGTCGCGCATGGCGGCATCATCTCTGGAAGTGGGCATTGGGTGGTTGAGGAGCAGCCCGCTACGGTCATCAGGGAGCTAGAAGCATTCTTGTCGTGAGCAAGATGTGACGCTGCCATAGACTTCCGCGGGACAACGGCTCTGCAAGGCATATGGTTAGCCTCCTCGTCGATGGTATGGGGCGATGGCTCGCTTCGCTACAAAATCAACGGCTACGCCCATCGCTGCGCTTATCGTCGCGGATTCCAGCGAAAGCAGAACACAGCCGGATGGACCTGATCGAGGGCGAGACCTAGCCAAGATCCGTGAGCCCCGTTTTACGGAGCCTGTATTTGCACGTCCTACCATGCCTTGATGTGGGGCCACAGCGTTGCTAAGGGAGGATGCATCCCTCTGCAGAAGAAAATCGTGAACCGTTCGTCTTCGCGAGCAAACTCGTTCGTCACGTGACTTACAGGTTCTACCGAACGGAAGAACTCATGATCACCTCGGCCGTTGCTGCCGAGAACGATGACGCTCTCGCCATCGTACTGACGTGGACCCCAGAGCCAATATGTCTCAGCTTTACTGATTGACGCGGGTAGACCGTAGCGAGGACCGAAGAAGTCAATTGCTGCAGCTTCGCCATAGTTGTTCGCGAAAATCGCAGTGTCCGCTTGAGTCTGAAGTGGAAGGCCATGAAAGACTTCTGCTGTTTGTCTGGCCATCGCCTCCCACCCAAACTCGTCAGCGAAGTATTGGGGTAACGGTTTCTCGCGCTCGTCTTCGAAGACGACTGGAGTGAAGCCGCGCCACCTTTGGTGGTACGCGAGAAACTGCGGAATGGGGAGAATCGACATCACCAACGGAGCGAGCACACAACCGGAGACGATGATGACAACCGGGTATCCAACCCTGAGCCATGCACGCTCTGTGAACCATTGCTCCAGCAAGATCGCTCCACCAGTCAGGAGAACCGGATAGATGGGCGAGACGTAGTAATTTTTGGCTTGTGTGAGGAGCAGGAGCAGAATCACAAACGCTCCCGCAAATCCAATACAGCGGAGTACCTTACCTCCCTTCGCGAAGAACCACGCCAGCCCGGCCACCCACAGCGGCATCAGCACGGGATTCATTATTCGCGCTTGATCGATCAGGAACGCAAGTGGGCCTCGAAAGATGCGCGAGCCGCTCTGTCTGGAGTGCCGCTCAAACTCAATGAAGGGAAATCCGTGGTGTATGAGCCAGACCAGGTTGGGTGTGAAAAGCAACGCAGCGATTGTGACTGCGGCGAGCAAGTAGGGCGTCCTTAGCCACTTGCGTTCAGGCGTGAACAAAAGGCCGAAAAGCAGACCAGTGATGGGAAGAACGACCGAGTATTTGTTTTCTAGGCCGAGTCCTACGAGAACCCCGATCACAAGCCAGTAGCGAGGGTCGCGGCGGAGGAGGATGCGCGACGCTGCCCAAAGAACTCCTGTCCAGCACAGGGGCTCGAAAGCGTTCATGGAAAGCCAGTGCTGCAGGATGAGGTAAACAGGTACGGGAGCGATGGAGAGCGCCGCAAGGAACTGGGCGTAGCGGCCACCTCCCCACTCCTGAGTGATTTTGCCCGTCATCCATACAAGAAGGCCGCTCGCCAACGCAGGCAAAAGGCGTAGAGCAAGAAGAGACGACCCTAGCGTATGCAGCACAGTCCAGGTGATCCATGCAATCAGAGGAGGATGATCGACGTAACCTGTGCTGAGATGGCGAGCGCAAGCGATGTAATACAGCTCGTCCCGAAAGATGCCGTATCAACCGGCTGTCAGCAGGTGAGCAAACACCACGGCACAGGCAATGGTATAGACAGCAGGCGAAGTAAACCTGTGCGAGTCAGATTCTCCATTGGCTAGATGCACGAAGTCCTCCGATGCTTTTGTACGTTGCTGTATTGTCATTTGTTCCTAGTGATCTAGCAGTTGTTTCGGACGGAGACGTCACAGATGCGAAAACAATAGCCCATCCCGCTCCAGAAACGCTTCTTGCAGACCAGGAACGCTGGAGCACTATGGAAACTTGAGAAGGGGAAACCATTCTGCTTTCCTCTGGACCGGACAGAGGGATGCAAAGGTCGCGATTCGGAAATTCTTGAGATTAAGCACGCCAAACTGGCCAAAGCAGTGCCTGAGAATGTATGTCGAACTTAAACGGGCGGCGCTCTTGTACATTTCACAGCCCAGAACTGCACTCCTATCGCTGTAGATCGAGCTCTGAAAGAGAAACTATTGCTGAAGCGAAACGTTGCACGTAGGCGGTGGGCGAGTCAAAAGCGAATAGTCTGGGGATAGAAGGTATCGGGGCCGGGGTTGCTCTTGGGTCGAGAAGCACATCGTGCCGTTTGCATTGTTCGACTCAAGAACAGCTTTTGTAAATTTCCTCCGCCTCGCCTTCAAGGAGCATCCATGCGATCTATCGTTCTATCAGCTGCCGTATCCCTCGTGACGGCGATTGCTCATGCCCAGTACGCACCCGCCGTTCCGCCAACGAGCGGGGTGTTAGGTTATTGGTCGACAAATGCTGGTTCGGTCCTACGCGCCGAAAACTGCGGCGCCTACGTATGCATCAAGATCATGACGATTTCACAGAAAGCCCCTGGTGTGATTGACGGGCACAATCCCGATCCTGCCTTACGTACACGGCCTGTGTGCAAGATGGACATCGGCACCAACTTCAAGCTGCAGGACGCAGACCACGGCGAAGACGGCAGGATCTACGACCCGGCGAGCGGCAAAACCTACAAGTCCGCCATCACCAGCACCGGAAACACGCTAAGTGTACGTGGATATATCGGCTTCAAAGCGATTGGCCGTAGCGAGACGTGGAAGCGTACCTCGGCCGAGTATGCCACATGTGTTGGAACCTCACATCGCTGATTGCCCTATAAAGCTGGAATGCGTGATCCTTGGGCCCAAGCTTTGGAACTGGTGCTCGCTCCTCACTTCACTCCTCCCAGATCGACGGTTTGCCTTGAATCGTAGCGAGTTTCAGTTCGTACGCTGCTCCACGCTGGCTCGCTCGTGTAGGAAGACTTGCTTCAGGAGTGTTCTAAGAATGAAAACGGTGGCGAAGGTACGGATCTGGACCCACTGCTGGAGGCCGATCACCTTCAATAAAGTGGCCGCCAGGCTGAAGCCAAGAGCTGCTAGGACGCCATCCGCAATGATTAACTGTGCCGAATCCAGCCCACCTTTTGTAATAAGAGAAAGGAGTGCTCGACCGGCGTGGACGACGATCACCACGGCAGCCAGGAGTTCGACAAGGGAAGCACCGTCCAGAGTGCCTTCGGCAAGTGTCATCGCGGAGCCGTCACCGAAGCTGCAGGTCCCGTGGTGACGGCCTCGGCATGTTGCTGAGAAGGTTTTGCTTCCTGCTGCAACTCCCTTTCGAGAAAGAAATTCAGCGCCGTTCGTAGTGTCGCAATGGCCGCAAGCTTTTCGATGTCGGTCCAGGTAGGCGTAACCGCGGTGTTGAGAATGTCAGCCGCCAGCTCAAACTCCAGAGCAAGCGCCAGCCATCTGGCCAAGGTTAACCGTACCGAGTTCTTCTGATCCGGTGTGGCGTCGCGGCGAAAGAAGAGGATAACAGCTCTTACGGTCGCCTCAAGAGCGGCAATGCTGATGATCAGAGCGGCAGCAAACTCCACTCCGCGAGCAGCAAGTTCGATGATGGTTTTGGAATCCTGAAGGAGCCGGTCTTCCACTTAGGAGCACTCTGCTTTCTAGCCTCCGGCAGATGCGTCCACTTTGCTCGGATCGCCTCGCATACGAGAGGCTTAACTGACTGCCTCAATGGTGAAACCCGCTCGACTGCCAACACCTCGTGCAGGGCGATTGCTTTGGACCACTTCGTTCCTGATTTGTGATTCTACGAGCATGGATCTCCTTTTACGAGGAGACTGCCTTGCGAGTCATTAAAAGTTCCTCGTAGACCGGGTAAACTGCCGGATCGCCATCTCACACACCTCGGAACGCTCAGCTATCTCAGCAGCTCTCGGCACTCTTGTCCACCTTCCAACGTTGTTGGATACCATTATTTCTACTTCCACCCCGGCCCACCGCTGAGCTGAGCTTGCATCCCTTACCACTGGATGCGAGCACTCACTTGCCCGATTCGGTTGCCCGAGACCGAGGTAATCTGGCCGAAGGTTGTGTCGTTCATGCCAGTGTCAGGGCCGCCATAGTAGTGCCGGTTGAAAAGGTTGAAGAACTGCGCGGAAAGCGAGGCCTGGTAGCGGTCGCTGCTGCCGAGAGCAAAGTGCTTGGTGGCGCTGAGGCTTTCCTGCGCCGGCTGCGAGTTCCAACGCCAGTGATTCCAGTTGTATGGCGTGTTTCCGAAGGGGTTCTGCGCGCTGGTGGGGAGGAACTGGCTCCTGTCGAAATCAGTGTTGCTTGCGCTGTTGAGGTTGCCGAGATTGAGCTTGCCGCTGAAGTGATTATGGAGGCTGTAAATACTCTGCCCCGGCGCGAAGATAGCGCGGTCCGTGCTGAAATAATAAGGAAGCTGGAAGGAGGAGCTTACCTGGCCAACGGGCAGGCCGCTCCCATAGGCGCCGTAGAAGCCGAGTTCCCATCCGCCGATGAAGGTGTTTACGAGCCCGGGAGCCCGGGAGAAGAATTGCCGGTCCCTTCCGAAGGGCAGAGCGTAGGTAGCGTAGCCCTTGAACAGATGCCGCTGATCATCGGGCTGGAGGAAGTGCCTGGAGTCGGCCCAGTCGGCAGGGTTCTGACCGATGAACTGCGTGTTGCCGCCCCAGTTCCCGTTGGAGCTGGAAAGGTTGCCGGTGCGCTTGGACAGGTCATAGCTGAAATCAGCATAGAGGCCGCGGGCGCTGCGCGCTTTGTACTCCACCAGCAGCGAGTCATAAGCGCTTACGCCGCTATAGGCAGGGTTGCCATAGCTCCGGATCGTATCGCCGAACTTGGCTATTTGTGGATAGGGCGCAATCGCCGCATACGCAGGACCGCTGAAACCAGCATACGGATACGGAACACCAAGAGCAGCGGCCGCACCGGCGTTGGCTACAGGCGATGTCAGTTTGCCAGCCAGCAGAAGAGGCTGATACGCGCTGAACGAAGGGTAATTCAAAATATCTGAACGGCCGGAGCCCTGGAGATTGCGTCCGCGATCGGCGACGTAGGACACATAGACAGCGCTGTGTGGCGAAATCTCATATTGCAACCCGAGGTACCAGTTCTGCACATACCCGAGATGCAGGAAGTCGGGGTCGATGTACTGCGGTGTGTTCACGGTGCCGGGGCTTGTGTTGGTGCTGTTCTGCGGGCCCAGGACGCCCGTGCCTGGCAATCCGCTATCCCAATTAAAAGCGGTCGATCCAGGAATGGAATTCAGCACCTGCTGAACGGGAAAGGAGAGCGAATTCTGGTTCGCGGCGAAGTAGGAGCCGAAGCCTGAATTCAGAGTGCTGATCGGGACAAAGAAGAGTCCATACGAGGCATGCCCCACAAGCTTGGGATTGATCTGGTAGACTGCCCCAAGGCGCGGACCAAACTCATGGAAGTCCTGGTTCTGGTCAAAACTCTGCCCCGAGTTCGCGGCGAAGACCCATGCCCCGCGAAGGTTTCCCCATAGCGGGTTATTGGCGGTCAGGTCGAAGTTTTGCCAGCGGCCGCTCTGCTCATGACCCCGCAGATTGACATCCCAACGGAGCCCTGCATTCAGAGTAAGTTTTGCTGTGGCTTTATACGCGTCCTGGACAAAGAGCGAAAGGCTCTTCTGACGCGGGTAGTTGGCCTGCACCAGAGCTTCGCTTGCGCTTTGCACATCCCCCAGCATGGCCGTCGCAAAGCCGCTCCCGACAAAGGGCGTCAGCCTGGGATCAGTCGGGCCGCCGGTGTCGCTGGCGAAGGAATAGTTCTGAACGTTGCCACCGAAGTTCGCATTCATGCCGCGGGCTACGAACGCGCCGCCCACCTTGATGCTGTGCTTGTTCCTGGTCCAGTAGAGCGTGTCCTGATAGTGGTAGCCGTAAAAGCCGTAGTAGCCGTTGATGTTCGTGGAAACGCCATTCACCCCGATGCCGTTAGAGGAGCCGAAGCCAAGCACGGGAAAGGTGGTGCTGTTCGCATTGAATCCGAGGCTGGCATTGTCCGTGGTCCGGATGTTCGGGACCTGTGTGTTGTTCTGCTCGCCGAATTCGATCGCTGCGGTGTTTACCAGGTTGGGGTGAATGGAGAAGGTGTCGATGATCTGGTAGGTAGTGCTTGGGAGTGTCTGGTTCCAGTAGGAGCTGAAGGGCCCCTGTGTGTAGTTGAAACCTCCGTTCAGCCCAAGACCCTGCCAGGTCTCGCGGTCAAAGCCGCCGCTGAACCTTTGCCGGTCTGACAGAGTAATGTCGGTGCGAAAATCCCAGGAACGTTTGCTCTGCGAGGGTGTGCTACCGCCAGCGGCCTCCGATGTGCCGGCGAGTTGAGTCGGAAAATTGTTGAAGATGCGTGTGGTAATGGTTGGTGCGTAGTCCTGGGCATAGATCTTCGCTACGTTCAGCGCGGTGGAGCTGAGCCGCCCGGCCGGAATGACGTTTCCCGCAAAGGGCGTTGCACAGGTAACGCCGTTGATCGTTCTTTGCGTGGTTGGGTCAAAGATCTGCCCGTACTGGTAGGGCTGGCCGGTGCATGGATTGCTGCTCCCGGGGATCACACCCTGCTTTTGTCCGCCGGTCAGCAGTTCGCTGAAGTCGCCGGTCAACATGCGGGCTGTGGGCACGGTCTGCGAGTTGGGCACCAGGGTGTCATCGGTGTTGCTGTAGTACTCGTACGACCCAAAGATAAAGGCGCGGTTTTTCCAGATGGGCGCTCCCATCGTGCCGCCATAGTCGTTGAAGCGATTGAATGGCCGGGCATATTGCCTTTGGCAGCTGGCGTTGCCGGGCGCGCACCCGGCAAGAAAATACTTGTTAGCCCACGTGTTCGCGTTCAGATCTTCATTTTGCAGAATCTCGAAGGCGCTGCCGTGGAACTGATTGGTTCCGGATTTGGTTTGAAACAGCTCGGCTGAACCGGTTGCTAATTCAGCATCGGCTGAATTGGTGATGACCTGAATCTCCTGCAGGGCATCGCGCCCCGGCGTGGCAAGATTTCCTTGCAGGCCCACAGTCGACTCAACACCATTAAGGTAAACGGAACTGGAGAAATCCTGCTGACCGGCAAAGGAGATGAAGTCCTGGTTGGTTCCATTGGTGCCGGTGATGCCGGGCGTCACGGCGAGCATGAGGTTGAGGGCGTCCTGGCCACCGAAGGCATTCAAGGGCAGATCGGTGATGGCCGTTTGCTCCAGCGTCTCCGATACATCTGCCGTCTCGGCATCAAGAAGCGGTTCACCGCCGGTCACCGTGACGGTCTGATCGCTTCCGCCGGCATCCAGATGGACGCTGATGCGAAGCACCTGCGTGGCGATCAGATCGATGCCCGTTTGCTGATACGCCTTGAAACCGGGATGGGTGATGCTGAGGGTATAAGAGCCCACGGCAAGCCCAGGGATGCTGTAGGAGCCGCTTTGGTTCGTCACAGCGCTGACATGGGTGCCTGTACCAGCCTGGGTAAGCACAACCTCAGCCCCTGGCAGTACGGCGCCTGTCGCATCTGTAACGGTGCCCGTGGTGGTGGCGCGATCTGTTTGGGCGAATGTAACGCCCGGGCCGCAAAGGAGGCAGGCGGCAAAGGCAACTGGGATGCTGCGTATGCACATGGCCACGAAGCCGGGTGTTCGTGCGTCGTTGTGTTCCGTGCGTCTCATGCTTAAAAAACGTTCTCCTGTTCGCACGCAACTCAAGCGCCGTCAGCCTGGCCTCAGGATGAAGGAATTGCTCGGGCGTTCTGAGTGCGTTTGCAAACAAGTATCCGTCAAGGAATGTGGGGCTTTTATGAAAATTCAACACCTAAGCTCTCGTGTCTGCGATGACAACGAGCGGACGTGGGCATTTTCACCGAGCTTTCATAAGCTCCTGCTTCAATGAAAGATGTTGAAGTTGTTGCCGGTCCAGGAAGCGCTGCGAGATCTCATCTCGAATAGCATGCAGATCATCAAGCGGCAGATAAGCCCTGGCTTCTGACTCCCTTCCACCCCATGCAGCTTGTCTCTGCAGAAAGCCCACACCTGAACTGCTTGGCGGAGAATGGGACGAAGTCGGCTCTGTTACCCTTGCCGAGGTCGACGGGGCTTGAGACTAGGATCGAGTCATGTTCAAGCGGGAGCGCTTCCCGCTTAAGTTCATCCTGCTCTGTGCCCCGCGTGTACTGGAGAGGGGCGGCATGAGCTACCGCGATCTCATCGAGGCGATGCAGAATTTGGCGATAATAGACCTATGTCAAGGCAGGTACTCAGTGTGTTCGTCTATTCCAGGCAGTCGACAAAACGCGCAGGTTGATCGCCGTTATGCTCGTTGAACGCCGGACACGTGGACTTTACAACGCTTCCTGCGTAACAGTGCCCCTGCAAGAATGCATTCTCAATGGAGATGCTGACGAATACTGCACCGAAAAAAGAAATGCGGGCCGTGCTCCACGGCCCGCATGCGCACTACTGCACTGTGAGCGAAAGGTTGAAGCTGTTCGGAATGTTTCCCGCACTACTGGTGGGCGCGGTTGTCACTCCGGTGGGAGACCCAACGAAGTTAACGACCACGTTGGACGTTCCCTTCGGTGTGTTTGCGAACGGTGAGGAGCAACCGCTCGCCGAGAGGAGAACAATGCCCGAGCCGATCAGCAGCAGCATCGTGCACAGCAGTCCCTGAGCAGGAAGCGTTTTGCGGGAGCGCCAGCCCATCAGCAGCATAAGACCGCCGAAGGGCATCAGCCAGCCCGCAACTGTCGTCGGAGGACCTGAAGCAGTCGTAACGGTGAGCGTGACGGTCTGCGGGCCTGGTGTGATTGTTGTCGTGCCGTTCACTACAGTGGTGAAGTACACCACTCCCGGCGTGAAGCTGCATTGCGTATTGGCAGGCAGACCGGCGCAGGACATGTCCACGCCTCCCGTATATCCGCTGATTGGCGTAACGACAAAGGTGGTACTGGCCGACCCTGGAGTTGAGACCGTCAAGGCGGAGGGTGTGTTCGAGAGAACGTACGTCGGCGCAAGCACCGAGACCGTGACCGAGGTCGAAGTTGAACCCGCAAAGCCGCTGTCGCCGCTGTAGGTTGCCACGATGCTGTAAGTGCCGGTAGGCAGAGTGGTCGAGGTCAGCGTGGCCACGCCGGCGGCATTTAGGCTAACGGTCCCGAGTATCGTCGTTCCAGTCGTGAAGGTGACCGTACCTGTAGGTTTGCCAGACGCGAGGCTTGAAGTGATCGTTGCCGTGAGCGTTGCACTTGTTCCCGGCGGTACAGGCACTGCAGAGGAGATAGTAGACGCGAGCGTGGTGGTCGTCGTCACCAGCGCAACCGGCACGATCAGTGTCTTGGCCGTGCTGCTGGCAAAGTTGTCGTCGCCACTGTAGGTGGCAGTGATGGTATCGGTGCCCGCCGCGAGCCCGGAGATATTGATGCTTGCCGAGCCACCGGTGAGCGGAACAGCCGAGCCATACGCCACACCGTTCACAGAGAATTGGACCGTGCCCGAGGGGGTGCCTGTGGTCGCCGTCACCGTTGCATTCACCGTGACCGTCTGACCGAAAGTGACCGCGCCGGCGGGCGCTGTCTGCGTGAGCGTCACGACCGGCGTCGCCAAATGGACACCGGATCCCGTGAAGGCCACGGTGACGGGCGAGGCATTCACTGCGTTCGAAGCAAAGGTAAGGGTCTCTACTCGGGTTCCCGATGCGGTTGGCGAGAAGATGGCCGAGACGCTACAGTTGCTGCCGGTGGTCAGTGTGCTGGCGGCAGCGCAACTGCCGGCAGCACTCGTTGAGATCGTAAAATCTACCGTGTTTCCCGCAGTTGTAGCCAGTGGGGAGCCGAAGGTAGCGGGCAGGTCGCCATCGTTCGACAAAGTCTCACTTTGCGAGCCGCTTGAAGTACCCACATTCACCCGCCCAAAATTCAGCGTACCGGCAGTGCGCTGGATTTCGGCGACCGTTGCTGCGCCCGAGTCCGCAATGTAGAGGTTGCCGGCGTCATCTGCCGCGAGCGAAGCGGGCGTGGTGAAACCGGCACCCAGTTTGGTGGTTCCATTCGTGTTGTATGCACCATTGGTGAACGGAATCCGAAGAATGGTAGCCACACCGCGCTGCTGAAGGTAGAGTGTGCCGGAGTCATCGACCGCAATGGCTTCAGGTGAGGCAAGGCCGGAAGCAATAACGCTTCCTGTTCCATTGACAATTTCGGTGATGGTTCCAGCGCTGCTGTCAGTGACGAAAAGATCCCCCGAATGGTCAAACGCAAGGCCCGCGGGTGCCGAGAACGTGGTTGCCAGCGCGGCCTTATCAAGCAGGTTGAGCGAGCCGCCCTGGTTCGGAACACGGAGGACGTTACCCGCTCCCGTATTGGCGATGTAGAGGTCGCCATTGCTCCCAAACGCGAGTGCCGAAGGCGAATCCAGCCCCGGGATGGCGGTCGCAGCGGCACCATAAACGGTGCCGCTGTAAGGCACGGTCACCACCGTGTTGGCACCCTTGTTTGCGACGTAAACGGAGCCGTCCGGCGCGATTGCCAGACCCGCAGGCTGGGCTAACCCAGTAGCAATGGCCATTGAGGTCGTGGCCCCCGGCGCAAAGAATGACACCGTGCCCGCAGTCGCGTCCGCTACAGCGACACCACCGGAGCTTCCCACCGCGATGCCATCCGGCGCCATGAAGCCGCTGCCCAGCGCCGTCTGCGTGCCGGGATCGGCCACCAGACCCGCGCCCGAGCCCTGCTCCGCAACGAATAATTCGCCGATTGTTGCCGTTGCTGAGGAAAGTACCACGGCGCCATGGCGTATGCCGATGGTGGATGGCGTGTCGGTCAGGGTCAGGGTGCAGGATGCCAGTGCCGCATACGCTTGCCCTACCGCGCAGCTGCCTGCCCCGGTGTTCGTTATCTCCTTGGATGGTGCGCTGCCCGAGGCATAGCGGATACCAGCCAGAGTTTGTGGGTTATTAAACAGCACGTTCACCGTCTGTGCTGGGGAAGCCGTTCCGACCGTCGTAGAAGGAAAATGCACACTTCCTAAAAAACTCTGCAGAATGTTCGTACCGTCGGGTGTGGAGTAGATGCTCCCATCCGGGCCGATGCCGACATCGTACGAGGAGCTGTAAGGAAGCACAGCGAAGGCCTGCGCTCCACTTAGTGAGCCGTTGAGGAAAGGCACCTCCGTAACCGTGCTGTTCGTTGAGACGAACACGTTGCCAAAAGCATCTGACCGAAGCCCGTTGATCGCGTCGAAGGTATGAGCCACCGCAACCGGCGCGGCTGCTCCCGAGGGCAAGCTGTAGAGCACGCCGCCCTTCGAGTAGGCAAGATTGCCGGTAGCATCGGCGGCAATATGCGTGTTCGCGTCCGTTGTCACCCCAGCCACAATGCTGCACACGCCAGCAGGGGTGATCTTGAACAGAAAGGCTTCATTGTTGCCCGTCGTATAGACGTTATTCGATCCGTCAATCGCAACAGCCTGGGTTCCGAGGTAGTAGCCATCGAGGGTATTGCACGATGGAAGGATATCCACGGCGGCACCACCCCCGGCAGGCACCTGCCACAGATGGCCGTGATAATCCGTCGTGTACGCGAAGCCCTTGTTATCAACGGCCACGCCCTTAGGATAGGAAAGGGTAGTCCCGATCAAAGTAATCTGCGTCCCGCCGTTTGCCGGATCTTCGACAAACGAGCCTACGCCGGGCGTGGTGAAAAATTGGTTGCCGGCAGCATCCACCGCGATGGCTAATGTCTGCGCGCCATTCGTGGCTACGTTGATTTGTGTGGACGTAACAGCTGCCGGTGCAGTGAAGGCCTGTGCCGTAGCCATACCAGCCGACACCACACCGGCGAGCGTCCACAGCTTGAGTATTCGTTGCGTCAAACCTGAAAACATGGTGCGTCCTCTTTAGGATTCCTGAAGCTTAGAAGTTGTATTTAAGCGCGACTTCAACCACACGGCGGCCTTCCTTGATGGTGCTCACGCCAAAGCCCGGGGCGACTGTGGCCAAGCCGGGCGAAGCCGTCTGTCCGCCCACGGCCAGATTGCTCAGGTTTAGCGCCACCTGCTGTGGGAACGATGTGCTAAAGCTGGTCAGCGGATGATTGAGGAAATTGAAACCGGCAAAACGGAATTGCAAGCTGCGGCTGTCATGCATGGTGAAGCTTTTGGCGAGCGTCAAATCGGTATCGAAGAACGCCGGTCCATGGATGTAGGGGTAGTTAAACGGGCCGTTCTGGCCAATCTGAGGCAGGTGGAAGCAGCTTCCATTCACAAACTGGTTCGGCGCCGTATGTACAGCCGGATTACAGCTCAGCGTAGGCTGCAGATTCACGTCCGGCGTTCCCAGGAACGTGCTGCTGTCTACACTTAGTTGCGGGGCCGCCGCGATGTTGGGCGCTCCCAGTTTGCCCGTCAGATTAAAGTTGCTGAAGTAGGTGGCCTGTAGGTTGGGGCCGCTCTGCAGATTGGTGATGCCCGAAACCTGCCAGCCATTCAGCACGCCGGAGACTAGGCGCCTGCCCTTATAGACATTGCCAACGTCATAGGTGTAGGTCGCATTGAAGATGTGCGTGCGGTCGAACGACAGTGGCCCATAGTTGTTCCGCAGATTGGTCGCGTCTGTCGCATTGCCATTGTAATAACCATCTTTAATGCCAAGCGCTTTGCTCCAGGTGTAGTTGAATCCGTAGTTCAGCTTGCCGGTCTGGCGATTCCATGCAGATTGCAAAGCGTTGTAGTAGGAATACAGAATGTGACGAGGCACGTCGATGTTTCCATACTCTGGATACGGGCGGTAGGAATTAACCTGTGTCGTTGACAGCCCATCGATCAGGCCCAGCGGAACGATGGCACCCGTCACAGGGTTCGGGCGAAAGAAAGCGCCGAGCGGAACGGGATTTACGTTCTGGAGCGTGGGAGTGATCAGTGCATTCACATTTTGTGCCGTGAGATCCGCTCCCTGGTTGCCGGCATAGCTGATCTCAAGCTGCGACTTCTTGGGCAGTTGCTGGTCGAGCGTCAAGCTATAGGTGTAGGTCAGCGGCTGCTCGCTGTCCCCCTTGGGCAGTCCATAGGTATTCACCGCGTTCGTGTTGGTGTAATTGCCGGCACCGACTGTGGCATTGTTGGTCGGAGTAATGTAGTGCAGGTTCGCAAGTGTTATGCCCGCGCCGCCGCTGACCGCCGCGACCTGAACACCTTCGGCCAGCGCTGCCGCGGATTGCACCACGTTATAGTTGTCGTGATTGCGGTACATGCCCCAGCCACCACGGACCACCGTCTTGCCGTTGCCATAAAGGTCGTACGTTAAGCCGACGCGCGGCTCATAGAAGGCCAGGCGGGCGGGCACCCCGGCGGCGGAGACCGAGGGGTTCTTGGAATGAAAGGTGAAGCCGGCTGTGCTTGTCCCGTCACCCAGCGTGGAGGGATCAAACACGGCGATGCCGATCCCATGCTTGTCCGTCCATGGACCGATGTGCTCGAAGCGGAGGCCGTAGTCAACACTCAGGCGCGGCGTGATTTTCCAGGAGTCCGTTACGTAGAAGTCCACATTCCAAAAGTAGAGGTTCTGGGGCGGCACAAAGTTCTGCTGGCTGAACTGCTCGATCTGTCCTTCATAGAAGTTGGCGGTGTAATTGCCTGTGGTGCTTACAAGATTGCCGGGCGTACCAGGTGCACTTGCATCCGTAAACGTGGAGCCATAGTAATAATCAGCGATCTGGCCGTTGGTGCTTGAGTTGGGAGGCAGCAGACGCTGATTATTCGTCACCTGCTGAACATAGGTGCCAGCCTTGATGGTGTGCGTCTTGATGACGTACGTGATGTTATCGGCAGCCGACGGCAGAAACTTCTTGGAATACGGAGGCGCTTCACTGAAATCGGGGAACAGGCCGAGCGGCAGGCCGTCGTAGTTGTAGTCGTGGAACTGTGGGTACTGCAGGGAGTTGTTCCCGAACAAACCCTGATAGGGGTAGCCGACCGTGGAAGAAAGCAGCGCGGAGGGCGTCTTCGCCAGAAAGTCCTGATTAAGAATGGTCAGGTTCGCCGTCGTTTCGTTGGTCAGCTTTTGCGTGAGAACCAACGTTAAGTTAACTCCAGCGGTCTGCGAGTCAATTGTGGTAATCAGACCGCCGCCGGGCGTATCGACACCGCCCAGTTTCCCGGTCTGGGCCGGGGAGTAGTAGGGCACTTCGGGACTGCCATTGCGGCCGCGCTCCACATTATAGGTACCAAACAACTTGACGCGGTCTGAAAAGCTGTAGTCGACGCGTGCGCGTGTCTGGTAAAGATCGTTGTTCTCCAGGTTGGTCGTGACGTAGTTGTAGCCGTCGCCCAAGTTGGTCCGGTTAGGAAGCGGAAGCACGCTGATCAGGCCCTTCGCACCCGGGTCAGCATATGCACCAATCTGGCCCTGGCCCACCACGTTGCCGTTTGGTGCGGTAGTCGGCACCGAGCCGATGTTGTTGAAGGTAGGATTGACGATGTTTGAAGTTCCGCTCGCGTTACAGGAGATCGCCGATCCCAGGTAGACGAGCAGTGATCCGCAACTGAAATCACCCGTCCGCATGGCCGCGGTCGGCACGAGGGCTTTAGCTACCGCCTGCGAGGCGCTGCCATAGGCATAGATGTTGCGTTGAGCGTAGTCTTCTGCGCCCACAAAGAAGGTCAGCTTGCGCGAGTGATTGAAGTTCGTTCCCGGAATGAGCAGGGGACCACTCAGATTGCCGCCCGGATAGACGTAGCGATCGTCCGGCTTGAGTTGGCCCTCGTACTTGGAGAGTGCGTCCTGTGCGTTCAGCTGGTAAGTGCGGGCATAGGCGTAGAGCTCGCCGTGAAAGTCCCGTGTACCCGACTTGCCCACAGCATTCACGAGAATGGGTCCATTGGAATTTTCTGCCGTGAAGTTCGAAGTTTGAACCTTCACCTCTTCCACCATGTCCGTGTTCACGTTCTGGGTGGAATCACCGTAATTGCCGGGATCGGTGATGTTCGCGCCATCGGAGAGCAAGGTCACGCCATTGGCGGAGTTCCCATTTGCCGCATAGGAGCGCAACGCGCCCGTGACACTGACCTCCGAGGGATCGTAGCTTGAATTATCGATGCTGCTTGAAGTTTGCGCGATCGCGAAGCCAGGCAGAATTTTCACCAGTTCGCCGACGTCACGGCCCTCCACAGAGAGCTTCTTGATATCACCTGATGTGATCAGCACGCTCTTCTCGCCGCTGTTGGTCAGGCCGGCGTCATCGGGACTGATATTGATCGTCTGCGTCACCTCACCAATGGCGAGCACCACCTTCGTGAGATTTTTGTTGTCCGAAGGATCCAGGTGAATGTTATGCAACAGGGTCGCTTCAAAGCCCGGCATCGTGACACGAACGTCGTAGTTACCGCTCGGTACGGCCGCAAACACAAAATTGCCGTCGGAGTTCGATTTATCGGTTCGCTTGGTACCGTTTGCCACGTTGGTAAGACCTACCTCGGCACCGGGGATGATCGCGCCGGTGGGGTCGGTCACTGTGCCGCTCAGCGTTGCGGTTGTTCCCTGGGCAAAGGACGAGACGGGCAAAATCGTAAACGAACCACTGGTCAGTGCAAGGGGCAGCATGAGCGGGCCGACTCGTGAGAGACGCGCTACCGCAAGGCGAACGCGGTTATCTTTCTTGTACTGCATCGAAAAGCCTCCAAAAGCTTCAATCAAAACGTCTTCAACTTCACTCGCGCGGGATCGGCTCCCGCTACGATGGCTGCACTTTCACAAGATCGATACGCCCGCCGAATGACCGGCAGCGTCTGTAGCAAGAGCCAGGGTGTAGTGACCGGCGGCCAAGTGAGTGGAACCAACCTTCATCTCGGCCCAGCCGCATCCGAAGAACCTAAGGACTGGCCTCCCCTTAGCAAGGTTCAGTAGCAGGAAGAAAGGTTCGCGACGCTCTCCCCAGATCTCATGCCCGGTGAGCCTTCCTACAGACTGTCGTTCGTACAAATATCCGTCCACGTAAAATTCGACCTCGTCTGGGCTCCAATCGACAGCATATTGGTGTAAGCGCCATGAGGGAGGGCCGCGGAAGTTGTAGTCCCCGGTAAAATCGATGTAGCCCTCGGACGATCCGGGGGACCTCGGTCCATGCACCGCAGCCTGAATCGTCAACGCATTGAGGTGTTTCTAACCGGCGTCGGATGCCACTACTTCATGACGTCGATTCCCCGGTTGCCGGCCAGTGAGTATTTTCACTTTCAGCTCCCAAGGCCCAGAACGCGCAGCAATATGAATGCTCGCATCAAGGCGGCCATATCGAAACGTTTGCAGGCTGTGAGTCTCGCCGGTGTGTACACCGGCGAGACGACTTACTTTGGGTCGACTAGTACTGGCGCACCCGTCTTAACCCGCGGCGATACCAGATGGCCCTTGCCGTCGAGTCGGCGGTGCTGTTGCTCCCTACTGAAACAGAAGTGCTGCCTGCTTTGAGTATGAACTTCATTGGAGCTCACAATTCTTTGCGAGAGCACTGGTCGACCCAGCCTGGGTGGAGTGTCTAGTTCGGACTATCTCCCTCGATGATGCCGCGACCCGGCGTGCCTAGGTAGAAGCGTCCAAAGATCCGTGGGTCGCCGACGATGAGGTTGGAATTCCCATACTGGTGGTTGTAGTCGTTGATGCGGACGAAGGAGTTTCCTCCGTCTAAGGAGCGGTAAAGGCACTCGGTTGCGGTCGTAAAGCCCAGCGTCGTCGTGTTCTGACTAGCGCAATCCCTATCGCTGGTAAGCGTTCCGATCAGGTAAAGTGCCGGGTAGTTTTGGCCGCTTGCCGCTGCGCCGAAGCCGAGACCAAATACTGCATTGGTCGAGTCCAGCATCGGGGTGAAGGTCGCGCCGCCGTCGACGGAATGGAAGAGACCATTCGTTGACGTTAGCCACAGATCACCCTTGGCTGCGGGAGAGACGAACAGGTTCGTCGCGTTGATTCCGCCTGCAATCGCCGGCTGCTGGGTGAACTGCTGCCCGCCGTTCGTGGAAATGTACAGGGATGCCGTAGCGATGTTGAAGAGGTAGAAGGTCTTCGGCGCAACGCGATCCGCCACGGCAATGACACCGTTGGAAGAACCGGTTTGTGCCGGTGCACCGGAAGCTGCGTGCCAAGTCTTGCCCCCATCGGTGGAATAATTTGCTGGAACACCCGGGTCGATCGGCGCCCAGAGCAGCGTGGTTCCATCCCCGGAGACAGCGATGGTGCCCTGGCCCTGAGAAATGGGGGTTTTGGAGCCGGACAGCGTTGGAAGGGTGGCATTCGGCGTCCAGGTGAGGCCCCCGTCCGTTGAGTAGGCCTCCATCTGCGAGAGCGGTGTTGCGTTGTAGGAGGCGTTATAGCCCACGCGCGCCACAGTCAAAGGCGCCTGTCCGCCAAAATCGACACTTGTGCCGTTGGTAAAGGACGGGGTTTGCTGGGTTCTCTGGGCGCTCGACTGCGTGAGCGAGGTGTGGGTGATGCCGCCGAGGTCGTACATTTCGCTGAGCAGATGAGCCGGTCCCGCAGGCGGACTTGCCAGCGCCAGGATGACCGTTTCCTCCACTCCCAACGCCCCGACCGACCAGTTCGTTGCATTGCCGGCGGCCACGGCCGTGGCGCCTGGCGTGACGCCATCCACGGCCGTTCCGTCCGTGGTCTGCCAGAGGGTGGTGCCGTCCCCGAACATAAGGTGATCGGAGTTGAAAGGATCGACCACCAAGTGGTTCTCCCAGTTCTTATCCGGCAGTGTGGTCGAGCCAAAGTATAACCAGGGCGAAAGCGACAGATCCTGATTGATTTTGCTGCCGTAATCGACCCAGGTCTGGCCATCATCCAGAGAACGGAAGACATCGTCCGTTGGTGGCGGATAGTACTTATTCAATGTCGTGACCATGACAGTGTCGGGATGACCCGGGTCGATGGTAACGCCACTGAAGCCGTAGGGATTGCTGACGAATCCCGTGTTCGTTTCACCCGCGAACAGCGGCGGAGTGATGTTTGTCCAGGTCCCGGACGGATTGCCACTCGTCGGCAGGGTGTACCGCCAGATCTGTCCGTCATTGACGCCGTTTGGACCGATGCTGCTGCAGTAGGAGGTGCAAGGTGTGGTTTGCTGGTAGGCTGTCACACTCGCCGCTTGGCGCGCATAGCTGAGGTACAAGTAGCGATTGGACGGATCAAAGGCGCTCGCATTGAGATAGTAGCCCGAAGGCTGCCCGGCCACCGCAGCGTAGCTCATTCCTCCGTCATTCGATACGTACAGGCCGGTGGTCGGATCGGAAACACCGATATAGACCGTTCTGGTATTGCCGTTGGCGGTGCCGCTGTTCGTCAGGAACTGCTCAAAGACAACGCCTGCGCCCGGATCGTACGACGTTCCCGTGACCACGGGAGATGTGCCACTCGCCACCGGAAACGAAGTCACCGGCGCAAAGCTGGCCCCCTGATTTGTCGATTGCCAAAGCCCGTTCTGTGCCGTGCCGAAGAAAATGTGCTGGCCGTTCGCGGGATCGACCGAGAGCCGCTCGCCGGCAAAGCGACCATTATCGTTAGCGCCGTTTTTGAAAGGCAATGCGTAGGCGGTAAAGCTTTGGCCCATGTTGGCCGAGCTCAGAATGTAGCCGTTATCGCCGTAGCTGTCATCGTACTCGCCGACGGCCAGGTAGACCCGAGTGGGGTCGTTGGAATCGAGCGCCAGACTCTCCACGCCGAGATTGAAGCCGTTATCAAAGCGTCCCACGAAGTCCGTAATCGGAGTCCACTGCTTGTCGCCGCCGGCGACATTGTTCCAGCGATACGCCCCACCCACGTCCGTGCGCGCATACATCAGGCCCTGCGATTTTGGATGGAAGAAAAGACCATCGACAAAGCCTCCACCGATGATCTGCACATTGCTGTAAGTGTAGGTCGGCACCACAAGGGGCAGATTCAGCCGGTAGGCGGAACTCCCCTCGGTGCTGGCGCTGTAGTTCGGCGCGACGGCGACGGCATTGATCGTTGTGATGCCCGAAGATGTAACGGTTAACGCGCCCGAGTATTGGGCTGAGGATGTCGTCGGTGTCGAGCCATCGGTTGTGTAGTAGATGGTTGCACCGGTCGTGGCATCGGCCAGGGTGACCTTCTGCGCAGCCGTGTACGTGCCCGCAGCCGGAGAGAACGTGGGGGCCGCCGTGGGCGGGTTTAGCACATAGGTCGCGGACGCCAGGCTGCTCACGGTATCATTCGGCGCCAGGGCGATGGCATTAATCGTGGTTGCTCCCGCAGCCGAAAGCGAGATGGCCCCGGTGTACTGCGCGGACGAGGTGGTCGGTGTGGAGCCGTCCGTAGTGAAGTAAATTGCTGCGCCTGGTATGGCATCGGCCAGAGTAATGCTCTGAGCGGCGGTAAACGTGCCCGCAGCCGGAGAGAACGTAGGCGCGCTTGTGGGCAGATTCAGCGTGTACGCTGCCGAAAGGGCCGCACTTGCCGTATCGTTGGGCGCAATTGCGATGGCACGAATCGTCGTCGTTCCCGACGCCGTGATGGCAAGAGGTGCCGTGTATTTCGCGGACGTTGCTGTCGGCGTGGTCCCGTCCGTGGTGTAGTAAATTACCGCGCCGCCGACGGGATCGGCCAGCGTGACATTCTGCGCCGAGGTGAAGGTACCCGGTCCCGGAGAAAAGCTCACCGCCGCCGTTTGCACCACCGCAGGAGTGCCCGGTGCTCCACTGGTACTGCAACCCGTAAGCAGACCCACACAGGCCGCGAAGCCAACGTGAGTTCCAAAGGCCAAACTCCAACCACGCCAACGCCCTGTCAACTTATCACTCCCCCGCGCTCTGCATCCCGACACACCGGCCTGCCAAGGCGTTAAGATCTGCCTCTGAAGTACGGCGAAACGGCCATAGCGAATACACAGTAGCATCACTGGCGTGTTTCTGGAGCTATCGAAAGCGTTATGGAATCGGGCAACGGAGGAATGGACCTGGTGAGGCAAATCGTTGACAATACCGGCCCCAAACACCCTTCCTTCGCTCGTTAGCCATCGAGATCTCCGCTCCTGCCTTCGCGACCTAAACGATGTCCCCTTCGATATAGTGCGTGAAGCCAGATATGCCGAATCGGCTGCGCGCGTTCCTCCAGGTTACTGGTGCCTGGAGGGAACGCACGGCCGCTCTCTATTCGTTGGTACACGCTCACTGGGTCGAGGCGCTGAAGCTGCTGACGTTTACCGTGCCATTCGCACCGTTGCTCTGAATGATCTCCGTGCCGAACTGAACGTTCAGCTCATACCAGCTGTCGTTCAGCCACCCTTTGGTGTAGGCGACATAGTAGACAAAGGGCTGCAGGTTGCCGCTAAAGCTGCTGACCTGCGAGGTACGCACAAAGGACCAGACAGGCCAGCTATTGGTGCCCTGCCAGACATCCCATGTGCCGCTCACCCCGCCGAGCGTGACAGCAGAGGCGACCTTGGTGCCAGCGGGTTGGTTGCCGGAGTAGTTGAGCCAGACCATCAATTCGGCCGAGGGGGAACTGGGATCGGTCTGCGGGCTGAAGAAGAGATCGTAAGCGTTGTCGTACTGGTTGTTGCCGGTCATCGTGAAGGCAACGCTGGTGGGCAGCGGCATCTGTGCGGAAACCTGCGCGGGAAAGCCACCGCGATTGGGCGAGTAGGCGCCATACTCCCAGCCGCGATACATGCTGGGGTACGCTTTGATCTTGCCGGAGCCCTTGGTCCAATTCCAGGTGGAGCTCCAACTGTTGTTGCTGGAATTGCCAGTGCAAACCTCCTGATAGCCGCCAGTGTCGTCGGCCTCACCCCACTTGTCGTTCTGGATGGTGTAAGAGCCTTCAGTGACCGTGCCGTATTGGGTATTCACGCAGGTTTGTGCATGGGCGGGCAAGGCGGAACCAAGACCGGCTCCCAGCACGAGGGACAGGGTTGGAGCGAGAAGTGAGCAGTACTTTTGAGCTGTCATTTGCAAATCTCCGTGGGACGCCGCTCGTGAGAGCGATGAAGTTTGTTCCCGACGGCGGACAGGTCCGTCCAGGAATGGCGAGAGAATGACACAGGGGAACCTGCTCTGGCGAGAAAAAACTTTCGGGACTATGCACGGCAGCAAAAGCCGGGCGGCCGCCATGTCGCTGTACCTCGAGACGGTCCGGTCATCGACGCTGCTTCGTCTGCCAGCAGGACGTGAGACCCGGACAGCGGACCTGTACCTGTTAGTGGCTTGAGCTTACGTGAACAGGTGATGCAGATTCGGCAAACATCTGGCCCTTTTTCGTGCTTCGAGGGGATGTTCGTTGCAGATAATGAACGTAGTGCTTCCATCGCTTCGCCTGGGACAACCACGCCTGGCGTAAGACCGGTGTGATCGCTGGATTCCTACTCTGTTTGCAGATTGCATAAGAGATACCGCAAGCAGACAGTACCCGCGCGAGAGATGGACGAATCCATGACAGAGGAGGAACTCGCGCAGATCCGTGACGCAAACGAAAATAGCAACCGGTCGTTAGAAGCATTGCTCCTTCACAACTTTGCCACGTGAATCACGCACGTGGGCGCAGGCGCGCTGGATTGGTGAGGACCAGCAACGGGCAAGACAGGACTAAATTTCGGCTCAGGCAGCAGGTGTATCTTCAGAAAGTCCGGCCAGCTGCACGCGGGAGTGGTAGTTGAAAACAAGGCCGGTGAGGATGGCGAAGACGGCCGAGAGTACCGCCAGAGCAGCCCCGTACGGTGGCTCCTCCATCAGTGAAAAGCGGATAAGGATCGTGGCCACCACATAGGCGGCGTTGCGAAAGACCATCTCATAGCGACCGGTGAGTAACAGCGAGAGGATGACGACAAAGACATCAGTAAAGATCATGACGGTGAAGATGTCGTTGTAAAGATCGGCCGTGGTGTGGAGCGTGATGGGCTTGTGCAGCAAGGCAGCCTGAACGGTGGACGTGATCATGCGGGCCGTGTGGTAGACGGCGAGCGAGACCAAAAGGGCGGTTAGGCCTGCAGCAATCATCTTTTTGGAATCCACGTATCTGAGTCGCCCTGTGACGTGAGCTTCTGTGCGCGGCATCTGCACCTGGCGATACGCAATTACTTGAAACAGAGTCGCGAGGACAAACATGAGCAGACCCGCCCACATGTCGGTCAGCAAAGGAGTCATCCCGCGCAGATGACCATGAACCAAGCCGGGTCCGCTGATGCTGGCTAGTTCCTTGAAAACGTCGCGCAAAAAGATCAGCGAGACGATCTCGAACTGGTTCACGATGGATCGCGTGGTTGAGGCCGGCAGCGCAGCGATGAGGGTGAGCACCTCATAGAAGAGGATGACGTTGAAAGGCGTCTCAATCGCGGAAAGGTAGTTGTGGCTGACAGCGGAGGTGAGCTCGGGCGTATGAACAAAGGTGCGGGCAGCCCAGATGAGCGCAAGGTGCGCGGCGCTGAAAAACAAGCTGAGCTGGACGATCGAACGCCTCAGCACGATGCGGCTATGTTCGGAGTAGAGGCGATTGTAGACACCGATGAGGGTCTCGCCGACGCGGGAGAGGCTGAACAACTGATTCGAATTCGTGGCGAAGGATGTTCTCATGCAAACCCCTCTCATGTGTGCGCGGCGGTGAAAGCGCCCAGGCAAGCACGTACCCGTGCACAGCCGTTCAGGACGGATGCAGAGAGGCGCGAGGGGGAACGCTATGGGCTCGGGCGCTTGTTGCTGGTTCGAGCATAGCTTACTGAACCGCTTCGGTCTGCCGCTGACATCTGTGCCAAAGCCCTGTTCCGAGCAGATCAGGACAACGGGCGTATGATCTCACGCCAGAAGCGACGAGGGGGTTACGATGCACACAGGAGCCGTCCATGCCCAATGAAACCGCAATCCTTAAACTCATTCTTACCGGAGCCACGGGACTGGTGGGCGAAGGCGTTCTGTTGGAAGCACTCGAACATCCCGCCGTCGACCGGATTCTCATGATCAATCGCAGGCCTTCCACATGGGTCCACCCAAAGCTCCAAGAACTTCTTGTCCCCGACTTTATGAATCTCGAGACCGCCGCTGCCCAGCTCGCCGGCTACGATGCTTGCCTGTACTGCGCGGGTATCAGTTCCGTCGGTGTGAGCGAAGCTGAGTACACGCGCGTCACCCACGACATCACCATGCACTTCGCTGAGGTGCTCGTCGGCCTCAATCGGCAAATGGCGTTCCTCTTCGTCTCCGGGGCCCAGGCAGACAGCACAGAGAAGGGCCGTGCGATGTGGGCTCGTGTCAAAGGTCGCACTGAGAATGACCTCATGCGATTGCCCTTTCAGAACCTTTACAATTTCCGCCCGGGCCTTATGAAGCCTTTTCCAAAGCAGCGTAACGTAAAGGGCTATTACAAGCTCCTCGCTTCGCTTTACCCCATTCTCGACAAACTACTTCCCAACCACGTCAGCACCATGCAGGAGCTCGGCCTGGCGATGATTCAGTGCACTCTGCATGGTTATCCGAAACAGATCCTCGAAGTCAAAGACATCAACCAGCTAGCAAAATCCTGACTGCCTAACAACAACATCAATTGCCACGTAGCTTTGCAGCGATACGCAGTCAAGATGGCGTTGAGACACCGGCAGTTTACAGATGCGCCGCCAGATTTCTGGTGATGTGTCCGGCTACGTCTTCTGTTTGCTTTGCGGCGTCATTGCGGGCGCGTTCGAGGGTGTTGAGGTATTTGCGGGTGATGTCGCCGGTGACATATTTGCCGTCGAAAACGGAGGCTTCGAAGTTGCAGATGCCGGGGGCGATATCGCGGACGGAGGCTTCGAGGTCCTTGAGGTCCTGGAAGATGACGCCATCGGCGCCGATCTCTTTGGCGAGTTCGGGGACGGTGCGGCCTGAGGCGATAAGCTCGGTGCGGGCGGGCATGTCAATGCCGTACACATTGGGATAGCGGACGGGCGGTGCCGTGGAGGCGACGTAGACGGTTTTGGCGCCGAGTTCGCGGGTCATCGCGATGATTTCCTTGATGGTGTTGCCGCGCACGATGGAGTCATCAACCAGCAGGACGTTGCGGTCCTTGAACTCCTGCGGGATGGGGCTGAGCTTGCGGCGGATGGACTGGCGGCGCTGTGCCTGGCCGGGCATGATAAAGGTCCGACCGATGTAGCGGTTCTTCATGAAGCCTTCGCGATAGGGCTTGTTGAGGACCGTGGCGATTTCCAGTGCGGCGGTGCGGCTGGTTTCGGGGATCGGGATGACCACGTCGATGGGAAGGGTCTTCCACTCGCGGGCGATCTTTTTGGCCAGGCGGGCGCCCATGTTGATCCGGGCCTGGTAAACGGAGACGCCGTCGATGACGGAGTCGGGCCGGGCGAGGTAGACGTATTCAAAGAGGCAGGGGGATTTTGGCTGGGCGAGCTTGGATTTATGCGACCAGAGCTTGCCCTTGATGTCGACGAAGATGGCCTCGCCGGCCTCAATATCGCGATCAAGATGAAAGTCGTTGACGCCGAGCGCGACGCTCTCACTGGCGACGATGTAGTCCTTTTTCTTTGAGCCCTTTACGTCCACAAGGCGATGGCCGAGCGCCAGAGGGCGGATGCCGTAGGGGTCGCGGAAGGCGAGCATGCCGACGCCGGAAATCATGGCCACCACGGCATAGCCGCCGCGGCAGCGCCGGTGCACCTCTTCCACCGCGGCAAAGATGTCGGCAGGCCTGGGCGTGACCACACCGCGTCGCGTGAGAGCGTGGGCAAATACGTTGAGCATCACCTCGGAGTCCGAAGTGGTGTTGAGGTGGCGCTTGTCGTTCTGGTAGACGTTTTCGACGATCTCCTGCACGTTGGTCAGGTTGCCGTTGTGCGCGAAAACGATACCGTAGGGCGAGTTTACGTAGAAAGGCTGGGCTTCAGCCACGGAGGCGCAGCCGGCTGTGGGGTAGCGAACGTGACCGATCCCCATGGTGCCCAGCAGACGGGACATGTTGGTGGCGTTAAAGACGTTGGTGACGAGGCCGTTTTCCTTGTGGAGATAGAAACGGTCCTGGTAGCAGGTTGCGATACCCGCCGCATCCTGCCCGCGATGCTGAAGCATCGAAAGCGAATCGTAGATGATGCCACTGACCGGATGGTGTCCGAAGACTCCGACGATCCCACACATAAAACCCCTCGCCCCTGAGCTCCAGACCACTTTCCCGGATCACTAGGCCGCTGCGTAAAGCATCTCATGCCGACGCCGTTGCGATGCCGCCGGGCTGCGGATAACAGGGATTGGATGACCGTGCGTGGCCGTGGTTGCGGGCTGCGATAAAGCCGGCATTTCAGAACGTCCGCCGCTCAACGGCTGGGCTGGACAGTGCTTTTTGGGCGCGAGAGTTTCTTCGCGGAGGTCGGCCTCCGGCGGGCGGCATGGGTGCCAGGCGGACGGCCCGGGGATGGCTGCGAGCGCGACCGGCGAGGTGGGAGGACGGAGCCGGAAGACGACCCGGAGACCGGCTCGGTGTTGGGCTTGAGACTGGGTTGGAGATCGGTCTTGAGGCTGAGTTGGGGCCCAGGGACGGCGCGCAGGGCCTCGCGGTAGGCCCGGAGATGGGCTTTGCTTTGTGCGGACAACGCGGCGGTGAGGGGATGATGGCGGCCCAGATGCTTCGCGGTGACGCGGGCGATTTCGAGGGCGTCGTGCCAAAGGCCGCCGGCTTCCTGCAGGGCTTCAAAGCGCGCGGCAGCCGCTTTCACGGCGGGATGGCCCGGCATGGTTTCGGCCAGGTAGCGGGCGAGCTTGGCGGATTTGCGAACGGCGTGGAGCTCCTCTTCGTCAAGCTTGCCGGTGCCGGCTCCCCGCAGCAGGCCGTCGCGGTAGAGCACGGTTTCGGCGGCGTGGATGAGATGTTCGGCGGAAAGGCTCAGGTCCCCGTCGGTGCGAAATACGTGCAGAAGCGCTTCGGCGGCGTCCGCGGTTTTAGTCTGCCGACGTCCGAGTATCCGCTGCAGAGCCGTTGCGGCCTTCGTTCGCTTCCGGCTCAGACGTTCCGCTAACCTGCCGCTGCCGCTGTTAAGGGTGTTGCTGAGGGCATCGTCCTGGTCGGATGTGGTCCCTGCTTCGGCCGGCGGGGTTGCGGTCGGTAAGGCCGTCTGGAGGGCATTCTGGGAGCTCTCTGAGTTCCCGAGTAGCTCGAGATGCTTGCCTTGGACGTCGAGATCGCGGACCTCGCCGGCGGCGCGGCGCAGACGGCGGAGTTCGCGGCGCAGGGTGGCGGCCGGTTCACGATGAGGTGGTACGGAGGGGAGCAGCTCCAGCAGAAGAAGTTGGGCTTCAAGACGACGGGTGCCGGTGCGCAGCCGGTGAACGGCGCGAAGGTTCGGCTCCGTGAGGCAGGCGGAGAGCACGGTGCCGAGCGCAAGGATCTCATCGCGCAGGGTGCGTATGGGAAATGTGATGGGAGCGGACATAGGTTTCTGCTTCTGAGTTCCCGTCGGCGGCTCGCACCGCGTCATTAGTTTCTGATGCCCGGGGCGAGACCAGGGAACCTGGGAGGAGCTTGGGATGGGAACGGCAGCTTTGAAGTTTCAGATCTGCCCCTCTGGGGTGTCGCCATCGCGGTACCCTGAAAGGGTGTTGCGCCTTTGCCCACCATGCGTCTGACCCGACCCACCGCCCCACCCGGCCGCGCGCGGAGCAGCCGCGCGGTCCCTCGTGCGCCGACGACGGAGCCCGGCTTCCGCAACCCGAACCGCCAAGTGGTGGAGCGGGCCACCGGCGCGCCTTCGACGACGCGCGACGCACAGACGATTTATGCCCTGCGCTGCGGGGATTGCGGACTCGGATACGGATGCAACGGCATGGACATCCGGGAGCGCCGCTGCCCGGGGTGCCAGAACGGCGTAGCGGGTGAACCCCTGCCGGTGACGCCGCCAACGCTTTTTGATTGAGAAACGTTTCACCCCTGATCGTTTTCACGCCCAAGATCTTTGCGCCCAGGACCATAGTGAAGTGCAGTGGTCATGAAGCGACGGCGGAAGGCACGATCCCGAATCTTTTTCCCACTCAGCACGTCTATCTAGATGGTAGACTGTATAGCGCTGAAGCATTGCGCCTTTGAGTTGCCGAATTGCTTGGACTGCCTGGGTTGTTTTGAGAGGTGCACAGAGGTCTGCCGCGTGTATCTGCGACAGATTCTGCAAAGATCCCAGGGAGTTTCAATGATTCCGCCTGCGCCCGCGGCCTTGACCGCACCCGGCTTTCAGCGCCCCCGCGACAACCCCGGAAAAGCTGCGCCCGCACCTACCCCGTGCGACAGATTTCCTAAAAGATTTCGCCCACGCCGCTCACTTAGGCGGAAGGTGCGGCTGAGGAGCACGACGCAACGTGGCTGAAGAACTTGATAAGTATGAAGAAGACGTAGACCGGTTGATTGATACCGGCAAAGAAAAGGGTTACCTCACGTACGGTGAGGTGAATGACCTGCTTCCCGGAGATATCACCTCTCCCGACGACCTGGATGACCTGCTGACCACCATTAATACCCAGGGCATCGATGTGCTTTCGGGAGATGGACGGCGTGGCCGCGGCGGCGAGCGTGAGGACCGGGACGAGGAAGGCGACGAGCGCTCCGAGGATTCGGACGTCGAGCTTGATCTTTCGCCGGGAACGCTTGAAAAAACCAACGACCCGGTACGCATGTACCTGCGCGAAATGGGCACCGTTCCCCTGCTGACCCGTGAGGGCGAGGTAGAGATCGCCAAGCGTATTGAGCGGGGGCAGATGCGCGTGATGAAGGCCATCTCGCGGTCGCCGATCGTGATCCGGGAAATCGCGTCTCTAGGCGAGGATCTGAAGCGTGGCGTGCGCAACATCAAGGAGGTCGTCACCTTCGATGAGGAGGAGTTGACCGAGGAGATCGTGCAGGCGCGCGTCAAAAAGACGGTGAAGCGCGTCGACGAACTGCTTTCACACCAAAAAAAGGCTGCCGAGTTCCAGGCCAAGGGTGAGGAGCCGGAGGGCAAGGATGCCAAGGCCAAAAGCAAGGAGCAGCGCAAGTACCGGTGGCTGAACGGCCGCGAGCAGGTCTATGTCACCCGCATCGTGCGCGAATTTAAGTACACCAATGCCGAGAAGAAGCGGCTGCTGGACAAGGTAAACAAGACGGTTGACTCCATGCGGACGCTGGAGCGGCAGATCCGTGCGCTGGATGCCAAATTCGATGCCTCGCGCTCTGAGGAGCTTAAGAAGGAGTACCGGCGGCAGCAAAAGAATTGCCGGACGGATCTGGATCGGCTGGAAGGCGAGATCGGCATCCCGATGGAATCGCTCAAGCGCACACAGCGCGAGATGGTTCAGGGTGACATGGATGCCGAGAAGGCCAAGCGCGAGCTGATCGAAGCCAACCTTCGCCTGGTGGTGTCAATCGCCAAGAAGTACACCAATCGCGGGTTGCAGTTTCTCGACCTCATTCAGGAAGGCAACATAGGCCTGATGAAGGCGGTGGACAAGTTCGAGTACCGGCGCGGCTACAAATTCTCGACCTATGCCACGTGGTGGATTCGTCAGGCCATCACCCGCGCGATCGCCGATCAGGCACGAACCATCCGCATTCCCGTGCACATGATCGAGACAATCAACAAGCTGATCCGCACCAGCCGCCAGTTGGTACAGGAGCTTGGACGTGAGGCCTCTTCGGAAGAGATTGCCAAGCGGATGGATATTCCAGTCGCCAAGGTGCGCAAGGTACTGAAAATTGCGCAGGAGCCCATCTCGCTCGAAACACCGATCGGCGAAGAAGAAGATTCACATCTGGGAGACTTCATCGAAGACCGCATGGCGGTTTCTCCGTCCGATGCGGTAATTTCGGTCAATCTAAAGGAGTACACCTCACAGGTGCTGCGCACCCTGACCCCGCGCGAGGAACGCGTGATCAAAATGCGCTTCGGCCTGGAGGACGGCTCCGAGCACACGCTGGAAGAGGTAGGTCAAAGCTTCCAGGTAACCCGCGAGCGCATTCGGCAGATCGAAGCCAAGGCGCTGCGAAAGTTGCGCCACCCCAGCCGGAGCCGCAAGCTGAAGGCGTTTGTGGATGGAGTGAAAGAGCTGTAATTGGGAGTGAGCGGTGAGGAAGTGAAATAGTGACAAAAGAAGGGCGCCTTGTAGAGGCGCCCTTCTTTTCGTTGTTAGCTCCGCGCCTATTGCGTTAGGGCTTGATCGTCACCTTGGAGGTGATGTTCTCGCTGCCGGTGGTGGAGGTTGTGGTGCGACCATTCTGGGCGGTGGCGCCAGGGCTACCAGCGACGCTACCCTGAAAGCGGGAGTGCTTCCCATCGCCCGGCTGCAACGGCGAGATACCGCCCTTTTGCATCAGTTTTGCCGCGATTTCATAGATCTCTTCCGGCGCATAGTCCGGCGAGAACAAAGAGGTATTGCCGGTGATGACAGGACCTTCTGCCGCGTAATCCGGCACGCCCGTGATCACTTCCAGCTCTTCGCCGTCCGCCCAGTCTGCAGGACCAGACCATACGCCTTTGACATCGGCGTACTCATCCGGCGACCAGGTGTAAAGCTTGCGGTGGCTGCCCATGGCCTGCCATTTGCGAGCTTCAGGGATCTTGGCATCATCGATGTTGGGAGTAGGCAGCATCTTTGTCACTTCCACGCCGGTCACCTTGCGCAGGGCAAGGGCATAGGCCGCCTGGTGGACGCCGCCACGAACCATGAGGTAGCCGATCACATCACGGGCAGCCTGGTTAGTGGTCATCTGGTAGCAGCGATGCTTGTGCATACGCGCGCCCGTCTCTAGGAAGAAATTATGCAGGAGATCGGCTACCAGGTTGCCGCTCGAGAACACATTGTCACCGGCCCAGAAATGACCCATTGAATCCATGACCTGATGGCCGCCGCCGCCCACAATGGTGTGGTGGGTGTTCCGGAGGTTTTTGGCTGCTTCGAGGGGTGCGTCGACCGGCTCGCCTTCGGGAAGGGAGTTTTCGAGCATGAGATTGATAGCGGCTGTGATCAGCTCCACATGCCCAAGCTCTTCCGTCGTGATGCTGGCGATCAGGTCATAGAACGGCTTCAGTCTCTTCTTTTCTTTAAAGCCGAACGACTGGTGAAGGTAATTGTTCAGCGTGGACATTTCCCCAAACTTGCCACCGAGTAGTTCCTGGATTGCGGCCGCACCGTTTGGATCGGGGCTTCCGGGCTTTTGGAGGGGAATCAGGAGCTTTTCAGAGCGCATGAACATAGGAGAGGGCCTTTCATACTTAAAACATGATCGGGAGAGGAGACGCAGGCTAGCAGGATCTGCGCAGGGACCGGTCCTGCTAGCCGGCGAGGGAGGGATTGCCGAGCGCGCGGGATTCATTTCTTAGGATGCAGAACGCGCTGTATGCGCGGGCACGAACGATGTGAAAGCTAGGTCAACACCTGTCAAGTTGTGCGTCTCGTACACATGGAGGGTGCCGCACGCTCCCGCCGCCGAGCGCAAGCCTCCACCACCGATGTCCCACGCAGGAACCCACGAGGGTGCCCGTTGTGTTTATAGTGAAGTGTTCATGGGTTTTGCGGGCTGCAGATTGTTCTCTTCTCTATGATTGACTTACGTTCTCGATTCGCCGCGGCTGTTTATTTGAGACTGCTCCCCAGACCGCGAAAGGCGTTTTCCTGCGGTTATCCGCGTGGTTTTCATAGCCTGGCCCAAAAGACGGGTGGTGTCGCAGCCTATCTTGCCGGCAGCCGCCCCACGGGGAGACGCCGATGCAGCTGAGCCAACCTGTAACGATCGGCGTCGATCTAGGCGGAACAAGCATCCGGGTAGGCGTGTATGACAGAACGATGCGGCTGCTGGACAGCAGCTCCATGCCGACACGGGTTGCCGATGGCCCGCAATCGACGGTAGACGAAATTGCCGCCGCGATCCGGCGTATGCTCCAGGCCGACCGTACCGAAGGCTATGATTACGATCCGACCGGCGTAGGCGTGGGCAGCCCCGGGCCGATCAACCTGCGAACCGGTGTTCTGGGATTGCTGCCAAACTTGCCGGGCTGGGACAATTTTCCCCTGCGCGACGCACTGGCGATCGCAACCGGGCTGCCAGTGACGCTGGAATCGGATGCGAACGCCGCGGCCATTGCCGAATGGAAGCTGGGCGCCGGCCAGGCAACCGGGCTGGACTCAATGGCGATGATTACCCTGGGCACGGGGGTGGGCTCCGGGTTGATCCTGAACGGCCGGGTTTGGCAGGGCATGTTCGGGATGGGTGGCGAGGTAGGTCACGCCACAGTGGAACCAGGCGGTCTGCTGTGCGGCTGCGGCAGCCGCGGCTGCCTGGAGATGTACGCTTCGGCCAATGGGCTGATCCGGCTGGCACGGGCCGCGGCGACGGAACCGGACGCATCGGAGGCGATGCAGACACTAGGTGCGTCCGAAAGGTTTACCCCGCTGGCGGTGGCGCAGTTGGCGGAGGGCGGTGACGCCGCGGCACAGCGTGCGTTTACCAGGCTGGGCACCTACCTGGGCGTCGGCATTGCGAACCTGATCAGCACGTTGGATTTGCCGATGATTGTGGTCGGAGGCGGGGTCGCCAGTGCGTGGCCGCTATTTGCGCCGGCGATGTTTACGGCCGTGCGGGAGTACAGCGTGGTGTATCGGCTGGCTGAGCCAACGCAGCGGGAGAGCCTGGAGGTGGACCGTACCTTTATCCGCCCCGCCCTGTTGGGGCCGCCGGCGGGTCTTATGGGCGCGGCCCTGCTACCGTTGCTGGCTCAGGCGACGGCTATGGATGATCGTGAGGCGAGTCTGCCTGCTCCGCAACCGAGTCGCTAGAGTCAGTCTCCTGTTACCCAGACAACTAACTTATTGTTCAGGGCCGGTGTTGTAACAGAAAATCGGCTATCGCCCACACAAGCATCACGCGTAGCTTCGGCTAGCAGATGGAAGGGTTTGTCGCTGATCGCATTGCCGTTGCTGTTAGGGAAGTTACCGGGGTGAGACTGATGATTACCGATGGGCAAAAATATGCCCTGCGGCCTGCCGAATTCTCTATGGAGCTACCACGCTCGGGTGATATGGTTGGCCGCATCTGCATATTGTCATTCCTCTGAGGATCTGAATGAAATTCACTCGACTCATGTTTGCGGCGCTTGCATTGGCCACCGTCGGTTCGTCCGCTGCCCTGGCCGATACCTTTACCTTCAGCTTCGGCACAGCCGGAACGGACCCCTTTAACGGCTCCGGTACCTTGACCGGATCGCTTATTGCTCCGGGAGAGTTTTTGATCACGGACGTAACTGGCACCACAAACACCGGCAACGGAATAAACCGCATCATCAACGGGATCGACGCGGTTGGATCCTTCGAGGGCAATGACAACTTGCTGGATACAAGCGCCGGGGCGTCCTTCTTCGATACCGGCGGCCTATCGTATTCCCTCAGAAACGGAGCCATGGTCAACCTGTTCCTCGCGAACGGGGAAATCCTGGAGCGCGTGTCCGGCGAAACCGTTACCGAGGCCGTGCCGATCAATGTCACAACCGTTACCCCGGAGCCGAGCAGCATGCTGCTGCTGGGTACCGGCATGTTGGGCACATTGGGTGTGCTGCGTCGCCGCCTGATGGCGTAAGCCTTGTCGTGCTGAATGAAAGGTAAATGGGTGAGGCCGCCAGATCTGGTGCCCTCACCCATTGCAATGGAGGAAGTGCGACAAAATTTAGCGGGGCGCCATCCAATCGGCTGAGGAAAATGCCATGCCAAGTGCAACGAAAGTCGCAGCCACATTCAAGCTGGGCGGAGATCTTGAAGTCAACCGCTTGGGATTTGGCGCCATGCGCCTCACCGGCGAAGGTATCTGGGGCGAGCCCAAGGATCGTGAGAATGCGGGTCGGGTTCTGCGCCGTGCCGTGGAATTGGGCGTGAACTTCATCGATACCGCCGACAGCTATGGCCCGGCAGTCAGCGAACCGATGATCGGCGAGACGCTGGCGCCTTACAAGGCCGGTGTGGTGATTGCCACCAAGGCCGGTTTGACACGCCAGGGACCGAATAAGTGGTTGCCCGTCGGCCGCCCCGAGTACCTGCAGCAGGAGGTGGAGTTGAGCCTGCGGCACCTGAAGCTGGAGCGGCTGGATCTATGGCAGCTGCACCGGATCGATCCGAAGGTGCCGGTAGAGGACTCTCTAGGTGCGATCAAGAAGCTGAAGACGCAGGGCAAGATCCGCCATGTGGGGCTGAGCGAAGTTTCGGTGGAGCAGATCGAGCAGGCACGCAAGGTGGTGGAAATCGCAAGCGTGCAAAATGAGTACAACATCACCAACCGCAAGAGCGAAGCCGTGCTGGAGTACTGCGAAAAGAACAACATTGGCTTCATTCCCTGGTTCCCTGTGGCGGCCGGCAAGCTGGCGCAACCGGGCGGCAAGCTCGATGCCACAGCCAAAAAGCATGACGCCACCGTAGCGCAGCTTTCGCTGGCTTGGCTGCTGCAGCGCTCGCCGGTGATGCTGCCGATCCCGGGTACGAGCTCGGTGGAACATCTGGAAGAGAATATGAAGGCGGCCGATCTCCAGCTGAGCGAGAGTGAATGGCAGGAGCTGGAAGCCGCGGGCAAGCAGTAGCCGTTACGATCCAGCTGAATAGCCCGGCCTGCACGAATTACCCGATGCAGGCCGGGGCTGTTTCGAGCGCCGAGATGATGTCGGCGGGCTCTTCGGCGCTAAGCTCGTCCGTACCCCGATGAGCGAAGAAGGCTTCAATGCGGTCCATGACTTCAGTTCCGCGTTTTGCCTCAAAGATCTGCCGCCTCAGCGTGGCCCCGCCAGGAACGCCATGCGTGAACCAGCTGGCAAACTGCTTCATTTTACCGATCGTCTCGCGCTGTGCGCTCTCGTGGTCGCGCCGCTGCCGCTTGGCAAGATCGCTGTCATCGGCCAGGGAGGCGGTGGGATGCTCGGCCAGTTCGGCAACCAGACGGCCGAAGTAGTCGCGGATCATGCGGTAACGGTCGGCATCGGTGGGCTTGTCGTACGCACCGGATGCGGTGAACTGGGCGATCTGGCGAAAGATCCACGGGTTGGCCGGGGCCGCGCGGCCGATCATCACGGCGTCGCAACTGGTGGCTTCGACCATGGCGGCGGCGTCCTCGGGGGTGCGGATGTCTCCGTTGCCGATGACGGGGATGCGGACGGCATCCTTTACGGCCGCGATCCACTCCCAACGGGCTTCGCCGGAGTACCCCTGTTCGCGGGTGCGGGCGTGCAGGGCGACGGCATTGAGGCCGCAATTTTCGGCCATCCGGGCCAGTTCGATGCAGACGATGCTGGCGTCGTTCCAGCCCATCCGAAATTTGACGGTAAACGGGATGCTGACCGCCGCGCGGACCTGCTCGAAAATGACCTGGATGGCGGGCAGATCACGCAGCAGACCGGAACCGCCGTTGCAAGCGACGACGCGCTTGGCTGGGCAGCCGAGGTTGAGATCGATCAGGTCAAAGCCGGCATCTTGGCAGATGCGGGCGCTTTCGGCCAGCGTCGCCGGGTTGGAGCCGAAGATCTGGGCGGAAATCGGATGTTCGTCCTCATAGTAGGTGAGGTAGCGCTTACGCTTGGTCTCGCGCATGCGCGAGAGGCCGTCGGCAGAGGTGAATTCCGTCATGATCAGGCCGCAGCCGGAGCGTTCGTTGGTCGTCTCAATGTCGACGTCCGGGACTGCGGAGGCAGCTTCGGAGAACAACTCAGTCACCGGCGAAAACAGGGACGCGTTCTTGATGAAACGGCGAAATACCGTATCCGTGACACCGGCCATGGGGGCGAGCACGGTTGCCGGCGCAATGCGGATACCACCGATGCGCAACTCGGCAGGTACGCTGGCCGTTTTCGGGGTTTGCCGCGTTGATGCTGCATCTTGCGGGTTTTGCCAGTATTTCGTCATTGACCTGTTGTGTAAGCAAGTAGGCAGGTTTGGGAGACATGTTCAGGTTTTGAGGATTACTCAACATGGAGGTGATTTCCTCGGCGCCGTTCAGCATGAAAGACTTGTTCTTCCCTTCCCGGCTTCGGTGACCTGCTGCATTCTCCGATTGCTTCTACAAGGGGTATGTAACGTGCCTCAAGAACCAAGGCCCCTGCGTTTGGCAGAGGCCTTATGCCGTTCTGGGTTTAGAGGAAACTACTTGGCAGCAGCTTCGGCCTTCTTGGCATCCGTTGCGGCGAACTTGCGGCGGAAGCGCTCAATGCGGCCGGCGGTGTCGACCAGCTTCTGCTTGCCGGTGAAGAACGGATGGCAGGCCGCGCAGATTTCAAGCACGATGTCACCCTTGTGGGTCGAGCGGGTCTGGAAGTTGTTGCCGCACGCGCAGCGCACGGTGGTTGTGTCGTACTTCGGGTGGATGCCTTCCTGTGGCATGGTGAATCCTTTCGTCAGCTCTCCCGCCGCAGAATGGTTTCGCTTGCCGTGGCGCTCGTCATGCCCCAAAAAGCGGGGTATGGAAGCAGTTACGACATCGAGGTTCCTGTCACGCTACAGCTTGGACCCCGGCTCGCGAGGTCTCAGGCGCTTCCTATTAGAGTACCATCGCGACTGCGGGATGCAGGTCGCCCTTTCTAGCTGGCCCAGGTGTCCAGGTATGGGATACCTTGGACTCGCAATGGCAGGAGCCGCCAAGTCCTGCCAGAGGGAGATGCGCATGCAACACGATATGAGCAAGCAGCACGGCAACACCGAACCTGCGCCGGATGCGAACGAGCGTCTGATGGAGCAGACCTGGAGCGAAAAGGCAGCCAAGTTTGCCGATACTTGGTGGCCGCTGTTTGTGATCGCCTTTGGTGCGGTGTTTATCTTCGGAATTCCTACACAGTAGGCGCATTGCCGCGCCGCAAGAGGCGAAGAGGAACCGGCGAAAACGTCGCCAGCCCAGCCACAATCTCAAAGATCGCGAACACCTGCGCGTTTGGGCTGATTGCGAAGACGGCCCATGCGCTGAGTACCCAAAAGGCCATGTTGGCCGAGGCGGCGAGGTAAACCCAATCGGAAAACTTGTGCTGGTCGTGGAGGAAGTTCATCTGCCTTAGCGGCGGGTAAGCTGTGGTCGACGTCACCGTGCGGCGGAGCAAGACTACCGGCGCGAGGTTCAGGAGCAGGACCAACGCCGTCCAGGCGAGGGCCTGCAGCACGGGCGGCCAGGTGATCGGCGGCCAGGGCCTGACTGGGCCGAGGTAGGGGAACTCCGGCCGGATCCAGTGAGTGACGGCGACTGTGGCCAACACGTTGAGGGTGGCGCCAGCGTTGACGATGACGGGAAAGTGGCCCATGTCGGCAAGACGGTCCATCCGGTTGAGTGGTTTGTCGGGGGATTGCATGGCTGTTGTCATGGTATGCCGGATCAGACGCAGGATCAGGTTCGATCCATGAGGCAGTACGGGAGAGGCTTCCCTCCCCCCTCCTGTACTTCTTGGTAAAGTCTTCCATTCAGACACTTTGTGGTGCTTCTGCGCTACTCGTGCAGAAGGCCCTGTGGGGTGAACTGGCTGTAGGTGTCCAGCAAGGTTTTAGAGTCATTAAGTGCCTGGGCAGCCCCCTTGCGCGGATTGCTGTGGGGCTGGTTAGCCTTCCCGGGTGTCGGGACGACCTTCCCGCGGCGGCGACGGGCATTACCCTCGTGCAGCGGCAGGGTGCTGGGTGTTGCGGTCTTCGTTAGAGTGAGTTGCTTCATAGTGTTTGTCCCCTCTACTTGTTCTCGCGAGAGACCCTGACGCAAAAAGGCTGCCCTCTAAAAAGGCAGCCCACTATACGCCGGTTCTCTTCGCTATTCCCCAGTGTAGGGAGATTGCGGAATAAACAGGCAGCTGGGGCTAGACCGTCCTCAAGATTTCTTCGGTCACTCTGCCCACGATGAATTTAGCTGTTTCGCTCGTCAGGGGGTCGGCAGCGTGTAGTCGAGAGTGTAGATGTGCTTGCCGGCGTTGTTGTCGATGCGGAGGGTGCCGCTCAGGCCCTGAAGCGCGCCGGTGCCAGAGCCAGGGACGACAAGGGCGCGGAGCTCGGGCGGGGCTGGCTTGCCCTCGGGGGTGAGTTTGCCGGCTTCCATGGTGCCCATCTGCATGAGCTGAAAGCTGCCCTTGTGGCCGCCGAGTGTGCCGGTGACGGTTTCCATGGCGACATAGCCGGCGGTGCCCGAGCGGGGGTCGCCGCCGGAGAGCATTTCGCCCAGGGCGTCGGCCTCAAGCGGACCACTGTAGTGCTTCTTGAGGCTGTAGCGGGGGTAGGGTGCGGGGGTTTCCGGCGTCGCGGGATTGGTGACCGGGGCGACGGTGACGTCCATGGGACCAGTGGCGTGCATGAGCTTCCCCGTTTGGGCGTGGAGTGCGATGGTCAGGAGCGGGAGGCTGAGGAAGGCTCGGGTCATCGTTGTGGGAGTTTAGCAGGCGCTGTAGGGATGTCGGTGCGGGAAATTGGCGGAGGAGTGTGGATAGTCCTCGGGTCGCTGGCAGATACGGGCGCGGACCGGGTTGCCGTGGATGTAGTCGCGATGGGTGAGGAAGTCGGCGCGGTCCCGGATCCGATGATCGGTGAAGCCTCGTTGCCAGACGGGGAGTTTGGCAGCCAGGCGATAGGAGAAGCCTCCTTTGATGAGCATCATGGCTCTTTCGAGTGTGATTCCGTGCGGCGTCAGGAGCAGGTGAACGTGGTCGGGCATCACGACAAAGGAGTGCAGGCGGTAGAAGCCCTCGCGGCGGTAATGCTGAAGTGTGTCGAGCAAGAGTGTGGCGGTGGCCGTGACCTGAAAGCAACGGCGACGGTTCCAGGTGACCGCCGTGACGAAGTAGGTGCCGGGGAGGGCGAGGCGTTGCGGGATCGCCATGGCTGGGCCAAGCGTACCTCAGCGGCTAAAGCCGCGGGATGGCACGAAGGGGTGATGGCACGGCTGAAGCAGTGCCCTTCCGTTGTGGGCGTCGGGAATGGGTTTGAGCAAGTGCGACTCGATGAGACACTCCCCACTCTTGTTTCCCGCGAATAAAGTAAGTGCACTATAAATCGACGAACTCTTCTCTTGTCTCGTGAACCAAATTGACCAAGGAGTCTAAGTATTTCTTAGCAGAATCATAGGGCGTGCAGTGCTATCCCAGTTAACACTCGGTGCTCCTACGTTTCTACCGTGGCTTCTGACGATAGTTTCAAGTACTAGCATCGACTCCGCTAAAGTTAAGGCAAGCGTAGATACCTTAAGGAGAACTCATGTCACGGACAGCAGAATCGGTTTGGGATTATCCTCGGCCGCCTCGGTTGGAGGCGGTGGGGATGGGGGTGCGGGTGGTGCATTGCGGGGTGGCCGTGGCGGAGAGCTCTCGGGCTTTGCGGGTTTTGGAGACTAGCCATCCGCCGGTGTATTACGTGCCGCCGGGAGATGTCCGGATGGAGCTGATGCGGCCTTCGGCGCGGCGGGGGAGTTTCTGCGAGTGGAAGGGTGCGGCGACGTACTGGGACCTTGTCCTGCCGGGGGAGTTGGAGGGTGCCGAGGTCGTGGTGGCGGAGGTGGCCTGGAGTTATCCGCGACCCACGACTTCGTTGCGGGGCTGCGGGATCACCTGGCGTTCTATGCGAGCAAGGTGGATAGCTGCTTTGTCGACGGGGAAAGGGTGGCGGCGCAGCCGGGGGATTTCTATGGCGGGTGGATCACGTCCTGGGTGCGGGGGCCGTTTAAGGGTGGGCCGGGGACGATGGGTTGGTGAGTTGTTGGTTCCAGGGTGTGTCAACGTAGAGTGTCGTGGCGACGCGCTCTTGACTGGAGCAAAACGGTTCTCTGTTTTTACGAGCGGGAAGACCCTGTACTTTGGAGAGGCTATAGGTCTTGGGCTTCACCGGGCGAAATACAGGGGTCTCTCCGCTCCGGCCTTTGGCCTCCGGTCGAGATGACACTTCTGGGGTACTTTGGCCTCTGGGCGAGATGACACTTGTGGGGGGACTTTGGCCTCCGGGCGAATACGGGGGTCTCTCCGCTCCGGACTTTGGCCTCCGGGCGAGATGACACTTCTGGGGGGCTTTGGCCTCCGGGCGAGATGACCTCTCCGCGGATGGATGTGCAGGCCGGGGTGGCTGCCTGGTGAGGTGGGGTTAGCGTTTTTCGAAGACTTCCATGTAGTCGTTTTGATCGCCTTTGGTGAAGTCGTAGAGGCCCACGTAGCGCAGGCCGGCGTGGGTGACCTCCGCGCGGACGACTTCGGGGTTGATGCCGTGGTCGGCGCCGTTGCCGGGGTGGTCGATGACACCGAAGCGACTGCCGGGGCGGAGCGCGGCGACCAGGATGGGGAGCAGCAGGTCGGGGTGGGCGATTTCGTGGTAGACGCGCAGCATGACGGCGGCGTTGAGGGAGTTTGGGGCGAGCTTGGGGTCGTCGGGGGTGCCGAGGATGACGGTGATGTCGGTGAGGTGCTCGCGGGCGGCGCGGTCACGAATTGTTTGGACGGCGTGGCTGTTGATGTCCTCGGCGTAGACGTGACCGGAGGGAGCGACGCGG
>CAXSCE010000032.1:0-43319 GCA_964236545.1 uncultured Bryocella sp.
GTTGCCGCAATTGGCTTGTCCGGCAGTCTGCTGCTGGGTCTGGCAGCGGGTGTCCGTGCCGAGGACCGCAATGCAGCCTCCGCAAATGCGCCTGCTTCCTTGGCGACGGCTCCGGTTTCTTCGCTGGGTGGAGCGCTTCATCTCACGGGACAGCCCTACGAACTGCGTCTCCACCACCTGCATACAGGCGAGGATATCGACGTGGTGTACCGGGTGGGTAACTCCTACGTTCCAAGTGCGATCGCGCAGCTGAACCACTTTCTGCGCGACCATCGCACACAGGACACCGCCCACTACGATCCGCGCGAATTCGATGTGCTCCATGACACACTGGTGCGCCTGGGCCGCCAGAACAGCGTCATCGATATCGTCTGCGGCTATCGCACACCGTGGTCCAACAACTTCCTACGGACACGCTCGGCGAGCACGGGAGTGGCCCAACACTCACAACATATGCTCTCCAAGGCGATCGACATCCGTGTACCGGGTGTGACCACGAGCCGGCTGCGCGACGCGGCGATGAGCCTGGGCGCTGGGGGCGTGGGCTACTACCCTGTTAGCCAGTTCGTGCATGTGGACGTCGGCCCCGTGCGGCACTGGAGCTTTGGCGGCAGCGGCGAGTAGGCCGGTATTACTTCATGGCAGCGGCGCAGGCTCGGGCCTGCGCCGCTTACTTTTGGCTATTGGATTTCGCCAATCCACGCCGAAAATGGCGGTAGCGTGACGGCGTTCAACGGAAAGCCTGAGGGCGTGGACGGCACGCTGCCGGCCAATGTCCGTCCGCTGGTGCCCTTTGATCCAGTTTCGCTGAGGTCGAGCGCCACCGTTCTGGAATTGCCGCTCAAATTCATCGCGACCACAACCGGTTTGCTGCCTTGCGGTGCCGTGCGAACCCACGCGAGCACATCCTGATCGTCCTTATTCAGCATGACAATGCCCCCATTGTGCAGGGCCGGGTTGGAGCGGCGCAGGGCAATCAATTTCCTGTACCAATTGAGCAGGGAATCGGGTTGAGCACTCTCGGTCTGGACGTTGACCGTCCTGTAATCCGGCGCGAGCGGAAGCCATGTGTGCGGGTTCGTGGAAAAGCCAGCCTGCGGACCAGGGGTCCACTGCATGGGACTCCGTTCGCCATCGCGGCCCTTCTCCTTGGGCCAGCCGCTGATGCCGATGGGATCCTTGACGTCTTCGCGGCGCGTAGGCGTGGTGGTGGGCATGCCGATGCAGGCGCCGTAGTAGGTCAGGGCTGTGGCGCGGGGCGTCAGTAAGGTGGCGGCGATGACCTTGGCAATTTCAATGTTATGTGTGGCGTCGCCAAACCGCGTAATGGAACGGGGATTGTCATGGTTATCAAAGACCAGAAGCGGCTGCGATCCATTGATTTCTGTTTCCACCTCGGAGATGTAACGGCGAAAGTAAGGTGCGCTCAGTTTGGCGTCCGCGCCGAAGCCGACCAGCATGTCCATGGGGAGCTGTAGCTCGTTGTGCGCTGTGCCGCCGTACCACTTGTCGAGCTCGGCGGTGTTGGGCAGGTAGGTCTCGCCGATCAGGACGCGATCGCCAGGATACCTGTTCACCATGGCGCGCATGCGGCGGATCACGTCGTGCACTTCGGGCAGGTTGTTGGTGTAGGTGTCGCCCACGCGCGGGTCGCCATATGCGTCGGTGCCGCCCAATTCGGGATTGCTGCGCAGCTTGGGATCCTCAAACAGGTTGGGAATGGCATCCAGGCGAAACCCTGCAACGCCACGGTCAAGCCAGAACTTCATCACGTTAAACATGGCCGTTTCAACGGCTGGATTGCGCCAGTTCAGATCGGGCTGCTGCTTGTAAAACTGATGGTAGTAGTATTGCTGGCGAGCCGGTACCCACTCCCATGCGGAGCCCCCAAAGCCGGAGACCCAGTTGTTGGGTGGAACGACATCCCCGTTCGGACCTCTGTGCTCGTAGCGGCGCTGGAAGTCGGTAATGCCGGCCGTGTTGGCGGGGATGCCATCGTTCCAGACGTACCAGTCAGCCTTGGCGTTGTTGCGAGAACTGGCGGACTCCTGAAACCACTTGTCTTTGTCGGAGGTGTGATTCAGCACCATATCCAGCACGATGCGGATGTGGCGTTTCTTGGCCTCGGCCTGCAGCCTGTCGAAGTCGGCGAGCGTACCGTACTGCGGGTCAACGTTTTCGTAGTCGGAGATGTCGTAGCCGAAGTCCACCTGCGGCGAGGGATACATGGGAGCGATCCAGATTGCGTCTATGCCCAGCCCTTGCAGGTAGTCGAGCTTGCCCGTGATGCCGTTCAGGTCGCCGACACCGTCCCCGTTTGAATCCTTAAAGCTGCGGGGATAGATCTCGTAGATAACCGCGTGTTTCCACCAGGTCTGATCCATGCTGGGCGCGGCTGCCGCGGCGAGTGCCGACGGCATTGTGGTGGTCTGCGCGACCCCTGCCGGAAGCAGCGAAGAGGTTAGAAGAAAGGCGGGCAGGATCAGCTTGCCGGATCGAAACATGCGGTCTCCACAGGAATCTGAGAAGAAGGTAGCACCTCACGCGCCTAGCCACTGCAAACCTGTAGCTGAATCCCACCGACAATTCAGGTGAATCAGATGGCTGCGGTTTTAGCCGATCAGGATTTGGCGTGATGGCCGGCGAGGGCGGCACGGATCTTCTCCACCTTGGTGCCGTGGACGCGAATGGCCTCATGCAACTGAGCACCGGTGACGCCGAACTCCTTGGACCAGTGGGCGATATCGGCGGAGACCTTGGGGTTGATCTCCTCTTTGTTGTGCGCGTGAGGAGGGGTGTGGGCTGGCGTGTTGCTGGACATCTCGTCGGTCATTCTGGGTCCTCTTGCTGTCGTGCTCTTTGGTGGATGGGAGCGGGGCTGCAGAGGATGGCTGTCTGGACCCTCCCCCGGTACTTTTCTCTAAAGTATTCGATTCAGGGGGTTTGCTGGTATACCTGTCCTGCCGTGTTGGCCCCGTTTCCAGTTACTTGTTCTTAGAGTAAAGGAATGAGGGCATGGGTGTGCAACGGGAACTTTGGCGAAAACAGGTGAAGCTGTGTTCCTTTCGCGTTCCTCCGTCGCTGGTTCCCTACCTGGTCAGCGACTGTGGCAAGTGACCGGAAACTCTGTGCACCTAAGTGCGGATGTGGCGGCCAAGCCGGAATTGGACGTTTTGGGCGAGGGGGTGGGTGGCGATTTGGTCGTTCCGCTGCGCTGCACTCCGGTCTACCACCCCAGCCAGCAGGCTGTCTGGAGACACCCGGGCCTTCAGCAGAGCGGAACCCACCTTAGCGACGATGGGACCGTCGCAAAGATGGGGCACCCGTTCGTGGCTAGTTGTGAGTGGGCGCCTGCCATTCTTTCGTGACAGCCGGAGCACGTGGGCGGTGCCCCGCTGGACGGGCTGTTTCCGGGCCCGGTCAGCATGCTGCCAGGCGACTGGAGGACATGGTTACTTTTGGGCTTACCACATTTTCATGAGCTCTGGTAGAGTGGCTACAACTAATTGCTGTCCCTGAAGGATTGTTTACTCATGCGCCGTACGTCGCGTCTCTTGATTTTTGCTCTTAGCCTGCTGCCTTTAGGTTCTTTTTTCGACAAGCCTGCATGCGGGCAGGCGAGAGAGAGCAGATTGCGAGGGAGCCTCGCGGACAACTCAAAGCTGATTCTGCCCAACTCACGGATTCCGCAGGCCGAAACGATGCAGGATCTGGGTGCCGTTTCGCCGGATCAGGTGATTGCCGGGATTACCCTGGTGTTTAATCGGTCGGCGGAGCAGGAGGCCGACTTACAGAAGTTGCTGGAGCAACAACAGGATGCCAAATCGCCGTTGTATCACCAGTGGTTAACGCCCTCTGACTTTGGTGCCCGTTTCGGGATGCCGGCGGCTGATCTGGAAGCGGCGGAGAGTTGGCTTGCCGCCCGCGGCTTTGGAGCGATAAGTGTTTCCCCTGGCCTGGACCGGATCACCTTTACGGGTACGGCGTCAGAGGTGGGTGCGGCATTCGGCTCGGAGCTGCATCGGTACAAGGCAAACGGTGAGGAACACTTTGCGCCGTCCTCCGACCTAAGTTTGCCGGCGGCCCTGCAGCCGGTTACGGCGGCGGTGCTTCATCTTTCTGACTTTCGCCCGCAGCCCACCGCTGTGCTTCGCGCCCAGCCTAAGCCTCTATATACCACTCTTGCAACCCAGGCGCATTTTCTTACGCCGTATGATTTAAGCGCGATGTACGGCGTTTCGCCTTTCCTCAATAACAACATGGGAGGACAGGGACAGTCGATCGCGGTGGTTGGACAGTCGTACACGGATACCTCTCCCACTGGTCCAACGGGCCGCATGGTGGGCGCGACCCTTACAGATTTAAGTGCGGTGCTGGTACCGGGCTCCGGTGTAGAAGCTGTTTCGCCCGGCGATGAAGCGGAGTCGGATCTGGACTTGGAGTATGCACTGGGTGCGGCGAACAAGGCCAATGTTCTCCTCGTGTTTGTGGGAGACCAAGCGAATTACAGTGTGTACGACGCCCTGACGTACGCCATTCAGGAGAAAATCGCACCAGTAGTTAGCATTAGCTATTCTTCCTGCGAGACGTTACTAAGTGCTAGCGAGCTCAATCAGGCGAACTCTTTGTTCGCGCAGGCGGCAGCGCAGGGGCAAACATTGATTGCGGCTTCCGGTGATAGCGGGTCCACGGCGTGTGCGCCGGTTCCAACAGGGAGCGGGCTGACAACGACGCAGATCCAGGCGCCAGCCGTGAACTTCCCGGCGGACAGCCCCTATGTCACCGCAGTAGGGGGAACGCAGATGGCGCCGGGCACCTTTACGGCAGGCAATACGACGTACTGGGCGAGTGCCGTTAATGTAGACGAATTTACTTCTCTGCTCTCCTACGTTCCGGAGGTGGCCTGGAATGAAGGTTCTCCGACGGCGGGCATCCTGGCGGGAGGGGGCGGCACAAGCAGTGTTTATCCGCGTCCTTCGTGGCAGAGCGGGGTAACGGGTATTCCTGCCGGTCCCTATCGCCTGCTGCCGGATCTGGCCTTGCAATCTTCGACGCAGAGCCCCGGATTTCTGGTGTGTACAGATGATCCGTCGGTGGTGAGTGCCCTGGGGTCGGAGGCAAGCTGCGCGTCAGGTCCAGTGACCAGTTCCGCTACCCACTTCCTTGCCGGTGGAACCAGTTTCGCGGCTCCGACGTTTGCGGGAATGGTCGCGATTCTGAACCAGGCAGAGAACTCGCTGGGCCAAGGCAATCTGAACCCGACCCTGTACAGCCTGGCGGGAAATCCGGCGACCTATGCTGCCGCCTTTCACGACATTACCTCCGGAAATATCGCTTGTGTCACGGGCGCAACCAATTGCGTGCCGGCAGGACAGGCTGGGTATTTTGCTGCTGCGGGGTATGACGAGGCAACGGGTCTGGGAAGTGTGAATCTTAGTGCGCTGGTGAAGGCATGGCCGGCGACCGCGGCTTCGCAGCAGAGTCCCGCAAGCGCCTACCTACAGCTCTCCTTGCGGTCGACCACGGCGGGGACACCCGTGCTGCTGACCATGAACGTCTATGGGGTAAGGCAGGCACAAACTGGTCCTTTGACGGCGCCGACAGGGACCTTGTCTGTTCTGGTGGATGGCGCCATCGTAACCACCGGCATTCCTTTGATCTACCAAGGGGATCCGACCTCTTACACGATTACGGCAACGTATACCATCAACGCTCCGGCGACGCCGGGTACGCATGTGATCTCTGCACTGTATTCCGGCGATCCCGTATATGCGCCGACTGTTGGGACCGCTTCGCTGCTGGTGGGCGACGTCCTCCCGAGCGGAGCGTTTGCCCTGGCTGCGGGCAACTTAACGGTGGCCAACAACAGCCAAGGGCAGACGCAGGTGACGTTGACGCCGAGCAGCGGATACGGCGGTCGTGTGCTCTGGTCGCTGAGTGCGACGAGCGCGACGAGTGGGGCGCCAAACCTTGCGGCGTGTTACCTGATCGCGCCGCTCACCGCCAATGGCGTGAGCACGGCAAAACTTGTCATTGGAACAGGCACGGTGTGCAACGCACCGCTGACGGCGCAGCAGCGGGACGCGGGACGGCCGCTGGAACAGAGGGCGCAAACAAAACCCGGCAGCAGAAAGCCTTTGCGACCCATGGCGCTTACGCTGGCTGGCCTGTTGCTTTGCGGGATTGGGCGTAGGAAATCGGTGCGACGGGGGCTGCCCGCATTGCTATCCGCGGCTTTGCTGATGGTCGTTACGATGGGGGTGAGTGGCTGCGGAGGCGGAAGCCCGACCACTACCAACCCTGTTACCCCGACACCGCCTGTTGCCAGTGCGGCCACTTATACGCTGACTTTGAAAGGACAGGACTCTGTGAATACCGCGATCGCCTCGTCGACGACTTTCACGTTGACTGTCCAGTGAGGCGGTCGAGGTAAGTCGCTTGCCGCTTCACTTCATCGTCGGGGGTGCTTATAGAGGCGGCACAAGAGGGACGATCGAACAGCAAGGTGCTACCGGGCCGCGCCCTGCTGTTGGCAATGGGAGGGAGATGTCTTCGGGGGTGACCAAGCAAGAAGCTTGGCCCGTTCGGTTCGGCTCAGGGCAGGCTTGGTGCGGATCTGCTGTGGTGGTGTGCGGATGATCTCGCCCAATGAGGGGAGCAAAGGCAAACGCAGATTCCCTTCGGGAATGACAACCAAAAGAGCAAAGAGGCGCGGTTTTGAGCCGCGCCTCTTGTTTGCCAGAATGGTTTGCTGGCGGGGGTTACTGGAGCAGTGTGCCGCCTTCGATGGTGGGGGTTTTGGGGTCTTCCGGGGGGATTACCATGGCGGCGGCTACTTTGTCGTCGGTGTCCAGGTCCAGGAGTTTTACGCCCATGGTGGCTCGGCCGGCGGCGCGTACCTGTTTGGTGTCGATGCGGATGATTTTGCCGAATTGGGAGATGACCATCATTTCGGTGGTGTCGTCGACGAGCTGGATGGCGGTGACTTTGCCGATTTTGGGGGTGGTGCGCATGTTGATGACGCCCTTGCCGCCGCGGGACTGGAGGCGATAGGCGTCGACGTCAGTGCGCTTGCCGAAGCCGTTTTCCGAGACGGTGAGGATGAGGCAGGGGGTGAGGCCGAGTTCTACGTCGAGGGCTTCGAGTTTTTCGATGGCCTTGGGGTCGATCTCGGGGGCGTTGGAGCCGAGGATTTCCTGGCCGTCGGGGGCGTTCGGGCGGTGGCCCAGGTCGGAGATCTGTGGCGGGCCGGAGACAGGGGTCTCTCCGCTCCGGCCAAGGGCCTCCGGTCGAGATGACACCTCCGTGGGCTGGGTGGGGAGGGCGAGGCCGGCTTCGTCGAGGACCTGCTCGACTTTGGCGGTGAGGCCTTTGGCGGCGGCGAGGGCGAGGCGGGTGCGGTTGCGGGCCTCGTTGGAGGGGGTGACGGCGGCGCCGATGACGTAGTCGTTTTTGCCGAGGGTGATGCCCTTGTTGCCGAAGGCGGGGCGGCCCATGGCGCGGAGATCGCGCTCGTCGAAGCGGATGGCCATGCCGTCGTGGGTGGCGAGGAAGATGACCTGCTCGCCGTCGGTGAGGCGGGCGGTGATGAGTTCGTCGTCCTTGTCGATGCCGATGGCGATGATGCCGCGGGCCATGACGTTGGAGAAGTCGCGGAGGGTGGACTTTTTGACGGTGCCGTTGCGGGTGGCGAAGAGGACGAAGCGGTTGTCCTGGGTGAGGTCGCGGACGGGGAGGATGGTGACGACTTTTTCTCCGGGCTGGAGGTCGACGAGCGAGGCCATGGCTTTGCCCTTGCCGGCGGCGCCGACGTCGGGGATCTCGTAGACCTTGAGCCAGTAGACGCGGCCGGTGTTGGTGAAGCAGAGCAGGTAGGCGTGGGTGCTGTCGATGATGAGCTGGGCGACGAAGTCTTCTTCGCGGGTCTTCATGCCGAGGCGGCCGGTGCCGCCGCGGCGCTGCTGCCGGTAGGTGGAGATGGGCGTGCGCTTGAGGTAGCCGGTGTTGCTGACGGTGACGGCGACCTGCTCGTCGGCGATGAGGTCTTCGAGGGTGAGCTCGTTGGCCTCGTCGATGATGACGGTGCGGCGCTCGTCGCCGTATTTGTCGCGGACCTCTTCGAGCTCCTTTTGGATGACGGAGCGGAGTTTCTTCTCGGAGGCGAGGATGGATTCGAACTCGGCGATGTTTTCGCGGACGGCGCGGAGCTCGTTGAGGAGCTCGTCGATGCTGAGCTGGGTGAGGCGGTAGAGTTGCAGTTCGAGGATGGCGTCGATCTGCTTGTAGCTGAGGATGAGGGTGCCGGCCGCGGCGGCAGAGTTGTTGGCAGTGAGCTGCGCGGAGATGCTGCCGCCGGTGAGGTCGATGGCGTACTTGGCGGGATCGAGCGTGACGCCGGCAATTTCGGTGCCGCGGAGGGTGATGCGGCGGTTGGAAAAGAAGGCGAAGAGGTTTTCGCGGGCGTCGGCGCGGGAGTTGGACTGGCGAACGATGCGGATGACGGCGTCGAGGTTATCGACGGCGATCTGGAGGCCGAGCAGGGTGTGTTCGCGATCGCGGGCCTTGCCGAGCAGGAAGGCGGTGCGGCGGCGGACGACGTCGATGCGGTGATCGATGAAGGCGTGGATCGCATGGTGGAGCGGGAGTTCCTTTGGCTGGCCGTTGAGGACGGCCAGGAAAATCATCGAGAAGGACTCCTGCATCTGCGTGTTTTTGTAGAGCTGATTGAGGACGATTTCGTGCTGTGCGCCGCGTTTGAGTTCGATGACGATGCGCATGCCGTCGCGGTCGGATTCGTCGCGGACGTCGGAGATGTCGTCTACGATCTTTTCGTTGACGATCTCGGCGATGCGCTTGATGAGGTTGGACTTGTTGACCTGGTAGGGGATCTCGGTGACGATGATGGCCTGACGGCCGCCGGAGATCTGCTCGAGGCCGCACTTGGCGCGCATCATGAAGCGGCCGCGGCCGGTGTTGTAGGTCTGCGCGAGATTGCCGCGGCCGTAGAGGAAGCCGCCGGTGGGGAAGTCGGGGCCCTTGACGTGCTCGAGCACGAGCGCGAGGTCGTGGGTGGTGTCCTGCGGCGATTTGGTGAGCAACGCGATGGTGGCGTTGAGGACCTCGGTGAGGTTGTGCGGCGGGATGTTGGTCGCCATGCCCACGGCGATGCCTGTCGAGCCGTTGACGATGAGGTTCGGGATGCGGGCGGGCAGGACGGAGGGCTCGGCGGTGGATTCGTCGTAGTTGGGGACGAAGTCGACGGTTTCGGAGTCGATGTCGGCCAGCATTTCGGACGAAAGCCGGGTGAGGCGGGATTCGGTGTAGCGCATGGCCGCGGGCGGGTCGCCGTCCACGGAGCCGAAGTTGCCCTGGCCGTCGACGAGCGGGTAGCGCAGGGAGAACTCCTGCGCGAGGCGGACCATGGTGTCGTAGATGGCGGCGTCGCCGTGGGGATGGTAGTTGCCCATGACGTGGCCGACGACCTTGGCCGACTTGGTGTACTTCTTATTGAACTGGAGGCCCATCTCCTGCATGCCGTAAAGGACGCGGCGATGAACGGGCTTGAGGCCGTCACGGGCGTCGGGCAGGGCGCGGCCGATGATGACGGACATCGAGTAGTCGAGGTACGACCGGCGCATCTCGTCGTCGATGTTGATGGGGAGCATCAGCAGGGCGCCGGGGCCGGTGGGCGCGCTCGGACCGTCTCCACCACCGATGCCGCCGAGACTAGGGGGCGGGTTATTGGAGTTGGCGTCCTGGGCGGAGGGCGTGATGTTGTCGTCGGGGCCGAGCGGGAGTTGATTTTGGTCGTCAGGCATAGGCATCTTTGATTATAGGTGGCTCAGTACCCCTCAGGCGGTGCTTGGAGCCCAAAGAGAAAGGGACAGGCTCCGCCTGTCCCTTTGAAGTACGCTGTCAGTTTAGAACTCGAACCGAATTGCCAGCTGGGTGTTGCGGCGTTCGTCCGTGGACGATGGTGAGCCACCGCCGATGACACCTTTTTCCACGTTGACGTTCCCTGCCACAGCCGGAGCGGTGGCCGTTGCAGGCGTGACGAGCCCAGCGTAATCAGCTGAACCAACTTCTGGGTAGAAGTTACTGTGGTTGAGTATGTTGTAGAACTCTGCCCGCAGCTGAACGGTGTAACGGTCTGAGGCGAAGGCAATATTTTTGTAAACGCCCATGTTGAAGCTGTAGTTGTTCGGAGAGGAGAATTGGTTGCGTTCCACACCGGGATTTTGATAAGCACCGAGGCCGTTACCGAAATCGGAGTAGCCTTCGGCATTCACGAACGGATTCCCCGCAGCAACTGGGACATTGACGTAGCTATACGAGTTAATCCCATTGTTCGCGCCGACGGTACCACGGTACTGCAGTCCGGCGGCTGGTACGACGCGCGGGCAATTGTTGATAGCGTTCGTGCAGTCATAGATCGTGAAGGGTGTACCTGAACGAGCAATTGCGATCGGAGCGAACTCCAGGCCACCCGCGATGGCGTGAGCGAGGTGATTGCCGCGGAACTCAAGGAAATTCGGCTCATATAAGCCGCCAATGGAAACACGATGACGCACATCGTAATCGGCGTTGCCGTAGTCAAGACGCGGGTTGAAGGGGTTCAGGTAACCGAGGTTGAAGTTATTGTTGCTCTCCGAGAAGGTAGAGCTCAGGTTGTCGAGGGAGTGGCTGTAGGTGTAGTTGACGGAAAGCTGCAGACCGAGGCGATGGTAATCATTCGATTGATACCGGACATTGAGGCCGTGGTAGGAGTTGCCCCCGTTGGCCTCACGGGCGTTGATGGACGCAAATTGCGGATCAAGCCGGTTTAAACCATACGCGCTCGGGTTTGCCGAGCCATTGAAGATGCCATAACCGATGCCATTGTAAGGAGCAATCGCATACTGATGCACACCATGGACGCCGGTGTATTCCACGCCAAGCAGATCATTGTTCGTAACCTGGTGATCGACCGCTAGCAGCCAGCTTTCGCTGTAGGCCGTAGGAAAGTTCTGTGCCAAGGCGCGCAGCGAGGAGGGCGAAAGGGGAACAGAGCCCGAGGTGCCAGCGAAAGGACCGAAATTGCTGGTTTGCAGTGTGTACTGCGTAGTGGCGTTCGAAACCAGGGTGACGCCGGCGTAGGCGGGCGGGTTCTGGATGACGTTATAGGTTACGTTGCCGAAATCGCGTTCGTAGTTGATGCCAAAGCCACTACGGATAGCCCACTTCCCATCACCCTTCGGATCGTAGGCGACACCGATGCGTGGAGCATAGTTGTTCTTGTCCTGCGCGTAGAAGCCATGGGTAGGCGAGTTGGGCGTGGTGAGTACCTGTCCGGAGGCGATCTGCGCCGGCAGCGTGGCGCCCGTGCCCAGGTAGAAGTTGGAATCCAGGTTGGGATTGTGGTTGTGCTGAACGCCGTAGTAGTCCCAACGGATACCACCGGAGAGCACCAGATTCTTGTTGACCTTCCAGCTGTCCTGGACGTACCAGTTCCCGTCATTGAAGGTGTTTTCACGCTCAAAGCTGGGTGAGGATGCCGGCAGGCTGAGTGTGCAAGCAGCCGTGGGGAGGATCTGCCCCGTGATGCTCAGTTCGCAGGGCAGTTTGCCTTGCGGGTTGATGGCTACTTCGTAGGAATAGATATTTCCGGCCTGAAGTGAACTGAGGGCCGTACCGTATTTGGTGCCGTTCTTCGCCGCGACTTCTACAGCTTCCTCGTAGGCGCCGAAGGTGCGGTTATCTCTCAGTTGAAAGAACTCACCCCCAAAGGTGAGGGTGTGCTGGCCCTTGGTATAGGTGAAGTTCTGCTCGAATTGATAGATGTTGGATGGGCCGCCGAAGGGCAAAGCACCACCGGGCGCTGTGGGCAGGTAGCCGGGGAGTGCGATGAACGTTCCGTTGGTGGGATCGCTGCTCGCGATGTTCGATTCGTTCAGATAGAGAGAAGGCGAGGGAGCGCCGTTGATCGGCTGATTGGTGTTCTGGCGTGAGTAACTGACCTTGCTGTTGGAAAGGAAGCTGTTCGAGATCACCACATCCAGGTTGTAGAGGTAGCTCTGATCGAAGTTGGTCGTTCCGGTGTCAAAGCCGGCGTACGGGCTGAGGGAGTTGGTTCCGGGAAACTGGAGCTGGTTGTAATCCGCCGCGCGGAAGTACATGGAGACTTTGGGATTGATGGTGTAGTCGAAGCGGTTTAGTGTTTCCCAGAAGTTTTGCGGATTGTCCGCGCCGGCATTCAAATTGGCGATCTTGGTGACGGTTTCAAGCGGGGCCACGGCAAAGCCCGCCACCGCAACTGGCTGGCCAACGATGGTGGTCGGAGACAAGGCACCATATTGCTTGAAGAAAGCCTGGGTAGCGGGGCTGGAAGCCGCGATGTAGGACGGCGTCGGAATCTCGTACTGCTCCTGACCGGTGGAACGGATGCGGTTCCACTCGGTATTGGAGAAGAAAAACAGCTTGTCCTTACGGAGAGGACCGCCAACGGAGTAACCGAACTGGTTGCGGGTGAAGTGATCAGAAGGATTTTGAGGCAGGCCGGCTAAACGATTCGCGTAGTTGACGGCGTTCTCATTAAAGGTGTGAGAAGCCAGTGCCGAGATGCGGTTGTATTCGTAAAGGGATCCATGAAAAGCATTGGTGCCGGTCTTGGTGATCAGGTTGACCACGCCGCCGCTGGCACGCCCATACTGGGCGTCGAAGCCATTGGTGATGACTCGGTATTCTTGCACGGAATCGAGTGGAATCTGTTGCCCGACAAGAGCGTCGTAATTGTCTTCGTTCTCGATGCCGTCAAGCAGGATTTCCGTACCGGCGGAGCGTTGTCCCGAGAGCGCAACGCCAACGCCTCTTGTTGTTGAGCCGTTGGGGTCTGCCGCGGCGTTTCCAGAGAGCGCGACGAAGTCATAGGGGTTACGCGTCAAACTGGGCAGATCGATGACCTGTTTAGGGTCGATCACCTGCGAGATTTCGGGGTTGGTGTCATCTACGTGCACGGCATCGTTTGTGCCGGATTGAACGTCCACGGTGGTGGTGTTGGCGGCGGTGGAAAGCTTGATGTCGAGAGTCGCCGCTCCACCTACGCTTACCGTGACCTGTGCCTGGTAGCTGGCAAAGCCGGGGGTCGTAACAGACTCTACGTAGTTCCCTGCCGGTACCGCGATGAACTGGTAGGAGCCTTCGCCGTTGGACGTCGTTTTACGGTCAATGCCGGTCCCTACGTTGTGCAACGTGATCTCTGCATTGGGGACATTGGCGCCAGTCGGGTCAGCTACGGTTCCGACAACGCGGCCTGTATCTACCTGTGCGTACGCGTTCGATGCGATAGCCCCCGCGACCGAGATGATAACGCCGGCCGTACGGAGTGAAGCTCTACGATTCATCTACTCTCCTCAAAGCTGTGGAGCAAACCTTTGTGGCCGCTCGTGAGATCGGGTGTTGCCCAACCGCAGATGCCAGATTTTCGCGCTCGTGAGTGCGGCGGGGTAACGTGCAGCAGGCTCACGTCCGAAATTGGCTCCGGGTGCAATGCTGCTATTGCAAGTCAAGGGCCAAAGTTGCGCAGCCCAAGTTTGGGCAGAAGAGCACGCTTTCTGCGTTTCGGGAGAACTGTTCTATGGAAAAGTGTAGAGGCGGAGTGGTGTTTGATGAGTCGTGGAAGGGCGCTTTGAGCGAGATGATCGGGCCGCTTTCCTTTGGGTAGCGGCCCGACGGAACAGCAGATCCCTTCGCTGCGCTGCAGGATGACAGCAAGAAGAGCAGCGGGATGACAGGTGGATTGGGGTGAGGTGGCCGTGTATTGCGGTGGCGGCTTACCAGACGCGGCAGCCGCCGTCCGTGGGCATCATGGGTTGGCCCGGGTGGCAGCTGAAGGCTTTGCCGAAGGCGTCGAAATTTTGGACTGTGCCTTTGACGCGCCATTCGCCGGTGGAGTGGGGGTCGGTTTTGGCTCGGTTTACGGCGGATTGTTCGGTTTGGTTTTCGCACCAGATCTGGCCGAAGCTGATGAAGAAGCGCTGCGCGGGGGTGTAGCCGTCGGTTTCAGCGGTGGTGGAAACGCCCTCGGCGGCGAGGGTGCTGAGCAGGGCCTGGTAGGCGATGCGAATGCCGCCGTTGTCGGCGGTGTTTTCGCCCAGGGTGAGGTGGCCGTTGAGGTTCTGGCCCGGGGCGACGGAGAAGCCGTCGTACTCCTTGGCCTCGCATTCGGTGCGGTCTTTGAATTTGGCGAGGTCGTCGGGGGTCCACCAGACTTTGACGTTGCCGTGGAGGTCGTATTTCGAGCCCTGATCGTCGAAGCCGTGGGTCATCTCGTGGCCGATGACGACGCCGATGCCGCCGAAGTTGACGGCCGGGTCTTTGGAGAAGTCGTAAAAGGGCGGCTGCAGGATGCCGGCGGGGAAGTTGATGTCGTTTTGCGGGGGGTTGTAGTAGGCGTTTACGGTGGGCGGGGTCATGCCCCACTCGGTTTCGTCAACGGGTTTGCCGAGCTTGGCGAGGTTGCGGTTGCGCTCGAAGATGGCGGAGCGCTCGAGATCGCCGATGAGGTCGTCGCGGTTGACCGTGAGGGTGGAGTAGTCGCGCCAATGGGTGGGGTAGCCGATTTTGTCACGGATGGCGGCGAGTTTGAGTTCGGCCTGGGCCTTGGTTTCGGGGCTCATCCAGGGGAGCTGCTGAATGTCCTGGCCGAGGGCCTTTTCGAGCGCGGCGACGAGTTTTTCCATGTTGGCTTTGGCGTCAGGCGGGAAGTTTTCGCGAACCCAGTCCTGGCCGACGGCTTCGCCGAGCGCGCGGTCGGTGAGAGCGGTGCAGCGCTTCCAGCGGGGCTGCTCCTCGGCCTGGCCGTTGAGGGTTTTGTTGAAGAAGTCGAAGTTGGCGTCGACAAAGGGCCCGGACAGGTACGGGGCGGCGTTGTGGACGGCGTGCCAGCGGAGATAGCTCTTCCAGGCGTCGAGGGACTCGGTGCCGAGTTCGGTTTCGACGGTCTTTTCAAAGTCGGGCGACATGACGTCCAGGGAGGGCGTGCCGCCGACGCCGAGGCCGTCAAGGTAGGTCTTCCAGTTGTAGTCCGGGGTGAGGGTTTGGAGTTCGGCGACGGTGAGGATGTGGTAGCGCTTGGCTGGGTCGCGCATGGCGACACGGTCCATGGAGCCTTGGGCGAGGGCGGTTTCGATGGCGGTTACGGCAGCGGCTTCGGCGGCGGCTTTTTCGGGGGTGTCGCCGAGCAGGAGGAAGGTGGCCTTGAGGTTGGCGAGATAGGCGTCACGGAGTTTGGCGAAGCGCGGGGCCGGGTTGAGGTAGTAGTCGCGGTCGGGCAAGGTAAGGCCGCCTTGCCCTGTGGTGAGGATCTGTTTGGTGGAGTCCACCTGGTCCTGTTGCACGCCGACGCCGAGCAGATCGGTGCTGCCGAATTGGTTTGAGAGCCGAACGTTGAGCGCGGCGAGGTCTTTGGTGGACTGGAGCGCGTCGATGGCGCGGAGCTCCGGCTGGATGGGGGCGGCGCCGAGCTTGTCGACCCGATCGACGTCCGTGCAGGCGGCGAAGAAGTCGCCGTACTTTTTCTGCAAGGGCGTTTTGGGGGCTTCCGCGGCCCTGTGCAGATCGGTGTAGAGCAGGTAGTTGTTGCGCTCGGCGAGCTCGTTGAAGCGGCCGTAGCGGGCGTACTGGGCGGTGAGCGGGTTGGCCTTGTTCCAGTTGCCGCAGACGTAGGTGTAGAAGTCGTTGCAGGGGTCGACGGACTTGTCGATGGCGGAGAGGTCGAAGGAGATGGGCTTTTTGGGGGCAGTGGGCGCGGTCGAGGGGGTGTCGGGCGCGAAGGTGAAGCTGAGGGAGCTACCGGGATCCAGAATTTTAGGCGCGGAGGCCTCCTGCGCGACGGCATGCGCCGAGAGACACAACGGCGCGGAAAGGGCAAGCAGACAGGCGGGAAGCAGTGGACGCATGGGACCCCTTGCAGAACCTTGTGAAAGTCGGTTGATGCGTTCAGCATAGCGGAATTCCCGTGTCCGTGAATGGGCGGTCAACGGGGAATGACAGGTAGACTTTCGGAGCGTGTGTAGGTTACTAAAGAGACGTCGAGACGCAAGACACACCTGTTAGTCTTCCGGCAAAGCTGGTTCGAGGTGACTTGTGCGTCTTTCTGTCTTTGCTGCTGCCCTGCTTGGGTACGCTGTGTGCGCCCATGCCGATTCCTTTTCGACCTACAAGCTGACCGTCGACTCGTTGCCGAACGAAACGATTACGGGACCGCTTACGCTGGACACCACCACGGGGCAGTTCACGCAGGCCAGCCTGACCGCGGCCGGATTTGTGGGGATCAACGGCTCGGGTTACACGGATATTGCGTCGCAAGGGATGTCCAGTCGTTTCGGAACGCCTCAATGGGAAATTTTGGATCAGGGAAGCAATACGTTCGCCGAGGTGTTAGTCACCCTTGGCACCGCAAGCCTGGTGAACTTCTCCGGTCCGTTCATTCCGCTGAATGATGTTCAGATCATTAGTAGTAGCCCGCTTCCTACCCCTGCGCTTTCGTTTTCCCTTGTGCCCGCTGCGTCGGCGGTAACGCCGGAGCCTTCGAGCTTTGTGATGCTGGGCACGGGTCTTCTGGGAGTTGTGGGCGTGGTGAGGAGACGGGTGACTTGCGGCGGCGAGAGATCATCCCCTGATGGTGTACGGCGAGCTAACTAGCTCCATGGCCGGTCTTCACCGAGAAAAGTGGAGCTGAAGTGCCGTGGCGGGTCATCTCGACCGGACGAGGCGGTTTGTCTATCTTGCGGAGCGGAGGGCCCCTGTATCTTGAAGCGGCTACAAGGCCTCGCTCCACCCGAGGAAATACAAGGGTCTCTCCCCTCCGCTGACGAAGTCAGCTCCGGTTGAGACGACGCCTCTGAGGACGAATACCTATCTGTTGATATACCCGAGGGGCTGGCCGAGGCGCATTGCGGACGGTTCAGATGAGACGCAGTTCTTGCGGTAGACCTCCGAGCATCTCGCGGAGTGCGGGATCGCTGGCCGGTTTGGCATAGACCTCCCGGTAGATGGCCACCAGCCAGGCTGCCAGGCGCGTTCTCGGCAGTGCGGTGGGCACCGGGTCGGCAAAGAGCATGAGCTCCATGGCCGGGGGCGGCTCCGGGGTGACGGGCGGCATGCGGTAGCGAAGGCCGGCGATTTCGCGGGCTCCGGCGGAGCGGTAGAACTGCTTGCGGCGATGGCGCTCGAGCTGGCCGGGTGCGGGCTGGCCGGGGGTGGGCTGGCCGGGGATACTGCCGCGGTCGGATTCAACCTCGACCAGGAGAGGACGCGTGGCCAGTTCAGGCGTTTGACGCAGGGTGTGCAGCAGGTTGCGGCCGAAGCCCTGGCCGCGCGCCTCCGGAGCGACGGCGAGGTACTCCAGGAGAGAGACCTCGGCGGTTTGGGCATGGAACAGGATGGCAAGGCCAATGGGGCGGCTGTCGTGCTCGGCGAGCAGGAAGCTGTAACCCGATTGCCGCAGCATGGAGTGTAGCTGTGCGACCGGCTTGCGCTCCCGGGATGGAAAGGCCTCCGCATAGAGCCGTAGCAACGCCGCGAAGCGCGGGTCGAGATCGGTGGTGAGGCGGTGGAGCGTGAGGCGGTTCACAAGGAGGCTTCACGGTCAGATGCGCGGAGGATCGCGATTTATACAAATCCGGAGCGGCCTTAAGAAAGGGTCCGTGGAATTCGTTACGCTTCAGCCTTGTGATGGTGTGTCGTTGGATTCTCCAGAGCACTGTTCCTGTAGGTATAGGGCAGTCGCGAAGCGAACACAGAGATACTCTCCCTTCGATTTCGCTCAGGGTCAGCATACCGGCGAAATTTCTACCTGGAAGAAACAGGTTTAGACCGGCTCAGAGAAGCGTAGCGAGAAATTGGTTCGGTTTCGCCTCTGTGAAGTGAGGGATGTCCGCCATGACCTCACGCGCCTCCGGAGCGGCAAAGGATGCCCGGACGCCCTCTTCATTTCGAAAGGTGCAGACGCAGATCGCGACCGTTCCTTCTCCAGCGCCCTCTGGAAAAAAGGCGGCAACGGTTTCGAGCCCATATTTACGCCAGCTTTTCAGAACCAACGGTAGATGGGCGTCGACGTAGTACTTGCGATCGAAACGGGTGTTCGTGTCACCGGGGTAACTCACATAAAGTGTCTGCACGGTTCTTTCCTCGAGCGTGGATCTTTCGTCTTTTGGATGAAGGCGGAAGTTCGATCCGCCTTAGCTTGAGCTTTCGCCAGGACCCGCAACGTGCTGCTCCAGCCAGCGAAGTACGGGGGCCAGGGCGGCATCGGAGTTCTTCTCGTAGATCAAGCCATGTCCGTTGCCGTGCACGCCATGGTCGGGCAGACGAAGCAATTCGGCTGCCGCGCCTGCATTCTTGAGGAACTCCACGATCTTCGGGCCGAACGGCGCGAAGTGGGAGGTTTCGCCTGTGACAACTGCCATCGGTACGCCAGTGAGTGCCGGTATGCGCAACGCCGTGGGATCTGCTGCCTTCACCTCGGCTGGGGTCGCCCGCGGCGGGTCATAAGTGACCGGCGCCGCCGTCACACCCCAGGCGAGTGCACCGATACCAGGTGTATCCGCGAACGGCGGACCCATCGGCTCGATGCTGACGATCGCAGCGACCAAGCCGGGCCGCCGATCCGCTACGAGCCAACCATCCGGTCCCGAAGCAGAGTGCGTGATGAGAATCGCCGGTCCAATCCGGTCCAGCAGACGCGCCAGACGGTCGGCATCCATGTCTTGCGAGGCCGCAAGGTCGGCCGGCATGGGGCCATAGCCGCAAGAAACTGGTCGTACGCCGCGGCATCTTCGGGATCGAAGGGCCACTGTGTTTGTTTGTCGGCGACCTCGGCGGCGAAGTACACCTCCCTTGCGCGCTCATAGGAAAACGGCGGTCCCGTAGGGCCGATAATCGCTGGATGGTAAGGCGAGCGGCCATGCCCGGGACGATCCACAAGCAGCACGGCATACCCCGCTTCCCCGAAGCGCTGCGCCCAACCGGGGCGTCCGTCCGGGGTGTCCAGCCATTCCGTGCTTTGGAAGGTACCGCCATGCACCAGCACAATCGGTAGGGGTTGCGTCACCTGCAGCGGAGCTTCCCACTCCACGAACATGGGCCCACGCTGATAGGTCTGGTCGTCCTTCACAACACGTTCGCCCGGAATCCAGAAATGCCCGCGGCGCGAGGTCCGCAAAGGAGCTTCGGCCCAGAAGGGCTTCTTGCCTTCCTTTTCCACTGTCTGTTCCTCTGCTTTACTGGTCATCGTGATTTCCTTTCCCCAGGCCTGCGCGGAGTTGTGTTGCTTGTGCAAGGGCCGACCAGTCCTTATCTCCAAGCCCTCCATCAACAGCGAATCCTAAATTTTGCTGCACAATCTTCGCCGCGGCGAGTTCCGTGTTCTTCGCTTTGGCCGCATCCAGTGCAAGGTTCACATCTTTCAACCCCAGCGTCAGTTTGAAACCGGGTTCATAGCGATTCTGGCCGATGTTGTCGCCATAGCGCTTATAGCTCGGGCTCGCAAACATCGTGTTGGTCACGATGTTGAGGAAGTCCGCTGCCTTCAGCCCGTAGCTTTCAGTCAGAGCGGTCGCTTCGCCCATTGCCTCAATTGCCAGGGTGATCATCAGATTGCCGGCGATTTTTGGCGATGTTCGCATGCTTGGGATCGTCACCCAGGGGCCAGGTCTTCTGGCCCAGCGCGTCGAACAACGACTGCACCTTCGCTATGGCTTGCGGATCGCCAGCCGCCAGAATTTCAGTTCACCCTCTTCTGGGCAACGGCAGGCACACCGAAGACCGGCGCCGACACATACGCGATCCCTGCCTGCCGATGCGCCTCCTGCAAGGTCTCCACGAGAGCCGGTGAGATCGTCGCCATCATCACGTGCACACACTGTTTATTGGCAGAGCCAAGCACGTCAGCATCGAGAAGAACACTTTGTACGGCGCGGTCGTCGGCAAGCATTGTGATGACTGCCTTTTTGGCAAACGCCTCTGCAGGTGACGCTAAAACGGTGACGCCCTCCAGTCGCTTGGCTGCCTCGGCATTGCGGTTCCAGACGCTGACCCGATGGCCTGCCTTCAGGAGGTTGGGAATCATGGCGGCTCCCATGCTGCCTGCTCCAATAAATCCAATGTCCATTGCGATACCTGCCTTTGTGAAAGAAAACTCAGTGTTGATGGAGCACTTGAAGGAGAGCCGCGGTATCCCAGTAAAGGGCCTCAACTCAAGAATGCGTGCCTCACGGACCCGAATGAACTGCAACAGAGGCCAATCAATCGGACGTCCGCTGCGACGTGCTTTTGCAAACACATGCGAGCGGCTCACCAGAACATCTCCGAGCGAAAAGACCTCAGATTCTTTCACCTCAAGCGAGGACCAGACCTCACTGAAGGCACGCAGCCACGCCTCAAACCCGGCATGGCCGCGCCACGCGCCGCCCTACGGCAAGGAGTCTGGCTGATAGATCACACACTCCGGATCGAGTGTGGCTGCGATAGGAGCGAAGTCGGGCTCGGACGCAAGGAGATAGCCGGACTCGGCTGCGTAGAACGCCTGAAGGGTCGCCATCGCCGCTGCGTTTTGCCTTTGCTCCGTCATCCAGACCTCGTTACCTTGCTTTGGCCGCGGCCGCGTAGGCCGGTACGTTCCAGTAAAACGGACGAAACTCGACAATCTTTCCATTGCGAACCGTCACGACCTGCGCCATGGGCTGCACCATCTCTTCCCCTGTGAGGCGCATGCGGGTCAGCAGTTCACACGTGATCACGACGGTTTCGCCCTTTTCGTAAAACTCAGGGTTCTGTGCGTCAACTCTGTCGAAAAGCGCGCTCATGGCGTCGGCCCATCTGCGATAGCCCTCGTGACCTTTGAACTCGCCACCGTAGGGCAGATCCGGGCTTTGGTGAAGCACAACTCCGGGATCGAGGGTCGCCCGCATGGCATCGAAGCTCGCGCCTCCGCTGTGCCCCGACTGCATGTAGTTGCGCTCCGCCTCATAGAAGCGCTCCAGCACCTGCCTCGGCGTCTCGATCACAACTGCATCTCCCGTTGGCATCGCTTTCTCCACATCTCCCTTTTTGTTTTGAGTGAGGCATCGTGAAGGGTTTGGGGGCTCGCTCTTGCCAGAAGTCTTCACGTGGCAGGTCCTACATAGACCGCATGATTTGCATGATGACATGGCGGAGAGAGCGGTTCTACAGAAAAAAGATCAGTCGTTTTAAAAAATGACAGACGCGGTCAGGCGCTCGCGCGGAAGACCACGGCAGTTCGACTGGAACGAAGGGCTTCGTGGGGCCGTGCGGCTGTTCTGGGAACTGGGCTATGAGGCCATGTCTATGGCGGACCTGCGCGCTCGCCTGGACATCACTCAGGCAAGCCTCTACGCAACAACACAAGGCGTCTCAAGCAGGCTCAGGCGCAAGGAGATTTTAGCGAGGATGCTGCTGCCCAAACTTGGCGGCCTTCTACGCCATCGTCCTGCACGGGCTTCCCTCCCATCAGATGTTACAGACGTAATAGTGCTTGATCAGGCGTTGGACCTTTCCTGCACATTCTTCTCCAAAGCCATCTTCCTCGCTTGAAGGGCGGGTGTGCTGAGCCATTGGCAAAGCAATCTCGTCAGTGACATCGTGAATCAAGAAGGTGTTTGCCCCAGCCAGTCCAACCGACCAGTCGTAGACCGTAAAGCGGTCGTCCAGGAGTTTTGATGAAGAACCAAGCTGGCCGGCCCCGAAATCAACGCTTAGCGCAAGGTGTGCTAAATCGTCTGCTCGGTTCAACGAACGCCACAACAACACAGGAAGCATCAGCATGAGGAGGACTGAAACACACCTTCGTGGACGTTTCTGGAGTAGGCAGTAGATGCCTACCGCCAAGATCACAAGGGCCGCAATACCGTAGCCGATGACCGTGAGAGGGATCAGCAGGAAGCTGATGGAACCCGGTAGCCGACAGACGAGTCCGAGGACAGCGACCACCATCAACGACATAAATGCGGGCTTGAGCGACCAGCAATCTGCCTTCGCAAGCCTGTCTTTCAGCTTCATAGGCCTAATGTAGCAACGCTTTTACATCCCCCAAATCGGCGTCGGTCTCGTTAAGTCGCACAGTGTTGACGAATCCTGGTTGCCTGATCCATCTGGGGCTAAGGGCCAACTTTCGCTAGCCGCGTTTATCATTCCTTCAAGTGTTGAGCGTCAGCTTTAGTAGAGCTTGCGTGATCGGGTTTGATTGGGCGTGTTCTTCGGCGAGTCTGCCGAAGAGACTGAGGTCTTTCGCCGGAATCTTCGATGTACTCATGGGATTCTTCCTTTCCACAAAAGCCTTGCCGTAGCTGCGATAGATCGGTGCCGGAAATAAGGTCTCCGTCAGCATGTTTACCGCGGCCGTCGCATCGACGCCCGCACTCTCCGCAACGGCAAGGCCTTCCATCAGCGAGCGCGCAGCCGAGATAATGAGGAAGTTGCCAAGCTGCTTGACCACGGTGGGGATACCCGGCTGCTCTCCCATATCAAAGAGCGCCTGACCACCCAGAGCGGTGAGCACCGACCTTACACGGTCCTTCGCTGCCTGCGGACCAGCGTAGGGAATGGCGAGTTGCCGTGCCTTTGCTGCGTCGGGGCGACCGAAGACGGGTGCCTCCACATAGGTCGAGCCATGGTCTTCGTGCAGCTTCGCTAAGCGGCGAGCAGCGTCCGGCGAACCCGTACACATGCCGATATGAACACCACCCTCCATGCGAGCAAGGAACTCCGGGGTCACAACGCTTTCCGTAACGTCAGAGTCCCAAAGAATAGACACCACGATGCCATCTTTTGCGGCTGTCTCCAATGGGTCCTTGGCGAGCTGCGCTCCTCGCTCTGCGAGCGGTTCCGCTTTACTCGCCGTCCGGTTATACACCGAGAGTCGATAGCCGCTTTCAAGGAGATTGACCGCCATCGGAAAGCCCAACGCGCCCAGCCCCATCCATCCGATTCGTTCGCTCGCCATACCCTTCTCCCTCGTAAGATGATGCTTACGTCAACGTAAGCTTTGTTTTTAGGGTAATGTCAGAGGGGCTGCGAGTCCAGCCAGGACTCGAAACGTTTAATGTGCCCCAACAGCTCGGATCGAAACTGAGTGAGGGAGCTCAACTGTGTCTCCGTCTCGCGGAGGTGGCGGCGAAGCGTCTCAAGCACTTTGATCTTTGCTTTTTTGCCCGTTGGATCGTTAAAGTAAAGGTTGATCACTTTGCCGATCTCATCAAGACTCAAGCCGAGCGCTTTGAGTTGATCGATTTTATGGAGCCGTGCAACGGTCTGTTCGGGATAGCGGTGCTGCGCCGAATTCTCACGCTCGCCCGGAGGAATGAGGCCGAGACTCTCGTAGTAGCGCACGGTGCGTGGAGTCACCTTGCCCTGTTTGGCGAGTTCTCCAATGCGCATCATGGTTGCCACACAATAATCCTAATCTTTTCAACGTGGACGTATAGCCAAGTCTCGTGGACTCGCGTTTTCGTCAGTAGTCCACGCAGAGGTTTGGCGGGTGCGGGATGCGGGCTTTGCGGTACGCTGACAAACTTTCGTTCCGGTGAGAGCGCGGCTTGGTCAATACCCACTAGAAGACCTTCATATGAATGGTGAGGTATTTTTTGGGGTCGGTGCGGAGCATGGTGGCTAGTTCGGAGGCGTTTTTAAGCAGGGTGTTGAGATTGTCGTAGGCCTCTTTGTTGGTGACCAGCTGGCCCACGGTGCCTTTGCCGCTATTGATGCCATTGAGCATGGTGTCGAGCTGGGTGACGGTGTCGTTCAGCTTGTTCGCCGTGGCCTGATCCTTGAAGAGCAGCCCGATGGAGCCTTTGCCGGCGTCGACCTGCGCGAGCAGGCCATTGGTGCGGGCGAGGGTTTGGTTGAGATTGTTATAGAGGGTGTCGTCAGTGAGGAGCTTGCCGGCGGTGCCCTTGCCGGCGTTCAGATTTTGCGTCAGGGTGTCGAGGCGGGCGGCTGCGTCGTCCAGGCGGTTGTAGAGGGTGTCGTCGGTGAGGAGCTTGCCGGCGGAACCGCGGCCGCTGTTCAGGCCAGCGGTGAGGCGGTGCAGTTGGGCGAGGGTGGCGTTGGCCTCGTTGTAAAGCGCCGGATTGGCCAGCACCTGGCCGGCCGTGCCGCGGCCCTGCGCGAGGCCGTCGATGACGCCGTTCAGCTTGGCGACCGTGACGTTCAGCTGATTGAGGGTGCCCTGGCCCGACCTCATGAAGGTGGACAGGGAGGGAATCTCCACGGTTTTGAGTTCCTGGCCGTCGCCCAAGGCGGGACCGCTGGCGGCTTCGCTGTCGAGTTCGACGACGGTGTCGCCGATGACGCCGGTGGTGGACAGCGCGGCAAGGGTGTCGGTGTGAAAACGGTTCGCGAAACGTGGATTCAGCTTGAGGGTGAGTTCGACCGGGGTGGCGCGGCGGGCGGGGTCCTCTGCGAGACGCACATGGGAGACCTCGCCGACAGGAACGCCTTCAAGGTCCACTGGGGCGCCGACCTTGATGCCTTCGGAGTTGGCGAAATAGGCGCGGGCGCTCAGCCTCTTTTCAAAGACGGTAACGCCGGAAGCGCTGGTGAGCAGGAAGAGGAAAATCACGAGCAGGGCGAGCGAGACCAGGACCAGGATGCCGACCTTGAGTTGCGACCAACGGACCTCCTGCTGACTGGGCATGCCGCTCCTTTACGCTGTTTCCGATGAGCCGCGCTCCTTGTCATCGTAACAGTCTGGGGCTGAGTTCCTGCCTTGCGAGGGGCTTAGCGGAGAGCGGCGGCGGGGCGTTCGGACGGCCTGGATTGATCGGATTGCTCGGCAATGACGACGGCCATGGCGAGACCACGGGTGTGGGTGAGGCTGAGGGTGAGGTTTGTGATGCCGAGGGCGGCGGCAATTTCGGCGGCACGGCCATGGAGACGGAGCTCAGGAGCGCGGCCGGGTAGGCGATGGACCTCGAGTTCGCGCCAGCCGACGCCGCGGCTGATGCCGGTGCCGAGAGCTTTGGCTCCGGCCTCCTTGGCGGCGAAACGGGCAGCTAGGCTTTCGGCGCCGGTTTTCCGGGCCTGGCAGTAGGCGATCTCGGCGGGGGTATAGACGCGATTGAGAAATTGCTCGCCGAAGCGGCGGACGCTGCTCTCGATGCGCTCGACTTCAATGAGATCCGTGCCGATGCCGACGATCATGAGCGTTCTCCATGGGTGAAAACAGGGGTGCGGAACGACCCCAGTGTACTTCGGGCTTGCCGTGAGTTCCCTGGCCCCCACCGAAGCGACCGAAAATGGGACAGGGTTGACCGGCGAGCAGAAACAGCCGATATATCCCGTGTGAACCGACCACGATCTACCTTCGACAGCCCTTTTTCTCTTCCCCAAGCGGCCCCTCTGCGGGCCAGAACGGTCCCCCTCCGGGCGGGTACCGGAAGAAGCCGCTCCGTTTTGCGCGAGGTTCTGCCCCGGACCCTGGCCGCGTGCGGTTGCGGCGCGCCCCAGCTCACGGAGGCCACCACTGGATTGACCCTGTGCTTTGACCTGCCTATAAGAGCAGCCAGGGCAGTGTACTGGCGCATGGTGGAGGCTGGGCTCGGGTTCGATGGGGAAAGCCACCGTGAGCTCACGCGGCTGTGCACGGTTTTAAAGGAGTTCCCCGAGGCCCTGGCTTACGAGCGGCCCTGCACGGTGCGGCTGGAGATCCGCTTCCAGGGCGAGCGTCCATCGGGTCCGGTGCCGCGGCCGGCGGCCCAGGCATGAGCGGCGTGTCTGGCTGCCGATCTGGCAACCGATCTGGCCGCCGATCTGGCTACCGATCTGGCAACCGATCTGGGCCGAAGGGCGCGGGTGCGCTAGACTGGGAGGCGCGCCATGCCGATTATTGAAGCCCGTCAGCTCGGAAAGATCTATCGTACGGGCAAGGTGGAGGTGTCGGCGCTGCGGGACGCCACATTTTCAGTCGAGGCAGGCGAGTTTTTGGCCATTGTCGGGCCTTCCGGCTCGGGCAAGTCGACACTGTTTTATATCCTGGGTGGCCTGGCCTCGGCGACAGCGGGCGCGCTGACGGTGAGCGGACAAGACTTTTCGCGGCTGGGCGACGCCGAGCGGACACGCTTTCGCAAGCAGCATATTGGCTTTGTCTTTCAACGCTTTAATCTGCTGCCGACGCTTTCGGCGCGGGGCAACATCGAGCTGGCGCACACCATTGCGGAGACGGGCAAACCATTCGATGCCGGTCTGCTGGACCACCTGGCCGATTTGCTGAAGCTGAAAGGACGGCTTGACCATCGGCCGAGTGAGCTTTCCGGAGGCGAGCAGCAGCGCGTGGCCCTTGCACGGGCGCTGATCACGCGGCCGTCGATTGTGCTGGCCGATGAGCCTACGGGCAACCTGGACACGGAGAACTCGGAGGCCGTACTGACGATGCTGCGCGAGTCCGGCCGAGAACTGAACCAGACGGTGCTGATGATTACACACAATCCGGAGGCAGCAGCGGTCGCCGACCGCATCCTGCAGATGCGCGATGGGCGCACGGTAGGGATCACGGCCGGACAGGGACGCGCGTTGACGGGGGCAGACAGGTAGGCCTTAGCGAGGCGAGGCCGCCGGGTTAGCGTGCCGCGTTCAGGGCAAGGTGATGCTCATCGTGGTGAGTACCTCCACGGAATTTCTTGAGTTGGACGGGCTGTAAGTCCGATGTTTACGAGTTTTACGGCATCCAGGGCGCCTCGCCCCCGGTAGGCAGGGCCAGGGCGGAGCAGCGAGATCGCAAGGGATGGAAGCAGCGTGTTCATACCTCGGTGAGGCGGAAAGTGTGTACCCGAAAAGGGGACTCCCGCGCACGAAGGTGGGCTTCCTTGGCGAGTGGGCTGCCGATATGTTCTGGGTATGCGATGCCGGGTGGCCGGATGTGCCGGCTTGGTTCTGCTAGCGGCTCTGACAGGTGGCTCTTCCCTGGGCTTCGCCGCTGCCTCAGGAACGCCGGCGGGCGCGACCTGGGTAACGCCATCCGCGGTTGCCGGAGAACCGGTGGATCTGAACACGGCCAGCTCGGAGCAGTTGCGAACACTTCCCGGTCTGGGGAACGCCTATGTACAACGCATCATGGAGGGTAGACCGTACACGGCAAAGAACCAGTTGCTGACGCGTGGAGTTTTGCCGCAGGGTGCCTATGCGGCGATACGGGATCGGATTGTGGCGCGGCGCCCACTCCGTTCGCCTTGAAGTTGATGGACTACATTGCTTTTTCAGTTAAAACAAAAAGAAATGTGGGAAACCTCTGACGTGAACAGCGGCGAGAGAGTTATGTCTCACATAGGAAGGCACTTAAGCTCCTGAGAGAGACTTTCCGCGAAGTTGCGCGAGTAACATTACTTACGTTACTATCGGTTCAAGCAAACAAGAGCTAGCCCCGCCGATCCGGAGTATTTCCGAGAGTCGGCGGGGCTGATTTTTTGCCCGTCCGGCCGTAGAGCTAATTGGCGGGCTGCCACCGTCGAGAGAATGGTAGTCGCTGCAACTTCTGTGGCAGTGTTGTCGCGATGTCAGGATGCGGATGGCAGAATCCGGCATAGACTACCGATGGAAGCCAAGAGGCGTTGCGTCCTGCTTGTTGCGTCCTGAGTTTCAACTCATTCTTGCCCATGCTGCTTCCCTTTCGGCCCTTCCCACGTCGCAGAGTGTTTTCCCTGGCGGTGGTTGCGGCTGTGTCGGCGGGCAGTTTGGGTCTGGCCGGCTGCGGCAGCATGATGGTCAACGCCACGGAAGCGCAGGTACGGTTTGCGGATACGTCTGCCGATGCGCCGGCACTGGATGTGTACCTGAACGGAACAGGCGCGGCGTACAACCTCAGCTATGCGACTTACAGCTCGTATCTGCCTGTAAGCGCAGGGACTTACCAGATCAGCGCCAACCGGGCCAATACGGGGCAGCCGCTTGCCAGTGGGCGGGCCGCGCTGGTGAGTGGCCACCAATACACGGCTGTGGTGGGCAATCGGCTGGGCGAGCTGCAGGAGCACATCTACCCCGATGCCGTACCCGCGCCGGTGGCGGGAACCATCGCGGTGCGCGTGCTGAACGAGGTCGAAGGTGGGCCAGTGGACGTGTATCTGGTTTCCGGCGCCGCGCCCCTCCCTTCCGCAGTGCCGGTGGTCACCGGTTTGGCGTACGGCGCAAATGCGGGGTACCTGCGGGTGTCTTCGGGGGCGAGCTATGGCATTTACGTGGTGCCCGCGGGGTCGTCACCGCTCACCGCGGGTGCGGCAAAGGTGAGTGGAGCGACAGTGGGTGGAGGCTCCGGTACAGCGCGGACGCTGATCCTGACAGAGGCGGCGGCAGGGACAGCCAAGGATGGGAAAGGGCTGTACGGCCTAGTGCTGGAAGACGGCGAGACACCCTGAGCTCCGGTTTGCGCCGGCGTTCGGCTTTGCCTGGCAACTATGTGAGGCGTAGGGTGCGGCGGTTAAGGGCAGCGCCGGCGACGCAGGCGACAGGGGTGAGCAGGTTCAGACCGAGGACAAAGGCATCGCGGTGGCCGCCGAGTCCCCTGTGCAAGTTGAAGAAGACAAGCGGCAGCAGGAGGACGGCCAGCGCGATGCCGTGCCCGACCGGTTTGCGATGCGCTACCCTGCCCGAGACCAGGCCACCGAAGGCGGCGGCAACAAGTGCCCAGACCAGGTAGCCGGTCAGGAAGAACGGCGTGGGTGTGTCAAACGAGGCACCAAGGCCGAGCACCGAGATCGCGGAAAAGAGACCTTCCAGCGCGAGAAAAAGGAGCAGGCCGTCGACGACGGCGAAGACGCTGCGGAAAGCTGGACTCATGGTCATGGGCCACTATAGCAACGTCAGCTGGTAGAGCAGTTCCTGTAGGTGTAGAGCAGCTACGAGGAAATACAGAGATCCTTCGCTACGCTCAGGATGACGGCGGGGTTCATACCTGGAGCAAAGCAGATTGAGTGGTTAAGCGCTTTATAGGGGGATGATAGGCAAGCAGGGCCGCGATGTGATCGCGGCCCTGCTTATGTTGGCTATTTTGTTATTAAGGCAGAATGTGGAGTTGTCACCTGAGGAACACAGATTCCCTTCGGGAACGACAACCAAGATGTGACAAGAGGGAGCTGGATCGTCCCCATACAGCTTGTTTAGTAGCGGTAGTTGTCCGTTTTGTAGGGGCCGTCCAGGGGGACGCCGATGTAGTCAGCCTGCTTTTTGGAGAGGGTGGTGAGCTTAACGCCGATTTTTTCCAGGTGAAGGCGGGCTACCTCCTCGTCGAGCTTTTTGGGCAGAACGTAGACGCCGACCTTGTAGGTGTCGCGGTTGGCCCAGAGGTCCATTTGCGCGAGGGTCTGGTTCGAGAAGCTGTTGGACATCACAAAGCTCGGGTGGCCGGTGGCGCAGCCGAGATTGACGAGACGGCCTTCGGCGAGAATGAAGATGGAGTTGCCGTCCGGAAAGGTGTAGTAGTCAACCTGGGGCTTGATGTTGAGGTGCTTTACCTCGGGAGCGGACTGGAGCTCGGCCATCTGGATTTCGTTGTCGAAGTGACCGATGTTGCAGACGATGGCCTGATCCTTCATTTGGCGCATGTGCTCGAAGGTGATGATGTCGAGGTTGCCGGTGCAGGTGACGTAGATGTCGGCGCGGCCGAGGGTTTCTTCAATGGTGGTGACTTCGAAGCCTTCCATGGCGGCCTGCAGGGCGTTGATGGGATCGATTTCGGTGACGATGACGCGGGCGCCCATGCCACGCAGGGAGTGCGCGGAGCCCTTGCCGACGTCGCCGTAGCCGCAGATCACGGCGACCTTGCCGCCCATCATGACGTCGGTGGCGCGCTTGATACCGTCGGCGAGCGATTCCTTGCAGCCGTAGAGGTTGTCGAACTTCGACTTGGTGACGGAGTCGTTGACGTTGATGGCCGGAACGAGGAGTTTGCCCCCTTCGAGCATCTTGTAGAGGCGATGCACGCCGGTGGTGGTCTCCTCGGAGACGCCGCGCCATTCCTTGGCGACGCGATGCCAGCGCTGCCCGTCCACGGCGAGCTCCGCACGCAGGAGATCCTTGATAATCTCCTCTTCGCCCGAGCCCTTGGGGCCGTCGACGAAACTGCGGTCGCCGTCTTCAAGCTCGTAGCCCTTGTGGATGAGCAGGGTAACGTCGCCGCCGTCGTCGACGACCATCTGCGGGCCTAGACCGCCGGGGAACTGCAGCGCCTGGTTCGTGCACCACCAGTACTCTTCGAGCGTTTCGCCCTTCCAGGCGAAGACGGGGACGCCGGATTTGGCGATGGCCGCGGCGGCGTGATCCTGCGTGGAGAAGATGTTGCAGGAGGCCCAACGAACATCCGCGCCGAGTTCGACGAGAGTTTCAATCAGAACGGCGGTCTGAATGGTCATATGCAAGGAGCCGGTAATGCGGACACCTTCGAGCGGCCTGGAGGGCGCGTACTTGCGCCGGATGCTCATGAGGCCGGGCATCTCCTGTTCGGCGACGGTGATTTCCTTGCGGCCCCAGTCGGCAAGGTTCATGTCCGCTACCTTGTAAGTGAGTCCGGTTGCCTTTTGCTGCTCCAGTACCGCTGTTGCCATGGGGAAGCTCCTTGTGAGTCAGAACTGAGGATACCAAAGGCACACGCGGGTGCGGGTAAATACCGTGCCACGGATGGGGTATTTGGGGCATCGGCTCCATGGTGTTGGGGGCAGAGGTGGGTGCTTGTGACAGGGATGAACAAAGCGCTGGGTAGAAGCACGACGGAGGAAGGGCAAGGGCCCATGTCTCTAGGCGGTTGGACGCGCGGGCGCGTTGCGGCCGGGGTCGGGCTTGCTTTGTTGCTGCTGTGCACGGGATGCGGCGAGATGGGCACCGTGACGGAGCTGGGGGGCGTAGCGGACAGCCTGCGCTTGGCGCTGCCGCAGGTGTCGGACGACGTTTACGGCTCGTGCAAACGCAGGGCGGTGCTGGTGGCGGAGATCCCGGCGGCAGAGCTCCCGGCGGCGGCGAGTCCGCAGGCCGCCACGCCCGATTGCGCACCGGCCGAGGCACTGGCGGCGCAGCTGGGAGCAGATCAGTTGGTCCTGGTGGACTATCTGAGGGCGTTGAGCAAGCTGGGATCGGGTGCGGCATTCACCTACGGAAAGGCGATTGGGGCGGACGTGGCGACTGTGAACGGCTTCAGTGCGGGTGCGGGTGTGAACGCGGCGGTGGTCGGGGATGCGGAAAAGGCCTCGGCCGCGGCGCTGACCCTGGGCGGCAAGCTGGCGGATCTGGCGACTCGGCGTGTGCGGGCGCGGGAGATTCGCAGGATCGTGCAGGGGGCAGACCCTGCCGTGCAGGCGCTGACGGCGGCGCTGTACCAGGCCGGGGACGTGGATTACGAGCTTGTGCTTGCGGATGAACGAGGCGTGGTGGACGCCTACTACGAGGGGCCGATCGCGGCGGCGCAGGCCAGTGAGCGGCTGGCGTTGATCCCGGTGCAGCGGCAATATGACACCGATGCCGAAAGGCTCGGGCGCCGGCGTGAGGCGGCTGCCGCATATGGTTTGGTGATGCGGCAGATCGGGATGCTGCACGCGAAGTTGACGGAAGCGGCCCGCGACAGCGCCGGCTTCGGAGCCCGAGTGGAGGCGCTGACGCCGGAGATGAACCATTTGCGGGACGCGGCCGCAAAGTTGCAGGTGGAGGTACGGTGATGGCGAAGTTTTCGGCGGGGCAGTTGCAGGGGATGGCGCAGGCGCTGCACGATGTGGGCGTCGGGCTGAGCCAGGTGCGGCTGGTGGCGATCCATGCGGGAAAACCGCTGGGCGATCCGGAGATCGCTCAGCTGCTGGGGCAGACGCTTTCCCTGCTGAATTTGAGTTCTTCGTTCGCGGTGCAGGCCGGGCAGGTGTCGCTGAACGATGCCGCCGGCGCCGCCAATGCGGTTCAGGGCGCGACGGGAGCGGCCAAGGCGGCGCTTGCCGGGCTGCAGCGGTTGGATAAGGCGATCCGTGTGGGGGCGAGTGCGGTTGTGTTGGGAAGCTCCGTGTTCACGGGGGATGCCCAGCAGATTGGGAACGCGGCCCAGGGGGTGTACGCGGCAGCGAGTAGTTAGGCCGCGGCGGAGCGTGGGCGCAGCAGGCCGGAGAGCATGCGGCGCACCTCTACCACCTGCGCCTGCAGAACCTCGAAGTGTTCTGCCGGCAGGAACTGCAGATCGCGTGCCAGCAGGAGCTGGTATTCCAGCTCCACACCGGATCCGCGCGCTGCCTGCAAGCAGCGGTGATAGTCGGGAGCCAGATCCTGACCACAGGCTTCGGCGATTTTTGTGGTGAGGTGGGTGGCTCCGCGACGAAGCGTCGTCACCAGGCCGAAAGTTTCGGACTTTGGGAAGCCTTCCGTGGCCCGGTAGGTGGCGAGCGTGAAGGCGTGGGCTTTGTGCCAGACGTCTAGTTGGCGGAAGTCTCGCATGGTGATGTTCAGCTATGAGGTTTGAGGTGTTGAGCTATGAGTTCGCTGCTGATAGTGCTCAAGGCTCATTGCTGAACATCATCACTTGCTTGCGAAGTTGGTGGAATACCTCTTCTGTGCGATGTCGGAGGACCTCCAGGCTGCCGATGTTGGAGATGAGGAGGCAGTCACGGGTGAGTTCCGGGGTGATGCGCCCGGCTTGGAGGCGTTGCCGACCGTCAGTTTCGAGAGCTTGGCGCTGCTCGGGGGTGAGGGGACGGCCGGCGGAGGAGCGTTCGACGAAGCGGGCGAGCTTGAGGTCGTTGGGGGCGGTGACCAGGACAATGCGGTCGAAACGGGTGCGCCAGGGCTGGGTGCCGGCGTATTTTGTCGTGAACAGCAGCGCGGATTCGATGACGACGATCGCGTCCGGGACGGTTCGGGCGAGGATAGCGAGCTCCCGTTCCTGTTCGGCGAAGACCGCGGGGTGCACGATCGCATTCAGTTCATCGATCCGTGGACGTTCGGGGTCGAAGGCGAGCTTTGCAAGCGCGGGACGGTCAAGGGTGCCGTCGGGACGGAGGATTGCCGGGCCGAAGTGGTCGAGGACCGCCCGGAAGACGGGTTGGCCGGGCTGCATGAGGGCGCGGCCGGTCTCGTCGGAACTGAAGACGTGGGCGCCGAGCGAGGCAAGGATACGGGCAACGGTGGATTTACCGCTGCCGAGCTCGCCGGTGAGGCCCACACGCAGCATGGGTTAGCGTTCGCGGCGGAGGCGGGCCGCCTTGACGGTGTTGGCCATCAGCATGGCGATGGTAAGCGCACCGACCCCGCCGGGGACGGGGGTGTAGGCGCCTGCCAGCGCGAAGGCGCGGGGGTCGACGTCGCCGATGACGGTTGAGCCGCGCTTGCGGAAGCCTTCCAGACGACCGGCGTATTCGGGAGTGCCCGGGGGAAAGAAATGTTCGAGCTCCGCTTCGTCGGTGAGGCGGTTGATGCCGACGTCAATGACGGTGGCGCCGGGCCGGATCATCTCCGCGGTGATCAAACCGGGTTGGCCGATGGCGACGACGAGGAGTTCGGCTTCACGGGTTTGCGCCCCGAGATCCCTGGTGAAGCGGTTGCAAACCGTGACCGTTGCCTGTTCGTTCATCAGCAGAACGCTCATGGGTTTACCGACGATGTTGGATTTGCCGACCACGACGGCGCGGGTGCCACGCAGGGGGATGCCGCTGCGGTGCAGGATTTCCAAGATGCCGGCGGGGGTGCAGGGCGTGAGAATTTCCCCCAGGGGGGCGCCATGCAGCAGACGGCCGCTATTGAGGGGGTGGAAACCATCGACATCCTTGCCCGGATCGACGGCTTCAAGAATCCGGTTCGCATCGATGCTGGCGGGAAGGGGCAGTTGGACGAGAATGCCGTCGATCTCGTCGCGCCGGTTCAGGTCGGCGACCAGAGTCAGCAGTTCGGCGGTCGTGGTCGTCGCCGGCGGTGTATGGAGTTCGGAGTAGATGCCGAGTTCGCCGCAGGTGCGGACCTTGTTGCGGACGTAGATCTGCGAAGCGGAGTTTTCGCCCACCTGGACGACGGCGAGGCCAGGCTGATGGCCGGCAGCGCGGAGGGCGCGAACGGCTTCGGCGACCTCGGCTTTGATCTCCCCGGCAACGGCAACGCCGTCCAGAACAAATGGGGCGGTGAGGACTTCTGGCATGGCTTCAGAATATCGCGAGGGGGAGATGCCGAGGCCAGTTTGTTCCAGAACGGTCCGCGCTTCCTTCATTTGTGCAATTGGTGAAAATACACCACGGATGATGCCTCTGGCGAGAGAAACAGATTTCGTGGTGTGGCGGGAAAACTATGTGGACGGAACTCCCGTCGTACCAAGCATTCTGGCGACCGCGAATGTTTCGTGGCGATGTCTCGGTAAAACAAGATCGAGGCGAGGGTGGAACGTATGAGTGATGGACAGGATAGAGTGCTGGTCGAAAAGTTCACCGCTTCCGATCTCGTCGGATTGCGCAGCGAACTGCTGCGGTCGGGTGTGGACAGTTTTCAGGCGGCAGAGATCGTTACCAGCTTTTTGAGCGGGCGGGGGTATGGCATTTCCTCCCATGAGGCGCGGGGTGTGGCCTCGCGCATTGAAGTGCCCGGGGTGACCGCGGAAAACATCCAGGCTGAGCTGGAACGTGTGGCGCTGGCGATGTAGACAGGGTTTGGCGGCGGAAGCGTCGATTCTGCCGGCTTGAATCCGGAAGTGGCGGGTTAGCCGCGATGTTGTCCTTCAGGTATAGCGGCCTTCAAGCAGCGGATCCCTCCGCTTCGCTGCGGGATGACAACAAGAGGCCGATGTCAGGGCTACACCGGAAGATGAGGCGGGTCCAGCGACGGGCTAGTGGCGTTGATCGCGGTAGTGCAGCAGCTCGCTTACGCCGATCCAAAGGTCGATAAGACCCAGGCCACTGATCAGCCCGCGAATCCAGCCGCGCAGGAGCCAGTCGGCGGCGCGGGGATGGCCGGTAATCCAGGCGTTGGCGTCCCAGTAGCGTGGGGACCAGGGTAGGACGGCGACCAGACCCCCGACATAGAAGCAGAAAATTACCAGCATCCCGAGCGAGAGACGCTGCAGCCAGACGGGCGCCAAGTCCGAACCGCTGCCCTTCGCCGCCGGATGCGGCAAGGGTTCGCCACCAGCCTCGTGCGGGCTGGGAGGTTGCCGGAACAGCTCGCCTTGGCCGGGGCTGGGCATTGCTACACGGTATCAGGGGCGCGGGGCTCCCGTCTTTGTGGCGACGGAGGCGTGTTGGGGGGATCAAGCCGGCGTGGGCGTGGTTAGGCTGGGAGCGGGTAGTGGTTCATGGGTGGTCATTCGTGACGAGTGATTCGTGATTCGTGGTTGATGGCTGGGCATCCTGCCGAGCTTGTTCCCGGAGGCGGACGGCTAAATTATGGTGGCGCTGGGCTTCTTCGAGGGTGGTAGCCGCGGCAGCGGCTTTGTCTTCTTCGGCAGCCTGGGCGGCGAGGCCGCGGGCGGCGGTGAACCGCTGTTGGTCGCGGGTTTTGTTCCTGATATCGGCCAGTAGCTGGACGGGTTGGGCGTTCGCGCTGGAGGTAGGAAGGCCAAAATGCATGTCGCCGCCCGTGCCGGAGATTTCGACGGGCAGCTCCACACCGGCGCCGTTCTTTTGCAGGAAGTGGTCAAGGGGGCTGAGCAGCAGGCCCTTCCAGCCGCCGACCATTTGCGAGGCGGTGGCGTCCGTGCGGACATGGCCTTTGAATTCAAACAGTTTGCCATCGGCCGAGTAGACGCCGTTCATCAGCACGAGCGCACCGGGCAGGGCGTAGTGCATGCCGGTGATGCCGAGTACGCCGTGGTCGAGGGTGAAACGGGCAGAAAGCCGGGAGCGCACCTCGGTTCGGTGGTCCTCCGCGAAGGCTTTGGCCTCGTCCGCCCTGCCCTGGGCGCGCGCGCTCAGGCCGTCGATCCTGTCCTGCCACTGAGGGTTGCTGAACTGCACGCCGGCGATGTCGAAATCACCGGCCATCGCCATCTTTTCCGGAACTGGGGTGCTGCCGGGTGGAATGTGGAGGGTGGCTCGCATGGAAAGCGTGCCGTTCAGCAGGGGCGGAGTGGTTTTGACGGCGAGGCGCAGAAAATCTTCCATGCGGCCGTGGGGGATGTCGACGTCGAGCTGGATGTCGTGGCCCAGACCTTTGACTTTCACGATTTTTCCGCGCGTGGTGAAGGCTGAGCCGCCGAGGACGGCGTGTACGGGTTGGAGATAGGTATCGCCGTTCGTGCCATCGACGACGGCGTGGAAGTCGGTGTGCAGCGGCATGGGATGACCGGCGATTGCGAGCGAGAAGTTCGGCGTGTCGGTGTGGCCGTCGATTGTTATGCGGTCGAGCGTGCCGGTAAAGTGGCCGGCCGAGCTGAGGATGCCGGCGATGCCTTTGACGGTGCCGAGGTCGGCGTGGTCGAAGCGGTACTGGCCGTCGATGGGGGTGTTGCCGGGTTCGGCTGCCGGCGCGTCCAGCGGGTCTCCCGTACCTCCCGTGTCTCCCGTATTTCCCGTGTCCCCCGCCTTTCCGGCCCAGGGGCCGAAATGGCCGGAGGCGTGGATGGTGCCGACGGGCTTGGCGTTGACGAGTTGCGCGTCAAAGCGCATGGCCTGGTGCCGGCCCACGTTTTCGAGAGTAAGGGTGCTGATGTCGAACTCGAGCGGGGGTTTGCGGGTCGGTTCACCGCCGCTGAGGCCGCTGAGGCCGAGATTGCGCTTGCCTACTTCCCTTTCCGTTTCTTGCCTTTCCGTTTCCAGGAACAGCCGGACGTTTTCGCAGCGCAGCCGGTCGACGACGACCACGTATTTTTCGGGTTCCAGGGGTTCCCTGTCGCGTTCGGGCTTGTCCCGGTTGCGGAGCGGCGGGATGTGGAGGTCGAGGCCTTCGACGCGGACGTCGGCGATGTGCAGCGGGCGGTGCGCCAGGGTGTCGCCGACCAGCGCGCGCAGGCCGGTGCGGAAGGCGAACTGCCGAACCGAGATCATGGGACTGTTCGGTGAGCGCTGCACGGTATCGATAACGGTGTTGGCGGCGTAGCCGATGCGAAGGCCTCGGCCATGGACCTCGATGCCGCGAAAAAGCGAGATCTCGAGCCCATCAAGCGTGACCGGAGCGTGGAAACGAGAGGCAAGGGTCGCCGTGATGCGCTTCCGGAGGATCGGCTCGGCGTTGCGGAGTACGTATTCGGCGCTCAGGATGAGGGCCAGGCAGGCCAGCAGGGCGAGCGAGGTGCAAACCAGCCACGGGCGCCGCTGCCAGGGCGGGAGACGGCGTGGCGTGGGCGGCTGCGGAAGCGCGGCGAACAAGTCGGGCGAGTCGGGCGAGTCGGGCGAGATTTTCGAGGTTGCCGAAATTTCCGGGGTTACCGGGGTTGCCATCGCGAGCCCTTCCCCGGCTTTCGATGCGAATGGGGAGGCGACCGGTGCGGCCAGAGGGAATATGTCCGAACTACGAGGAGGAGTGCCGAGGATGTGCGTGGAGAGCTGTTTTAGGGCGAGGCCCAGTGGAGAATGAGTTGTCCCAGGCTACTCCGGCACGAAATCGACTTCATATTCGGCGGCAAGGCGGCCCAGAGCAGCGGCATCCGCCTCTCCGCGATCGGTAAGCCTGTCCAGCTCAATCAGCATGTCCACCAACCTGGGCGGACTGATTACCATAAGCACCCGCGTCACGGCGTCGCCTACCGGCCGCACCTTGTGCGGGATACCGCGTGGCAACAGAACGCTTCCCCCGGGTTTCAGGATTGTCTTCTGGTCCCCCACATGCACCTCAAGCTGACCTTCGATGACGTAATACGTCTCCTCTTCCCGATGGTGCCGGTGCAACGGCGTGCCTTCCCCGCCTGGCTGGAAGACGATTTCGCTCAGGGAGTACGCCCCGCCGGTCTGTTTACCACGGAGGAAGTGGTGGCTTTGCACCTTGTTCAGGTGAGTGCCTCCGGCGGTGTCGTCACGGAGTGTGATCACGGGTGTAGGGGCCTGGATAGCAGGGTCGGAGGGAATGTCGACGTTTTGCGCCATGGTTCAAGCTCCTTGTGCTTCAGGATGACATATTCGTGGCCGGCGCATGTCGAGCGGGCGACGTGCGAATGCAGAGCTGTGGGATGGAGGGAATGCAAACATGGTGTCCGCAGCGGAAACAGCCTCTGCGAGAATAGGAGGGCGATGCTGCAACTATCCGGCGCGGGAAAGCGCTTTGGTCACAAGCTGTTATTCGAGGAACTCAACTGGCTGATCACGCCCAAGGAACGCACGGGGCTGGTCGGCGGCAATGGCACGGGGAAATCCACGCTGCTGAAGATGATCGCCGGTGCGGAGGGGCTGGACTACGGCCAGCGGACGCTGGTGCGCGGGACCACGCTGGGGTACCTGCCGCAGGATGGACTGGCGCTTTCGGGGCGGACGGTCTTTGAGGAGTGCCTCAGCGTTTTTGACGAGCTGCTGCAACTAGAGGTGGAGTACGAACAGCTGACGCACGTTATGAGCGAGGCGGATCCGAAGTCGAAGGAGTACCAGGCCGCGGCGGATCGGTACTCGGAGATCGCCGAGCTGCTGCATGTGCATGACATCTATACGCTGGATGCGCAGGTGGGCGCGGTGCTGGGCGGGTTGGGGTTCAGCAAGGAAGACTGGGAGCGGCGTACGGAGGAGTTTTCCGGCGGCTGGCAGATGCGCATCGCGCTGGCCAAGCTGCTGCTGCAGAAGCCTTCGCTGCTGCTATTGGACGAGCCGACGAACCATCTGGATCTGGAGTCGCGCAACTGGCTTGAGGAGTACCTCCACGGCTATGAGAACGCGTTCATTCTGATCTCGCATGACCGTTATTTTCTGGACCAGACCGTGAGCAAGACGGTGGAGGTGTGGAACAAGCGGATGCACGTGTACCACGGCAACTACTCGAAGTATTTGACCCTAAAAGACGAGCGCCGCACGCAGCTGATGAGTGCGTACAAGAACCAGCGTGAGCGCATCGAGGATCTTGAGGCGTTTATCAACCGTTTCCGCGCGCAGGCGACCAAGGCCAAGCAGGTGCAGTCGCGGATCAAAGAGCTGGACAAGATTGTGCGGATTGAGGTGCCGGAGGAAGAGGCGACGATCCACTTCAGCTTCCCGCAGCCGCCCGCGAGTGGGCGCACGGTGATGGAAGTGAAGGGGCTGACCAAGGATTATCCGACACCGACGGGCGGCACGAAGCGAATTTTAGAGGATGTGGGGTTCACGATTGAGCGCGGCGATCGCATTGCGCTGGTGGGGGTGAATGGCGCGGGTAAATCCACGATGCTGCGGATGCTGGCTAACCTCGAAAAGCCAACCAAAGGCGAGATCAAGCTGGGGCATAACGTCGCGGCGGACTATTTCGCGCAGGACCAGTACAAGGTGCTGGACGGCGATGCGGAGATGCTGGACGACATCACGGGGTCCAATCCGCGGGTGGATGTGGTGACGCTGCGATCGCTGCTGGGCTGCTTCATGTTCACGGGCGACGATGTGTACAAGCGGCTCGGGGTGCTTTCGGGCGGGGAGCGCAACCGCTATGCGTTGGCGAAGATGCTGGTGTCGCCGGCGAATTTCATTCTGCTGGATGAGCCCACGAATCACCTGGATATGCGTGCCAAGGATGTGCTGCTGGATGCGGTGCGAAACTTCTCGGGCACGGTGCTGTTTGTTTCGCACGACCGGTACTTTATCGACGGCCTCGCGACGCGGGTCTTCGAGGTGGAGGAGCGCCGGGTGCACATCTATCCCGGGAACTATGAGGATTACTTGCACCGCAAGGGCGGCGGGATGCCTTCGACCACGACCGAGGCGACGGCGCGGATGAAGACGGATTCTTCGACGGGCGGCACGATCGATCCGGCGACGGGGATGTTCAAGGCGGTGAAGCAGGTGGGGGTGAAGGAAGAGCCGCGAGCGGTGCCTGAGCCAGCGGTGAGTGTGGCATTCGAGTCGACACATGAGATTGAAGGGTCGCTACAGCCCGTGGTGAAGACGCCCAAGGTCCAGGTGAAGAAGGTGAATCCGCTGAAGCTGAAGCACCTGGAGGATCGCGTGGCGGCGATCGAAGAGGAGCTGCCGGAACTGGAGTCGCGCATCGAGCTGGCCGAGGCACAGCAAGCTAACTACACGACGGCGGAGGCTGCGAAGGGGTTGGCGACAGAGCTGGGAGCGTTGCGGGATCGTCATGCGGCGCTGACGGCGGAGTGGGAAGAAGCGTCGGTACAGCTGGAAGAGCAGGCTACGGCGTGAGATGTTGATTGGCGATGATTTCCTTGCGCTGGGAGGAAAAGCTTGTATGATGGAAGCACTTCCGGTGGGCCTCATACCACCGGAGTGGTTTCACCCGCTTATCTGAGCAGGTGGAGCAATGCGGCAATCCACTGCAGGGGCAGATGGATTGCAAGATCGAAGCGAATGCGCAAACGCAACATCGCTTTCTCCTTTCAATGGGAAGTGACGGCCCTGTTCCCGCAGGGCCGTGTTGCTTTTGGCAACCCCGGTTGTGCCCTGCATGTCCAATGCTGCACCTGTGAAGCCCCCTCGAAAGCGCATTTCCACAGAGTAGGTGACATCGCCGGTCCTTTCACTGCTACAAAGGTTTGGTCGCCATCAACGCGGTCGGGCATGGCACTGCGGATGACCGCGCTATGTCCGTAAAGCTCGTGAGCGGGAGCATGGTTCACGCCCGCCGGGGAGGCGTTTGGCATCTGTTTGCCGTGGAGGATCGATGAAGGCTGAGGAGATCAGGCCGCCGGTGCCGCCGTTTACGCGGGAAAGTGCAGTGGAGAAGGTGCGTAAGGCGGAGGATGCGTGGAATGGCCGCGATCCGGAGAAAGTCGCCCTGGCGTATACGCCGGACAGCCGATGGCGGAATCGTGCGGAGATCTTTGCCGGGAGGGAGGCGATCGTGGCGTTCCTCAGGCGCAAGTGGGAGCGGGAGTTGGACTACCGGCTGATCAAGGAGCTGTGGGCCTTTGATGGCGATCGGATCGCTGTGCGCTTTGCGTATGAGTGGCACGATGCGGCGGTGCAATGGTTTCGGTCGTATGGCAATGAGAACTGGGAATTCGACGCGGTGGGCCTGATGCGGGCGCGTCATGCGTCGATCAACGATCTGCCGATCGCGGAGGCGGAGCGGCTGTTCCGTTGGGCGCAGGGGCCTCGGCCGGCAGGGCACCCGGGGTTGAGCGAGTTGGGACTGTAGGTCAGAGAAGCAAGGGAGCGCTGTGCGGATTTTGGTGGTGGGTGCGGGGGCAACGGGCGGGTTCTTCGGCGGCATGCTGGCCCGCGCGGGGCGGGATGTGACGTTTTTGCTGCATGAAGCGCGCGCGCAAAAGGTGCGCGAGAGCGGGCTGGTGCTAGTAACGCCGGAAAAGATGGTGACAGTACGGCCGCCCGCGGTGACAGCGGCGGAGTTGCGGGAGTTTGGGCCGGAGCAGGAGCCGTTTGCGCTTATCGTGATCAGCACCAAGGCCTACCAGCTGGAGAGCGCGATGGACGACTTCGCGCCGGCGGTGGGACCGGATACGGCCCTGCTGCCGATCCTGAACGGGATGCGGCAGATCGCGATGCTGACGGAGCGGTTCGGGGCCGAGCGGGTGCTGGGCGGGTCAGTGCGGATTGTGGCGGATATGGATGCGGATGGGCGCATTCACCAGAAGACAGCGCTAGGTGAGCTGAGCTATGGGGAATTGGGCGGGGAACGTACCCCGCGGATCGAGGCCGTGGACCGCGAGATGCAGGGAGCGGGGTTCGAGGCCATTTCGCAGCCGGATATTGTGGCGACGCTGTGGCAGAAGTGGTGGATTTTGGCGAGCATCGGCGGGGTGTGCGTGCTTGCAAGGGGCGCGACTGGGCAGGCGGCCTCGGCGCCGGAGGGCGAGGCGTTTATCCGGGCCGTCATTGCGGAGTGCACGGGGATCGCCGAGGCCAACGGCTACCCCCCGGATGCGGCGATGCTGGCCGATCACACGAAACGCATGCTGGAGAAGGGATCGCCGCTGACCTCGTCCATGTACCGGGATATGACGAAAGGCGCGCCGGTGGAGGCGGACCATGTGCTGGGTGATCTGCTGGCGCGGGCTGGGCGTGTGCCAGCGCCGCTGCTGCGCGCGGCGTTTGTGCAGCTAAAGGTGTATGAGGCCGGACGAGGGTAGGCATTGGGTTGGTGAGACGGTCCTGACGGGCGGACGACGAAACGCAGATTCCCTGCGGGAATGACAACCAAGAATATGGGCAGGCTCAGCATGGGGAGTGCAGCCAGAGGGGATCTCCGCGGCGCAGCGTGCCTGGCCGCTCCACGCGGGCGTAGATGCCGATGCGGCCTTCGTGGTGCCGGGCGAGGTGGCGCAGGAGCGTGGGATCGGGGGTGGCCGTTTCGGGGTCGAGCGAGACGACCCTGCAGCGCGGAATGCGCTCCAGGATGCGGAGTTGTGGGCCTTCGGCATCGCCGAATTGCAGGATTTTGCCGCTGAGCCTGTCTTCGGCGAAGGGTTCAGCGCCTCCGAGCGCCAGAACCAGGTTGGAGCGGAAGCGCAGCGGGTTGAGCGGGCGGCCGAGCTCTTTGGCGAGGGCCTGCAGCGTCGCTTCGGAGATGAGCGAGACGGGGCGGACGTCGAAGAACGGGGTCTGGATTGGGTTCTCGGTTGAGGTCTGCAGACCGAGCTGTGCGCCGGGTTGGGCGACCGCCGATTGCAGGTTTTCGAGCAAGGCGGCCGAAGGCAGCGGGAGCGTCAGGCCTTCGGGTGTGGTGACGGAGGGTGTGGGTCCCAGACGCGCCGTGTAGCGCAGGGTAGCGGTGCGTTCGGCGCTCCCGAGCAGCGGCTTGCCGGCCGGGGCGGCCGTGGACGAGACGGCATAGCGACGGTTGCCCTCGAGGCCCTGCGGGGTGAGGTGCACGGTGGAAAGTGATTCGCCGCGCATGCTCTTTACCGGAAAGCGCCAAAGCTCGAGGACAGTGCCGATGGGGTGCGGAGGCATGTGGGAAGGATAGTGGGTGTTGCTGCCTAGGAGCCGTGCTGCTGAACTGAAGGTGGATTGCGGTTGTCGAGGCTGTGGTTGTCGAAGATCTCTTGGCTGAAGCTGGGGATTTATCGCCGCTCCGAGATACAGGGGTCTCTCCACTCCGCGAGACAGAAAAACTGTCTCGCTCCGGTCGAGATGATGCCGTTGAGGCAAATCGAGATTATTTTCACGGCACATCTAGCCCCGCATCACAGCACATCGAGCCTATGTGTCGATACACCCTGGTCGTGCGAGGTGGGCGGATACGGGGCCTGAACTATCTTTTGAGAGCCGGGTCTAGCGCGATGCCATTTTTCTGCAGGGTTTCTCCTGTGGCTC
>CAXSCE010000033.1:0-40888 GCA_964236545.1 uncultured Bryocella sp.
CTCGACAGGATCATCGCGACAGAGCGGGATCCCCGAGTGCAGGGTCAGGACCCGAAAGCATTTTTCAACTTAAGTCCATAAGCTTGCAAAGCTCAATTGAGATAACCATTGTTCGGTCGTGCAGCTAGAAATGGAAAGTCGAAGGGTAGAAAACTATTACGCAAGGGGCACTGAGAGGTCTACGACAAGGTCCTCTATTGCAAGCTTGTTGCGGCGCAACGAAGAATCCGGCCCTACATCTAGGGAGTCTGAGATCCGCAACTCGACTTGCGGTGAAGTCCGTCTTCCTGGCAGGCAACACGGTTCGCCTAATGCTGGGTGAAGGCTCGCAGCGAACTTCGGCGCCGCTGCAAAAGCAGGAGGCTATAACCAGAGCTGTGAGAACGCAATAGCGGAAGTTGACGTGCGAAGGGAACCGGTAGGTCTATGACAGGGTCCTTTTATGAGGAGCTCGTCGCGGCGCAATGAACCATCGCTACTGCACTGAGGAGTCTGAGGTCTGCATCTCGACATGCGGTTGAGGACCGTCCTCCTGGCAGGCTATACAGTACGCTCAGCGACTCGCCAGAGCGGACCACCTCCGAATCCACGGTAGGGCTGCGCGCGAGGATCGGAGCACCTCAGCTGGTCCAAAAGGCTCTCAGTAGCACCAGTCAGTGCTCGCAGGGTCTAATGTCTGGCAGCTCTGCGGGCAAGCTGGGCGCGTAGTCGAGAACAGGTGCGGCAGCCATGAGCAAAGGATGCCATCTTATCCTTTCTTAGCCACGTTAAGCCGTCCTCGCCCGCGCCAATCGTAAGCAGGTAAGGGAGATCAAGGGCAGGCCAGTTTTGACCTGCACCACATCTTGGCCGAAACGGCGGTCCTCTTCTTTGCTGCTTTCTTGGTTGCCACTGCATCTCCTCGGTGCTGGTCTATGCTGCTGACACTTCGACCCTTGGACGGCCGCGCTTCTTGGCTGCGGCCTCCTTGCTGGCAGCTTTCTTCCCTGCGGTCCTCTTGGCTGCACGCTTGCGGGCTGCCGGCGACTTTTCGTTCTCAAACTGCTCTTCGCTCTGGATCGTGGTTTGCACCTGGTTTTCTAAGCTGCTGCAGCCGCTCGATCTCAGCCTCGATCAGCTGGATGTACTCGGTGGATTGCTGAATGAACATTGTTGCTATCCCTCCAGCGTAGCGACAACTCTAAGCAGGGCGTGGCGTTTACGGCCAACAATCACAGCGGCGGGTGTAAACGCGATTCGAAAGCAAGAAACGGAGTGCTGGCATTCTCTTCCTCTCGCATTCTCCTTGAATGCACATCAACGTCGAACCCTCGATTTTGTACTTCGGAACCCCGGTCACGCTCCTGAGCAGCCTGAACGCCGATGGAAAGCGCCAACATCGCGCCCATGTCCTCGGTATGGTGGCTTGGTTGGAATTGCATGCTCGGCCTTGGAGCGAAAGGCCACACAGCTCAGAACCTACTCCGTGAGAAAGAGTGTGTCCTAAACCGTCCCGCAGCTTCTTTGGTCGATCATGTCAATCGGCTCGCCCGGCTCACAAGCAAGCAATGGGCTACAGACACGAGAAGGAGAAATTCACCGCGGCGGGGCTAGGGTATAAGTGCTTTCAAGCTGAAGGCCTACCTCCGAAAGAGTGATTGTACCTTGGCCAGCTTCACCGAAAAGTGCAAGGACCACCGGCAAGGACGCTGTGGAGACGGAGCCGCTGATGGTGAACACATTGAAAGCAGTTGTGATTGCCCCAGAGTACTTCTGCTGGGCGAATGTCACGTCAAGGGCCTGGCGTTGTGGGAGATCTGGCAGCGGCACTTGCCTGCCAGCTTGCCGACCGAAGGCGTCTCCCTCGACAATCTTGCAGACTGCTCTGAGGGCCTGGCGGGACGGGATGTGAAGACCGCGGTCATCACGGCAGCGGTCAAAGCAGCGCGCAGCGGCAGCACAGTCACACAGGTCCACTTGATGCACGCAGTAGAAGCCATACGGGAGTCACGAAGGCAGAAACAAGCAACGCTGGAAGGGGTGGAAGCGTAGGCCAAGGTAAGCGCAAGGGAGAACCGGGAGCGGACACTCACCGGCAACAAGCAAGCAGGACCGGCCATGCTGTTCGGCCGGGTTCATCTCTTGCATAGACCCTGCCATACCCAGGATAGGAAAAGCAGCACGGAAATGCGCAACTTAAGTTGCTCGCTGCGGCATGGCGAAGCTGTTCAGGAACGGCTCCAAAAAATAAGTTGCACATCCCAACGGTTTTTGCGGGTGAGTGCCTATACTAAGCCGGGCGTTTTAGGACCCGAATGACCCAAAGGTGTCGCCTAAGTCATCACTTTTCTGCAAAATGGTTCGAAAACCACACTCTCGACCCCTTTTTATGCAACCTAGTTCGTTTTTGCGAAAGCCGGACATCGGCAACTTCGACGTAGCACGAAGTTGCAAATGGGCGTGGCGGGAAACAAGGCATGAAACCATAGAACCGACCAGGTGCTTTGCCGCAGATAGAAGTGCTCACCGCGCGGGCAACATGATCATGTTTACATAACAGGGCGGCAGAATCGATCTAGGCCAGCAGAAGTCTGGTCTTCTACGGTCGGAGCGGCCTGACTTCGGTATGGCCATAGCAGCCGCGCCCCTGATATTTTACTTGGCCAGACAATGATGGCCAACACTTCGGCCTGACTCTTATAAGACTTCTTCTGCGCTGCCCAGATTCCCGATCGCATGGCACATAGCCAGATCTCTCCCATCTTTTCGCTTCTGAGGTCGTACCAATAGAGTTTAGAGTTCGCGCCAGTGCTTGCGTATACGGCGGTACGCGTATACGGCGAGCTTTCCAGTCATGCCGAAGTGGTACGCGGTCTGCCGCACCTGTAGGTAGGAAGGTCTAATCTCAATCTTAAGCGCGATCAGCTCTTTTGTTCTCTTCGACAGATCTGCAATCTGTTCATCAATCATTTCGTTGGCACGGGCTTTCGATTGGCAGCTACAGCTGCGAGTCTGGTAGTGAGGGTTGGGTGTTGTCACGTAGCACGACCGTGTACGCATCGTGCAGCCGCAAGCGCCGCATTGAACGTCGACCATCACGTAGCCATGGCTGTCATGCCCAGCCTCCGCCAGGATGGTAATGCCGTTGTAAACTTCTCCGGGCTTCGCTTTTCGTCCTTTCCGAGCTTTTGTCCCATGCCAGTCATCGTGTCATCGGCGCCGGTACCCACCAAAATGAGGACCTTGCATGAAGGCGAGCTTCGGTCGGTGCTCTCTACCGCACAGCTGTTCAAACTAACGAGTCCTTTCCGTTAATCAAGAGGGTGATCAGGCCTTTTCATCTCCTCGCGACCGTAGAGGCCGGATAGCTGCCCTGAGCCCACCTAATGCTGGCTAGGAGCTCGTATGATCTCGGTGGGCTCAGACGGGACCGGCTATCGACTCGGTACGTGCCGTAAGACCTGCATCCGGAGCGGCCTTCAAGGACGCGCCGCGGTCGATGCTCATAGGAGTGCGTAACGTCACCGCTTTCTAAATGTGAGCGGCCCAGGCTGCTCGCACCTGATGTTTGTTTGGACCAGGTGTTTCGCCGTAAATAGAAATTCTCTTCTCGCACGGGCGAGGCGCGGCCACTTAGAGCGCCTTAAATAACCACGCCGATTAGCTTCGGTACAGGCAAGTAGTTCAGAAGTCCTGGCTCAAGCCGCGGAAATAACTCTTGCACTGGCCAGCTCACTTATTCTTCGCGCAGCAGGGTAGCAGGCTCGACACGCAGGGCATGGCGGGCCGGGGCGGCTGTGGCGAGCAGGCCGACGAGGGCCATGGTGAGAGCGGCAGCCAGCAGCACCCAGGGGTCGGTGGCGTGGGCGCCGTAAACGACCGCCGCGAGGATCCGGGTGCTGAGGAGGCCGAGCGCCAGTCCACAGGCGGAGCCGGCAAGAATGATCCGTGCGACGCGGCCGAGAGCCGCAGCCAGGATGGCTTTGCGGGCCGCCCCGAGCGCGAGGCGGATGCCGAACTCGCGCATGCGGCGAACGACGGTATAGGAAGCCAAGCCGAAGATGCCGGTGACCGCGAGGACCAGGGCCAGCGTGCCGAGTACGCCAAGAGCGACCGTGGCGGCCCGGGCCGGAAACAGCACAGGGGCAAGTGCTGCCTGCCAGGTGAGGACGCTGCTGATCGGAACCGCAGGGTCCTGAGCATGCAAAAGGGCGACGACAGCGTTAGCAATCCGAGGCTGCTCGGCGTCAGCTCCGGGCTGTACGCGAAGCAGCAGCTTGGTAAACATATCCGGTCCCTGGGCGATGGGGAAGAACAGGATCGGTTGGGGATTTTCGGTCAAAGAGGAGTACAGGCCCTGCTCCGCGATACCGACGATCTGCACCGGGTGTTTGCCGCCGATGGAAAAGAACTGGCCGAGTGCGGAACGGTTTGGAAAGAGCAACTGGGCGAAGCGGAGGTTGACAATGGCGACCCGCGGCGCCTTGGGGTCATCGGTCCAGGTAAAGTCGCGACCTTGCAGCAGGGCAATGCCGGCAGTGCGGAAGAAGTTTGGCGAAATGTCATATTCCTGCGCGCTGAAGACGCTGTTGGACGGACGGAAGTCCGCGGTCCCGGCCGGGTAGACGTGTTCGCCGTTGTTGCCGATGACATCAAGCGGTGTGTTGCTGGCAAAGGCCACGTCGGCGACGCCGGGTACGCGGGCGGCCCGTTCGGCTAGGGTTCGGCTGAACTGAACGCTGTCGTCTGCATGGTAGCCGGCAATTGCGAGATTGTAGGACAGCAGTGTGACGCCGTCCGGGTGAAATCCCAGCGCTAGATGGTTCGACCGGAGCAGGCCGCGGAGGGAGACGGCCGAGGCGGTGACGAGGACGCAGCAGAGGGTGACCTCGATGAGCAGGAGGGCGTCACGCACAGTCCAGCGACGGCCATGCCCAAGACTGCCAAGTTTACCGGTCTTTAATACATCCTGAAGATCGGTACGGCGCGCCTCGCGCGCAGGTACCATACCGCAAAGCAGACCGACGGCAACCGAAAGGGCAAGCGCGAAGGCGTACACCGTCCAGGCAGGATCCACAACGACGGAGATGGGGAAGTCAAAAGGTGGACGGTAGTTGGTGAGGGCGTGGAGGACGGTACGAGCCAGCACGCAGCCCAGCAGGCCGCCGGCGAGGCTGAGCAGGAGTGACTCTATGACAAGGTGGACGGTAATGCGGGCCTGGGAGGAGCCGAGGGCCATGCGAATGGCGATCTCGCGGCGGCGGTCGGCGGCACGGGCAGCGTAGAGGCCGCCGAGGTTGGCGCAGGCGGCAGCGAGGACAAGTGCAGAAAGAAGCATCACTGCGGCCAGAAAGTTGCGCAGCGCGGGGCCGAGCGTATTGCCCAGAAAGCCCGGTTCGGCGAGGCGGAAGGCATCGCGCTCATCGGTTTTGGGGTACTCGCGGGCAAGCTCGTGGCCGATGCGGTTGAGGTCGGCCTCGGCCTCCGCGACAGATACACCGGGTTTCCGGCGTCCGATAGTCCACATCCATTGGGAGGAGCGACTGTCAAGCTGGCCCTCTCCGACCAGCTGCGATGCGTTCCAAAGATCTGCCCATAGGGTGGGACGCACAATCCTTTCAGTGCCGTAGAAGCCGGGCGGAGCGATGCCGATGATCGTGAAAGGAGCTTTCGAGAGGAGGATCTTTCGCCCAATGATCGCGGGATCGGCGTTGAACTCATGCTGCCAGGTGTCATAGGTTAGAACGACGAACGGACTGGCATTGATACCGCGAGCGTCATCGGCGGCGGTGGGAAAGCGGCCTAGAAGAGGCTTAATGCCCAGGAGGTCGAAGTAGCTGCCGGTAGCGAGGGTAGCCCAGCGCTGCTCGACCTGACCATGCAGGCTGACCCCCACGGGCGCGAGATCGTAGGCGCCCATTTCCGCAAAGGTGCGGTTGCGCTCGCGCAGGTCCCGATAGACAGGAAAAGCAAGGGTTAGCTCATTGGCACCGGGGCGCTGAATGAAGGAAAGCTGTTCCGGCGCGGGGGCAGGCAGCTTGCGAAGCAGAAGGGCGTCGATCACCCCAAAGACAATGACGTTCGCACCGACACCGAGAGCAAGCGTGAGAACAGCGGTGAGGGCAAAGCCACGGGAGCGGCGAAGCTGGCGCAGGATGATCGAAAGATCGGCAACGGAGGGTAAAGCTGCGGACATCGCATGGATCCTCTGGTAAGCAGGGAAGCACGTCGATTGCCAAAGTGTGTGGAGTGCTTAGGGCTATCTGGGACACCTTCGGAACGAAGTGGTGTCCGAAACCGGTCAGGGGTGTTCAGAATCGGACAGACAGTGAGGACGCAGGTCGTTGTCGCGGTAGCTGAAGGGCAAGCTTTACGGAATGATTTTTGGCGTTGCAACTAGCCGAAAATCGGTGAAGCTTGCACAAGCTTAGCGTCAAACGGGTCTCCTTTTTGAAATGGTGCAGTGACAATGAGCCGAGCACGCTTAGCAGCTGCGGGATCCCTGGACACTAGAGTACAGATCAACTACCCGCAACCTGTTCGCCGACGGGCTCGGCGTCCAACGGCGGCCTGTACGACCGCAGAGCCGCGGCAATCCAGCGATCCTGCTCTGTATCGGCCCATATGTATCCATCCGCTGCTTGCGCCCTACCGACCCCTTTAAACTGGCCTCCCGCAGCATGGCTTGCCTGATGGACGACAACACAGCCCCCTGAGCCGGGATCAGGCGCCAGCGACGCCGTCTCTCAACAAAATCAAACAGCACTTCCTTACCAGCCGCAGGCGAGTCGATGACCCCTTTTCAGGGTCAGGCGATGCCGTCCCCTGCGCAGCTCGGCTTTGACCAGGGTCACGAGTCGATCGATATCTTCCTCAGGTAAGGGGTGGAAGCAGCGTCCGCGGATGGCTTCGTTCACCATGGTGGTCAGGGTCTCGCGCTGCCTCGACCAGTCCTTTCGTATACCAGCTACTTTGCAAGCTGGCGCCTGGTATTGCAGCAGGTGGTAGCGCATCCGCTTTAGAAAATATTGCCATATAGCCGCTGTCCGCTGGTAAGTGTTTGCATCGTCTTGTCCCATACAGAGTCGCTTGGCCCCTTTCCGGGATCCCTCGAGCTTAGCGTCAAGGGCGCGTAAGGTCTGTTTGTCGGCGGCTTGGGATGACCCACGCACGAACAGCCGCAACGCCAGCTGCGCTACAGCCAGCTGGATGGGATCCCAGCGAAGGGTCATGACCTCGGTGGATTTGTGAATCTCGTAGTGCAGATCGACCACAAGCCAATGCATCGAGGCGTCATAGGCTCTGTCCTGGTAGACGTGCGTGCTTACGAGACTGACACGATCCCCGGGACGGCGGTGAGGGAACAGGCCACGCTGGGCATCGGCAAGGCCGTCCACCAGCAGCTTGAGCCCAGGCTTCAGTAGCAGAAGCTCGGCTTCGCGCAGTTCTATATCTACAGGAGCAAGTGCTGTCATGTTATATCTCCTGATGTGGTTGGAGCGACGGCTGTGGGCCGACAAGGCAACATACGACCTTCTGTGAAGCCTAGCCGCGGTGAGCACTGCTGCCGAAGTGTTTACTGCAACCGCGGCCCGAAGCGACACCGCGGAGTGAATTGGCTCAAACTCGGCGAAAGGGCGTAAAAAGGTCAAATTTACCCGGTGTCTCTCGTCGCTCGGACCTGCCGAGTTCTGAAACCACTGCCGGCAGCTAACGCTACGCTTTTCACCAGTAAACGGCAGACTGGATGGACATCTCACTCAGCCGTTGAGCTAGCGATTGGCTGTCCAGCTGCTGGAGATGTTCCTCTGCCCGGGATCAACATTCCGTGCGGTCACAGGGGCTACAGGCAGTTAAGTCTTGGTCTTCAACTTAAGACCTCGTGCTGTGATTCCACGTGTACCTGGGATCGGTGGCAGGTTCGATGCTGATCGCACATACGCACTGCCGCCTAAGAACGCTGTGCCGGCTTGACTTACGACTTGCTGGATGCACAGCTGCTGACAGAAGACCTCCGCAGTTGCCTGATCTGGCCCAGTAGTGCGGTCAAACTGTGTCAGACAGGAAACTCTTATGTGATCACTTCCTAAACTCTCTTGTAGAGTCGTAGATTCTTGAGTCCAGATCTCTCCTGTTTGAGGCTGCACGTATCAAGCTCGTTCTTGAGCCTGATTCAGACTAGCGGAACTGTTTCATACCTGCATCACCCATCCGATAACCCGAAAGGACAGTGTACTTTCGGGATCTATACAGCCTCGCCTGTTTGATCTCTACTGTGTTCAGAAGCTGGAACGCAACACGGCCTCGGTACCTGTATATAGCTCCGGGTCGGTTCCAGCTTTGATTCTGCGGTGATCTTCCCCTTCAGGGGATCACCCAAATACCTACTGCGCTATAGATACAAGCTCTCATCTGTGGGAGCTCGTAGCACTGCGTTCCAGATCAACACTCCTGGGAGTGTGAGCGGCCCCCTGCCGCTCGCACTTGGCAGGAAGTAATCATTTGTCACGGACAATCATGGAGAGTCGATGGCGAGGTCAAAAGCAAAAATTGGTGAGCGGAGTGTTTCTGGCACCATAGTGGGCCTTCTTCCTCGGCATGGGAAGAATCGTGGGCAGAGAGTCGAGGTGCGATGCAATTGTGGCGTCTTGTTCTCAGAGTATTACTCGCGCTTTAAGCGCGGCAGGCGTAAATCGTGCAAGCATTTAAGAGACGAGACTTGGGAGCGTGTTCGCCGAGGGCGCTTGGCGCGCCTCGGCCCTGCCGAGTGTAAACGGCTATTTGAGTCAGCCGCCAATTCCAAAGCCAACAAAGCCATAGCGATCTCTGGTCGCGAAACGCATCTTACAAAGTCCGCCTGGGTGCATCACTGTAAGCAACTAGATACGTTACCATCTGCGCTTCGTGGGGCGATCGCCGCATCTGCCAACAAGTCGGTAGACGCTGCGGGAACGCGGTTCCCCGGCTTCTCTACGAACGAGATTCAACGAATCCGCTTTGCATGGGATAGGGTCAGGAAGGAGAGAAAGCAGGCGGAGTGGCCGCAGTATGCGCAGCTTACTTCCGATGTCGGGTTGTTTTACACCAAATTGGCCGAGGCTGTCGACCTGGGTCTTGCTCTCACGCCCGATTCAGAAGAAGCAGAGCAGGTTTTGAATCTGTTGCACTGTTGCGTGGAACAGGCCATGGCCCGTCTTGAGATCTCTACTCGAACAAGGGGAACCTACCCGCAAGAGTTCTCGAAATCTGAGATAGGTCATCCCCAAGCGCTCACGTTATGCATGGCTATATGAGCTGCTACGCTCAGTTCCAGCAGAGGAGATCATAACCTGCCTCGGCGAACAGGGATTATGCTTTGTCCATGCCTGCGAGCACACGCTTTTCGCCCGGCGATATCGGAAGAGTTGCTTCCTTGAACGCAAGAAGGAGCAGGAGACTCATACCTTAGACGCTGTGCTGCTTGATGATCACCCGCAAGCAAAGAAAGGAACCCATTCAAGAGGCCAATCCAGCAACTCGATACCTTGGCCAGATCTGGGTAGACCTGATTACGAAAACGAAGTCATTCGGCTCACAATGCACTACACGGCAGATCCCAAGAACGGGCGTAGCGAGCCTTACGTAGGCCATAGTTTCATCAGTCGCTTTGTAGCCGGAAGCATCCAGAAGCTGGTTCTGGATCCACTCCATTAGTCTTATGCGGTTGGATGCCCGGTTTCAGGCTGTTACCTGTTAGCGGCCTGACCCTTTCACGCGGAACACTGGCGGTACGCCTTGAAAGCCATCCTAGATTCTGACAGTGATGTCAGGGCACGTGATGTAGGAAGGCGTTGATGTACATACTGGACCCATCTGATACTGGAATTTACTCCATAACGCCTGCACTCTGGTCCGATAGAGCTCGAGACGCAAGGAGTGAGGGTGCCGCATAAAAGACGCTGCTGTGAGAGTGTATGCGCTTGCTCCTGGCTTGCTCCTGTCGGGCAGGCGCCCTGGATCACCAGGAGCCTTGGACGGTAGTCGGGTTCCAGTAGCTGGTTGCAGAGGAATCGCCATCGTCCATGCGTTTTCGGCTGGAACCACTCCCAAACTAATAAGCTCGATTCGGCCAGATCGGCCTGTGTGGCCGACGGATCAAAACTGGGATCTTCGGACCCCGCAGCCGCAAACCTGCGGGGATTGCGGATCGGACAAGCCTCCGGGTTCGCCCGGGACTCCTTCAAAAGGGCGCCAAGCACCTATCCTCCGGTGTACTGGGTCAGGACCTCGCGAGCGGCCTGACGTTTGGTCCTGCGCGTCTTCTCCTGGATGCCTTCGAGGTGTTCTGACGTTAAGCCGAACTTGCCGGTGAAGCCACGCAAGGCTTTGTTGACCAGCATCCGGAGTGCGATCAAGGCCGTAAAGACCGGATCGTCGTGCTCGCGGGCCGCTGCAGCCAGCAGCTGCTCCCGCCTCCAACCGGACAGGGACTGACCGGAGGCGTCAGCCCTCGGGTTAACCGATCTACCTCCCCTTCCGTGAAGTGCGTGGCCAGACTTCTGGTTCGCGCGGCCTGTCTGGCAACCTTCCCGGTCCGGGGATACGGCCATTATTCATTTGCTCTCTCATTTCATGGGTTAACTGTGCGCGTTTGCAAACGGAACGTCCTCAGGAGCGTTTACAGCCGTGAACGCTGCCGACGAGGCCCGGATAGCACTCCGTTTTCGAGCGGTACTAAACCGGTTTCGGAGTTCCCGCCAAAGCTAGGGCAAACATCCAGTGTTGAACGTTAAATCTGACTCTCACGTAGCTTCGAATCCACGAGCCAGAGGCTCGGTGCTTCAGCTGCCTGGAAGCCCATCAGCTGATCAATCAACGTCAGTCGCCGGACGCGCCAACTCGGCGATAAGCTCATCGAGCAATTCCAATCTGATATGCAGGTGGTTCAGATGTACTCCAACGAAGGTGATTAAAAACGGGCGCGCGCGTAAGACACAACCCCTACGTGCGCCAAAAATGTGCCCCCAAAGCATCTCGCCTACTTGCATTGTCCTCATTGCTCCCAACACCTTGCCGATCTTCTTCCAGCTCAGCTCCTCACGAAAGTGCAAGTAAGGCAAGTTGCGCTGGGCTGGCGTCAAGTGGGCAACAGCGGATCAGTCGTTCCTGCTACCCAATCCAGACTCAACCCACTGACATCGAGCGGCTTGTCGATTAAGCTATGATCGTCCATAAACCGGATATGTCCATTGCGCGTCTTGGGTGTCTCCTTCTTGCCTCGCAGCGCCCGTTGCTCTTCCGCCGCATAGGAAAGCCTCGGTTAGATTGCGAGGCGCTTCCCGGTACACTCATTCCAGCCACCGATGTTCCGACCGGAGGATTTATCCGATGATCGGAACACCGCGATTTCAGCATGGAAGTATTGTGCGCGTGAAGAACAAAAAGACAGACGACACTTGGTACCTGCGCTTCTACGAGGATGTGGGCGGCCAGCGTGTCTACCGCAAGAAGAGGATCGGGAGCGTTCGGGAATTCCTGCGCATTCGTGATGTGGAAAGGACTGTCCTGACGCTTTCCCGCCAAGATCAACACTGAGGTTCGCTTACCGGAGACGGTCGCGGAACTCATCAACCATTACAAGAAGCACGAACTCGTGGAGGAGAGCGGAAAGCGCAGCTCCACTCGCGAGGTGTTCGCGGTCAGATGGGCGAAACCAAGACTGCTGCCAGCGCCAAACCGGTGCCTCTGCATCCCCAGGTTGCGGATGCTCTGCGGGGCTGGCGGGAGGTCACCCTGTACAAACAGCCGGGTGACTTCCTGTTTCCGTCCTTGCGAAGCAACGGAAGTATTCCGGTTTGGCCTGACATGGTCCTGCAAAAGGTGATCCGTCCCGCCCTCAAGCGGGCAGGGGTGACCGGCAAGACTGTGGGATGGCATACCTTCCGGCACTCACTGGCAACCAATCTTCGTACCCTGGGGGTGGACGTGAAAACAGCGCAGGAGCTGCTACGCCACGCCAACTCTCAAATTACTTTGGACCTCTACACCCAGGCTGTCTCATTCCAGAAACGTGAGGCGAATCACAAGGTGGTCGAAATGCTCTTGCCCATCAACAAAAACTCTCAGCACCCTTTAGCACCCTCGAAGGAGGAAAAGGAAGCAGTTGGCCTCTGAACCTATTCATTCTAAACAGTTTATGGTGGGCACAGCAGGATTCGAACCTACGACTTCCACCGTGTGAAGGTGGATTTTTACAGGTGTTGTGGACGTTGGCGGACATCAGAAACCATCAGAAAACTCAATGATTACGCGGCTTTTGTGAGATGTGCGTTGTATACTGTCCACAGACGCTTAGGGCTGTTCGCCCCTGAATACTCAACATCTATCTCAACACGTTTTGGAGCGCCAGTGCCGAAGACCTCAGAACACTCAGCCCGTGAACTTGGCAGCAGAGCAGCGCGACAACGCTTGCCGATTCAAACGACGCCATACTTCACACACGTCTCTGATGGATTGTCGCTTGGGTATCGGCGTGGTGCACGTGGCGGTACATGGATTGCCCGTGCACACGATCCACAGACGGGCTATACACACGGTTCTCTTGGCAAGGCGAACGATTTATCAGAAGACGTTGGCAAGAGCTTCCAACAGGCACAGGACGCGGCGAGAGGATGGCTGGTAGACCTCACGGCCCGGAAGTCTGGCAAGGTGCCTCTAAACCCCACCACGGTCTCTCAGGCCGCTACAGATTGGCTAGACCGTTTCGAGGGCAGCGAACGATCCAAACAAACGTCAGAGGCCAACGTTCGCAACTATGTGCTCCCCATTCTTGGGGCTGTAGAGATTCGCAACTTGACGCGGAAACAGATCGAAAATTGGCTACACACAATCGGCAAACAGAAACCAGCCAAAGTGATTGCGAAAGAACAGACACAACACAAGTTGGCTCCGTCGCGCCGTAGCAAGCTGGTATACCATTCAACCGATCCTGAGACTATCCGCAAGCGCAGAGACACAGCAAACCGCGTCTTTAACGATCTGAGAGCCATCTTGAACAGGGCAGCAGACAACGAAACAGAACTAAATCGGAATGTTTGGGAGAGCGTAGACAAATTTCAGAACGTCAGCAAGGCGAGCGGCGAATACTTGACGCTAGAGGAAGTACAGCAGTTCGCCAGCGTTTGCCCGTCTGACTTCCGCGACGTTGTACAGGCCGCAGTGATGACGGGATGCAGGTACGGTGAACTGTGCGCGTTAAGAGTCAGTGCGTTCGATGCGAACATAAACGCCCTGTCGCTTATTCAAAGCAAAACAGGTAAACAGAAAAGAGTGTTTCTGACGGATTCAGAAGCAACGTTCTTTGCAAACCTCTGTGCTGGCAAGCAGGGAAGCGACTTCATTCTGCTGCGCTCTGACGGTAAACCTTGGCAGAAGTCGCATCAGCAGCAGCGTATGCAGGACGCTCTCAAGGCCGCTGGCATAGACCGGCATATTCGCTTCCACGATCTACGCCACACGTTCGCAACGTTGCTTGTGATGAATGGAACGTCCATCCAACTGGTAGCAAATCAGCTTGGACATAGCGGTACTCGCATGGCAGAAAAGCATTACAGCCATTTTTCCCCAAGCTATGTTGCCAACACGGTTCGAGCGAATAAACCAACTTTCGGATTCGATACGATTAGCCGATAGCTCCCTATTGTCATGGTTAAGCTCTCTTTTTACCACGATAGATCAACGGTACGGATGGCTTTTCCCATCGAACGTGACCACCTTTCCGTACTATTGTTTTTCTTGGCCATCTTGGCATTCTTCGAACATGACCTAGAATCGAAGTTGGCCAACCTAAGTCCTTTATTTATAGAAGAATGCCAACAAAAACCAATACGGCATCTTCGGTCACCTTGGAAGATTGCCAAGTCCTATTGCTTCCAGGGAACATGGCCAAACCTCGAAGGGGCCTCTGTTCCCTGTGAGCTTGCAGCAGACGGCAATTCCCACGTCCAACCGCCACCAAAGCCTGTCTTTTTCGCAATGATCCCAAGTTCTTCTTTGGCTCTGCGAAGTGTCCGTAGAGAGATGTTTCGTTCCTTAGCGGCAAACTCTATCGCTTTTGATTGCAGAGAATCAGACGCAAGCAGCGTGTTTAAAAGTAGTTTTGCTCTGCCGATTGCGCTACCGTCTTCCTTTGTATCTTCCTCTACCTCAGCAAGAATGGAACGCGATGATCCTTCCAACGCTTCGCCCCAAACAATCCGCGTTGCGATGATTCCATGCTTAACGGTGGTTGGCTCTATCGAATAGCTAAAGCCGCCTGTATCCACTGAGTTATTCGACTTTGCGCGAGTGAACACGCGCCGTTCTGAGTCTTCTTCTTTAGCTGCTACCAGGACCATACGGGCGAACGCGGAGAATGCTTGCGAACCGATAACGCGCTCATCTGACTTCTTTCCCGCTGTGCCTTTGGCAAAGTGCGTTATACCTAGAACAGCGCAACTACACTCTGCTGCAAAGTCTACAATCGCTTGCAAGCTTCGTCGCACGTCATTCGCCTTATGCATATCGCCGCTTACCGCTGAAACAATCGGATCAATCACTAGCAGCGAAACACCACCGATCTCCACAACAGCCTCCCGCAACAATTCAATGTCGTGCGCAGGATCGAACGGTATCTGTGCTCCATTCTCATCTCTTGTTCCAGCGATGATGAAATAGCGGTTTGCATCTGCGCCCATCGCCATCAGACGCGGCTTAATGGTATCGGCTGGATCGTCTTCGCTACTCCAAATCAAAACGTTTCCAGGTTGCTGATAGCGATTACCATCAGGCCATGTAGCCGCCGCCGTAACGGTAGCGGCGAAGCTAAACGCTATGGTGCTCTTGCCTGTTCCACCGGCCCCGGCAAGTAACGTCAGTTTGCCCGATGGCAAATAATCTTGCCACAACCACGTGATTGGCTGTTCGCTGATGTTCGATCCCGGTATGAGCGTCAGATTGCGCTTTGACGCTACCTGTACTGGCGTGTTCACCGCTACCGGCAAGAGTGGACGCGGCTTTGCCGTACCGTGTTCGATACCGCTCTGAATCGTTCGCAGAGTTTCCCGTTCCCCATCTTTGGCGACATAACCGTTGGCGATACTTGCATCCCATAGAGCTTGCTCTACTGCTGAACGCTGTAGAGAACCATTACCAATCAATGTGCCTAACGAATGGGCAGCAATGTTCAATTTGTGATTGCGACCGTCCCCGGCCTTTAGCGCCCGGAGCGCTTGGCATTCCTCAAAGAGAGCGACACGGCCCAAGCCAAGGTCACGTTCTGATGCCAATCCCTGCGACACAGTTCGCTCAGGTGCAACCGCTGCATTCTCAGGCACCCTACCCCTTAGCAAAGCGGCCAGCGCCTCCGGGACATTACATATTGTTTGCCAGGACCCGGAAACGATGCGGTAGCCGCTACCATCGGGTAGAGTCGCACCGGGTGCAATCACATACCCGCCGTTCCCCCGCACGTCTACTGCGCTCGCCAGCTTGCCAACACTGTTGCGGAATGACTCAGGCGATTTCAGGTAGACATGTTGGCCCCCTGATGGCGTCTGTACTGTGAGCGTCTGAGACAGATCGATGCCAAGCTCCGCACAGAGCACGGCAAAGGCCTGTACCCCATCCGCACCACCCGGCTTGCGGTCGCAGTCAACAACTACTAATCCCTGCGCCCCGCAAGGGATAGCCGGAAGGTAGTCCCGGACTCCCCACATCTGTTCAATCTGTACGGGATCGCATGATGCTGTTCCTTGCCAGTCTTCTTTCACCGCTGGCTTTTTATCGTCTTTGCAGGGGAACACTTGTATCTGTAGCGTTGCCAGTTCTAACGCTAAAGACTTATTTGTAAACAGACTTTGCGAGACAGCAGTTTGTTCCTGCTGTCTCAGTAATTCATAGTAGTTCATGGCCGTTGCGTCAGACATTAGTGAATCCTTTTTGCCGCATTGTTTACTGTCGCTTCAATCGCCTGTTGGTTGTCTAGCGCTTTTTCTATGAAGTGCTTCCATTCGTCATCGGCGTAGCCGCCAATATGTCTTTGCATCTGGGTTAGTATTTGTGCAACGTCTGTATCTGATTTAACTGGCAGATTTACGAACTTTCGGCCATAGTAAACAAATGCTACTAAGTGCATCCCTTCGCCCAGCTTGATGACGATTACTTGTAAGGCTGGAATCTGAAGAAAATCGGTAATGTTTATCGGTGAAGTGAACTCATCATCAAACGCTTCGCGTATATAAATCCTTCGATTAGGATTCCGTTCAAAGAAAGTGGTATCGGCCTCGTAAGCGCGGTTGTTATTAACGGTGACAGTATCCACACGCAGCATTGGCGTAACAAAGAGGGCAGCGGGAAGCGATTGTAGGAGTTGAACATCTAGCACCTGCCACCCCCGTTGACAACAGGTCCTTGTAGACCTTCGTTAGCGGCGAAAGATGCTTGCCATTGCTTAATGCTCTCAACTTCCACCAAACGTCTACGGCCTACTTTAATTGAACGGATACCGTTGGTGGCTAGCACTTCATAGATGAAACTGCGGCTAATTCCAGCCATTGTTGCGGCTTCTGGAATTGAGACATATAGCGGCTGTACTGCAATGGGCAGCGCGGAAGACATAACTTCTCCTCTTAGCGTTAGGGGAGATTCATGGGCTAGCGCCCGATCTATCCGTTTAGGTTGTAGTGGGATGGCAGCACCGCTGCCTAGAAAGGAGCACCGCTCCTAGCAGAGCGTCCATGGAGCACCGCTCCCGGCCACTTCTGCATAAACCAAACCTTATTACAAAAGCACTGCAATTGCAAGTCAGCTGTGTTATATTTTCTTTGGGGGAGCTATGGCCATCCGCACCGATCAGCTTACACTTCGCATGGACCCAAGAACCAGGTATCTTGCTCAGCTAGCTGCAATTAACAGCCGCATAACGCTAGCAAGTTTAATAAATGGAAGTTTGCTGAAGACGGTAGAAGAGGCTGTTATCTATGAAGGTAGCGAGAGCATTAGGCTATCAGCAGTAGCGCCGCAATTATGGGCAGAACACGAAGCGGACCGCCTTGTAAAGCTGGCCGACCGATTTGAGTTCCTGCTAACACCTCAGCAGAAAACTATTTGGGTTCATATCCAAGGGACACAGAAGTATTGGCGCTTCCCGTTGGATCAGGGCACGCATAATGTTTCAGATATAACGTTCAACTACCAAGCATTGCGTGACGATTGGAATAGCCTAAACGAACAGGAGTAACTATGCCGACGATAGAAGAGTTACAGGCCGAACTAACCAAGCTCAGAACCTCTCATAGCGAAGTTTTGGAAAAGAATCGTGAACGCAAAGCCAAAATCACAGAACTAGAGGCTAGCGTAACCGACCTGCAAGGAAAGTTAGCGACTACCGAAACGGCGTTGCATGATGCCACTGTGGGGGCTCCGCTTCGCCAATTAGCGCATACCGTTAGCCCTGTGCCGGATTTGTTTTTGACTCAGTTTGCCAAGCAATATAATGTAGAACAGATCGACGGCAAATTGACGGTGTTGGACGCTGCGAAGGGTGAGCCCGTACTGTCAGAAGGTAAACCGTTAGAGTTCACCGCTACAGCAATCGGAAAGATGGTGACTGATGGCGATAGTGATTTCGCAAGAACAATGCAACATATCACTTTCAGCACTTTAGCGGGCGGCACCGGTTCCACGGGCTCTAAATCAGTGTCACCGGTTCAAGCTCACTTTAGCGGTAGAGGTAAGAAGGAAGAACCGAAAGTGAATCTACAGCAGTTCGGTTTGCGAACTTCTAAGAACTAACAGTAATGGGGAGCCTAAGCTCCCCATCTGTATGCAAGCAGTTTCTCTTGCAAACCTAGATGCCAAATCTAACCCGCACATCAGAGGCTAGTGTTTCAGCAAGTAAACCGTACCGGCAAGCGTCCGCAGCATGATCCGGGCCAGATGAATCCAAGTCTTCGGCCCGTTTCTCATCACGCGCAAGGTATGGCACAGTGTTCCACCAGTAAGAACATGCACGGCTTATGTACAGGCCAGAACGATCCGGCTTGCCAGCATCGGACAGTAGCCGTTTCATCTTCTGCCAGCCGCTAATCCGATCCGCTTTCCTAGCCGGTTGGAAGTACACACCCTTTTGTGCAAACTCATCAGCAATAGAGCCCGCGGTAGCGCCCTGCCGAGCAAAACAGGCATCGTCCGCCACACCGGATGGGTAGCAGTCCCATTTGGCGCAAAGCTCAGACTTTATTGCCTCAGCGGTAACGGCAGCAGTCCAGCCCAAGCCGCTATTGAGATTGTCTTTCTTCACGGTGGCTAGTTCGTCTACCAGCACAAGCGAATTGCGCGGATAGAACTTGCCCTCATGTTCCGCACCGGGAGACTTCGCTACAAGTAACGTTACACTTGGGGCAGCAGAACCAAAGTCATGGGCAAGCCAATTATCCCAGCCCTCAGCGATGTCTGGTAGCGTTTCCCATGGGTTTATAGCGTTACGATCTTCACTCAGCACAGAGGCAAAGTAGGCGCCCCGCGAGATGGCCCAATCGCCGTCAGTCCAAGCCGCTAACAATTCAGGATCATCCGGGCAGCTAGCCGTGAGCGCATCGGCGTATTGTTCCCGGTCGATCAGATCGTTACCGGCAAAGGTTGACGGCGCGTAGACCCAAGGCCGCTTGCTTTTAGGCTCTGTGAACATCTCCCAAGGGCCACCAGCAAAGACATAACGCTTCGCCAGCCACGCATGACCCGCACCACCGGGATTAGCCGCTACAATCATGCGTATAGGGATCTGTTTTGACCCGCGCATATTGGAACGCATTAGGTCTAGCAGTGAAGGGTCGCTGTATTGCCCTGCCTCATCTACCAGCAGCAATGTAAAAGAACGGCCCTGATACTTGGCATAGTCCGCAGCCGTTTCCAGTTGATCTAGCTCCATATACGCGCCGTTAGGGAAGCGCCAGACGTGTTCTGCCGCGTTGTATCGGGCAGCAGCGCCGTAGACCTGCCCGAACAGTTCCCGCGTTACCAGTTCGAAGTCTCCCAATCCGCGAAACGTCTTTCGCAGGTACAGGATGCGGGCACGGTCGCCGTACTGTTCAACGTGGCGCAATGCCAGTAGCGCTAAACCGTAGCTCTTGCCCCCGCCACGGCCCCCGCCCAGGAATAAATCAAACTGTTCCGGGACGGTGAGGAGGCGGGATTGAAAGGGGTTTATCTGTAGCTCTTGCGTTGCCATCTAGCGTCTTCCCATTGCTGTATTCTTCTGGCTTCAGCGCCCCCGGCAGATTGAACGTGATTGCTACGCGGTTGGCTTCCTCGCGTTGATCGTTCTCGCGGTAATTGTGACGAGCTTTCAGCAGAAAAATAGCTGCTACCACGTTGCCGTTCTGTGCCGCTGCTGTAAGCGAACCGTGTAGGATTTGCCGTTCCTGTTCTTTGCCGATCTCATAGGCTTGCTTGATCGTCGGGTAATCTTCAAACCAACGGTGGAGAGTCGGCGGTGAAATCTTGAACGTCGCTGCAATGCCCTTTTGCGCGTAGCCCTTAGTAGCAAGTTCCTGAATGACCTCTGCTGCGCCTGTAGGCGGTTTTATTCGCTGTGCTGGCATGACATCCTTAAAAAAAGGGCAGCAGCCAACCGGAGTGAAGACTGCTGCCCAACTTGATTAGTGCGAGATAAGGAACGCTAGGGGAACGCTCTTGCGCTGTGAGACTACCCGCGTCCAATGCGCCCCATTTTGCAGGTCCGAAAGTGACGGCGACTCACCCGCGATAGCGTTAACGGTTCCGGCTGCATCGTTCCATGCGTACCCGAGCGGGTGCATTGCCATGTTGAACCGGGAATGCAGGATCGTCGCACCACCACCATTACCGGCAGCAGGAATGCGCTGAATCTCTGTTCCGTAACCTGTACGGGGAGCCGATGCGCCAAAGCCTACTGCCCCGGCTCCAAACAGGATAGTTGTATAGACTCCATCTACCGGGCTTAGGCTATCGTCAACGATTACCGCGAGTCCTTTGTATAACGAAATCTCCATGCCATTCTCTGACGGTTTAAAGAATTCAATTTCGTTATTAATGAGCGCCTGCCCATAGATACGGGAATGCATTGCGATACCTTTAATGTCTGCAAGTCTATCTCCCATCGAAAGTGCGGCTCCAATTACAGCAGTGCCAGAAAACGTGTCATTTGGGCTAGCGTTATGGGTAGTATCGGTAACCATATCTCCGGTGTTATTGGCGATGTTTGAGGCCAAAATACCAAGGAATGACGAAATTAGCCTAAATTCCCATTGCCGGTCCCAATATGCTTGTACGCGGCTCTGAATTCGCTGTAGTGCGCTGCTACCGCTAAGCTCACTTGCCAGGGACATCTCAGACCAACTGGCATGGAGAAACGATTTGCGGATGACTTGCTTGCCTGCATTGATCTTTTGCGGAGTAGACACATCAGCCGGATTATCGTTGGTGATGTCAGCTTCAGTATCCGGCAGATCATGCCAGAACGGAACTGCAAAGCTCTCTGCGCCAGCCTCTAACTGCGCTTGGATCGCGCCATTTTTAACGGCAACGCCAGACTGAAAGAATGCTGTCGATACAAGAGAGTTCTCTACCTGATAAGCAGTAAAGATTTCAGGCACAACTACATCAGAAACTTGCACAACAGCCATAGCGCTAACCTCGAATCAGAATGAAATGATCCAGGTCTGCGGCTACCGCCTAAGTCCTGCCCCGCTTCTGCGGAGGGTGTTACATGATGGGTAGCGCAACTGCGCTAAATGGACGATAGCGCTTCCCATGGTGTTATGCAAGCGAAATGCGCCAGCGAATGTCAGCGGACATCTCTAAACACTTCTAACTCAAGTTGTCTCCCGCAGAACAATGAATTGCATAGGAAAACTGTGATGCACTTGCTCTATTATTTATTTGTCTTACGCCAATGTTTAATGTTCTTTTCCTCAAATGCGAGATACGGAGTCAATTTAGATTCCAGACGATTCAGCGCTTCAGTGATCCAAACGACACTCTCCTCTTTCTCATTGTAGGCAATAACGTAACCTTCTGGATTCGTTTCTGCCCACCTACTTAACTCCTCGACGAATCCTGTAATTTTGAACGAACGTTTGTTAATTTCCTCTAGTGTTCTCAATACGGACGGATTATCTGCAAAAAGGAAGCGCGATTCCCGAACAGCATGGATAAACAAACGTCTTTTCGCGGCACGCTGTTCATCGGGGAGCTCCCCCCATTCTGTTAACGCTTGCCATAAGTCTATCGCTGAAAGATAGATGTTCAATCTTCTTTCGTAGAGGTCCAACCGAAACTTCGCCCTAGCGGTGCGCGATTGCGCTGTGCCTATAAATGCTACATAAATCGCAATAACTACAGTTGCAAACTGCTCTGCTTGCTTTAGCAATTCGATCATTTAGCTCCCGATTACGGTCGTCTAATGCAGATTCTCTACTCGTTTGGGCACCTTGCGAAAGACGTGGTTGAAGATTTCGTGCGAGAGGTCGCAGCTTTCCTCTATCGCGCTGATGGTGGGAATGACGCGGATGTTTACCTGCGATTGTCGCGCCAGCCGTATACCGGCGATGATGCAAGCGCCAAAGTAGATCAGACTGCGATTTGGGCGGGGTATGTTGGCATTAGGATCGAACACAAAACCAGCATAGGCGAATAGAGAGCGAAAGTGAATCTGAATCGTTTGTGGAATTCAGAATGGGTCCCACTATATAGACGCGGGTGGACATCCGTGGACAATCCGACTTGCCTCCCGCACTGAGGGGTGGACTACCGGCGCGGGGCGTCTTTTTCACGGGGGGTACCCTTGCCGGTAGCTCTATACCGGCTGGTGAGCGACGGCAGGGCATCACGTCCGGTTTGGCGATACTCAACATCTACCTCAACACGTTTGCAGTTGTTGGATTGTCGGATCACTAAACCATTCATTCTAAACAGTTTATGGTGGGCACAGCAGGATTCGAACCTACGACTTCCACCGTGTGAAGGTGGCACTCTACCGCTGAGTTATGCGCCCTGCATGGAACATGCCTGAGCCGGTTGCGGCCGTGCCGTTCCCCGCACTGGCTGAGTCAGAATAGCACCGTTCTTGAATGACTAAAAGCTTGCAGCCCGCGGGCTGCAAGCAGGGTTGCCGGGGATGGGCGGCGGGCGTGCTGATGGTGGGCGGCGGCGGGGGCGAAACGGCTACAATACCAGCCTGATGCAGCGCGATCCCATCGTCGGTGCCGGGCGCTCTCCGGATGTGGAAACAAACGGTGAGGATTCTCCGCAACCTACGGCGGAGACGCGGGTTGACAAGGATATGGGGACGTTTGCAATCCAACCCGGACTCCTAGGGGGCCAGCCGCTTGATGGTGCCCAGCGGCCACATCCTGTTTCGGCGATCGACAACAGCCCCCAGGCCGTCGCGCGGCGAGCCGAAGCCGCGCGGCGGGGAGACTACGCTGCGCTGACCGATGCCGAGGTGATGCTGGAGCTGAAAGACGGCAACATGGCCGCTTTTGACGTTCTTTTGGCCAAGTACCGTAAGCCCATCATTCACTTCATGTTCCGCATGGTGCACAACCAGGCGGTGGCGGAAGAGCTGGCGCAAGAGGTGTTTCTCCGGGTCTACCGTTCGCGCGAGACCTACCGGGCGGAGGCGCGGTTCAGCACGTGGATGTACCGGATTGCCACCAACCTGGGCGTGAACCATGCCCGCGATACCCGGCATGAGCGGGTCGCACCCACGGTGCATTTGGACGAGCCCGATGCGGAGACCGGCACAACGCCGGATGTGGCGGACGACCGGCCGACGGCCGAGTCCAAGCTGCTGCGGGATGAGCGCATGGCCGCTATCCGCGAGCACGTGATGGCGTTACCGGAGCGGCAGCGTACGGCTGTTCTGCTGCACAAGTATGAGGGTCTGGACTACAAAGGCATTGGCGAGGTCTTGAAACTCTCCGAATCCGCCACCAAATCTCTGCTATTCCGGGCGTACCAGACCCTGCGCGAGAAGCTGAAAGGGTTTGTATGAGTGCTTTGATACACCGGACCTCAAACGCTGGTCCAGATCCCGCACCACACCCTGCGCCGGGTGTCTCTCGCCTAGCACAGGGCCGACATTCTTTCCCGTCAGCCCCCATACACAAGGCAAAAAGCCCACCGGTCTGTGACCGGGGGAGGTCCCAATGACCCAGATCGATTGCAAGACCTGTTTCAACACCCTGCCGGACCTGTTGCTCGAACCAGAGCTTGTTCGGCCGGAGATACGAGCGCATCTACTGGCGTGCCCAGACTGCCGCGACGAACTTCATGCCTTGCAGGCAACGATGGGTGTGCTGGACGCCTGGACGGCACCGGAGCCTAGTGAGTATTTTGATTTCCGCGTACGTGCACGGCTGCGGGAGGCTCAGGCGTCCCCCGAGGGGTTCTGGGAGCGGATGGTCGATACACTGCGCTTCCGTGCCGGGGTGGGGCGGCGCCCGGTGCTGGCCGGGGCCTCTTTGTTTCTGTTGTTGCTGGGTGGCGGAACCGCGGCTACCCTCTGGAGTGGCCATCATGAAGCGCCCCGGCCGTCTTCGTCTTCGCCGACCATCAACGATCTACGCGTCTTTGACAACAACGCCCAGGCGCTGCAGCAGATGGATCTGCTGGATGAAGCCAGCTCCGATGAGAGTGCCGCGCAGCCCCAGAGTTGACGAAGCCGTGTTGCGGAGTTCCAGGATGATGTTTGATCAGCCCTGAAATTCAACTTTGGGTCGAAAGTACAGGGGCGGTCTCGCTAGGGCCAGCGGAGACCTGCTCTTGCCAAGGTCCGATATGATGGGCTCTCACCAATAAGAGGGAAGACGGAATACCAAGCGGGGAAGGCGGCGTGGAGCAGGGTTGGTGGCTACGCTTCCAGAGACATGGTTCAAGTACTCACAAATCGACAGAGAGACACTCGTCGCGGTGCCGGCCGGTACCTTCGGCAGGGAAGAACGGGTGCTGTTTCTTGTTTTGGCTCGCTACAAAAGGTGTTTTTCTCCTGGGCGCTTGCCGGTCTGCTCTGTGCGCCCGCGCAACTGCGGGCCAGTCCCCGCCCTCGCCCGCAGCAGTCGCCCGCTCCCATTGAGCGCCGCCCTCCGCCGGCTGCGACACGTCCGCCCGGTGCGTCGGTCTCGGCCGCCGAACCGGGTGGGCACCGTGGCTTTGGGGGCGCCCATGGGGAACACCTTGCCGTGTGGCTGAATGAACACAGCAACCTGAGCCTTCAGCAGCAGGAGCAGGCCCTGGATCAGGAGCCGGGCTTTCATGAACTGCCGCCAGAGACGCAGCAGCGCTACCGCAATCGGCTGGCGCAGCTGGACGCGATGAACCCGCAGCGGCGGCAAAACATTCTTGCGCGCAACGAGGCAATGGAGCGCCTGTCCCCTGAGCAGCGTGCGGAGGTACGGGGTGCGCTCGGGCAGCTGGGCAGCCTGCCGCAGGAGCAGCGTCACGCGGTGGCGCAGACGTTCAATGCCCTGCGCGCGTTACCCGCAAATGATCGATCGGCTGCCTTCAACTCCGGGCGGTTCGGGCCGCCCTTGAATGGGCAGCAACAGGCGGTTTTGAGCAACCTGTTGACAGTAGAGCCGTTGCTCGGACCGATATTGCCGCTGCATCACCGGCCGGTGCAGCCGCCGTACGCACCGGGCTTCCAGGCCGGACCGCAGCCAGCGGAGCCTCAGTACCCACGGTAGAGTCGGCGCAGACAGCAGGTTCCTCCGTTGCGCTGTGGATTGACAAAACAGGGAGGGTGGCAGATACGTACCCGAAGGCAAGCAGATCTCGCCAGAGCCGTTTTCCTGATGATAGAGCCGCCTTCTAGAGATGCAGAGGAGCCGCGAGCAGAATACAGAGATCCTTCGCTCCGTTCAGGATGACGGCCATTCATGTTGGTTGTCATTCCCGAAGGGAATCTGCGTGTTGGCCGGGGCTGTAGTACAGCTGAGGGAAATCACTCAGTTTCTAAGAAGATTTTTGGCGAGGAATAGAACGTTGGCGGGCCGCTCTGCCAGCCTGCGCATGAAGTAGGGGTACCACTCCGTGCCGAACGGCACATAGGTGCGCATGCCGAAACCTTCGCTGACCAGGGCGCGTTGGAGATCGCGGCGCACGCCATAGAGCATCTGAAATTCAAATGCCTCTTTGCGTACGGCGCCCTCGCGCACCAGACCGCGCATCTGGCTAATCAGTGCCTCGTCATGGGTGGCGATGCCGCAGAAGACACCGCTGGTGGCCATGCGCTTCATCAGCTTGGCATAGTTGGCATCCACGTCTGCTTTGTTGGGGAAGGCTACGGTTGGCGGCTCTTTGTAGGCGCCCTTGCACAGTCGGATACGAATGCCCTGGCTCAACAGCCGATCTGCATCCTCCGCGGTGCGGTAGAGATAGGCCTGCAGGACTGTGCCGACCGAGCCGGGAAACCGTCCGTGGAGGCGTTCGGTCATCGCCAAGGTGGCTTCCGTGTAGTTGGAGCTTTCCATGTCGATCCGGACAAAGTTGCCGGTTTCGGCGGCATGGGCCACAAGCTCCCCGACCACCCGCTCGGCCAGGGCCGGTCCGGCACCCGGGCCACCGATGTCCATGCCCATCGCGGTGAGCTTCACGCTGATGTTGGCGCGCAGTTTACGGGTGGCGATCTCGTCCAGCAACTGGTGGTAGAGCGCCGCACCCTCTTCGGCCTGCGAGACCTGCACCACGCTTTCTCCAAGCGCATCAAGCGAGGCGTCAATCTCCTCCGCATTCAGCTGCGTGACAACGTCCACAGCTTCGTCAATGCGCATGCCGGCGACAAAGCGGCGGGAAAGCTTTTGCCCGAGCGAGTTGCGCTCGGAGAAGGAGCGCAGCGGGCGGTTGGAAGACAACGCGATGAAGACGGAACGCAGCATGGGTCGTATATGGCCTAGGCAGAAACTATTGTCGCATGTACTTCACATGCAGTTTGCGGTTCGTTGGGCGCCTGCTCATCCAAGCATGGCCGCCAGCAGCGCCATACGCACATACAGGCCGTTTCTCGCCTGGCGAAAGTAGGCCGCGCGGGGATCCTGATCGATCTCCGGAGCGATTTCATTGAGCCGGGGCAGGGCGTGCATGATAACCGCGCCGCCGCCCAGGCGCTCGGCGACGCGGGTGTTCAGAACAAAGGCGTCCTTGACCGCCTCGTATTCTTGCTCGGACGCGAAACGTTCGCCCTGCACACGGGTCACGTAAACCACATCGGCGTCGGCGACGGCGTCTTCGAGCGCACCGGTCTCGTGCACGCCTACGCCTCGCGCCGCCAGTGCTTCGATGTATTGCCCGGGCAGCCGCAGCGAGGGCGGTGAAACCAGACGCACGCGCAGCCCCGGGTACATCGCCAGCAGCGGCAGCAGGGAATGGATGGTGCGGCCGTAAAGCAGGTCGCCGACCAGCGTGACATGCAGGTTCTCCAACCGCCCGAGTTCTCGATAGATCGTATACACGTCGGCCAGGGCCTGCGTAGGGTGTTCGCCGATACCGTCGCCGGCGTTGATGACGGGTACGGGGGAGCTCGCGGCGGCGGCGGCGGCGGTACCCTCCTGAAAATGCCGGATGGCGATGGCGTCGGCGTAGCCGGAGACCACGCGAACGGTGTCGGCGATGCTTTCGCCCTTGACCGCAGAGGAGCTGCTGCGAGCGTTCTCGACGGACAGCACGCTGCCGCCGAGCTTCTGCATGGCGGCCTCAAAGCTGAGCCGGGTGCGGGTGCTGGGTTCGTAGAAGAGCGTGGCCAGGAGGCGGCCCTGCAGCACCGGAAAGAGGCGCCGTGCCTTGTCGTCGGCCTGCAGACGGTCGGCCGCGGTAAAGAGCTCCGCCAGGCGTGCAGGCGGCAGCTGGCTGGCACTGATCAGGTGCTGCAACGGCGTCAGGGCATCATCTTCCGGCAGCTTATGCGGCATGGTGCACCCTCCCGCGGAGGACCGTGTAGCGAACACTGCCGGGCAGCGTCATGCCCTCAAAGGGAGACCACCCGCAACGGGTGCGAACGCTTTCTGCCGTAACATGGTAGGGCGTTTCCATGTCGAGGACCGTGAGGGAGCCGACGTAGCCGGGCGCGATGACGCCGTAGCCCTCACCAAAACCGGAGGGCAGAAACTCGCGCACAAACCGGCCCGGGTTCCAGGCGCAGACGCGGGCAATATCTTGCGGCGTGAAGGCGTGTTCGCGCATGAGCCATGCGGCAAAGGCACCGTAGGTATCGAGCAGCGGCACACCGCTGGCGCCAATGGCTTTCTCAGCCGGGGTATGCGGTGCATGGTCGGTGGCGATGTAGTCGATATCGCCGCGGCGCAGCGCTTCTATGAGCGCGAGCCGGTCTTCGGGGGCGCGCAGCGGGGGATTCATCTGCAGCGCCATGCGGTTCGCGCCGGTAAGCATGGAGGTGTCGAAAAAGAGGTGATGCGGTGTGACCTCGCAGGTGACGCGCACACCGCGGGCGCGTGCCGCGGTGATGCTTTGGAGGCCCTCGCGCGTGGAGTAGTGGCACAGTTTGCCCTGAAGATCGTAGGTTTCGATCAGATGGAGCGCAAATGCGGTGGCGGCGAGCTCGGCGCGCGCGGGGCGGCGCGCTTCGTGGGTGGGCTCGCCGCGCGAGGCCTCGAGGATCTCCGGGTCTTCACAATGAAAGCTCACATTACGCCCACGATAGCCGGCCATTACGCTTTCCAACTGCGCCTGCGAGGTGAAGAAAAGATCACCGACACTGGGGCCCATGTAGACCTTGTAAGGAACATGGCGCTGGAGAGGTTGCGTGCCCGGTCCAATGCCGGCATACAGCGTGATGTGCACGTCGCTAGAGGCCGTCAGTTGTTGCTTGGCGGCGTAGCGTGCATCGTCCACCGGAGCGATGGGGTTGTTGGGCATATCGACCACCTGGGTGACGCCGCCGTGCACCGCGGCCGCCGAGGCCGTCCTGAAATCTTCCTTGTAGCTCTGCGTGCCACCCACGTCCTCGCGCGCGTGGATGTGGATGTCGCCGAACCCTGGAAAAATGAGACAGCCGGTTGTGTCAAAATCGCTCCTGCCGAGCGCCGGTCCCACCTGCGTGATGAGGCCTGTCGCCGTGTCGATGGCGACCGCGCCTTCGGTGACGCCGTCGTGATTTACCAGCGTTCCTTCCAGGCGCAGAACGGTGTGTTCGGGCTGTTCAACGTGCGGCAAGACAGGCCTCCCGGGCGGTATTGATAGCGTCACGTGTGATCTGGGCGGCACGGGCGGGGTCCGGGCTGTACAGAATGGCGCGCGAACTGGCCAGGACCAGGCCCTTGCCATCCGCACGCAGGCCAGCTCGCACCGTGGCCTCGATGTCGCCCCCCTGAGCGCCGATGCCGGGTACCAGAAAGGTCATCTCCGGCGCGGTCATGCGGATTTGGCTCATCTCCTCCGGCCAGGTTGCGCCGACCACCAGCATGCAGTTGCCGTGGCCGTTCCAGCCCGAGCTCACGCTGCGGGCGACATGACGCCACAGCGGCGCGTCCTCCACGAGAAGATCCTGCAGTTCGCCCGCGCCGGGGTTGGAGGTGCGGCAAAGGATGATGGCAGCCTTATCGGCCCGGTCGAGAAAGGGCGCGAGCGCCTCCCGGCCGAGATACGGGTGCAGCGTGACGGCATCGGCCCCGAGCTCGTCGTAAATTGCACGCACATAGCCGCGATTGGTGGAGCCGATGTCGCCGCGCTTGGCGTCGCAGATGGTGAAGTGCTCCGGATGATGCGCGCGCAGGTGGGCAAAGACCATGGCCAGCTGCGTCCACCCCGACGCCCCGTGCGCCTCAAAGAAGGCGGAGTTGGGTTTGAAGGCGCAGGCAAAGGGCGCCGTGGCGTCGATCACCGTGCGGCAGAACTCGAACAGCGGGTGCGGACCGCCCAGAAAGCTGGCCGGGAGCTGTTCCGCATCCGGATCCAGGCCCACGCACAGCAGCGAGTTGCCGGCCTCCATGCGGGTCTCCAGCTTTCGGAGGGCAGGGGAAAGGGCGGTCATCGTCCGCCTTGCCGTGCCGCCCAGCCGTGCGGGTCGCCCAGCCAAGCGCGGATCTCCGCTGCGCCGGTCTCATCCAGGAGCCCGCGCGCCGTTGCGCTCTGAAGCACGGCAGCGAAGTCCGTGAGGGTGTGCAGCGCGACGCCGGCCGCGGCAAAGGCCTCGCGCGCCTCCGGGAAGCCATAGCTAATGATGGCCAGGCAATCGGTGACGGTCGCCCCGGCCTCGCGCAAGGCCCCGACGCCTGACAGGCTGCTGCCGCCGGTGGTCACCAGGTCTTCGACTAACAGTACGTGCTTGCCGGCGACGTCGCCGCCTTCGATGCGGTTGCGCCTGCCGTGCTCTTTTGCCTGTTTGCGGATGAAGATCGACGGCCGGGCCATCGCGAAGCCCAGCGCCGCCGAGTGCGGTATGCCCGCGGCCTCAATGCCGCCGATCACGTCGAACCGGAGTTCCTGGCGCTCCGTCAACGCCGCGAAAGCGCCGATGACCTCTTTCCACTGCGCGGGCCAGTAGGGAAAGGTACGGTTATCGCAGTAGACCGGCGACACGATGCCGGATTTGAAGGTGATGGGCTCCTCTAAACGGAAGCCCACGCCACCGATGGCCAGGAGCGCCTCCGCCACAGCCTCCCGTTCCACAGCGGATCTATCCCGCATGGGCTAGCGCCTCCGTTTTGTCACGGATTTGCTGGGCGAGCAGTGGATTCCACATAGCCGCGGTTGCTGACATGACGGCGTCCGCCCCCGCCATGCGGTAGGCCGCATAGTGGCTGGGTTCGCTCACACCGCCGCTGCCGATGATGCGAAACCGCAGCCCCAGTTCGTCGCGCAGGCGGGCCAGCCGCTCCACGGTGGCCAGACCGGCCCAGCGGATCGCCCCGCCGCCCACGCCGGAGCGGCTGCGGCCCTCCCCGGGCAGAGCTTGTTCGCCCCTTTCGTTCACAATCTCCGCGCCGATGGTGTTGATCGCGGCGATCGCATCGGCCACGCGTCCAACTCCGTCCACCAGCCTGCGGAGAGCCGCTTCGTCGTGGAAGTAAGCTATTTTGGCGATGAGGGGCAGATCGCCAAGCTCATTTTTGATCGCCTCCACCACGGCGCGGGCCCGATCGGTATCAAAGCAGAGCAGGTGAGCGGTGCCCTCGTTGGGGCAACTGAGGTTTACCTCGAGCATCTTTGCGCCGGTCTCGCGCACCAGCCTGGCGGCAGCGGCGAAGTCGGCGATGTAGGCGTCCACACCGCCGCTTTCGCTGGGCGTGCCCTGAAAGCTGCCGATCACCACCTGTCCCGGCCCGGCCGCGGCCACCGCCCTGGCCAGATCGGGCTGCCACACGTCCGGCTCAAAGGAGGGCACGCCGAAGGAGTTGGTTACGGAATAGGGTTCGGCATAGCGAGTGTGCCCCTGCAGGCGCCCCTCGGTCGGGTGCAGGTCGCCTTCCACGTCAACGGCGAGCACATTGGGCCAGGGATGGCAGGCCCAGCTGCGGCTGCGCACGGTTTTGTAAACGGGCAAATCGAAGCCGTGCCCTAGAGCGGCAGCGATGTAGCGACTGTTGACCAGCGGCCCGGCAGCGATGCCGAAGGGCAGGTCTACGGGCTGGCCCAGCAGGGTGTGCGTCGGACCTTCGGCTTTGCTGGGAGCATGTCCGCTTACCTCCGAAGCCCCGGCCATCTCCGCAAAGCGCCCAAACGGCCCTCGCTGGTAGTTGGCCTCATAGCTCAGCGCGGGATCGTAGAAAGGGATCATGGGTGCTTGCTGAACTCGCGAGATCGGCAGCGGTGACCGCCAACAAGGCCGGTGCACGTCTGCCTGCTGCAGAGAAGGGCTTTCCACCGGGATCGGGTCCGTCTTCGCTGCCTCCATCTTACGATCCTTATTGTACAGAGCTCGGTTGCCGTGGCCCACGCGCGCCTGGTGAGGTGACGACCCGCGCTATTCGGCAGCCACAGCGCTGTTCTACAGCCAACGCGCTGTTTTGCGACCAGCGCACAGCGGGGGTAAGCTTTACAGAATTTTTACGGCGGCTCGGGTAGTCTAGGCTGAATTGAACCTAAAGGTGCCGGGTTTTATGAGCACCGCTACCGGTCATGCTTTACTTAGGGTGTGGAGTTTTCTCTTTGACACGTATGTGTGGCGCGCCGGTTGTCTACCGTCGGCTTTTAACGCCAAGATTTGAATGGCTGATTCTTCTTGCACCTCTGCTTCTGGCCGGCTGCCATGGGCGGCAAAAGGATACTTCGGGTCGTGAGGCCGCCGAGGCGCCGCCGGCTTCTGTCCCGGTGGTGTCCACGGGGCAGCCTTCTCAGCTGCATGTGGCCACGCCGTCCGAGTTCCCGCTGGTGCCGGTGGCCGTGCGGGCCAACGTTGCCACACTGAATGTCACCGGCCAGGTACAGCCCGACCCGGCGCACGAGGTGCCGGTGCTCTCGATCGCCAATGGCCGTGTCACCTCGCTCAAGGTGGACATAGGGGACTTTGTACACAAGGGTCAGCTGGTCATGCAGGTGCAGTCGCCGGACGTGGCCACCGCCTTTGACTCCTACCTGAAGGCGGTCGCGGACGAGCAGCTCGCCAATGTGACCCTGACCCGGGACAAGCTGCTGTATGACAAGGGCGCGATCGCGCAAAGCCAGCTGCAGGTCGCCGAGGACGGCGAGACTGACGCCAAGGCCGATCTCGCGGCCGCCGAGCAGCAGCTCCGCATCCTTGGCGCCAGTAAGGATCACCCCAGCGACACCGTCAACGTGTACGCCCCCATCTCCGGCGTGGTCATCAACCTGAACACAACGGCTGCCGGGGCCGCCGGGTTAACGGCCACGGGTCCGAACGGCTCGCTGATCATCGCCGATCTGAGCCATGTATGGGTGGTCTGTGACGTGTATGAGAACGACCTCGCGCAGGTGCATGTGGGCGAGCAGGCAGACATTACCTTGAACGCCTTCCAGAACCAGACGTTGAAGGGCACCATCTCCGACATCGGCGCGATCCTGGATCCCAGCATCCGCACCGCAAAGGTGCGCATCCAGGTGCCGAACCAGGGCAACCGGCTGCGCATCGGTCTGTTTGCCACGGCGACCTTCCACGGCACCACGGCCCAAAACGCGATGGTGGTGCCCGCCGATGCCGTCCTTCATCTCCATGACCGCGAATTTGTGTTCGTTCCCTCCGGTTCGGCCGGCAGCTTCACCCGGGTTGCGGTGCAGGCCGGGAACACGCTGGCGGGCAATGTTGTGACCGTGATTGGCCTCCATGAGGGTCAGCAGGTGGTCTCCAATGCCCTTGAACTTGAAAACGCGACCGAGCAGTAGGGAACCGGAAGTCATCGCATGATTCGCACGCTTGTCGACTCCGCTCTGAACAATCGCTTCATCATCCTGATCTTCGGGTTGCTGCTGTTGATTTGGGGAGCCATATCTTTTCACAATCTGCCGGTAGAGGCTTACCCCGACGTGGCCAACAACTACGTTGAGGTGCTCGTGCAGTGGCCGGGCCGGTCGGCCGAGGAGCTGGAACAGCAGATCACGGTGCCGCTCGAGATCGCGGTGGCGGGCATCCCGCACACCTCCTCCCTGCGTTCGTTCACCCTGGCCGGCCTGTCCGATCTGAAGCTTACCTTTGACGATGAGAGCGTAAACGACTGGAACCGCGAGAAAGTGCTGGAGCGCATCTCGCAGATCACCCTACCCAACAGCCTGCAGGCGCAGATCGGCACGGACTGGAGCCCGGTCGGCCAGATTTACTGGTACACCGTCGAAAGCACCAATCCCGCCTATGACACGATGGCGCTGAAATCCATCGAAGACTGGACCCTGGAAAAAGAGTTCAAGAGCGTTCCCGGGGTCGTGGATGTTTCGAGCTTCGGCGGCCCAACCCGCGAATACCAGGTTGTGCTCGACCCCGACAAACTGGTCGCCTATGGGCTGAATATCGCGGCGGTAAAGACGGCGCTAGCGGCCAATAACACCGACGCGGGCGGCTCCTTCATTGAGCAGGGCGCCCAACAGATCAATGTGCGCGAGGTCGGTCTGTACAGGACCAGCGACGATATCGCGAAGGTGCCGTTGAAGGCGCAAAACGGCACAGCCTTAACCGTAGCGGATGTGGCCACGGTCATACAGGGCCCCAAAATCCGGCTCGGGCAAATTGGGAAGACGATCTACCGCAAAGACGGCAAGCTCGCCGATAATGACGACGCCGTCGAAGGCGTGCTGCTGCTGCAAAAGGGCGCCAACTCCGATGAGACCCTGGAAGGCATCCACAAGAAAGTTGCCGAGCTGAACGAACACATCCTGCCACCCGGCGTACGTGTGGTGCCGTTCCTGGATCGCTCTGACCTGCTGCACCTGACCACTCACACGGTGCTGGACAACCTGACCAAGGGCATCATCCTTGTCGTTGTCATCCTGTTCATCTTTCTGGGCAACGTTCGCGGTGCGCTGATTGTGGCGTTGACGATTCCGTTCGCCCTGCTGTTTGCCTCCATCTGCCTTGACCTGCGGCACATTCCGGCGAATCTGCTTTCGCTCGGCGCGTTGGACTTTGGCATGGTGGTTGACGGTGCGGTGGTGATGATTGAAAACATCGTCCGTCACCTCAGCCATAGCCGCGACAAAGAACGCCCGGTGATCGAGCAGATTCGCGAGGCTGCGCATGAGGTGCAGCGGCCGGTCTTCTTCGCGATCGGCATCATCATCACGGCCTATCTGCCGATCTTCACCCTGCAATCGGTGGAGGGCAGGCTCTTTGCCCCCATGGCCTGGACGGTGGCCTTTGCGCTGCTGGGCGCGCTGATTTTCTCCATGCTTGTGGCCCCTACGCTGGCCAGTTTCCTGTTCCGCAAAGGCACTTCGGAATGGGAAAATCCCGTGCTGCATTGGATTACGGACCGCTATCGCCGCCTGGTGGTGTGGATCATCGGCCGTCCGCTGCTGGCGCTGGGCGGAGCCATTGGGGCTCTGGCTCTCAGCTTTCTCCTTGTTTCCACCGGCGTGATCGGCTCCGAGTTCCTGCCTCACTTGGATGAGGGGGCAATCTGGGCGCGCGGCACATTGGCGCCCTCCACCGGACCGACAGCGAGCATCGATGTCATGAACCGTTCCCGTGTCATCATGGCCTCGTTCCCGGAGGTCACGCAGGTAATCAGCCAGACCGGTCGTCCTGACGACGGTACCGACGCCACAGGATTTTTCAACACTGAATACTTCATCGACCTCAAGCCCAAGGAGAAATGGCGGCCGGTCTTTCATCAGAACAAAGACGAGCTCATCGGAGCTATCAATCGCGCCCTGGACGAGAAAGTACCGGGCGTGGTCTGGGGCTTCTCGCAGCCGATTTCGGACAACGTGGAAGAGGCGGTCTCCGGCGTCAAAGGCCAGCTAGCCGTCAAGCTCTACGGCTCGGACCTGAAGACCCTGGAGCAAAAGGCTGAAGAGATCCAGGGCGTCATGGCTACGGTGCGCGGTGTGGCCGATCTTGGACTATTTCGTGTGATCGGCCAGCCGAACCTGAACTTCGTCGTCGACCGGCAGGCGGCCGCGCGATTCGGGCTGAATGTTACCGACGTGCAGGATGCGATTGAAACAGCCGTGGGGGGTAATGCCATTACCCAGGTGCTGGACGGGGAGGCGCGCTATGACGTGACGACCCGCTACGCCGGCCCCTACCGCTCCACCCCGGAGGCCATCCAGGACATCCGCCTTGTGTCTCCCTCAGGCGAGCGTGTCTCGCTGGCGCAGGTGACCAAAATGGAAACCGACGACGGCGCGGAAGAGATCTATCGCGAGGGTGGTACGCGCTACATTGCCATCAAATACTCGGTGCGTGATCGCGATCTCGGCTCCACGGTCGAGGAGGCGATCGACAAGGTAAACAAGCAGGTCAAGCTGCCGCTGGGCTACAAGCTGAACTGGGCGGGCGAGTACGAAAGCCAGAAACGATCAACACGCCGCCTACTGATCGTGCTGCCGATCACGATCCTGTTGATCTTTCTGATCCTGTACAGCATGTTCGGCTCCGGCAAGTGGGCGACGTTGATCATGGCCAACGTGGCGATGGCACCCATCGGCGGCCTTCTGGCGTTGCTGATTACGGGTACCCACTTTTCGGTCTCTTCGGGCGTTGGCTTTCTCGCGCTGTTTGGAGTTTCTGTGCAGACGGGCATCATCATGCTGGAATACATGAACCAGTTGCGCGTGAACGGGCATTCTGTAAAGGATGCCGCGGTGGAAGGCGCCGTTCTGCGGCTGCGGCCCATTCTGATGACCATGCTCGTCGCCACGCTGGGCCTGTTGCCGGCGGCGCTTTCCCACGGGATCGGCTCGGATTCACAACGGCCGTTTGCGATTGTGATTGTCGGCGGCCTGATCGGCGCTGTGATTATCAACATTTTTCTGCTGCCCACGCTGTACGTCTGGGTGGCCCGGCCCACGGACGTTCTGCCCGCGGCTGATGCGGGGTTTGAGGCATGAGCGTAATCCAGCGGCCAGTACATTTTGCCAGGATGCGGCAGTGTGTCTTTTCCGCAGCTACTCTCCTTTGCCTGGTCGCACCGCCTCTGCTGGCGCAGGCCGGCGCTGGGGGCGGGGGCGGCGGTGCGGGCGGAGGCGGCGGGGCTGCCGGTGCAGGAGCGGCCGGGGCGGCAAGCGGCCAGGGTGCCTCCGGCTCCGCACCGGGTGCGGGTGGTGCTCATGGCGGTGGGGCTCCGGGTGCGGGAGGTGCGGCGGCGCCCGGCGCGCAGTCCGAAACGCCAGGGGGACCGCAGGCCTATGCGGCCTCAGCCTCTCCGGGGATCGATCCACGCAAGCCGCCGCCCTCAAAGCCCGGTGCGCTGACCCTGCAGCAGGTGGTGGACCGCGCGCGTTCCAGCAATCCGACGCTGCTGGCAGCCGAGGCTAACCTGCGCAGCATTCGCGCCCTGGAACTGCAGGCCGCTGTGCGCGCCAACCCCTACATCGGCGTGGCCGGTTCGGACGTGAGCGAGTACGGCTCGAGCAATGGCGGCCCCACCACACCGTATGCCTATTCCCTACAGGTCTCGCGGCTGTTTGAGCGCGGCGGCAAACGCGGTTTGCGTATTGAAAATGCCCGCGACACCTCAGCCCAGACCGCGGCGCAGCTCGGGGACACGACCCGGCAGACGATTCTGCAGGTCCGCACCGCGTTCACCCACATGCTCTTCGCCAAGCAGTCGCTGGACCTTTCCCAGGCGCAGCTGACAGATTTTCGCCACGAGGTGGAAATTGCCAACGATCGATACCGCGCAGGCGATCTGGGCAGGCTGGATTTCGAGCGCCTGGATTTGCAGCTGGGAGCCTTTGAATCGGATACGGCCAACGATATCGTCGCTCTGCAGCAGGCCTCCGATCAGCTGCAAACCCTGATGGGCATCGCCCAACCCACCACCACCTTTGATATCGCCGGGGACATCGTGCCGCCGATGGTCGCGGAGACCCGCGAGCAGTTGATTCAGCAGGCGCTGGCGGCCCGGCCGGATGTCGCGGCGGCTGCCGCCGGTGTGGGTGTGGCCCAGTCGGCGTACCGGCTCGCGATTGCCAATGGCACCGCCGATCCCACGCTCGAAGCCGAATACGACCGCACGCCGCAACAATCGCCCTTCAACTCCAACTCCGCCGGTTTCAACGTCAACGTCCCGCTGCGGATCTTTGATAAGAACCAGGGCAACAAGGAGTCCACGCGCCTGGCCATCGATGCCGCGCAGTTGACGCTCACGGCCACGCGCAATCAGGTCTCCTCCGACGTCGACCAGGCCTTTGTGGCATACGTGCAGGCCAAGGTGCTCTCCGACCGCTTTGGTCAGCACTACCTGGATGAAAGCGCCGATGTGTTGTCCATCGCGCGCTATGCCTTCGATCATGGCGGCCTGGCTCTGATTGACTATCTCGACTCCCTGCGCGATGCGCGGGCGTCCACTTCGGACGCCCTCAATGCCTATCAGCAGACCTGGATTGCCATTCACCAGCTTTCCGAGTCCAGCGCGACGGAGTTGGTCCCGTAGCGCGGTTCCTCAACCTGGAGCCACATTCTCGTTACAATGGAAGAGATGAGCGAACAAGGAACCAGCGCCGTCGCCACCCCTGATGCGACAACCCCCAACGGAGCCAGCTCGAACGGAACCGCTTCCAACGGAACCGCCTCCAACGGAGCCAAGCCCCACGCGACCAAGTACACGCGCAATCAGCCGTATCTCTCCCGCGTTCTCGTGAATGACCGCCTTACTGGGCCCGAGAGCGAAAAAGAGACGATTCACATTGAGCTCGCGCTGGACGAAGGTATGAGCTACACGCCCGGCGATGCTGTCGGCATCATCCCGACCAACCGCGAGGGACAGGTCGACGAGGTGCTGGAGGCGCTCGGCTTTACCGGCACGGAGCGCGTGCTCGACCACTACAAAGTCGAGATTGACTTACACGAGGCGCTCACATCGCGGCTCGGCATCGGCAAACTTGCCCGCGGCAGTATGAATCAGTACGCGAAGCTGTTTGGCGACAACCTGCCGCAGGGCCTGAAGGCGATGGGTGGGCAGGAGAACAAGGCCCTTGCCGAGGAGTATGTATGGGGACGCGAATTTGTGGACCTCGTCCGCGAATTCCCCGGCGGTGTCACGGAGCCGCAGCAGCTGTTCAATGTGTTGCAGCGCCTGACCCCTCGCATGTATTCCATCTCCAGTTCGCAGGCTGCGCACCCGGAGGCCGTGCACACCACCGTGCGCGTCATCAAGTATCATGCGCACAACCTGGACCGGGAGGGTGTGTGCTCCGGTCACCTGGGCCAGCGCGCGCCCGTGGGCGGCACCATGCCGATCTTTTTGCATGAAAACAATGCTTTCCGTCTGCCCGAAGACAAGGAAGCGCCGGTGATCATGATCGGTCCAGGCACGGGTGTGGCGCCGTTCCGGGCATTTCTGGAGCATCGCCAGGCACTAGGAGAAAAAGGTCCTATGTGGCTCATCTTTGGGGAGCAGCGCCGCGTGTCTGACTTTCTGTACCAGCACCAATTTGACGGCATGTTGAAGGACGGCACCCTGGCTCGTCTGGACACTGCGTTCTCCCGCGATTCAGGCAAAAAGGTATACGTGCAGGACCGCATGCGCGAGAACGCAAAGGAGCTCTTCCACTGGCTCGAACAGGGAGCGTACTTCTACGTTTGCGGTGACGCGAGCCGCATGGCCAAGGATGTGGAAACGGCGCTGCTCGACTGCATCGCCCAGGGTTCGGACGGAACACCCGACCAGGCAAACGAATACCTGGCGGCGATGAAAAAGGCTAAGCGCTACCAGCGCGACGTTTACTGAGCTGGAGCGCGGGGCAGGTTACTCGAACAGGCTTGCTGGCCGGCCAGTTGCCCGTCTCCTGGCCAGCGTTTCAGATAGGGGATGCTGCTCCACACCTTCCCATTTGCGCACCGTCCGGTCGTCTGACCTGTTCGCCCGTTTGATGATGGAGTGAAGTCGAAGCGAATGGCCGCAAAGCGCATTGGGATCCATGTGGGCACCTCCGGCGGGGTTTGGACCGCGGTCAAGCGGGCGGTCGATGCGGGGGCGAACACGTTGCAGATCTTCTCCGCCAGCCCCCGGACCTGGAAGTGTTCGCCGGTAAAGCCGGAGGACGCAGCCAGGCTGCGCGGGGAACTCGCGGCGACCGATGTGGGTCCCCTGGTCATCCATGCCAGCTATCTGATCAATCTTTGTTCGCAGACCGAGACGGTACGGGCGAACTCGGTCGTGGGTTTTCGCGGCGAGGTGGAGCGTGCGCTGGCGTTGGGAGCGAACTTTCTTGTGCTGCACCCGGGCTCGTGGAAAGGTCTGACGCGGAACGAGGGTCTGCGTCTGGCGGCGCAGGGCATTGAGCGGGCCATGGACGGTCTGCCCTGGGGAGCGGCCAACTTCCGCATCCTCATCGAAAACACGGCCGGCGCGGAGTTTTCTCTCGGCGGCAGCCTTGAGCAGGTAGCCGAACTGGTCGACACGCTGAAGGCCTGTGCGCCGGTGGGGGTCTGCCTGGACACCTGCCACACCCATGCCGCGGGGTATGACATCGTTTCCGCGGAGGGCTACAAAGACACCCTCGCGCAGATCGAAAACACGATGGGAACAGAAGCCGTTCACCTTTGGCACTGCAACGACGCCAAGACGCCGCTGGGGTCGAAGCTCGACCGGCATCAGCACATCGGTGAAGGAACCATCGGCGCGGCGGCTTTCCGGCGGCTGTTGCACGATTCCCGGTTCAGCGGCGCGGCATTTATCGCAGAGACGCCGCTCGACGAACCCGGGGACGAACTGCGCAATGTGGCGGCTTTGCGAGCTCTGGCGACCTAGTTAGGGCGACCTCCTCGTCTAGTTCGTCTTTCGTCGTGAGGTGACTGTGGCTCCGAGCAGGCCAAGGCCAGCCAACAGAGTCATGACATCTCCGACATACTCCTCCGCGGGCTGGTGCCAGCGAAGATCCACCGTGGACGGACCTGCCGGCAAAGCCACAGCGAGCAGCCCATCGGGACGGTGCAGGTGCACGGGTTCGAGTACACCATTGCGGAGGATCTGCCAGTTCGGGTAGGCGCGCAGGTGCAGAATGAGAATCTCAGGTCGCGGGAGATCGAGGGTGAGATGGCGTGGTGCGGGCTCGGAAAGCGTGGTGCCCGGTCCCCAGCCGGGGGCAAAGTTCGGATCCAGCGAGTCGGGCGCGCTATTGACGGTTGTGCCGGGGACCTCTGCCTCGGCAGAGGCGCCGAGCCAGTACCCCGGATCGTTGATGCGGATTGACGTGTCCGAGGCGCCTGCGACGGTGTACTCGGGCGTTTCGTGGAAGCCGTGGCCCTCGGCCACAAGGTGCGCCATGTACTGATCAAAATGCGGCACGATGCTGCCGCGCCGGTAGCTGTGCACCGCGACCAAGGCAATGGATAAGGCAAGTACGGGAGCCGCGACGAGCAGCCGCCAGCTGCGGAAGCCGCCTTCCTGAAGAGCCAGGCCAAGTCCCAGAATCGCTATAACGAAAAGCAAGGTCAGCAATCGCCAGGGAAACTGCAGTAGATTCAGCTCCGGCAAATGCCAGAACGGCTCCGAGGGTGAAAGAAGCCCGAAGCCCACCACGGCACAAAGACCCAGTAGCAGGGCGGCCGTCAACCCCACGGAAAGCATGGGGCTGCTTTCGGGCGGCCTTGCCAGGAGCGGCCGGGGGCGCCCGGTCGTTTGCGATGCTTGAAGCTTCAGGGTGACGACGAAGCTAACTGCCGCTAGACCAAGGACCCCGACCGCGATCCAGCTCACATGTCGCAGAATGAGATCGTGTACTCGATCGCCATCGTGCTGAAACAGAAAGTTGCTGGCTACCTGCAGCTTGCCACCGAACGCCGCCACGCCGTGAATGTAGCGCCGTTCCAGGACCGCCGGCACCAGGTAAAAGGCCGGCAGGGTGACCCCGATCGCCACTCCCGCGGCACCCGCCCCAAACAGGCGTCGCAGTTCGGAGCGGGCCGAAGATTCGGCTCCGGCCACGCGGCCCTCCCAAGCCAACAACGCCATCCGCCCCGCCAACAGCAGCGCAAAGGTGTAGACGCCGATGACAGCGGAAGGCACATTCGTGAGCCAGAGCAGGGCTAAGGGCAGAGCCAGTCCGGCCACGGTGGGACGCCGGCGCAGCAGGCCAAGTAGCAGCAGCGGCATCCACGTGGCGCAGAGCAGTTCCGCGAAGGCCGAGCGTTCCACGGCGTTGCAGATCATGTACGGATTGGCGGCATAGAGCGCCGCGCAGAACAGGGCGACGTTCGGTGCGGCGTACTGGCGCACCAGGGTGTACATGGCCAGGCCCGCTGCCGTCAGGGCGAGAAAGATGAAGACGACCGTCACCGGGGCGG
>CAXSCE010000034.1:0-39186 GCA_964236545.1 uncultured Bryocella sp.
TCGGCATAGGTCTGCCCGCGCGTATACACAACCAGCGCCTTGGGCGTCGCCAGCTTGGGTCCGAACTTCGTGCCGTCAAAGGTGAACAGCATGTTCCGCTGCGAAGCCAGGTCGATTAGCTGCTTCAGTTTGTACGGATAGGCAAAGTTCCACATCGGCACCCCGAGCACGATCCGGTCTGCCCTTTGAAACCGCGCCGCCAGCTTCTGGATCTTCTGCCAAAGCGCGTCTTCTGCCTCCTCCATGGGCTTGTCGGCAGCCCCCTTGTACTTCGCCCCGATCGCCTCGGCGTCATAGTCCGGCAGATCTTCCTCAAACACGTTGAGCGTATCCACCACGGTTTCCGGATGCCGCTCCACATAGGCCGCAACAAATGCATCGGCAACGGCAATCGACGCAGACTTCGCGCCACGGGGAGAGGACTGGATATTCAGCAGACAAGGCATCGAGTAAATCTCTTTTAGGTTGCAAGCATTGGTGGACGTACCGACTCGTTTTACCGCAGGGAGAGTAGCTTCAACGCTTGCCGAAGCGATAGACGATGCCTCCGCCAATTGAAACGAACTCGCGTGTTTCCGTGCCGAAGTGCTCGAAGAGGATGTCCGGCGACAGGCGCACGGCAAAGTGTGGGCTCTGGTTGAAGTCAATGGAGCCGCCCGCCGCACCCCAGGCACTGGTGCTGTTGTTGTACAGGCCTACCAGGGCGTCCGTGGGTTGTGGCGAGACATTCTTCGGGTAGCCCGAAATCGCGGAATCAAAGGTGCCGTGCGTGGCCCCGGCCAGGGCATGGTAGTTGATGGCGAAGTAGCGGTTCTTGGGTCCGCGGTACTGCACGCCGCCGGAGAAGATATTTTGGTAGGCCAGCACACGATTCAGGCCAAAGCTGGCGCCCACGGGCAGAATGGGTGTGGTGCCGGCCTCAATCCGGTAATCGGCCGCAATGCCCAGGTGGGATTTGACGCCGCCACTTTGCGGGGGGGCGAGCCAGTAGGTGGCCATCACCTCGCCGCCGCCCATGTTGTAGCGTTTGGGCAGGTTCTGACCGGCCTGGCCGTTCATGAAGCTGAGGCCGCCGAAAACCTCAAAGCGCTCCCTATACGTTGTCACCCGCTGCGGCGTCAGCGACGTGGCCACGGTCCTTGACTGGATGGGGGCCGTTCCGGGGGCTGCCGTTGTGTTTGTCTGGCTTGCACTGGAGCTGGAGGACTGCCCCAGGCCGGTACCGGCAAGAAGGGCGGAAAGGGCGGCGATGCGGAGAGGGCCGCGCGGCACGCGGTGTGTACGCTTTGAAAGCTTGTGCAACATCTTCCTCGTTCTGACCAGGGCCGGAGCATTTCGGCGGCAGCTGGACCGGCGCAAAAGGGCGTCGGTCCGTCGTGCGGCCAGTCTCTTCAGCATATACCGCAGCAGTTGCGTGTTGCCGGGCGACCGCGCCCGGGAATTTTCTACCTTCGGATGAAGGCCGCTCACGACACTTCCCCGGGTGACGTGAGAAAATATAGTGCTGGGCCGAAGCCACAAGCTCCGGCAGCGGGAGACACGCCATGGGCGAACTATTTACACCGACTCACCTGATTGTTCTTGCGGTTGTTGCGATCGTGCTGTTCGGCGGCAAGAAGTTGCCGGAATTGGGCAAAGGTCTGGGCGAGGGCCTGCGCGGCTTCAAGGAAGGCGTGAAAGGCATCACCGATGAGCCGAATGCCTCCACCAAGCTGGGCGAGACGGCGCATATTGTGACACCGAAGCCGGCTGAAGAAGCTCCAAAAACCACGACGACCGTCTAGCCGTCGCATGTCCGTCACGGCGGGGCGTTCTTGCGCACCGCAAAAAGCCTGTTTGTCAGTTGGCGCACTGGAAGTCAAAAAGGGTGAGGTAAACGGCAGCGATGAAGTGGAAATCACCCTACCTGATTAAGCCTGCGTCCAAGGTCCGGCTCGCGCATCGTAGCGCCTCCGATACCGGCGATCTGAAAGACAAGGACGCTGCTGAGTCTCTGTTGAAGGAGCACCGCAAAAAGCTGGACGACTTGCAGAATTTGTTCTACGCCTCGCAGACCACGGCCCTGCTGATCGTGTTGCAGGGTATGGACACGGCCGGTAAAGACGGCACGATCCGCCACATCTTCTCCGGGGTCAACCCCCAGGGCTGCAACGTGGCGTCCTTCAAGGTCCCTACAGCGCTTGAACAACGGCACGATTTCCTTTGGCGGTGTCAGCTGCAGGTCCCCCCGCGCGGAATGATCGGCATCTTCAATCGATCGCACTACGAAGACGTGCTCTCACCACGGGTGCATGGCAAGCTGTCCGTCAAGCAAGCTCGGCAGCATATGGACGAAATCAACGCCTGGGAACGCACCCTGGCGGACAACGATGTCGTGATCCTGAAATTCTTCCTGCACATCTCGCAGGAGGAGCAAACGGAGCGGCTGCAGGCACGGATCGACACGCCGGATAAGCACTGGAAGCTATCTCCGGCAGATTTCGCCGAGCGGCAGTACTGGGACGACTATATGGACGCGTACGAGGACATCCTGGAGCGCACCAGCCACAAACACGCGCCATGGTTCGTCATTCCCGCTGACCACAAATGGTACCGCGACGTCGCAATCTCAAATTTGCTGGTGGACACGATGCGAGGGCTCAAATTGCGGTACCCGGCCGCTACATTTGATCCGAAGGGAATAAATCTGAAGGCGGATCCAGCCTCCGCCGTTGCGGCCGACGTGAAAACATTGGCGCAGAAGACCGCCGCTCGGCGGTCAAAGAAGCAGACGGCAGCCTCCGGAGCAGCCTAGGCGGGACTGTGCTAGGCTCGCCGCTACCCTGTCGTCCTACTTCGCTGCTGCCTACCTTGCTACAAGGATGACGGCAACTAACGCCACTCCCATGCCCAGCATCTGTTGGCGCCCTAGGCGTTCGCGCAGCAGCACGGCCGCGAGCAGAATCGTCGAAGCTGGGTAAAGCGAAGACAAAACAGCCGCCGCGTCAAGACGTCCAAGGCGGGTCGACTCAATGTAGAGCAGATTGCCACCCGTATCCAGGACCGCCACCGCGATGGCCCAGAGCCATGCCCTGGGCGGCAACCACACACCACGGGATTGACTCCCCCGCGAGGCCGAACCCATCCCTTCCCCCGGCCGCCTTTGGCTCCAGTCCTGACTTGGAAGAAGCAGGAGAAGCAGCAAGCACAAAAGCAGGCTGGCGCTGCGCGCCATGGTCATAGGCTCCAGAACGCCGGCGCTGTTGGCAAAACGCAACGCCACAAAGTAAATCCCAAACCCGATGCCCCCGCCGATGGCCAGGGCCGAGGTCTGCCGGTTCGTCCGGGATTGTGTGGGGGCGCTCCCGGCCGCGGGTGTGGCGATGAGGTAGATCGCCGCGGCGGCGAGCAGAAAGCCGGCTACGCGGGACGGAGCAGGAGCACCCTCGATGAGGCTGGAAACTGCGGCGGGAATCGCGGCGGCCAAAAGACCGCTGATGGCGGCGGAGGCGCCCATGGCACCGTTCGCCAAGGCAACGTAGAAGAGCAGCAGGCCGAGTGCCCCGGAGACACCGGCCCCCAGTCCCCAAAGCAGCGAATTTGTGGTCGGCCAAGCCGGGTGTGTCCAGCTGATACAGCCCAGCAGCACCAAGAGGCTGAGGCCGTGTGCAGTCAAGATCACGCGCAGGGCGCCACGAACGGAACCGCCGCCGAGTTTGACGCCCATGCCGCCGGCAAAATCCCCTCCACCCCACAGAAGAGCTGCCAGGAGCGCGAAGACGACGGCTCGGTGACCAGAGAAGGTGCCCGCAATCATGCGCTCTAGGGGCGCGATGCGGCGTCGGACGTAGCTGGAGCAGCCGTGCTCGCAGTGGAGCGCGCCGGGGCACCCGCGCCCATGCTGGCCGAGGGATAATAACCTGGCTTGGCAACCACATCTACATTTGGACGCAAAATGCGTAACTCGACTGAACGGTATTTGCCGTCCACGGATGGTTCACTGCTGTTGTAGCCCACCGTGTACTGCGTCCGGACCTGCTCCGCGAGTTTGGCAAAATTATTCTGAATGGACTGAGGGCGAAACTCTGGATCACACTCGCCGCCGGTCGCAGCGGTGTAACGCGGAAGGCCGTCATCGCGCATGGTAAGCGGCAGATGGATGCGATCGAGGAATCCTGCACCGGGAATGCTTGAATCCCCTACAAGAGTGGCATAGACACTGATCTCGTTCGCCTGGAGGTAATGAATGACTTCCTTCGACTTGGCCTGTGAGCCATACTCTTTGCCATCGGAGATGACGTACACGACCCGGCGATACTCCCGGCCGGCCTTGGCTACTGTTTGGGCCGCGGTCAGGATGGCATCATTCAGGGTGTGATACTCGCGCGGTGCGGTGATGCTTTGTTGCAGAGTTACATTGTTGTTTCCGTTCGTGTTGGGATCCACCGCCTGGTTGTTTTTCACCGTCGTCTGTTCAAGCGGGCCACCTCCCATCATCACGGGCTCCCGGCCCTGCCCCTTTGAACGCTCCAAGGCAAAAGTGATCCGGGCTGATTGCGCGCCACTGAAGCCGGTTACCTCGTTTACGCCGTTGTTGTAGGTGAAAACAGAGACCTCATCGTAAGGGGTGAACGCGCCCTGCAAAGCGGTAAGGGAGGCATTGATCTTCCGCATGGTGTCGAAGGTGACGCTTTGATCGATCACCAGGGCTACGGCAAGCGGTCGGGGGTCAACTGAAAAAAAGCTGATGTGTTGACGAAGTCCATTTTCATAGACTTGGACATCTCGTTCCGTTAAGCCTGGGACAAGGGTGCGCCGTGAATCTTTGACCGTGAATGGAACTTCGACAAAATTCACGCGAACCCGAATGTCAGATTCATGGTGCACGGGCGATGCCCCGGTCTGTGCTGCCTGATCCGAAGTTGCCACTCCCGAAGTTGACGGTGCTGGCGCTTCCTGGCCGGCAGTTGGGGTGGGTGAATTGGCGGCCGAGGAGGCACTACCGCCCGCATCGGAGCTTGGGGCGTCGGGCTGGGCCGCTGGCGCGTTCGGCAGGGGCGCACCTGGGATAGCCGGCGCTGCGGGGGTCAGCGTGTTCAGCTGCGGCAGCGTCTGTGGCCGTGGTGCGTTCGGAACGCTATTCTGGGTCGGCGAAGCCGTTTGCGCCCATCCGGTCGCGCCCGCTCCGCAGATGCCCAGCCCCAGCAAACCCGTTCCTAACGCCCTTGTTGCCAAACGCATGCCGTTCCTTCTCCTGTGGGTGCATCCAGCGCGACTGGCAAATCTGCGGACCCACATACCTTCCACTCAAGAATACCAGTGGGACCAACAATGGAAGCCAGAATCGCTATCACCTCAGACGCAAGTGGCCGGGGGTTCGTTGTGCTGCGGTCGGCGCGGTCTCATCCGAACCGGCCCGTTGCCACGTCTAAGCTGTTATGCGCACCACCGCCCTTTGGGCCATTGCCCTGTCCTCCGCCTTCTTTGTCGCCAGCCCGGCCCTGCGTGCTCAGGAGGCGCCTACACCCGACGGGCCGCCGCCGATGAGCACTGCACCGGCCCAGGCGCCCCGAAGTCTCACGGCGGGACAGACGCTGAAGGTCACGGTGAACCTGGTTGATGTGTACTTTTCTGTACGAGACAAAAACGGCTTTGTGACCGGTCTCACCAAGGATTCCTGCCAGCTGGCCGAGGATAAAGAGCCGCAGACCATCAAAAATCTGACGGCTGAAAAGAATCTACCCCTGACCATCGGCATCCTGCTCGACACGAGCGGCAGCCAAAAAAACGTGCTTCCGCTCGAGCAGGAGTCCGGTTCGCGGTTCCTGCGCGAGGTGCTCACACCCAAGGACGAGGCATTTTTGATCTCCTTCGATGTGAATGTGGATCTGCTGTCGGACTACACCAACTCCGCCGGTGAGTTGCGGCGTGCGATCGACAAGGCATCAATCAACACCGCCAGTTCGTCGGCCGGCATCCCCGGTATCGGGGGAGGGCCCATACCAACCTCAAACCCGCGCGGTACGCTGCTCTACGACGCAGTCTATCTGGCGGCCCATGACAAACTCCAGTCTCAAACCGGCCGCAAGGTCATTGTCATGCTCACCGACGGCGGCGATCAGGGCTCACAGGAGAACCTGAAGTCTGCTGCCGAAGCCGCGCAAAAAGCCAACACGATCGTCTACGTCATCATGATCGCGGACCGCGGCTTCTATGGCGGTGCGGGAATGCTCTACAGCGGTGACGCGCAGATGCGCCAGCTCGCTGAACAGACGGGCGGCCGCGTCATCGACGTCGGCAACAACGGCCGCCGACTGGAGGACGCCTTCGACCAAATTCAGGACGAACTGCGTACCCAATACCTGCTGAGCTACACCTCCACCAATAAAAAGACCGACGGAACCTATCGCAAAATCGAGATGACCTGCGGCAAGGGAAACCAGGTGCAGGCGCGCAAAGGCTACTACGCTATTACCGGGGAGGAAGCGGACGCCCAGTAAATTCTGGCCGCGCGCAACCCGCGCGGCCCAGCGCCCTGGCATCGTAGCGCCGTAGATCGTCAAAACACGTCCTATCCTGTTCGTGCACATTCAGCGACACTGAGGGTGTATGCGCAAATCGCTTCTGGCGCTCACCGCGGCCGCTTTCGGTATCGGCACCTCGGAGTTCATCATCGTCGGTCTGCTGCCGACACTTTCCCGCGACTTCGCCATTGGCGTTCCACTGGCCGGAACCTTGGTGACAGCCTATGCGCTCTCCGTGACGTTTGGTTCGCCGCTGGTTGCGCTGGCGATCTCACGGCTGGATCGCAAAACCTCATTGCTGGGGCTTATGGGTCTGTTTACGGTGGGAAATACACTGTGTGCGCTGGCCCCGGGATTTCATCTTCTGCTGGCAGCGCGCATTCTCACGGCGCTCTGCCACGGAGCCTTTTTCGGTATCGGCAGCATCGTGGCCGCGGGGCTGGTGCCCCAAAAGGAGCGCGCTCAGGCCATCGCTTTAATGTTTACAGGACTGACCCTGGCCAACATTCTGGGTGTACCCGCAGGAACGGCGCTGGGCTTGCACTTTGGCTGGCGGGCGGCGTTCTGGGCGTTGGTACCCATCGGAGTTCTAGTCATCGGCATTTTGTGGTGGCTGCTGCCGCCGCAGCCGAGCGAGCCGGTTCCGCTGCGGCACGAGCTCCGGGCGGTGCTGCGGCTACCGGTCGTCCTGGTGCTGACCGTCAGCATGCTCTCATCGGTATCGCTGTTTTGCGTGCTGACCTACCTCGCTCCCATGTTGGAGCGAGTCACACATCTACGGCCGGACACGGTGACCTGGGTGCTGGTGCTGTTCGGCGGCGGCATCACCGTGGGCAACTTGCTGGGCGGCAAGCTGAGCGATTGGCGGCAGATGACGACCGCCGTCACAGGCTACGGCATCCTGACGCTGGTACTGCTGGCCCTGCCGTTGGCCCTGCGCGGCGAGACCTCGGCCATGATCGCGGTGTTTCTCTGGGGTCTGGTGCACTTCGCCTCCGGCGCGCCTTTGCAACCGCGGATCGTGGAAAAAGCACATGGGGCGAACCTGGCGGCAACCCTGAATCAGAGCGCTTTCAACCTGGGCAATGCGCTTGGAGCGAGCCTCGGCGGCCTGTTGCTAACGCGAGGCTACCAGTACGCACATCTGCCCTATGCGGCTGCTGCAATCGCAGCGGCTACGGCTGTTGTAGGCATAGCGACGGCCTGGGAAGACAGGAGTAAAACTTTTCCAAAAAGTACGCGCAAATGGGACGAGGCTGCGGACCCATCAGGGGTCGCCTAGCGAGATGATGTGAGACCACGTGATCGCGAAGAGACGTGGCCCACACTTTCTCCGCTGCAGAAGCAGCCAGGCCCGCTGAATCCTTCACGTATGCGAACGCCTGTGCACCGGTGATAAGCTGAAGGCGTCAGACGGCGATCCTGCTTCGGTACGATTCGCTCAAACGGGTACTTCTGCCCGATACATGGCCCGGTAGCTCAGATGCATAGAGCGGCGCACTCCTAAGGCGAAGGTCGCAGGTTGGACTCCTGCCCGGGCCACCATAGATTTAAAAGTTTTGGGCCAGAAATTCTGGTGAGACAGGGTTTTCATACACCGAATAATCACGTGTGACGACCGTTAGGCCGCTCGGAGAGACGAAATAGCGCTTCTTGTCCTCCCCGGGATCGTAGCCGATTACGGTCCCATCCGGAATATTGACGTTACGGTCGATGATCGAGTGCCGGATACGGCAGTGGCGACCGACGTTGACGTGGGCGAAGATGACGCTGGAGTCTACATCGGCATAGCTGTTTACACGGACGTCATGCGACAGCACCGAATTCCGTACCACCGCTCCTGAAACGATACAGCCGGCGGAGACAATGGAATTGATGGCCGTGCCTGTACGACCTGGTTCGCCGAAGACGAACTTCGCCGGCGGGTACTGCACGGGGCGCGTCCGCATCGGCCAGCTCTTGTCGTAGAGATTGAATGTAGGCACAAAAGCTGCCACGTCCATGTTGGCCTCGTAGTACGCATCAAGCGTACCCACATCGCGCCAGTAGAGAGCCTGTTGCTGGTTGGCATCTACGAAGTTGTAGGCCTGCATGCGGTAACGGCCGAGCAGCTTTGGCAGGATGTCGTGGCCGAAGTCGTGCTTGGAGTCCGGGTCCTCCGCATCGCGCATCAACTCGGGCAGCAGCACATCCGTGTTGAAAAGATAGATGCCCATCGAGACATCGACCATCTCCGAATTGAATGGCGAGCGCAGGTCGGTCTGCTTGGGCTTCTCGATGAAACCGGTAACCTCTCCACTGCGGGCGACCTCCACCACGCCAAATGCGGACACCTCATCCGGACGGACTGGCAGTGTGGCAATGGTCACATCTGCGCCTGAATCGCAATGCTGCTGCATCATCAGCGCATAGTTCATCTTGTAAATATGGTCGCCGGAAAGAATCAGCACATACTTTGGCTCTTCCGCTCCAATGGAGTAGATATTCTGAAATACAGCGTCGGCTGTGCCCTGATACCAGGATTTGGAAACGCGCTGCATGGGCGGCAGAATTTCGATGAACTCGCCCAACTCGCTGGCGACAACCGAGCCCCAACCCTCGCGAATATGCCGATTCAGGCTGAGCGCCTTGTACTGCGTCAGGATGTAAACCTTGCGCAGATCAGAGTTGATGCAATTGGAGAGTGTGATATCGATGATGCGATATTGGCCGGCAAACGGCACAGCCGGCTTCGCCCGATCGCGTGTAAGAGGAAACAGGCGTTCCCCGGCACCACCCGCCAGCAGTACACCCAGCGTATCTTTCATGCAGCCACTACCTCACAGACAATTCCGCGGGGGACGCGGAAGGTTGGCATTTGGACGCCCGGCTGGAGCGTGCCGCATCAAAAAACTTTTACTCCTCGCCTGGGCCCAATGCGGGTGGAAGCTTTCGCTGGGCGAAGTCCGTGGGCGATTTAGTCGTCTCCGAATCCTCGCTGCCTGCATTCTCTTCTGTCGTGATCCGCAAACTTCTCAGAAAGCTCAGATCATTGCGTGTGAATGGACCTTCAACGGTTTCCTCCGTCGATGCCGAGAGGCCCTCTTCCTCTTCAACCTGGTTTAGGCCGATTGTCGCTTCCAACATGAGCAGCACATCGAAACCTTGCTCACGGATCTCCCGGACCACATCGGCGATCTGTTCGGATTCACTGACTGATTCATGAATCGCCTCGCCCAGCTTTTGAATGAGATTTTTCACTTCTTGATTCAACGCCACCTCCGGCTCAGAACAGATTCTTCTGCCCACGCATTGGGTCTTCCCTTTGATCCGGAGATGATTCAGTGATTCGCTTCAGGATGGGAAGCGACCGGATCGATCGGGAACAGCAGCGGCGGGTTCTCCATATAAACGTTACGCTCTTCACCATCGGAGCGCCAATGCCACCGATGGTCCGGTAGCGGGTACGCGGGACGGTTCAGACCCGGGTATGGTGATCGGCCCAGGCCTCCTCCAGGCGGTGCGCCAAGTCCTCCACCGGCTGCGCACCCTGCTTTCGCCCAAGCACTAGAAACCCCGCGGCGGCGGCACACAAGCCACCGATGGTCCAAATCACCCTTTTCATCCCCATTCCTCCCGGCACCGCGGGTCGATCCACGCGGTTTGTAGCCGTAGGATGCAGAGGAATGCAGCCGCGACACACGCCCTGCCTTTCCTCTGGGTACACTGGTGAGGTGGACAGGGTGCGTTTGGGTCGAGCGTTGGGGTACGGCACGCGCCACATGGCAAAAACCGTTGCTGCGGTAGCGGAAGCCGCGGCCGCTTCGCCGGGCAGCCGTCCGGTCGCCGCACCGCAAACCCACACCTCAGCCGTCTCGGCCGAGACAACCTCCCAAACGGGTGCACATGCGGAAAAAGCCGGTTCTCGAGTACCAGAAAGCGAGGCGGCACCGCACCGCTTCCCTGTACTCGAAGGCCGCATTCTGCCGAACCGCGCGGCGGCCAGGAATTTGAATCACCACGCACGCCACCTGAAAGACTCGGTCTGGCAGCCTTTGGCGGTCTTTTCCGGCGCGCTTTGGCTTCGGGTCACTGGGACATTTTTCGCGCTGATCGCGGTGACCATGGGCAGCGCTGCCTGGCGCGGACATTACGCTCTTCGTACAACCAGGGACCTGTTCTCCGCCCACCACTTCTGGCTCTTCACGCTGTTTGCGATCCTGTTCGGCTATTTCGCGGTCAGCAACTTTGTGCGCGCCAACCTAAAAGAACGCCAGGGACAGATCCGCCGTTAAACTTTTCCGAACTCCTGCCGTTATAGGAAGGTGGCCGCCAGCCGAGGCGCGGACAGGTTTGGTACCCTGACGGGGGACGGCCCGAGCAGGGCAACATCGATGGAATCTGCGATTCCGGAACAGCAGGATTTATGGCCACGATCGAACAGCTCTCGCCCCTTCGCCGAACCTCATTGCACGCCACGCACCACAGCCACAAAGCCAGGATGGTGGATTTTGGCGGCTGGGATATGCCGGTGCAGTACGCCGGTCTGGTGGCCGAGCACACCGCGGTCCGCACCGGTGTCGGTATCTTCGATGTCAGTCACATGGGCGACATCCAGCTGCGCGGGCCCAACTCGCTTGCCGCCGTGCAGAGACTGCTAATGAATGACGCCAGCAAGCTGCAGGTCGGCCAGGCGCACTACTCTGCCATGCTCTACCCGAACGGCACCTTTGTCGACGACGTCGTGCTTCACAAGCTCGGCGAAAATGATTTCCTCATCGTCATCAACGCCGGCACCCGCAGCAAAGATGTGCAATGGATACGCTCAGTCATTGGCGGCATGGGTGGGGTGCACGTAATGGACGTCAGTGACTACTACACGCAGCTCGCCATCCAGGGTCCGAGGGCCAAGGACACCCTGCAGAAGCTGACAGGAACCGATCTGCACGTCATCAAAAACTATTGGTTCACATGGGGGCAGGTCGCCGGTTGCCACAACGTCCTAATCGCCCGCACCGGCTACACCGGCGAGGATGGCTTTGAGATCTACATCCCTGCCGATGAGCCCACCAGTTCGCGCGTCTGGGGTGAGCTGCTGGCCGCCGGCGGGGAGTTCGGCATCATGCCCTGCGGCCTGGGCTCGCGCAACACCCTTCGTCTGGAATCCGCCATGGCGCTCTATGGCCACGAGGTCTCCGACCAGCTCAACGTTTTGGAGGCCAATCTGGGTCGCTACTGCAAGCTCGACAAAGGTGTGGACTTTGTCGGCCGGGAGGCGCTGCAGACGCTGGTGGAAGCGGGCGGACCGGCAAAACGGCTGGTCGGGCTAGAGATGCTGGACCGCGGAATCGCACGCGACGGGTATCCCGTGCTGTCCGGCAACGGCGAACGCATCGGCTATGTCACCTCGGGCTCCCCTGCCCCGTTTCTGAAGAAAAACATCGCTTTGGCCTATGTACCCAAGGCTCACGGGGAGCCAGGGACGGAGCTCGCGGTGGAAATACGCGGGCTCCCTGTGCGCGCGCAGGTGGTGCCCACGCCGTTCTACAAGCGGTCTAAGATCACGACGCCCATCATGACCGCACCGCTGTCCGAATAGCTGACTTCGTGCCCTTGCCATCAGGCTTGATGGCGAGTTCTCCCGTTTTGGATCGGAGATCACTCCGGATACGATCAACTGATCTAAACCCGAGTGCAGGTTTCGCCGTGTCAACCCATTCCTGTTGGGATCGTTAGCTCGATCCTCTACAATGACCACCTGGAGACCCAGAACACGCATGGCTTATCCCGAGATTTACCGCTACGCCAAGTCGCATGAGTGGCTGCAACTGGAGGGCGAAACCGGAACCGTCGGCATTACCGATTACGCGCAGCACTCGCTCGGCGATATCGTCTTCGTTGAGCTTCCCAAGATCGGCCAGAACATCGAGGCCGGGTCGACCTTTGGTTCGGTGGAAAGCGTCAAGGCGGTGAGTGATCTGTATGCGCCGATCTCCGGGACAGTCACCGAGGTGAATGAACAGCTTAATACCGCGCCGGAGACACTGAACTCCGACGCCAATGGGACATGGATTCTGAAACTGACGGTGACCAACACCGACGAGAACAATGCCTTGCTTTCAGCCGCGGACTACGACAGGTTCGTCGCCGAGGAGACCGGCCATTAGCTGCACCTGCTCTACCCCGTGCCCGGCAGAGCCGGACCGGTTCGCCGCCAAGGAGTGAACGTTGCGCTATCTGCCTAAGTCTCCTCAAGACCGTGCCGACATGCTGACCGCGATCGGGGTCAGCTCCATCGAGGACTTATTTGCCACGGTTCCTGAGGAATATCGCCTCACCCGTGACCTCGACATCCCCCGTCAGCACGCTGAATCCGAGGTCTTGGAGCGCTTTCAAGCCTACGCGGCCAACCTCGCCTCGGGCGACGCGAATGAGCTTGCCAAGCTGCCCCGCTCGCAGCGTTTTGCCAGTTTTCTGGGTGCGGGCGCCTATCGCCACTACCGTCCGGTGATCATCGATTCCCTTGTTCAGCGCGGCGAGTTCCTTACCAGCTACACGCCCTACCAGCCTGAAATTGCACAGGGCACCCTGCAGGCCATGTTTGAGTTCCAGACCATGATCTGCGAGCTCACCGGCATGGAGATTGCCAATGCCAGCATGTACGACGGTTCGACCGGCGCGGCAGAAAGTGTCCTGATGGCGTGTCGGGTTACCGGCAAATCGGGTTGCGTGGTCGCCCGCACCGTGCATCCGGAGTACCGCGAGGTGCTGCGCACCGCTACGCAGCACCAGGGCATCGACATCGCCGAGGTCGGCTATGAAAGAAGAACCGGTCGCGTGGACATCGCCGCACTGGAGGCTTCCCTCACCACCGACACTGCCGCCGTGCTCATCCAGTCGCCCAACTTCTTCGGAACCTTGGAGGACGTGGCGGCCATTGCCGAGCTCGTACACGCCCGGGGCGCGCTGCTGATCGTTTCGATCGCGGAAGCCGTCTCGCTGGGTGTCGTCCGGCCGCCGAAAGAAGCCGACATCGTCTCCCTCGAAGCGCAGAGCTTCGGTGTTCCCGTCGGCTTCGGAGGCCCGTACTGCGGTGTCATCGCCTGCAAAGAAAAGTTCCTTCGCCAGATGCCCGGCCGTCTCGTTGGCGAGACCAAAGACGTGAACGGCAAGCGTGGGTTCGTGCTGACGCTTAGCACGCGCGAACAGCACATTCGCCGTGAGAAGGCGACCTCCAACATCTGCACCAACCAGGCCCTTGTGGCGCTGATGGTCACCATCTTCATGACCGTATACGGCAAGGCAGGCCTGCGTGAACTGGCGGAACAGAATCTGGCCAAGTCTGCCTACCTGCGCAAACAGCTGATCGACGCCGGCGGCAAGACCCTTTTCGACGGTACCCCGCGCTTTCACGAGTTCGTACTCGATGCCGGTGCGCCAGCCGCGGAGATCAACGCCGATCTGCTCGGCAAGGGCATCATCGGGGGTCTCGCTCTAGCCCGTTGGTATCCCGAGCTGGGTGAGAACGCCTCCCTCTGGTGCGCTACGGAGATGATCACCAGAGCGCAGATGGATGCTGTGGCGAAGATCGTGGCCACCGTCAAAGAACAGGAACTGGTCAGCGCCGACTGAAGCATCTCACAAGGAGCAGGCACGCTGAAAGGGAGAACGACATGAACGATCTTCACGAGTACGCCATTACAGTCACCTGGACCGGCAATCGCGGCTCCGGTACGACAGGCTACAAGGACTACAGCCGGGCTTTCGAATTGGAGGCGGAGGGCAAGCATGGGATCGCGGGCTCGTCCGACCCGGCCTTTCGCGGCGATGATGGCCGTTGGAATCCGGAACAGCTTCTGGTCGGCTCCCTTTCCGCCTGTCATAAATTGTGGTTCCTTCACCTGGCCGCCGTGGCCGGCGTTGTGGTCACGTCCTATGTGGACCACGCCGAAGGCACAATGCGCACCACGCCCGGCGCCGAGACGGGCCGCTTCGAGCGCGTGGTTCTCCGTCCAGCGGTCACCGTGGCCGGTGCTTTCGAGAACGGAGCGCTGCAGGCGCTTCACGGAGAGGCACACCGGCGCTGCTTTATCGCCAACTCGATGAATTTCCCTATCCTCGTAGAGCCGGTCACACAAGAAGAGCAAAAAGCCATGGAGGAGCTGGAACTCCGTGGACGTTAGTGCCCTTGAAAGACAAGAGCTTACCGCCGTTGAATTCGTGGCGGACTATCTGCGGCTGCGGTTCGACGGTCCCCTGCTCACTTTGTATGCTTGGCCGCACGTTTTGTTGTCTGATTTTTCCATCGCATTTGGTGAGCCGGAGTACCGGAATGCACTCTGCGCGCAGATTGGAGAAATGGTAGGCACGGCCAAATTGGAGGAACTGGACTCGCTGACTGTGGAATTTGAATCAGGTACCGTGATCGCCCTCAGCCTTCGCGAAGAGGATCTGGATGGACCGGAGTCCGGGAGCTATTCGGCAGACGGAACGGACGAGCTCGGTGAGGAGTTCTAAGGAGTGTCTCTCGATGCACTACGAGCTGAACATGGAATGGCCGAAGGGGGCGACATACGGTACAGTGTTCAAGTACATTCCTTATTGGAGAAGAAAAAATGAAAATGCGTGCGGGAGTTCTGGTGCTTACCAGCCTCTTATCCGGTGTTGCTTTTGCCGCGGGCGACGATGCCTCGGCAAAGCTGGACAACCGAGTCGATTCCGCAACCAAAGTGCTTCATGAGCTGGCGGCGGTTCCCGATAAAGGCATCCCGGACCGAATCGCGCGAAAAGCACGTTGCGTTCTGGTAATTCCAGGGTATAAAAAGGCCGCGTTCCTCGGTGGTGCGCAGTATGGCCAGGGTATTGCCACATGCTTTGATACCGGCAAGGGCTGGAGCTCTCCGGTATTCGTGCAGATGGCGGGGGTGAGCTTTGGATTCCAGGCCGGCGGCCAATCGACGGATCTGATTCTGGTCGGCGTAACCAAGCAGAGCGCGGATGACCTATTGAAGGCCAAGGTGAAGCTTGGTGGCGATGCCGCCGCGGCGGCCGGTCCCGTGGGTCGCGATTCGCAGGCGGATACGACAGAATTGGCCAGCGCGGAGTTTCTCACCTATTCCCGCAACAAGGGGCTCTTCGCGGGTGTCGACCTCACCGGCGATGAGGTAAATCAAAACGAGAAAGATACCCGGCAGTTTTACGGCAAGGACATTCCCTACCAAACGATCCTCAACGGTGCTACTCCCACGCCGCCCGCCGCCAGGGCGTTTGTTCAGGAAGTGACAAGGGTGTTTGGTGGAGTGAAGAAGCATAAGCAGTCGTGACTCTTGGGTCGGGTCCGCTCAGCAAAAGTGGGTAGCTGAGCCTTGGCTTTAGGTTCACATCAAACATCGTTCCTGGTTGAGAAAATCTCGTGGCCGGCGTAGAAGATTCTGCGCCGGCCGTGCTGTTTGTCCCGCTTTTATGCGGCCGTGGCTAAGAATTTCTGTACGAGTTCCAGAGCACCTCAAAACAATGGACTTGCAGGCTACACAGGAGACTGCGTAGCACCTCAGACGAGTACCTGTCAGCTTTTGTCAAAAACTGCCCGGCGTAGCATGGGCACATGGAACCCACCTCACTCTTGCGGACAGGGCACCCTCTTTCCGAAATAAGTCGCGATGCTGGATGGCTGACAGTACCTGCCTGGAGTAAGTTTCCGTGGCTGCGGGCCGGGTTCAGCACACGGTATCCTGGTTGCAGTATGGCCTATGGCCCAGGGGAGCAGAACCTTGGTTGGACCCCTGAGGATGATTCCGCCGCGGTGGGTGCGAACCGCCAGAAGTTCCTCGACGGAATTGCCGGCGAAGGCCGATATCGCTTACGAACAGTGAGGCAGATCCATGGTGGGGTTGTTCATGACCTGACCGGTGACGAGGACGGCGACACGCTCCCCGCAGATCCGCGCTTGCTTGGTCATCCCAGTGAAGCTCCGCCTCGGGCTGCCTCGAGAGTGCTGGAGGGTGACGGCATGATCACCGCGCAGCCAGGGCAATTGCTGGGCATTGTGACCGCCGACTGTTTCCCCCTGCTGCTGGTGGACCGGAAGACCCGAGTCGTGGCCGCCTTGCATGCCGGCTGGCGATGCACCCTGGCGCGCATCGCTGAAACTGGAGTGAACCTGCTGCGATCCCGGCATGGGTCGCGGCCGGAGGATCTGATGGCCGCCATCGGACCCGGCATTCACCCCTGCTGCTTCGAGGTCGGGCCAGACGTGCGGCAGGCCTTTGGAGAAACTTTTGGCTACGCCGCTGAGCTTTTCACGCCCGGCGGTTCCGGGGCGCGGCAAGACAGGTTCCGTTTCGATCTAGGGGAGGCCAACCGGCGCCAGCTGCTGGCCTCCGGTCTTGCCGCAAATCAGATTTACATGGTCGCAGAGTGTACCTCCTGCAGCCGCGACGGGGAGGGCCGGCGGAGATACTTTAGCTACCGTGCGGAGGGCGGCGTAACTGGGCGCATGCTGAGCGTAATCGGAACTATCTGACCTCCGTGAAGCGAATTGACCGCAGACCAGTGTGCGACTGGCATCTGGAGATTGAGCACTTTTTCTGCAAATGTAGCGGAGCCGTGAGGGGGAAAGGCTGAGAACCTCGCTGCGCACAGGTTTAACGGCGAAATCTATCCCTGGACGAAACAGGATCAACGGCCCGGCGGTGCTGGAACCATCACCGTGTCCGGGTCGACCTTGGGGATGCCGAAGTGACCGCCCAGGTGAATCAGATCCAGAGGACGCAGGCTGCCGGAAAGGCCGACCACGCTCATCTGCCGGGAACTCCGCACCAGCACGGCAATATCGTCGATGGAGGCTCCGTGAAAGTGCAGCCAAAGGTCGGTAATCGGCTTCTGCGGGGAGACTTCCTCGCGCGGACTGACGTGGGCCTCAATCAGGTGTTTCCACCCTGCGGCGCCATAGGCCGAGCGCAGGGCGGCAAGAGCCTCCGGTACATAAAAAGCCGCGGTCTGGAAGTGGTAATTGGTTACCGTGACGGATTGGATCCCGATCGGCTGGTTGCCAAGCACCGCACTCAGGAGGTCGCGATCAAGCGTAAAAGAGCTGCGCGTGACCGGCTGCGAGGTCAGATCCGAGAAAGCCTCCGCGACACCCGGCGGCTGAGGTGCGCCCGCGGAGGAAATAGCCGGTCCGGGTGATGGAATCGGCGGCGGGGCTGCAATGGGAGGGGCTGGAGTTGGCGGGGCTGGGGCCGATGTGTGGGGAGTGTAGTCCGGCGGGGGCGGCGCCACACGCTCCACCGGCGCCTGCGCGCCGGAAGCCCCGGTGAAGACCGCAGCGGAACAAAATAGAACAGGAAGTACGAGCTTCTGCAGGGGACCCATGGCTTCTTAGACCCGCGCGCGCCGGTTAGAGTTTCGCGCTCTACGAAATTCAGCCAATCCAGCGAAAAGCAGGAGCGCTACTGTGGGGCGCGTGGAGCAAAGTAGCCCTTGCGGGCATGCACCTGGTAGCGCTGGTCCAGTGAGACCAGATAGATGGTGCGAAAGGCGCCATCCTGCTTGAAATCCGCCGGGACGTATTCCAGGGCGTACTGCGAACGCAGCTCCTGCTCCACATTGGCGAATCCAGTTGCCATATCCTCCAGGCGCGTGGGAAAGAAGGCGCGACCACCGGTGGCGTCGGCAATTCGCTGCAGCACGTCATCGCCCTTGTCTTTGCTGGGACCCACGTTGGTGGAGATGGTGTAGATGATGGTCTCGGCGCGCTGACACATCTTGATGGCGTCTGATTCCTGCGCGCGGCTGTAATCGTCATCGCCGTCAGAGACCAGAATGAGCGCGCGGCGGACGGGGACATTGTCCTTGAGCGTCAGCATCTGGTCGCGGCAGGTCTTGTAAAGCGAATCAAAGAGCGAGGTGCCGCCGCCCGGACGCAGCTTATGGATGCCCGTATCCAGCAGATCGATATGGTTGGTATAGTCCTGCGCGACATCGGTTTGCACATCGAAGCCTTCAACAAAGGCACGGTCGGCCGGACGCAGCACCTGCAAAAAAAAATCGATGGCGGCCTGCTGCTCGAAATCAAAGCGCGAGCGGATGGAGTTTGAGGTGTCCAGCATGATGCCCACGCGTAGCGGCAGATTGCTCTGCTGCTGAAAGCGCACAACGCGGGCCGGCGACCGGCCGTCGTCGAGCAGGCCGAATTCCTGCTGGGGCAAATTGGTGATGAACCGGCCTTTTCCGTCCGTGACGGTGAAAACGAGATTGACCTCTCGCGAAAAGACCTGGATGGTGGGCGTGGACGCGGCAGTCGGCGGTGCAGACTCGTCCCGGGGCTGAAGGCCGGGTTGCTGCGTTCCCGGCGTTCCGGCTGGATTTGCATTCTGCACCCCCGGCGTCTGCGCTGATGCGGCACTCTGCGGTGCGGCACTCTGCGGTGCGGCAGGGACTGGCCCCGGCGTCTGAGCAAAGGCCATACCGGAGACCGGGAGCAAAGCGGAAAGCAGCGCGGAGGCTGCGAGCAGGCGAAATCGAACTCGTGGGAGGACCGCTCTCATGTCGATTCATCTTACCGAATCGTGGTGCTTCTTTGCCGAAGACGGACGAGGCGCGGTCTTGGGAATCTCTGAAGTCTCGGCGTCCGCCCCAAACAATCGCTTCCCGCGCACGGCTTCAAGCAACGCCACCAACGCCGGCGGGAGAGGCGCACGGAGGTGCAAAGGAACGCCCGTGCGTGGGTGCGCGAGGCGCAGCTCGGCAGCGTGAAGAAAATTCCGTCCCAGCGCCGGTGTGGCGTCACCATCGACTTGCTCCTTGGCTTCGTGCGTGCTGGTCGCGGCTCCGGTCGCGGCTCTGGGCCGGCTCAGGCGTCCCGGTGCACCGTAGAGTGTATCGCCCACCACCGGGTAGCCCAGCGCAGACAGGTGTACCCGGATCTGGTGCGTGCGCCCGGTCTCGATTGTGACTTCCACCAGCGTAAAGGTGCCCCAGGGTCCTGGATCGGCCTCGCCCCCAATGCGCTCGAGCACACGCCAGTGACTGACCGCCGGGCGGGCACCCTGCTCCACGCTGCGCCGGGCGGTCATGCGGACCCGTCGCACGGGGTCGCGAGCAATGGGCAGATCTACCGTTCCCTCGTCCGCCGGCAATCGGCCGTGCACCAGGGCAAGGTAGGTCTTGGTCAGGGAGCGGGCGGCAAACAGGCTGGCGAGCCCGCGATGCGCGGCGTCGGTTTTAGCCACCATGATGAGCCCGCTGGTCTCCTTGTCGAGCCGGTGGACGATCCCCGGCCTTGGCACAGCCGCCGGGGAACCCGCCGAGAGGTTCTGGCCAAGGTGAAACAGCAGCGCGTTGACCAGCGTTCCGCGGTTGTGCTCGGCGTCCCCTGCCCCGGCATGCACGGTCATGCCCGCGGGCTTGTCGATGACGGCCAAGTCATCGTCTTCATAGACGATGGTCAGCGGGATGTCCTCCGCTTCGGCTTTGAGTGGTGCCGGCTGCGGTTCGCCGTGAATTTCGATCCGTTCCCCACCCACGAGCTTGTAGCTGGCCTTCTCCTTTCGTGCATCGAGGAGAACCTGACCGTTTTCAATGAGCAACTGCACCCTTCCGCGGCTAATCTCCGGAACGGCCCGAGCGAGAAAGGCATCCAGTCGCTTGCCCTGCGCGGTTGCCGGCACCAGCAGGCTTCGCGCGCCATCTTCCCCTTCGGTGACAGACAGGTCGTCGGCGTCATCGGCATCAGAGGCATTTCCTATCGTCGTTTGCGAGACGGCGAAAGCGTCTTCCCCCTCCAGAGATTGCGTTTCGGAGGCCTGTTGTACGGCCTCCTCGGCCTCTCTTGCCGCTTGGCGATGGGCACGGTAGGCGGGCTTCACGGTTTGCCGCCGCTTGCCCTTGGGAATCATGTTCTTGGATGGCATCAATGCACCTCCATGTGCAGAGGTGAGGCAACGGGTAGGGGCGTTTCGATGAGAGCCGCTTTCGACGCTGCTCCGGTGTGCAAGCTGGCCCACAGGCAGGTGCCGGCCAGCATGGCCGCCAGGGCAATCCACTGCCCCGGCTCAAGCCAAGGGGTCAATGTGCTGGCCGGTGGCGCGGAAAACATGTCAAGAACGAACGCGATAAGACCACCTGTGAAAAGGCCCAGGGACGCCGCCCTGCCCGGCAGCGGGAGCACGCCGCCGGGCTCCCGTAGAGCTGCTCGCTCCACCGGCAGCGCCCGCCAGAGCCAAAGGGTCAACGCGAGCGAGAGGACGATGCCGTACAGGGCGACCGGATGCACCCGCAGGTCGCCCGAGGCGCCAGCGACCGCCACGCCCCACGGCAGATGCGTCGGCATCCCGGCTTCCGAACCATCCAGCCAGTGCCCGAGCTCCAGAAAGGCGGCCAGCAGCGCAGCCGGCGCAGCAAAGACGTCCAGTGTGGACCTGACGGGCAGACCCTTGCGGCGAAGGTAAATCCAGGCCATGGCAGCAGCCAACGCCATGCCGCCGAATGTAAGAGAAGGCAGGCCCAGCAGAAGCATGGGGTAATGCCGGAATGCAGACGGATTACCGAGCGCAAGCAACAGACGAGAGACGGCAAAGCAGCTGAAGATGGCGAACAGTCCCACGTCCCAGGCGAGGTCCGGATCCATCGCCGCGCGCACGGCACAGCGCCGGACAAAAGCCATGGACCCTACCAGACCGGCGGCGGCGGCCAGGCCAAATGGCGTGAAACGCAATGGCCCCAGGCGCAAAGTGCGCCACGGCATGGCGGCGCTAGCAAGAATGTGCACGGACATGAGGCTGAGGAAAGAGGCAGAGAAAAGACCGACCCGCGGGGCCGTAGACGAAGCGCCGGTGAACCCGTCCTAAGACGGCGGGACCCAGCCGTGGCTCTTTAGGCATTCCGGACTGGCGGACACTGCACACCGAGCCATGTATACGAGCCAGATCCCTGTTCAATGAATGTTGGTTCAACCAGCGTGGATCGCGCTACCTGCTTTGCAGGCCGGTCTCACTCTCTGCATCGGATGCTAACGGGCATCCGCGCGATTCGCAAGCTGCACTCCCAATCTTCCGTGGCATGGACTGGCTCAGCGATGTGTGTCGCCGCCGGCCTTGCCCGCCTTTACGTCTTCCGGAACCGCAAGATTTGCGAAGTCCGCAGCCAGTTTGGCTAGCGCTGCCGGGACCTCCGGACCGGCGAGCGGCTTGCCGTGACCCGGCGCCACCGTAGCCGGCCGAAGCGCGGCGAGCTTTCGAACCGACTGCCCGGCGGCAGACCAATCCGAGGTAAAGTAGGCCGGCGGTCCGTGCAGTTCCGCCGGTTGCGTCAGGCTACCCGCGAAGAAACTCTCCGGCTTGGTGGTACAAAACGCATCGCCGACCAGCAACGTACCGTCGCTCTCTCGAAAGAAGCTGACATGCCCTGCGGTATGCCCAGGCGTGTGCAAGAGGGTCCAGCCGGGCAACTCAGCCACACGGAGATCCTCGCCTTCCATGGGCAGGGCCCTCAGCCGGCCGCCGAGATCGACCGGGCCGCGTGGCAGGGCCGGCGACAGCAGGGGCATCATGCCGCCGCCGGCCTTCCAGTCGGGCGCAGGGTATTCGCTTTCGCCCTTGAGGTAAGGAAACTCAAGCGGGTGCGCATAGACGGGAACGTCCCATGCCTCGGCCAACTCCTTTGCCGCACCCACGTGATCGAAGTGTCCATGCGTGAGAACAAGCGCATGGGGGGCGCGTAGGAAATTCTTCTCAGCCCAGTTCTTGATGTGACTCGCGGAAAAAGGCAACGCCGCATCAATCAAAGTCCAGCTTCCGTCAGCATGGGTGACTGCGAAGACATTCACAAACAGGATTTTGAGTCCACTCAAGCCGGGTGCAATCGCACCCATGCTCACTACCTGATCTTCACCGATCTCAACCTTCTCCATGCGCCGCGCCTCCAGCGCATAGGACGCCGCCGGGGAGGTTGGTGAAAGGTGACTCTTCGGCCTAGCCGGCTTTGCGTTCCGCCAGAACCTCGTCCAGCATGCCGGCAAGGGAACCGGTGCGGGTGCGGACGGCGCTCTGCGCCTGATTTGCACTTCCGCTCAGGGTGTCGAATCGCGCTCGCAGGGCAAGCAGTTCATCTGCAATATTCAGCGCGGCCAAAACGGCCACGCGCAGTGAGTCCACCGTGGCCCCGTGCGCGGAAACCGCCCGCATCTTTCTGTCCACCACCGTCGCCAACCGCTGGATGTGCTCCGGGTCGGTTCCGCGCAGCTGGTAAACCTGGTCGTAAATTTCCACCAGAACGGCGCCGGCCTCCCGCGCCTCCTGTTCAGCGCGGGAGATCTCGGCCGCGCTTTTCGCAGCATTCCCCGCACCTTTAGCTGTATTCACGTTCTCTGCCAACGCTTTCTCCCTTACCAGTGCTGCAAGTCTTACAAAAGCTCATCCATTTGCCGGAGCATGCGCTCCACACGTTCGCGCAGGCCTTCCCGTTCGCGTTGCAAACCTTCCAACTCCGTTTGCACGGTGTCCGAGGCTTCCTGCAGCGCTGCCAGCCGTTCCTGCAGGACGGCGACCTCGGCCTGCGCGGCGTTGCGCTCGGCCTCCACCGCGGCGCGCGCATCACGCTCCCGCCGGATGGTGTCGACGGCCTGCATCACTTTGCCTTCGAGAGCCTGAAACTCATCGGCGCTGACGGTGGCCGTCGGAAGCATCGGTACAGCGCCCGTTTCCATGCATCCCCCCAAAGTCTCTCTAACCCATCATGCAGGAATCCGGTTGCAGTATAGCCATTCGGGCAGTGAATACCGCCTTGCAAGTGCGGCAGGAACCTCCTTGAATGCCTCTTCGCCTTTGTCTCCATCCCAAAAGGTTTCGGCGGCCGCCCGGTTTTGTTTTACGCCCGCTGAACACCTCCCAGCGTCCCCAGGGCAGTCGTGATGCGTTGGGAGCTGTGGGTCAGCTCTTCCTCGGTCAGGGTGCGCTCGGCGGACTGGAGCATCACTCGAAACAGCAAGGAATAACTTCCGGGCTGAACAGCCTTTCCCTTCGGATCGCGAAAGATTTCAAGCGGAATCACCGCCTGTAGCTCCGGTAGCGCCAGGGCGCGAACCGCAAGCTCCACCGCGTTCCACGTCGCCGCGTCCGGCAGAATGAACGAGAAATCTCTTTCGACCGCCTGGAAGCGCGAGAGTTCACGGAGTATAGGCTGGCGTAGGGGCAACGAAAGCAGGCGGGCGGCGTCCACCTCGGCCAGGACACAGCTGCCGCGCAGCTTACGGGCGGCGGCCGCAGCCGCGTTCAGCTCACCAAACCATGCGATAGGCTGCCCCTCAAGCAGCGCACAGGCACCGCGTGCCGGTTCGAGCCAGGCCGGCGCGGTTGCAGACCCGGCAGCGGACCCCGCATCTGGCAAATCAGGTGCTCTGAACTGCACCGCACCGCGAAACCGAGCGAGCAGATGCTCCAGGACGCCTTTGACAGCAAAAAACGGTGCGTCCTCCGCACGGTGCAGGGGACTGGCCACCTCACCACCGGTAGACCCAAAGACCAGACTGACTCTTTCCTGAACCTCCACGGTCGATCCCGTAAACACGGTGCCCAACTCAAACAGCCGCACCGCGTCCAATCCCCGGCTCAGATTCCGCGCCAGCATACTTGCCATGCCCGGCAGCAGCGACGGCCGCAGGCTACCCGCCTCCTCGCTCAGGGGGTTGCCCAGGGCGACGGCCCCGGCCTCGGGACGCCCGAACTCGGCGGCCTCTGCAGCCGAGACGAAGGTGGAAGAGATCGCCTCGGTATAGCCAAGAGCGCGCAGGGTGGACCGGATCGCCGCCGCCTGGCGTTTGTGGGGCAGATCGTGCACCTCACCCGCCCAGCCGGGCAGCGTGTTGGCAAAACGGTTGTAGCCGTAGACGCGAGCGATCTCCTCGATGAGGTCGATTTCGCGCTCCAAGTCCAAACGCCAGCTGGGCAGCTGCACGGCGAACTCGCCGGGAACACCCGTGGGAGTCAGCCCACATCCCAGGGCGGTCAGGTACTGCGCGATGATCGCTTCGTGGATACCGCCCGTGCGCTCGCCGTTATCGAGTATGCCCTCCTCGCGCGTGGTCCCGAGCAGACGCTGCACCTCGCCCACCCGCAACGCCACCGTGGGCCGATCGGCAGTAGCCGCGGCAACCTCCGGGATCACGACATCGACCAGAGGACCGGCCACCGCGCCGCCTGCCTGCTCCAACACCAACCGCGTTACCAGGTGATTGGCCATGGGCGCGGCATTGAAATCGGCTCCACGCTCGAAGCGGTGGGAGGCGTCCGTATGCAGGCCGTGGCGGCGGGAGCTGGCGCGGATGGCCGCGGGGTCAAACCAAGCGGCCTCCACAAGGATGTTTTTCGTAGTCTCCGTAACGCGCGAGTCCCAGCCCCCCATCACCCCGGCCAGGCCCAAAGCCTTGCGCTCGTCGGCAACCACCAGATCCTCGCCGGTGAGGGAACGCTCCGTGCCGTCCAGCAGGCGCAGGCGCTCGCCGGGGTGGGCGCGGCGGACGACGATACCGCCCTCCAGGGTGTCGAGGTCGAAGACATGGGTGGGCTGGCCCATCGCGAGCCAGCCGAAGTTGGTCGCATCCACCGGACCGGAGATCGGCTTTTGGCCCAGAGCGGCGAAGTACTCGGCCATCAGGCCGGAGGCGGCCCCAACGGTCACGCCCTGGATGACGCGGGCGGTAAAACGGCCGCACAGATCTGGTGCCTCGATCCGCACCGGAAAGGGACCACCCGGGAGCTCGGCTTCGACCGGCGCGGCGGGGCCGGTCTCTAGCGAGGGCAGCGGCAGGTCATAGATGGCCGCAGCCTCGCGCGCCACGCCGTAGTGGTTCATCGCGTCCACGCGATTGGTGGTGATGTCCATCTCAAAGCGCGAGCCGCCGCAGGTGGCGGGAAAGATGCCTTCGACGGCGATCCCGCGAAGGGTCAGATCCTCGGCCAGTTGTGCGTCATTCACGGGAAGCTGCGGCAGAAAGGCGCGCAGCCAGGTTGTCAAAACGTCCAAGGTTCACTCCAAGAAAATCACGCGCTGCCACGCTGGATGGGCAAGCAACTAGGCCGCCAGCGCCGGTCGAGACCGGCCGCCTTCGATTGTAAGGAATGTTGTGGGTCGGGGGCATCGACGTCTGCACAGAGGGGACAGAAACGCTCTCCCGCAACTTTGCATCAGATACCGGGAATGATCGCCCTGGGGTCTTTGCGAATGGATCTGCGGTGACCTTGGACAAGGAAGTAACAGGATGCCATCAGGCACGACCATCTCCGGGGGAACTGTTCGGGTATACACCGTTCCCACCGATGCGCCCGAAGCCGACGGAACCTTCAGCTGGAGTAGCACCACGATGGTGCTGGTGCAATTGGAGGCTGGAGGCAAGACCGGCCTTGGCTACACCTATGCGGATGCGGCAGCGGGTACCGTTGCAGCGTCGCTGATAAAAAAAGCCGTGGAAGGCAAAGACGTTTTCAGCCACGCCGCGATCCGCCAGTCGGTGCTGCACGAGGTGCGCAATTCCGGCGAAACCGGTCTCACCGCTATGGCGGTATCCGCGATCGATAATGCCCTGTGGGACCTGAGCGCCCGCCTTTTAGATCAGCCCTTGGTCAACGTGCTGGGCCGCGTCCGCGACGGCATTCCGGTTTACAGGAGCGGCGGTTTCACCAGCTATAACGACGAGCAGCTGACCGCGCAGCTGGCCGGGTGGGCCGAGGGGGGCTTCTGCATGGTCAAGATGAAGATCGGGGCAGATCCCTCCGACGATCCCCGGCGCGTGGAGGTAGCCCGCAAGGCTATCGGGGACAATGTGGAGCTGTTCGTCGACGCCAATGGCGGTTATACGATGACGCAGGCGCTTGAAAAAGCGCACACCTTTGCCCACCACTCCGGCGTGCGCTGGTTTGAGGAGCCGGTGAGCTCGGACAACCTCGTCGGGCTGAGTGAAGTGCGTTCCCGGGCGCCGCTCGGCATGGACATCGCCGCCGGCGAATACGGCTATACGGCCTGGTATTTCAAGCGCATGATTGAAGCCAACGCGGTGACAGTCCTGCAGGCTGATGCCACACGCTGCGGCGGAATTACCGGCTTTCTGGAGGCCGGCGCGCTGTGCTGGGCAAACAACATGCCGCTCTCGGCGCATTGTGGGCCGAGCATGCACCTGCACGTCTGCTGCGCGGTGCCCAGGGTGATTCACATGGAGTTCTTTCACGATCATGCCCGCATCGAGCGACTGTTCTTCGATGGCTTCCAGGAGCCCGTCAATGGCGTGATGAGCCCGGATTTGAGCAGACCGGGTATGGGTTTAGAACTGAAAGAAAGCGATGCCGCTCCCTTCTTGCTTTAGCCACTTCTCGGGTGAGCTTCTCCGGGTGAGTTTCTCCTGATGACCTTCTCCGGCCGCGCTCCCATCAGCTTTATGATCAGCGCAGCCGTTTAATTTGCGAGGTGTTGTAGCGTATGGCACAGGCCACTTCCCTTTCCATCCAGAGCCTGGATCAGAGCCTTCAGAAAGCGCTTGGTCCCGAGCTTGGACATCCCCTCGCAATCGTCACGGAGGCCCTGCGTGAGGGTCGGTTCCAGCGCAGTCTGGCGCTTCTGACCGCGGTCACCAGTATCGTAAGTGGCCTGGAGGTCGCCTACGAACATTACCGCGGCAGCTACAGCCGCCGCGTGATGTATACGCCGGTGACGCTGAGCGTGCTGCTGGCTATCGCGGGCTTTGCCGGGTTCTTTAGCCGGCGGGCGGCGCGTACCGTGCTGCGTCTGGTCTCCGCCGTGACGTTGCTGGACGCCGTGATCGGCTTCTACTTCCATGTGCGCGGCATCTACCGCAAGCCCGGCGGCTGGCGGCTTCCCATGACCAACATGGTGATGGGACCGCCGATCTTTGCCCCGCTGCTGTTCGGCACCAGCGCCTACCTCGGGTTGATTGCCTCCTTTCTGCAGCAGGAGGAGGCCAGGGGTCCGGCGTCCACCACGGGCAAAGACACCTGGTTGAGCTTCCTGCTGGCCTCCGGCAAAGAACGTGCCCTGCTCAGCGCCGAGCAGGATATGCGCGAGGGCAAATTTCAGCAGCAGGTCGCCATCGTCACCGGCATCAGCGCCCTTCTGAGCGGCTTTGAAGCGTATTACTCGCACTACAAGAACAACTTCCAGTACTGGGTGCAGTGGACCCCGGTCGCGCTGGCGCCGGCCCTGGCCGGCGTGGCCTTTGCCTCCGTAAAGAGCCGCCGGCTGGCTACCACCGCCCTCCCTGCACTTTCCGCCCTTGCCGGTCTGGACGCCGGCGTCGGTTTCTACTACCACGCACGGGGCGTGGTTCGCCGTCCTGGCGGCACCAAGCATCTTCTGTACAACATCATCTATGGTCCGCCCATCTTCGCGCCGCTCCTGTTTGGAGCGGCCGGGATGCTCGGCATCCTTGCCAGCCTGCTGCGGAGGAGGAAGTAATGGGACTGTTCCGAAAGATGAACCTGGCGCCACTCCAGGAAACAGCGGCTGAACTGCTGCCGCGCGACAGGCACACCGGCCAACCGCTCCCTCCTCGCCAGCAACCCGGCTACTACCCCGGCTTCAGCACGATGTCCCAGAAGAAGTATTGGGAGCGAGCTACCCGCCAAACGCTGGAACGCCGGGTGGACGAGACGCCGGAGCGCAAGTTCTTCACCGAAGCGGAGTTCCGGTTCTGGACAGTGGTCTTCGAGCACCTGCTCCCCCAGACAGACCGCACGCTCGACCGCCGGATTCCCCTGGTTGCCCCCCTCGATGCGCGGCTGGCCAAGAACGAGACCGACGGCTACCGGTACGAAAATATGCCAGAGGACCGGGTCGCCTACCGGATCGGCATCGAAGCCATCCAAGCCGAGGCCGCCGCGCAGTTCGACGGCGATTTTCTCGGCCTGACCTACAGGCAACAGGACCTGGTCCTTGAAGCCCTGCACGAAGGCAAACCCCGGAGCGGATCCCGTATTTGGAAGCAGATGGCGGTGGACCGCTTCTGGGAGCTGATCGTTACGGACGCGATCAAGGCTTACTACGCGCATCCATGGTCATGGGATGAGATCGGCTTTGGCGGCCCGGCGTACCCCCGGGCGTACATGCGCCTGGAACATGGCGAACCGGAGCCCTGGGAGATAAACGAAGTGCGCTATGAGTGGGAGCCACCGGCCGCCAGCGTCTCCGGCAGAGTGCAGAACACCACCGAAGGCGAAAGCGACGCCGGGCAGAAGAACCGTTCCGCCGCGAAGAGGTCTCAGTGAACACACCCATCGGAGGGGCCTTCAAGGGCTCCAGCTCAAAAAATCACCAACTCGGCCCCCTGCAATCGATTCACATTCCCGGACGCCGTTTCAAGGACTCCGACGAGGTCGACTATGTGATCGTCGGCGTCGGCGCGGCCGGCGGCGTGCTGATGCAGCGGCTCGCACGCGCGGGCTTCAATGTGGTGGGCCTTGAAGCCGGACGCTTCTGGGATACGGAGAAGGACTGGGTCTCCGATGAGTCCGGCTCGCACGAGCTGTACTGGAACGACCCGCGCGTCACCGGCGGCAGCGATCCCCTCGCCCTCGGCTCCAATAACTGCGGCAAGGGCGTGGGCGGCGGATCGGTGCACTGGGCGGCATTTACGCCGCGGCTGCACCCGTCTGACTTTGAAATTTACACACGCGACGGCGTGGGTGCGGACTGGCCCATCACCTACGAGGAGATCCGGCCCTACTACGAGCAGCTGGAACTCGAAATGCCCGTCGCCGGCCCGGCCTACTACCCGTGGGGCCACCCGCACGGGTATCCTTACGGCCCGCACCCGATGGGCGGCGTCGGTAACGCTCTCATCAAGGGCTGCTCTGCGCTGAATATTCCTGTAAGCATCGGCGGTCCGGTAGCCATCCTTTCCGGTTCGCGCGGAAACCGGCCGCACTGCATCTATCGCGGCTTCTGTATCCAGGGCTGCAAGGTCGGCGCTAAAGCCTCCACGTTGATCACGCATGTTCCAGATGCAATTGACAGCGGCGGTGAAATCCGCGACTTCTGCATGGTAAGCCGTGTGGAGCTGGGCAAGGAAGGCCGTGTCACCGGTGTGCACTACTTTGATCGCGAAGGCATCTCGCACTTTCAAAGGGCCAAGGCGGTCATCATCTCCGGCTACGCCATCGAAACCCCCCGGCTGTTGCTGAACTCCGCATGCAAAGGCTTCGAGAACGGCCTGGCAAATTCCAGCGACACGGTGGGCCGTTACCTGATGGCCCAGGCCGGCAACGTCATTCTGGGCCGTTTCGACCAGCCCGTCCGCATGTACAAGGCGCCACCCGCGCACGCGCTGACCGAAGAATTTTACGAGACCGACCCAAAGAACGATTTCGCCCGCGGCTTCGCCATCCAGACCGTGGGCCCGCTCCCGATCGCCTTCGGCAAAGACATGGTCTCCTCCAAGAAAGCATGGGGATGGGGTCTGCGCCGCGAGATGATGGATTACAACCATTGGGCCGCCTTTGGCCTGCTGGGAGAGATCCTTCCCTGGGCCAAAAACCGCGTGACCCTGTCCGAGGACAAGGACAAGTTCGGTCTTCCCGTGGCTCACGTCAACTTCGATCTGTACGAAAACGACAAGAGGATGATCAAGGCAGCCAAGCAAAAAACCATGGACATTATGAGCGCTGCGGGCGCCACTGAAGTCGTGCAGGAGGCGCGCTACGCCCATTTGGTAGGCGCGTCACGCATGGGTTCGGACCCTCGCACCTCCGTGGTGGACAAGTTTGGCCGCACGCACGACATCCCGAACCTGTTTGTCTGCGACGGCAGCATCATGCCGACCCAAGGCTCTGCCAACCCTGGCCTGACCATCCAGGCCCTTGCCGCCCGTACGGCGGATTACCTTGTCGCCCAGGGCAGCCGCATTTTCACCAGCGACGACCGCGACATGACCACACCCCCCATGCGGCCTGACCTGGCTCCGCCTGACACATGGGGCCACGGCGTACCACGTCTGACATGAACGTGGAATGATCTCGGATTATGGAGTGTTGCTCGCCGTCACCCGCCTGTCCAAACCCGCTCTTACACCGGCCTGAACAGGCCCTCAAGCCAGCGGTGCACGGCGGCACGGGTACGGGCCGGCGCCCGCCGCAGGTCTGGTATCCCGGTGTTGTGACGACGGGGCGGAAAGACAAACTCCTGCCCGATGGGCGCGGAGCGGAACTGCACGGTGTGCTCCCGGCGCTGATGAACTGCCTCACCCAGTTGGCGCTCGTGGAAGCTCATCCCAAGATCGGCGAAGACGCGGGGCAGACGCCACACCGAACGGCTTGCGCCCGGGGCGGTCAGAATATGGGCCGGCGTGTAGGGAAAGACGCCGGCACCGGGAAGGTCATCCGCGAAACTGGCCCTGGTTGGTGCGACGTACAGGCGATTGCGGCAGCCCGGCCTTTGCAGGCTCAGTTCCCAATGGCTGACATGCGGGTGGTGTGCCGCGCAGGCGAGTCTCTGGGCGGCTTCGGCGCTGGTCACGTCATGGATAGCGGCAACCTCAAACCAGCCCCACAGTACGTGCTGGTGCTGACCCTTCCCGTCACGGAACCAGCCGAAGAAGAGAAAGACATCGCCGCCGCCCGGTGTGGGATCAAGCGCGGCCGCCACGCCCTGCTTTTCGAGATGAATTTGCGCGAGCCCTTCCTGCCCGAACAGGAGATGTTCCCTGCTCGCGCCAAGCGGGCGGAGAACCGGACGAATGTCCGGATCGAGGTGGACGCAGCCTTCGGACGTGCGCCACTGCCTTAAGAAGGGCTGCACGGAGGCGGGCAGGTGTGAAAAGCGCACGTGACCGGCGCGGCACTCGCGGTGCTGCCGCACGGTGGCGTGCTCCGGGATCGGCAGCGAAAAGGGGTAGCCATCCAAAATGGGACTAGGCGCGCCGCCCCAGGTGCTGTCCCAGCCCTTGCGCGAGAGGATGAGACGGCGCGGAAGCGCCTTCAACCGGCCGCTGTTCACGTCGCCCTAGGCGAACTGTTGTAGGAAACGCATGTCGCCGCCATAGAGCAGACCGATGTCCGAGATGCCGTAGCGCATCATCGTGATGCGGTCCACGCCCATGCCGAAGGCAAAGCCGCTGATGCGGCGAGTGTCGTAAAGCGGCTCGCGGCCGAGAGCAACCCGCTCCCGGTCAACCGCCTGAAATACATGGGGATCCACCATGCCGCAGCCTAACAGCTCAATCCAGCCGGAGTGCTTGCATTTGCGGCAGCCCTCGCCACTGCAGAAAGGGCAGGAAATTTGCACATCGGCGGAGGGTTCAGTAAAGGGGAAAAAGCTGGGGAAGAACCTCGTTTTGACCGCGGAACCGAACAGCGCCTTCATGGCGTGGTCCAGCGTTCCCTTCAGATCGGAGAAGGTGGTGTTCGTATCCACGCACAGGCCCTCCACCTGGTGGAAAACCGGCGAGTGCGTGGCATCGGCGGCATCGTTGCGGTGCACCTTGCCGGGGATCACCACACGCAGCGGCGGGGGCTGCTCCAGCATGGAACGGATCTGCACGGGAGAGGTGTGCGTACGCATGAGCAAACGGTCACGCGAGGGCTTACCCTCCTGATCAGCAACCACCAGGGTGTCCTGCGTGTCGCGTGCAGGGTGGTTCGGCGGAAAGTTAAGAGCTTCGAAGTTGTAGAAATCGGACTCCACCTCCGGTCCGAGCGCGACAGAATAGCCGAGTCGCTCAAACACAGCGACAATCTCCGCCATCGTGGAAATCAGGGGATGCTCCGCCCCAAGCGTCTGCGCGGTGCCGGGCAAAGAGAGATCGAGAGGCACAAGCGGCGGTTTTTGGTTGGTCTGAGGAGCCGACGCACCGCCAACCAGGCCCTCCACCTGACCTTTTAGTGTGTTGAACCGCAGCCCGATGAGCCGTTTGGCGTCGGGAGGCGCAGCCTTCAGCCAAGCTTCTGAAATCGCCTTAAGACGGCCCTGCTTGCGACCCAGCCACTCCAGGTGAAACTTATCCGGGTCAAAGCCCGGCGATGCTACGGCGGCTTCCGCGTCCTGCCGAACCCGGGTGAAGGCGGCATCAATGGCCTCTTCAGAAAAATCTGTCAGTTGCGGTGTATCCAACATCTTCCTTCCAGCGTAGCCGGCCTCCCAATCACGAGCTCTCGCCGAGGAGGTGGCCCGTTCGTTCGGCGTGCGGTCTTACAGAGCCCAGAAGACAATCAGGGCCATAAGAACACCCAGGAGCAGGCTTCGCTTATCAGTGATGGCCCAGACAACCGGGTCGTCATGCATTTCACCGCGGCTGGTCAGCATCCACACCTGGCTCAGCCACAACAAAAGCACGGGCACCACCAGCCAGAGCCGGGCGGTGTGCGCGTACAAGCGGGCGGTGTCTGCATTGCTGATGTAGAGAGTAGTGATGACCACGGCGGCGTAGGCGGCACCAGTACCCAACGCCCTCAACTGCTCCAAGTCGCCGACCATGTAGCCGCGTCCATTGCTGACCGCGGCCCCGCGCTCCCGCAGCGATTCCAGCTCGCTAAAGCGCTTCACAAAGGCCAGTGAGAGGAAGAAAAATACGCTGAACCCGGCCAACCAGGTGGAAACCGGCACACCCGTGGCGGCACTGCCAGCAAGGATGCGCACCGTGTACAGACCGCTGAGGACAAAGACATCCAGCAGCAGCTTGCGCTTTAGATAAAACGAGTAGGTTAGGGTGGTGGCGGTGTAAATAGCCAGCCACTGCAGAAAGCTATAGGGCCGGAGCAAGGCACCGTGGTCGCCCGGCATGGCCGCAAACAGATGCGGCAAAGCGACCGCGAGCACCACGGAGAGGCAAAGCATGACAGCCACGGCGGCAACACCCGCAAAGGCGGAGATGTCCCCGGCAGCGAAGGGTCGGCGGCGTTTGCGCGGGTGCCGGCGGTCGGCCTCGATGTCTAGCAAGTCATTAATGATGTAGGTGGCCGAGGCGCACAGGCCAAAGCTGAGAAAGGCGATTGCCGCCGCGAAGACCGCAGCCACATTCCAATCGTGCGCCAGCAGTAATGGAACGAAGATCAGCGTATTTTTCGCCCATTGGTGCAGGCGAATGGCCTTCAGCCAGGCCCTCAGCGCGGGTGCCCTGTCGTCGAAACGGAGGGCCGGCGTGATCCCTGCCCGCTTCAGGCCGCTGCTCAGGGAGCCGTGCGGATTGGCCACCATGGGCGATTCGCACGCCTGCAGCACCTCTACATCCGGCTGCGCATTGCCGATATAGCAGAAGGAATCGCCAAAGTGCGAGCGGAAGGCCGCAAGCTTGTTGCCCCCGGCAAGGTTGGTCTCCCCATCCGAGGCCAGCACACCCTGGAAGAGCTGCAGATGCTCCGCAACACGGTTCGCTAGACGGTGGTCGGCGGCGGTGGCCAGGTAAATCGCTCGGCCGGCGCGGTGCTCGGCCTGTAGCCACTCCAGCAGCGGCAGGTTGTAGGGCAGGTGCTCCACATCCAGCGTAACTGCCGTGGTGACGTGCTGCTTGAACGCGGCCTTACCCTCGGCGATCCAGCCAGGTATTTTGATGAGGCTTTGTGGATGTTGTCGGGCCAGAGCGAGCACCGAGTCCACAAGCGTGTCGGATTTGACCAGCGTACCGTCCAAGTCCACACAGAGAGGAACACCCGGCCGCAGGGTAGCGGTCGGAGCGAGCACGGGATCTTGCGTCAGAGTCGCGTTGGGCGACGGCATAATCTCCTGAAAGAGGGGGCTGCGCATCCAGGTGCAGCCGCACACCTTCACTATACCGTTGCGGCGTTCGGGAACTGTGACAAAATCTTCACGCCAACTGCAACTATGCGGGACCGCTCTCCTGCCGGCGTGTCACGACGTCGCTGCCGAACGTCTAAAATCGGGACAGTATGCATTCCCGGTTTCCATTTCGGCGAAGCCTCACAGGACACCTGCTTCCTCTCGGGTTGGCCTTGGCTCTCCAACCTTCCGTCACGCACGCGCAGATGCATCATGTCGATGCACCGGAACGGGTTACCCGGGCGCTTGGGGTCTATGAATGGACCGGTGAGCTGAGCAAGCCCACCGCGGCTCGCTTCGTGCCGATCTCTCTTTACATCAACGGCGCTATGCAGGATGCGGGCCTCTATCTTGCCCGTCCGGTCCCATTTGCCCTGCAGACAGGGGACGTCTACTCCCTGGAACACGCCGGCGAGCCGCAAGGGCTGTTGGATCTGGACTACGCCCAGCATGTCGTCACCAACCAGGCGTTAAAGGATGACGATCCCGCGGGTGCCTGGTATGGCTATGGCAACTTCACACCGCAGACAGCCGCACCGTTATTGGCCCTGCACCCCTCAGCTCACCCGCCCGTGCTCCAGGCCGACGGAAAACCGCTCTCCAGTGCGGACGACGGCCGCCCGCACATGGCCCGGCGCGGCGACGCGTCCAGCCCCGCTTCTCCGGCGGGCAGCGGCGACAGCAAGGACGCCTCAGCCAAGGGCGACGCCCCTGATACGACCAAGCCGGCCGGAAACGAGGGCAACTCCGGCGGTTCAAACTCCCCCAACTCTACCTCCACAAACACAAGCTCCACAGCCGGCGGTACGGACGACACCGACCGCCCCACGCTGCGGCACCGCGACCCCTCACAGGACGCCACGCGCAGGCGGGATTACGGCAAAAGCAGCAAGCAGGCAAGCGTCACAGCCGCGGGTCCAAAGCCGGGCGACGACCCGGACCGGCCTGTCCTGGGCCGCAACAATGAAGCCGATGCCGCGACCACGCCCCTGACCGGCTTGCCCGCCGACATGCACCAAGCTGTCGGAATCTCCGATCCCAACCACCGCGATGGCCACGACTTCGCACGCGAGTGGGAGACCCCTGCCGAGCGTGCGGAAACGATGGCCAGTCTGGAGGCCGTGGCCCGGTCCCGCATCCGGCCGTACCTCGTCGCAAATAGCCTGATTCCCTCCTCCCGACCGCTCCCAACCGAATCCCCTACCGGGGCCAGCTCCCCGGCCCGCGCGACGCCGACCGCGACAGTGCCCGCCGGGAAATCGCCTGACACCAACGCAAACGCAGATGACGCCGGCGCACCTCCAAAGCTGGAGCGCGGTACACCCTCGCAGTACCAGACGCCCAGAACGCCCCAGGTCGCTACCGCCGCGACTCCGCCCGGTGTGACTACCTCCCCATCGAACTCCCCATCAAAGCCCGCGGCAGCTCCGCCCCGCAGTGCGGTAACTCATTCCTCCAGCAACGCCGCCGGAAGCTCCGCGAGGAGTTCCACACCGGGCACGACGCACAGCACGGCGCACTCCGCAGCGCAACATGGCACAAAGGCTGGTACCGTCTCTCCGGCATCACTGCTTCTGGCACAGAGCACCCTCACCAGCTATACCCTCAGCTACGGCGGTCTGCCGACCTTTGTCTACACGGCCGCGGCGTCCGTTTCCGCAAAATCCGCTTCATTGGCTTCGGCGGCGGGTATTGCGCCGGCAGTCAGCGCGGTGCCCGCGGCGGTCTATGTGACCGTTGTGGCCCAGCGGCTGCCCTCGGGTGAACTGCAGGTGGCCTTGAGCAACGTAACCGACAGCCTGCATCTGGATCGTGGCCCACGGCTGCGGCTGATCGACGCCGTCGATCCGGACGACTCCCATCGCGCCAGCCTCCTGTTCGAGCTGCGCGGCGCCTCCAGCCGGCAGTTCGCGCTGTATCGCCTGACAACAGCGCAGGCTGAGCAGATCTTCACTACCGCCTCGATCGAGTAGTTTTTCGCTCGACCGCGGCTCACCGCCGTCACGACGACTTTCTCGCCGTCGGCAGCACTCGCCGGCAGCAGCACCCCAAAAAGGACGTAATGAGCGAAACAACAGCAGACCTCGCCGCCGCCAGCACGAACCAGCAGAACGCGCAAGAACTCGAAAAAAAGCCTCAGATTGCTCTTCTCTTTCCGGGACAGGGATCGCAGTTCGTAGGCATGGGCCGAGCCTTCTACGAGGGCTTTCCCGCAGCCCGGGCTGTTTTTGAAGAGGCCGATGAGGCGCTTGGCTTTCCGCTGACGAAGCTGATCTTCGAGGGGCCGGAAGACGCCCTCACCATGACCGAGAACACGCAGCCCGCGCTCCTGACGACATCAGTTGCGATGTGGCGGGTGCTGGAGCCGGAACTCGCCAGCCGGGGAGCAAACGTGTGCTTCGCCGCGGGACACTCCCTGGGTGAGTACAGCGCGCACGTGGCCGCCGGCACCTTCAGCTTCGCCGATGCCGTACGCACCGTGCGGGCGCGTGGTCAGCTGATGCAATGCGCCGTGCCCGCCGGCCAGGGCGCCATGGCCGCTATTCTTGGGCTCGAGTACGACATCGTCAATGACCTGTGTGCGCAGGTGTCCGACGAGATGACAGCACCGCCGCCGGAGGACCCGGCCAACCCCGCCGATCAGTCCGCCGCCGCCCGGGATGCCTTGGCCGACCCCTTCAACCCAGCCTCCACCCCTGCCGAGGCGGCCTCGCGTGTTTCGGCCGTGGTGGCCCCGGCGAATATGAACTCGCCCGAGCAGATCGTCATCTCCGGTGCGCTGGAACCGGTGACGCGGGCAGCGGCGCTGTGCAAGGAAAAGGGCGCCAAGCGCACCGTCATGCTGCCCGTGAGCGCGCCCTTTCACTGCGCCCTGATGCAGCCCGCGCAGGAGGGTCTCGCCAGCTTTTTAGAGGCTATCGCGTTTAGCGATCCGCAGCTTTCCGTGATCTGCAACGTGGATGCCCGTCCCGTGAAGCGCGGCGGGGATGCGCGCGATACCCTGATCCGCCAAGTCACCGGTGCGGTGCGCTGGGTGGAGTGCGTGCAGCTCCTCGCAAGCTCCGGTGCAACGCACTACCTGGAGATCGGACCGGGCAAGGTGCTCACCGGCCTCAATCGCCAGATCGAACGCTCCCTCCAGACAGCCAGCATCGAGGATCCTAAAGGCCTGGAGAAGGCGCTGGCGATCTTCGGGTAGCTCCGCCCAGTTCACGCCCGCCTGAGTTGCGGCAGAGATTATCCCAGGCCGGCGGCCTCCAGGCGCGCTTCCAGGCGTTCCAGCCGGTCCTCCAACAACCGGACACGCTCCGCCAGTGACGCGCTCCCCCCGTCTCCAAGCTCCCGGGTACCCGTGCCTGGGGCAGCGGAGGCTGGCTCCTCAGCCTCCGCGCCGGTCAGCAGCTGCCGCCAGCGGGGCTCGCGAGCGCCGGGCTGACGCGCCATCACCCGTGTCAGCGGTTCTGCGCGGCCGGCGAGACGTTCCAGCGTAGCCAGCACGGCGGTGTTGTCGTCAAAAGCGTAGAGGCGGTCGGTGCGCATGCGCAGCTCGGCCGGGGTTTGCGGGCCGCGCAGCAACAGCAGGCAGAGTACCGCCACATCGTCCCGGCGCAGGTTCGGCTCACCCAGCCCGTCGCGCACCCGGTGCTCGAACTTGGGCACACGCGCGTCGGCCAGCACCCGCACGAGATTTCGGTCTTCCAGGGAAGCCAACGCGCCACGGGCATCACGCTCGGTAAGTTCCATCACCGGATCCCGGCTGCTCTTCTGATTGCAGGCGTTCACCAGGGCGTTCAGCGAAAGCGGGTAGTACTCCGGCGTGGTGATCTCCTTTTCAATTAGGGAGCCAAGCACACGCGCTTCAAGGGGGTTCAGTTCCACCATGCGGCCATGGTACCGAACTCCGCTGGGGCGAGGGAGATCAGGTACGCCGTAGTGGGTCGGATTTATGAAGAGAGCCGTGAGGAGGGGTGTTGTCGCGGTCTGTTGCTGACCACAGCCGCGTTTGTAGTTTCTTATGTCGTGCTCCAGTACCTGAGCGCTTGCAGTGCTGAGCAAGCTAACGTGTACAGTCCTTGAGACGCGGCAGATCTCCCGGCTTGGCTTTTCCGGATTTGACGTCTGCAATGTGTTGTTGCTGCACAGCTAAGGGTGGTACACAGAAATCAGTCCTGATGGCGTCCGGAACCATCTGTGGAGCGTATGGCTGGGGCGTTTGTTGATCGGTCAGTGCCTTATACTTCTGCTCCAGGTCTGGATCTTTTTGATGCTCCAGGTGGTAGGCGTAATTCTCTCCGATGTATTGCGTGCCAAAGACCTGCTTCTGCCCTATCTGCTCCAGGTAGCGATCGAGCGTGGCGGCTGAAATCCACTTTGCGCGGCTGTAGCCGAGGGCAACAGCCTCCGTAGCAAGAATATGAGCGAAGAGGTAATCCTCAGCTTTCTGACCGTGTTGGAAGATGAATGCAGCATAGTAATAATCCTCGCCGCTATGACCAGGCTTCGCTAGCAAAGTACGTACCTGCTCGCGTCTCGACTCGTCGCGCTTAGGCACCTCTTTGTCCCAGTCAAAAGAAGGAAGCTTAGCTGCCTGATCTTTGGAAAGAATGCTGACCCCATCGTCAGCAAGGGCTACTCCGCGGTCACGCTGGTCCTCTACATAAAGCGTACGCAGAGTTGGCCCTCCTACAGACTGCGCTAACGAACATGTCGCACAAAAGAAAGCCGCCGCGATAAAGAATCTCATTCTGAGATCAACTTATTCATGTCACGCTGCAACTGGCAAGCGTATCAGCAAGTATCTCTTGAAGCTTTGTTCCTCCTGCAGACCGGGACCGAGAAGTCGCACAGTGTTGACAACCCTACTCAGACCTGCCCATCGTGGGTCTGACCCAGCCATTTCGCTATTTGCATTTATCGTTACCTATTGCAGAGCGTT
>CAXSCE010000035.1:0-32453 GCA_964236545.1 uncultured Bryocella sp.
TGACCTCCGTCCCGCCGGCAGGCAATTACGACGCGGCCTCGAACGCCTACGCGGCAGACCCGGCGGACGCGGTTCCGTACCGCCACCGGCCGATCCAGTCCACCTATGGGCAGGGTTCGACCTGGCGCACTTGGCTGGTGGAAAACCAGGACTTCGTGTCCGGGCGCAAGGACCTGGCCAACTTCCAAACGCCCGTTCTTGCAGCCGACGCCACGGTGACCGGCGATGTGACCGCCGATCTGTTTGCCGCCACCACCGGCACAGACGCCGACTGGATCGTGAAGCTGATCGATGTCGATCCTGCCACCGGCTATGAGGGCATGGTGGCCGAGGAGATCCTGCGCGGCCGCTACCGGCATAGCTTCACCGCTCCCGAACCGGTGAAATCGAGCGAAGTCAACGAATACAAATGGAGTCTCCACGGGGTGGACCACACCTTTCTGAAAGGTCACCGGTTGATGGTGGAGGTCCAGTCAAGCTGGTTCCCGCTCTATGACCGCAACCCGCAGACCTATGTGCCGAACATCATGACGGCGCCGGCTGCGGCGTATGCGGCGCAAACGGTGACGATCTACGGATCGCCAAAGTATCCTTCGCACCTGGTGCTGCCCATGGCTGCGGGCTCCACTCTGCCGTAACTCCTAGGGTTCCGGCGGCAGCCCCTGCAAGCCCCGCTCCACAACGTCCGAAATTCGGCAGAGGCGGTAGGAAACTTTCAGGACACTTACTCGTCTTTCACCTAGCAGCACAGCAAACGAGAGATACAAGCAGCTTCCAGGGGCAGCCAGGGAGAAATCCCCGCGTTTGCTACTGGAAGCCAGACACCCGGCAACCTCTCCAAAGGGAGAGCCTTCAGGACGCAGGTTCATGCTCATCAACGCCTCCCCTCGTAGCAATCCCCCCCTGCCGATCAAGCCCTCTCTGCTCGCTCAGCCCATGCGTGCCGCCCTTCTCGGGGCAGCCCTTCTTGCTGCTCCCTTTTTCGTCCCCGGCAGCCTCCCTGCGCAAGCGCCTGCACCGGCCGCGAGCGCCGTTCCGCATGGCAGCGGCACGGTGAAAACGGTGGAAGGCAACGCCTTTGTGGTGACTACGGCGGCCGGCGCAGACGTGAGCGTGGCCGTTCCGGCCGGGGCAACGGTTCTGTTGGTGCAGCCTGGCAGCCGCGACCTGAAAAACGCACAACCGGGCACCGTGGCCGATGTCGCCGCAGGTGACCGTATCATCGTGAACGGCTCAGCCGGCGACACCTCTGCTTCCCTGAATGCCACCCGGGTGATCGTGATGAAAGGCAGCGCGATCGCGGCCACGCGCGCCTCCGATGAGGCTGCCTGGGCACAGGGCGTGGGCGGTATCGTCCGTGCCGTTGATCCGGCGACGGGGGCCATTACCCTGGCAAATGGCATGCGGACGCTGACGATCAACACGACCCCGGCGACCTCTGTGAAACGGTACGCCGGCGGGTCTGTTCGCTTCGAGGATGCGGTTCCGAGTACGCTGGCGGCCATCCGCCCCGGCGACCAGATCCGGGTGCGCGGGCCGAAGAACCCTGACGGCACAACGGTAACAGCAGACGCAATCGTGGCCGGGTCGTTCAGCAACTTCTCCGGCCGGCTTACCGCGGTCGACGCCTCCGCGGGCACGGTGACCCTGAAGGACCTTGCCACCAAGCGCACGGTCACGGTGGCCGTGTCTCCCGCAAGCAATGTGCGACGCATGCCCGCGGGAGGTGCGGGTGGCATGGGCGGGCACGAAGCTGGAAGTGGGGCAGGCAACGGTGCAGCGAGCCGTCCGGCAGAGACGGGTGCTGCGGGGGATCGCGCTCCTGCTTCAAAAACATCAGCCGGCACAGGGGCGGGCGGTTCTGGAGCCCAGGGCGGTGCCCTTGCCGGCGGCGGCTCGCGGGGCGGTGACCTTTCCCGCATCGTCAACCGCCTGCCCACCGAGACCCTGAGCGGCCTGAAGACCGGCGATGCCGTGATGATCGTCGCCTCGGACAGCAGCGCCGGTCAGCCGACGGCGATCACGCTGCTTGCCGGGGTGGACGCCATTCTCGCCGCGCACCCGGGCGGCGAAACGACGCTCTCCCCCTGGAATATCGGGGGCGGCGAGGGTGCGGGCGAGGGCGGCGAAGGCGGCTCGCGCTGATGCCTGAAGTCCTGCGTTCCTCCAGGCGCCCTCGCCACCATCCAGGACCGCCTGCCAACACCGCTGTACTTCTGTAGTCCCGAGGAGAAAATGGATTCATTGAAGCTACTGAAGCTTGTGGACACAGGGCTGTTGCGCACCGGGGCGCTGCGTACCGGCGGCGTCTGCCTGCTGCTGGGAGCCGCCAGCGCCGGAGGGCAGACCGCGGCGTCCAACCCCACCCCCGCGGCCGGGCAACCAGCCGCCGCTGCCCAGTCCACTGCCCAGTCCGGCACCCAGCCCAATGCCTCGCAGTCCGCCGCCCAGGGAAGCACAAACGGAGGTGCCGTGCAGGCCTCTCCCGCAGGCACACGGGTGCACGGCGCGGTCACTGACCCGGACGGAGCCGCGATCCCGGGCGCGACGGTGGTTTATACGCCGCCTTCGGGAGCTCCTCGCAAGACCACCTCGGGTCCCGATGGCAGCTATAGCCTGATGCTCCCGCCCGGTCCGTACAACCTGCTGGTCAGTATGCCCGGCTTCAGCAGCTATTCCGTGCAGGGCCTGCGGATTGCGCCGGTGGCCGGCGTCACCATGGATGCGAAGCTGCAGATCGGTCAACAAAATGTGGTCGTCAACGTGGACGCCAACGCCATCCAGCTGAGCGTTGATCCTGATGCAGGGGCCGACTCGACCACCATCCAGGGCAAGGACCTGGAAGCACTTTCCGACGACCCGGATGAGCTCGAATCCGAGCTCACCGCACTCGCCGGACCGGCGGCCGGACCGAACGGCGGACAGATCTATGTGGACGGCTTCACCGGCGGTCAGCTGCCGCCGAAATCCTCCATCCGCGAAATCCGTATCAACCAGAATCCGTTTTCCGCCGAGTACGACCGCATCGGCTACGGCCGCGTCGAGGTCTTCACCAAGCCCGGCACGGACAAATACCACGGCAACTTTCAGATCAACGGCAACCCTTCGCAGTTCAACTCCGGCAACCCGCTCAGCAATGCACCGCAGCCGCCGTACCATACGCTCTTTATGTTCGGCAGCCTCACCGGTCCGATCAACAAGAGTTCGTCCTTTTCCGTCGGTGGCTCCCACCGCGATATCGAGGACGATGAGCTGACCAACGCCACGTTGCTGGCGCCCACGCCGACCAGCAACACACTTTGCGCGCCTGATACCCCGGGCTGCGTGCAAACGACGAACCCGGTGCAAGTCTTTACGCATTACCCCCAGGTCCGCACGGACATTTCGCCGCGGTTTGATTTTGCCCTCGGTGAAAAAAATGTGCTCACTGCGCGTTTTCAATACGTGCAGAACGATGCCATCAATGCGGGATTGGGCAGCGGCCTGAACCTGCCGTCCACGGCGTATAACTCGGACAGCAAATCCACCATCGTGCAGCTGAGCGATACGCAGACCTTCAGTTCCAAGCTGATCAACGAGACCCGCTTCGAGTACGAACGCGAGCACACCTCCGACGCGGCGCTCAGCAACGCGGCCCAGGTCGTGGTGCAGGGCAACTTCACCTCCGGCGGCTCGTCCCTGCAGGACACCACGGATCACCAGGATCACTTCGAGGTTCAGAACTACACCTCGCTTGCGCTTTCCAAAAACTTCATCCGCTTCGGCGGCCGCCTGCGCACCACGCGCGAAGCCACCTATGCGGCCAGCAACACGAACGGGACCTTTACCTATTCGGATCTGACGGACTCCGGCGGGGCGCAGAGTGCGACCTCCGGCCACGTCGACCACAGCTACGCCACGGGCGCGCCCTCACAGTTTCAGCTCACCCGGCTGAACACAAATGATGTCCACTACCTTTATGAGGATCTGGGCCTGTACGCTGAGGACGACTGGAAGCCCAAAACCAATCTGACCGTCAGCTACGGCATCCGCTACGAGACGCAGAACAACCTGCCGGACCACCATGACTTTGCGCCGCGCTTCAGTGTGGCCTACGGCGTGGGCAAATCCAAGAGCGCGCCTACCACGGTGCTGCGCGCCGGCTTCGGCATCTTCTATGACCGTTTCGGCACCAACTACCTGATCAACATCTATCGCTATAACGGCCTGGCTGAAACGCTCTACACCATTCCGCAGATCCCGGCGGGCAGCACGTGCAGTCCGTCGGATGTGGCCGGCTGTACCTCGCTGCTGACGGCCACCGGCTCCTCGGTCTACACGGAATCGAACGGCGCCGCTGCTCCGCGGCTGCGGTCGCCCTACCTGGAGCAGTTCGCCGGCGGCTTTGATCAGCAGGTGGGCAGACATGGCACGGTTTCGGTGAACTACCTCCATTCACTGGGCGTGCACCAGCTCAATCTCCAGGATGCCGATTACCCGACGAACGGCAGCGCACCGCCCAACTCCGTAAACAATCAGTACTTCACCGAAGGGCAGTTCCATCAGGATCAGCTGAACGTCAACGGGCGTACCCAGCTGAAGTTCCTGTCCCTGTCCGGCTTTTATTCGCTTGGCTTTGCCAAAGGCGACAGCTCCGGCGGCGCGACGCCCATCTCGGTGCCGTACAACATCCAGGCCGACTACGGGCGCACGCTTTTTGACCGCCGCAACTTCGGCGTCGTCTTCGCTTCCATCACCCTGCCGCACTTCATTCAGCTCAGCCCCTTCATCATCGGGCAGAGCGGAAGCCCCTACAACGTGACGCTCGGCTCGGACCCGCTCAGCGACAGCTACTTCAACGAGCGTCCAGAGGCCGTACCGCTTTCTATGGCGAATGGCAACACGATCCTGCCCATTCGCTCCTGCGGCCTGGCATTTGCGCAGCCGGGCACGGTCGCCGGCTACGGCACAGCGCCCATCAACGCCTGCACCGGGCCCAACCTGTTCAGCACCAATCTGCGCCTGACCAAGACCTTCGGCTTTGGAGAGAAGATCGCCCGGGGCGGCGGCGACTCCGGTGGTGGGCCAGGCGGTCCCGGGGGTCCCGGCGGCGGACGGGGCGGTCCCGGCGGTGGTGGTCGCGGCGGCTTCGACGGCACAAGCACCGGACGCCGCTACAGCATGGGTATCGGGGTGATCGCGCAAAACCTCTTTGGCAACACCGACCCGGCTGTACCAGTGGCCACGCTGGACGCCGGCCCCACCCAGTTTGGCCGCAGCCTGGTGCTGCAGGGCGGCCCCTACACGCAGCAGAGCGCCGTCCGCCGCATCTCGCTGCAGGCCTCCTTCAACTTCTAGCGCTGTTTACCTTCAGGTGTAGCTGCGGCATCGCCTCTTGTTGTGATCCCGCAGCGTAGTGGAGGGATCTGCTGTTCGGTGGTTTCACTGCAGAGAGAGCCGGGCCAGCGCGGACGCCAGCACGCGGACCCCGCAGGCAATGGCCTCCGGGGTGGCGTACTCATCCGGCCGATGCGACACGCCTCCGCGGCAGGGAATGAACAGCATGGCGACCGGGGTCACCGCCGCCATGAAGCTGGTGTCGTGGTACGCCCGCGAGACCAGGCGCCGGCAGTTCGCGCCCTCGGCGCGGCAGGCATCTTCCAGCACCTCCACCAGTTGCGGGTCGGACACCGCGGGCGGGTCGGCGTTGATCAGCTCCTCGCCGACGCGTACGCCGCGCCGGAGTTCCGTCTCCCGGATTGCCGCGCGCACGGCCGACAGCACACCGTCGCGCCTGGCCGCATCGGTATCGCGCAGGTCCAGCGTGAAACTTACCCGCGAAGGCACCGAGTTCACGGCGCCGGGGTAGACGCTCAGCGTTCCCACCGTGGCGACCGTGTCCACGCCTCCGGAGACCTCGTTGGCGCGGCGTGCAGCCGTTTCAATCGCCAGCACTGCCTCCGCAGCGGCAGCGAGTGCGTCGCGGCGGTCGGGCATCAGCAGCGCTCCGGCATGGCCGCCGACGCCTTCGACCGTGAACCGGTAGCTGGAAGGGCCGGCGATCGCGGTGACAATCCCGCAATCGATCCGGTCACGCTCCAGCAGCGGCCCTTGCTCGATGTGCAGCTCGACCCAGGCGCTGTAGTGGCCCTCCGAAAGTCGCACCCCGGCCAGCGAACCGTCGAACCCGGCAGCGGCGCGCACCTCCCGCAGGGTGAGTCCCCGCGTCGCCTCCGCCTCCGTTTCACCCAGCCGGTCCGGCAGCGCGTCCGCGGTCTCCGGGTCGAGCGCGCCGCCCAGCAGCCGCGAGCCCAGGCAACCGATGCCGAAGCGCGTCGGCTCCTCACTGGTGAACAGCACCAGCTCCAGGGAGCGCCGCGGGCGGAAGCCGCTCGCCTGCAACGCCCGCAACGCCTCCAGGCCGCCCAGCACGCCGACCGTGCCGTCGTACATGCCCGCGTACGGAATGGCGTCCGTGTGGGAGCCGGTTCCGACGGCCGGCAGCGCCGCCTCCGTTCCCTCCCAGCGCAGAAACGTGTTGCCGATCGCGTCTTCGCGCACCCGGAGGCCGGCCTGTGTTGCCAGCCCCTTGGCGAAGGCCCGCGCCTCGAGATCACGCCCGGTAAACACAATCCGGGTAACGGCCTGCGCTGGTTGGGGAAGTGACGCATCCGTGGCAGGCGGGGCGTCGGTCAGCGTCGCCAGGTGCTGTAGCTCACCGGCGAGCCGCGCGCTGTTCACCTCCAACCTCATGCGATCACGTGGCGGTTGAAATCCTTGTAGATCAGGTACTTCGCCGGGGTCCTGCCGAGCGCGCCGAACCACTGCGGGCAAAAGGGCGCCATCCAGAGGAAATCGCCTGCCGTCACCGGGTACCAGGCATCGCCCAGCCGGTAGATTCCTTCGCCCTCCAGCATCAGCAGGCCGTGCTCCATGTAGTGGACCTCCACCTGCGGCAGTGAAGCTCCGGGGATGTAGGTCATCGTGCTTACGGCGAGGTCGAAGGTTGCTGAAGCGGGCAGCAACGCGCGGACACCCACGGCCGCATCGCCGTTCAGCGGCGTGGGCGGAATCTCCGGTTCATACCCGATCACGCAGGTGGGATGGTGGGCGTGCGGATCGGTGCCGTGTTCTGCCGGCAGCACCTGGTGCTGCTTGTCGATGACCACGGCGCGGGTGGCGACCTCTGCCGTGAGGCCGTGCGGAAAGCCGGGAGGGAAAAAGGCAAAACCCCCGTGCGGCAGAATTTGCAGCTCCGGAAAACATGGTTCCGCGGCGGTCAGCGACCCCTCCAGAACATACACAAAACGCTCGCCCGGACCTTCATCCAGCGTGCCGCCCGCTTCGAACTCCACGGTGCTCATCGCGAAACCTGCACCCATCTGCGGAGCGGCATGCACAATCGCCATGCCTTTGGTCAGCCCCGGCAAGGGGGTGCGGACAAAGGAATCCGGCGTTTGCAGCAGGTGATCATGGCGGTTGGTGCTGCGGGTCAACCCGAGGTGGTGCATGAACCTCTATTGTACGAGACACCGCTCCCCGCCGAGCTTCACAGGACACGCCGGGCTTCCCACTAAAGGTGCAGATGGGTGATTAGCTCGAGCAGCGTCGCCAGCGCCGCCTCCACGTCCGGCTCGCGTACCGTCTCCTCCGGATGGTGGCTCAACCCGCCCGGCGAGCGCACGAACAGCATGGCCGTGGGTATGTGCGGCGCCAGGATGGCCGCGTCGTGGCCGGCCCCGGAGAACATGTGCCGGCTGCGGTAGCCTGCGGCCCCGGCGGCGGCCGCCAGACCTTCCGCCAACGGTGCGCTCAAAGGGACGGTCGCCTGTTCGGAAAGGGCACGGGCGCGCACCTTGACATTCCGCTGCATCCCGCAGCTCTCCGCCTCTGTCAGCAGCCGGGCTACGGTGGCATGGCGCGACTCATCGGCTGGATGACGCACATCAAGCGTCACCCGCACCTCGCCGGGGATGACGTTGGCGGCGTTGGGGAAGGCCTCGATCCGGCCCACGGTCGCCACCAGCTGCCGGTAGCCCAGGGCAAAACGCTCCACCTCGCCGATCCACTGCGCGGCCGCAGCCAGGGCATCGCGCCGCGGCGGCATGGGCGTCGTGCCGGCGTGGTTGGCTTCGCCGGTGAAGGTGAGCTCCAGCCGCGACTGCCCGATGATTGCATCAACAATCCCGAGCGGCAGGTCCTCGTTCTCAAGCACCGGCCCCTGCTCGATGTGGACCTCCACCGCGGCGCGGGTGCGGGGCGGCAGGGCGCAGTCCGTCCGGATCTTGCCGGCGTCCAGCCCAAAGGCGGCAATCGCCTGCGCCACGCTGATCCCATCAGCGTCCGTGCGCTCCAGCAGTGCCGGGTCAAGCTCTCCCACCGCCGCACGGGAGGACAGGAACGGAAACCCGAACCGCACACCCTCTTCCTCGCTGAAGGCAATCAGTTCGGCATGGAAGGGCAGTGCCTCACCGGCGAGTTCTTCCATCGCCGCCAGGCCGAGCAGCACGCCCAGCGGGCCATCAAAAGCGCCGGCGTTCGGCACCGTATCCAGGTGCGAAAACAGAACGAGCGTGGGTGTTTGCTCGTGGGGGTCGGCCGCTCGCCGCCATCCGCGCAGGTTGCCCACCGCGTCTACCCGGACGCTCAAGCCGGCCTGCCGCATCCACCAACCCACCAGCGTGTGCGCATCGCGCGTAGCGGGGGAAAGAAACGTGCGCGTCGTCTCGCCCGGCACATCGGTCACGGTGGCCAGCTCACGGCAGCGGGCGATGGCACGCGCGGCGCGCGAGTGGGAAACCTCAGCCACGCCGCACCGTGGCCTCGATGGTGCCGTGCGGCTCATCGGTGGGCACAAAAATGTGGTTGGGGTTGTCGCTGCCGAAGCGCCCGAGATCCACAAGCAGATTGTGCCGGTTCGGCATACGCAGAAACACCTCGTCGATCGCCGCGGTGTGCTCCAGCGCGGCTTCGGCCATGGCGTACAGCGTCTGTTGCACGCTGAGCGAATCATGCCTGGCAAACGTGCTCACCATCTGCTCGCGCAGCTGGTGCCGCACCTTCAGGAAATCGATCCCTGCAGCCAGCGCCTCTGCCGTGTACGCCCATTCCGCGGTGACGGAGGTCCCGAAGAGGCGGTCGGTGGTCTCCGGCAGCGTGGTCAGTTCGTCCTTGAGGTAGCCCGTAAAGCCCGATTGCGCGGTCTTTAGCAACGTCATCTCCCGGAAGCCGCTGCGCACCTCTGCCGCACCGCCCTGCGCCCGCGAAACGTGCGTGGTTTGGCGCTCGTCAGAGCCCTTCATGAACGCTGTGGGGTACGGTTTTCCATCGACGCTCAGCCGCTTCCAAAGGTGCGATTCGATCCGTACCTCGGCGCTCGTCATCTGCGGGTTGCGGCTGAGCAGAAATTCTAGGAGCTCCCCCGCAAAGCCCTCCATCGACTCCGCCTTCGATCCCCGCGCCAGCAAGTACACGGTGTTCTTCATCGTGTCCGTGGTGAGGATGCGCGTGTTGTCACCCCGCGTGAACACCTCCTCGAACGGCCCGGTGACCAGCACCTCCACGGTCCACTCGTCGAGATCGTGATGGCTTTCATGCCGCGTCACCCGCATCAGGCGCACCCGCGATTTGCCGTAGCGATGACTCACCAGCCGCGTGCCGGAGGCGGCGCTGCCGTTTGCTTGCTCTGTCTCTGCCATGCCCGCCGCTCCTTTCACCGCCACTAGCTACCACGATAGGTTGTGTAACCGTTCGCCGTGGCCAGCAGCGGAATGTGGTAATGCTGGGCGGGATCGCTCACGTTGAACACGATCTCCACGTACGGATACAACGGCGTCAGCCCCTGCCGGGCGAAGTACGGCGCGGTTCCGAAGCGCAGCCGGTACAGGCCGGCCTCGAGCGGCGCTTCGCCGGCGAGCGTGCCGCAGCGGCCATCCGCGTCCGTGCTGCCGTGCCCCACCTCGGCCCAGCTGCCGTCCGTCTGCCGGAACAACACCAGCGGGACCCCGCTCGCGGGCCGGCCCAGCGCGGTGTCCAGAACATGCGTGGAAAAGTTCGACAGTTTGGACGAATCCATGGCTTTCAGCCGAGTCTACACGCCCTCATCACTCGCCGCCCGGACCTCCCAGCCACCGGCGCAGGCGCAGCTGCGTGATGCGGCGCTGTTGCTCGGCGGCCTCCAGCAGCTCGGTCTCCAGATCGTTCGGGAGTCGCCGTCCGAGAACCGCAAGCACCTCCTCCGCGCCCTTGCGTGCCGCGCAGAGCAAGAAGATGCGCCCGAACCGAGCCTCATACGCCCGGTTTGCCTCTCGCAGCGCCGCGCGGCTCGCTTCCTCGCTCCCCAACCCGCTCTGCTCCGCGTGGCTCCACGCCAGGCTTTGCGTTGTCGCGCTTCCGGCGTGCCCTTCGCCCAGGCGCGGATGACTGGCAAAGGCCTCCTCCCAATCCGCGGCTTGCAATGCGCGCCACACCGTATCGGCAGCGGCAAACATCTCCTCCGGCAGCGCAAATGGCCGCCGGAGCGCCACGCCGCGCGCCCAGGCCCGGGAGCCGTTGGTGGGCAGAATCGCAGTGGCCGCCTCCATCAGCGGCATTCTGTTCCACGTCTCCAGGACCGCATTCATCGCCTCTCTCCGGCGCTGTACTCACGGCCGTTTGCCTGCGCGGCGAAGACCGCTTCCTCGCCATCGCGACGAAAAACCTGTTCGCCGCGTAGCCACGTCCCCCGCACCACCCCCTGCAGTCGCTCGCCGAGGTACGGCGAAACCGGATGGCGGTAGTGCAGCCGCGCCGGCGTCACCTCGGCTGTCGCCTCCGTGTCGAAGGCGACCAGATTCGCATCCCTGCCCGGCGCAATCGCACCCACACGCTGCGCGAGGCCGGCCAGCCCGGCCGGGGCGGCGCTCATCCAGCGCACCAGTTCTCCGAGCCCGATGCCACGTGCCGTGCACTCGGTCCACATCACCGGCAGCGCCGGCGAAAGCGAGGCAATGCCGCCCCATGCACGATCGAACCTGCCCCCGGCCGCGGTCTTCATCTCGGGCGGGCAGGGCGAGTGGTCCGTCGCGAGAAGATCCAGCGTGCCGTCCAGCAGCCCCGCCCACAGCGCCTCGCGATTGGCCGCCGAACGCAGTGGCGGCGCGCACTTGAACTCCGTCGCTCCGTCCGGGATAGCCTCCGCAGGCAGATGGAGGTAGTGCGGGCAGGTCTCAGCCGTCACCGGCAGCCCTTCGCGCTTGGCCCCGGCAAGCAGGGGCAGAACCTCGGCGCTCGCCACGTGCACGATGTGCAGCCGGAAGCGGAACTCGCGGCACAGCTCCAGCAGGGTCGCGACAGCCTCCACCTCCGCCGCGTCCGGCCGCGAGGCCAGGTAGGTGCTGTAGCGGCGCCAGTCGACTCCCGCACGCACCAGGGCAGCGGTTGCGGCCTCGATCGGCGCCGCCAGCTCCGCGTGCACCAGCAGCGGCAGCCCGGTGCGGACAATCTCCGGCAGCGCGCGGCGAAGATTCGCGTAATCGATCGACGTGAAGCCTTCACAGCCGGGGTAGATCAGAAAGCACTTAAAGCCAGCGACGCCCGCCGCCGCTAATGGCTCCAGCTCCGCCCCGTTGCCGTCCACGGCGCCGCCCCAGAGCGCGTAGTCGATCAGGCACTGGCCCGCCGCCGCCCGCCGCTTGGCCTCAAGCGCCCGGACATCGGTCGTCTCCGGCAGGCAGTTCAGCGGCATGTCGACGATCGTCGTGTACCCGCCCGCGGCCGCCGCGCGCGTGCCCGTGGCAAACCCTTCCCACTCTGTACGGCCGGGCTCGTTAAGGTGCGTGTGCACGTCCACCAGACCTGGCAGTAGCGCGATCTCACCAAGGTCCTCACACGCGAACCCACCTCCGAGATCCCCCGGATCCACAACCGCCCGAATCCGTTCGCCGTCCATCACCACCGCGGCCTCGCGCTCGCCAGCGGGTGTGATCACGCGTCGGGAACGGAGAGCATGTAGCATGAGGATGATTATGCCCGGGCGTCCCGAATTCATGCAGCAGGCCATCCAGCTTGCCACCGAAAACGTCCTCCACGGGCGTGGCGGCCCGTTCGGCGCGGTCGTGGTGAAGGATGGTGTCGTGATCGCCACCGGCTCCAACCAGGTGACCTCCACCAACGATCCCACCGCCCATGCGGAGATCATCGCCATCCGCAATGCCTGCCAGGCGCTCGGCACTTTTCAACTCACCGGTTGTGACGTCTACACCAGCTGCGAACCCTGCCCGATGTGCCTGGGGGCCCTGTACTGGTCCCGTTGCCGCGCGATCTTCTACGGCAATGACGCGGCGGCCGCGGCCCGCGCCGGCTTTGACGATGCCTTTCTGTATGACGAGATGAAGAAGCCGCTCGACCGCCGTCGTCTTCCCCTCGGGCAGCTGCTCGCAGCGGAGGCCATCGCCAGCTTTGAGGCATGGCGCTGCAGTCCCTACCGGGTGGATTACTGATGACCAGTCCCGTTCCAGCCAACGTCGGCAACAGTTCCGCGGACGCCCGTCCCACGCTGAACATCGCTCTGCTCGGCTTCGGCACCGTGGGCAGCAGCTTCGCGGAGGTGCTGGCCGCCTCCGGCCGCACCGACCTGCGCCTCACCCACATCCTCAACCGCGCTGTAGGGCGCAAGCGCACCCATGAGCGGGCCCTTTTTGTTCCGGACGACGCGGTTTGGACGGAGGACTTCGGCGAGATCCTCTCCGCGCCGGAGGTGCACGTGGTCGTTGAGCTCATTGGCGGCCTGGATCCCGCCGAAGGTTGGGTCGCCTCTGCTCTCGCGGCCGGCAAGCACGTGGTTACGGCCAACAAACAGCTGATCGCCCGTCGTGGCCCCGCGCTCTTCGCCATCGCCCGGCAATCCGGCGTGCAGCTACTGTATGGCGCGGCCGTGGCCGGGGGCGTGCCCGTGCTGCCGGGCATCGCGCAGGGCCTCAGCGGCGATCGCCTCACCCGTGTCAGCGGCATCGTAAACGGCACCTGCAACTTCATCCTCAGCGGGATGGAGTCCGGTGCGGACTACCCCGCCATGCTGGCGGAAGCGCAGCGCCTGGGCTACGCCGAAGCCGATCCCTCCGCCGACGTGGATGGCCACGACGCCCGCGCCAAGCTGTGCATCCTCGTGCGTCTGGCCCTGCAGGCGGAGCTTTTGATCGACGAGGTCCCCGCGCAGACCATCTCGCAGGTCTCCGCGGTCGACTTCGCCTATGCGAAGGAACTTGGCTGCACGGTGCGTCAGGTGGCGCGCGCGGAAATCAATTTCCCGGCGGACGCCGGCGAGCTCGCAAGACCGCCCCTCGTGCGCGCGCGCGTCGGTCCCATGCTGGTCCCCCGCACCTCGCCGGTGGCCTGGTCGCACGGCACGCAGAATATGGTCGTCACCAGCGGCCGTTTCGGCGGCGACGTGGTGCTCAGCGGCCACGGCGCCGGCGGTCATGCCACGGCCGTGGCAGTGGTGAGCGATGTGCTCGCGGTGGCAAGCGACAGCTTTCCCGTGGCGCGCGCGGCCACACGTTGCGCGGTCTCCGGCGATGTGCACGCACCGCACTACCTGCGCTTCGTAGTGAATGACAAACCGGGCATCATCTCCGCCATCTCCGGCGCTCTGGCCAAGTTCAAGGTCAACATCGACGCCATCGTGCAGCACCGCGGCTACCCCGCGCAGCGGCTGCCCTTCGTGGTCACCACAGAACCATGCCTCCGCTCCACCGTGGATGCAGCCGTGGCCGAGATGTCCGACATGGAAGCGCTCGTCGAACCGCCCCTCGTGCTGGAAATCCTCGTCGTCGACGACCGCGACACCGACTAGGGCTGTAGGGACACCCCTACAGCTTCACTCGACTTCAGTCGAACCGCCCCAAACAGTGTCATCTCGACCGGAGCGAGACGGCCTTATGTCTCGCGGAGTGGAGAGACCCCTGTATTCTTCTTCGGCCACTACTGTTCCTCGTGGCGCCCCAGGCCAGACGGCACATCTCTTGGACCCCATAAATGCAGCTCGGAGAACATACGTCCATACACCGCCCGCGCTGCACACCTGCCCAAAGAAGTCCGAAGCTCAGCCGAGAAAGATCGGCTTCACATGCCTCTCAAAGAGGTTCTCCGTCACATTCTCCGCAATAATGGCCTCATTTGCCTCGAGCGCATCCGTGTAGCGCGAGCCCATCTTCGCCGCCACCTTGAAGCCCACATGCAGCAGCTGCCGCAGGTCCGGGTTGTACTCCGGATCATCTTCGTTGTGGCGCAACGCCCGCACAAACGGCTCGCTCCGCCACCCCGCCACCGCCTCCGGCGAGGGCAGCTTTGTCCGGTCGATATCGATCACCGTCTGGTACGGCGCACAGAGTTCATCGGCATGGGCAAAGGCCTCGGCATAGATCTCCTTGGCAAGCTGCAGACCGTCTCCGCCCGCTGCCGCCAGGCCGATCAACTCCTCAAGCCAGGTCGTGCCGGCGGTCTTTACGTGCACACCGGCATCGAACTCCCGCAAGCCCCTTGCAATGGCGCCATAGATCGAAAACTTATCCGAGCCGGAGTGCACGCTCAGCTTCAGGTTGGCCGGCAAACCGTACCGCTCGACAGCAGAGGCGATCGTGGCCAGATCGTCGCGGAACTCCTTGGCAAACTGCCGGACGTCGCCGGCGTAGTCCACACCCTTGTTGAAGCGGCCCGTGAACTTCGGGGCAATCGTCTGAACGGGAATCTGCTCGTCGGCGATTGCGGCCAGAATGATCAGCAGCTCCGGCGGGGTCTGCGGGCTGTCGGTCTCGTCCATCGAAATTTCCGTGACAAACTTGCCCTCACCCTTTGCCTTCACAATCTCCCGGTAGATCTCACCCGCGTGCTGCACCGCCGCCAGGAACTGCCTGGCCGTCTTCTCCGCAAAGGCGCGGTCGATCCCAAACGGCTGTTCAATCCCAGAAATTGTGACTTCACCCAGGAGCTCGGGATGACGGTTCAGGAAGCTTTCGATCTGCCCCTCGTCAAATTTCTTGCCGATCTCCTCGGCCACATCGATCGTAAAGAAATCACACGGTGCGACAAAGCGTTCGTAGCTCGTGAGGTTGATGTGATCCGCATCCAGAAAGTACGGCTTCGTCCAGCCGAACTCCCGCACCGCGGCGTCGGCTGCGGCGCGGGTCGCCCCGGGCTCCGAACCGATGATCAGGTGCTCCCGGTTGCTTTTGTTCCATACCGGCACGACCTCCACGCCGGCCTCGGCCGCCAGGAGGCAGGCACGCAGCTGGGCCTTGGCCTGGTGCGCGAACCGGTCGCCCACCCCAAGGGAATACTTCGGCAACTGAAGCTGCTGGGGCATACTCATCCTTTGTTTGCGGTCTTCCGCTCACTTATTGATTCACGCCGCTGGCGAGGAATCCACCGTCCACGACAAGGGTCTGGCCGCTGGTGAACGAAGCCGCCTCCGAGGCCAGATAGATCGCCGCCCCGACCAGCTCTTCGGTCTTGCCGAACCTGCCCATCGGCGTCCTCATACGCAGCTCCTGTCCACGCGGTGTGCTGTCCAGCAGCTGGGCGTTCAGGTCGGTGCGAAACACGCCCGGCGCGATGGCGTTCACCACCACACCATGTTTGCTCCACTCCACCGCCAGCGAGCGCGTCAACGACACCATCCCGGCCTTGCTCGCCGCATAAGCCGCCACTTCGTTCAACGCGACAAAGGAGTTCAGCGACGCGATGTTCACGATGCGCCCATAGCCCCGCTCCAGCATATGTGGCCCAAAGACCTGGCAGGCGCGCAGCGTACCGGTGAGGTTGGTGTCGAAGATATCGTTCCACTCCTCTTCGCTTACTGAGAGCGTGGGACTGCGCTTGATCTTGCCCGCGCAGTTCACCAGGATATCCACCTGCCCAAAGGCCTCCAGCATCTTTCCCAGCAAGGTTTCGAGCTCTGCACGGCTGCGGAGATCGGTCGGCTGCCGCAGCGACTGGCGTCCCAGCGCCTCGATCGCGGCAGCAACCTCCTCCACCTGCTCCGGGCGGCGGCCCGTGCTCACAACATCGGCGCCGGCCTCGGCCAGACCCAGGCTCAGCGCGCGGCCAATGCCGGAAGTTCCCCCGATCACCGCCGCGACGCGGCCTTCCAGACTCAACGGATGCTTGCCCATCTCTTCCTTTCTGTTTCGTGCCTGCGGATAGCCCGCTACAGCCGGTACGCCCGGCGCACCAGCCCGCTCGTCAGTTCATGCATCAGGTCCACGGCTTCGTCTTCCTCCAGCCGGTGCTCGGCGACCAGGCGCGCCAGAAAAGCCGCGTCCACACGCCGCGCCACATCATGGCGTGCCGGAATGGAGAGAAACGCCCGCGTGTCATCGTTGAAGCCCACCGTGTTGTAGAAACCAGCCGTCTCGGTGACCATCTCGCGATACCGCATCATGCCTTCGGGGCTGTCGTGAAACCACCACGGCGGCCCCAGCTTCAGGACAGGGTAGTGTCCGGCCAGGGGCGCCAACTCGCGGCTGTAGGCCGACTCATCCAACGTAAACAGGATCACGGATAGGCGTGTGTCGTTGCCGAAGGCATTCAGCAGGGGACCGAGTGCGCCCACATAGTCGGTGCGGGTGGGAATGTCCGCGCCCATGTCGCGGCCGTAGCGCGCAAAGAGCTCCCGGTTGTGGTTGCGCCATGAGCCTGGATGGATCTGCATCACCAGACCGTCCTCCACACTCATGCGCGCCATTTCGGTCAGCATCTGCGCGCGAAACAGCTCGCGTTTCTCCGCCGACGCCTCGCCGCCGTGCACCTCCGTGTAGAGCCGCTCGGCCTCGCTCCCGTCAAGATCCGCCGTGCGTGCGGTGGGGTGGCCGTGATCGGTAGCCGTGGCGCCCAGCGCCCGAAAGCGCGCCCGCTCAAAGCGCAGCGCCCGGAGGTAGCCCTTCCACGTCGAGGTGTCCTCACCGCTGCGATCCCCCAGCTTTTCGAGGTTGCCGGTGAAGTTCGCAAAGTCGGGGTCCGTCACCGCATCGGGCCGAAAGGTCGGCAGAATGCGTCCACGCCAGCCGGATTCGCGCAGGGTTTGGATATCGGCCAGGGAATCCAGCGGTGAATCCGTCGTGGCCAGGACTTCCAGCTTGAAGCGCTCATACAACGCACGCGGCCGGAACTCCGGTGTCGCGAGCTTTTCGGAGATGGTGTCGTAGTAGAGGTCCGCCGTCTTTCCGCTCAGGCGTTCGGTCAGGCCAAACAGCATCTCGAAGCTGTAATCCAGCCAAAGGCGCGTCGGTGTGCCGCGAAACAGGTAGTAGTTCTCAGCAAACACCCGCCACACGGCGCGCGGGTCTCGCATCTCCGGCACGCCGAGCTCCAGCCGCTCGGGGGCTATGCCCTGGCTGTACAGCATGCGGTGCACATAGTGGTCGGGCCGGATCAGCAGATCCGCGGGGTTGGGAAACGGCTCGTCACGGGCAAACCAGGCGGCCTGGGTGTGCCCGTGCGGGCTGAGGATGGGCGCCTCGGCGACTGCGGCATACAACCGGCCGGCGATGGCGCGGGTGTCGGGATCGGCGGGAAAGAGACGCTCCCCGTGAAGCAGGCTCATGGAAACCTCGGTGAGGGGACTGCTCGCAGCCCGTCACCCTGCGAGTGTAAGAGCTCCCCAAAACCGCTGGCAAGCTCCGGAAAGCGGCGGCCAGTTACGGCTTGGCGCCTCCAGCCGCGGCCGTGTTCACAGGCGCCGTCAGCGGTGTGGTGATCTCGTCCAGATAGTCCTTCTGGGACGGGTCGCGCACCAGCACAGGGTAGCGCGCCCCGTCGTGATAATCCACATCGATCGGCTTCACGTAAGATTCCGTCTGCATCATCAGGTGGATGGGTTCGGTGTTGCCCTTGGCAGCGGCCACCGCCGCGGTCAGCGTTTCCGGGCTAAAGACACGGCCGTTCACCGCGATCAGCTGCTGCCCCGGCGCCAGCTTGGCCCTGTCCGCCGGGCTGCCCCAGCGCACATCCGCGATCTGCCCCGTGGCGCTGATCCGCAGCCCCAGCGAGTACCACACATCCACGCCGCCCCCGCGCCGGCTGCCGGCCAGCATCTTCTCCGCATCCGAGGGCTGATCCATGTACACCAGCTTGTAGCCGCCGCGCATGATGCCTTCGAGATCCGCATGGGGGTTTAGCTCATCCACCCGCTGGTGCAGGAACCCGGCCCAGTCATACTTCACCACCTGATTCAGATCGTTGATCACCTCCGCGCGGTCGTAGGTGACAATCAGCGGACCGGTGTTGCCGCCCTTGCCCAGGAAGATGTGAAGGAAGTCCGTCAGCGATTTCTGATCGTTGGTCAATTGACGGATCAGCGTGTCCGCGTCCAGCCAAAGCAGCTCGCCCTCCTGGTAGTAATCCTGGCCCCGCCTCCAGTTTGACCAGGCCGGGTTGCCGCCGCGCAGGATGCTGGCCGCGATGGCCGTGTCGTCAGTGGAACGCCACATTCGCCCTGACTTGTAATCCAGCTGTGCGGCGGAGAGGGCCAGCATCTCGCGATATTGCTGCTGTGACTTCATGCCATCGCGCGCTGCCAGCACATTGCCCATGTACTGCGTCATGCCTTCATAGACCCAAAGCAGTTCGCCCACCTCGGGCGCTGAGAAATCCGGCTGGTACAGCTTATCCGGCCGCCGGTACTTGCCATTCCAGGAGTGCGTGTACTCATGCGAGAGCAGGTCCGCGTTGCCCAGCACATGCTTTGGATCGGCAAACCCCAGCTCTTCCACGCCGTTGTCCGAACTCTGCCCGTGCTCCAGCCCTTCGCCGCCGGCCACATCGGAAAGCGTCAGCAGAAAGTTGTAATGGTCATAGTGATGCGAGGCGTACGCCTTGTCCGCCTCATGCACCAGCACGTTCAGGTCCTTCAGGATTGCCGGCGGCAGATTGGATTCCTCCGGCTCATCGGAGACCACATCGATGTAGTGCTTGGGCGTCATCTCCGGCGCCAGCGGGAACTCGTGGAAGTACTCCCCAGCGATCACCGGTGAGTCCTGCAGCTGTTCCACCGTGGTCGGCCCATACAACACCGTTCCGCCCGGCTTTGTGTTCGCGTCAAACGGCGTCACCGGCCGCAGCGCCGTGCCGATGCCCCAACCCGCCGGCACGGTCACGCTGGGCTGAATCGGAATGTTTCTTACCGGCGTGTGCGCGGGATACAGCAGCAGCTTTTCCCACTCCAGCACGGCCATCTTGTCATCCGCACGGGAAAGCACGAGGCAGTCCAGATGCGCGTGCAGCGTGGTGACGCCTTTCGGCACGTTCACGTGAAATTCGTACAGGTCCACATCGTCGCGCCGCCAGGGCAGGGGCTTGCCATCCGCTGTGAACACCACCCCGGTGATGTCCTCCACCGGCCCGGTCGGCCGATGGTTGCCGGGGATCCACTGCGGCGTGGTGAAGCTGTTCGGCCCCGGCTTCACCGGCAGGTCAATCTCCGCGTGGTACAGCTTGCGCGGCGCCTCGGTCAGGTCGGCCGTAATCTTGATGGGCTGCTGAGCCGTCGCGGGCAGGGCAAGCGCCAGGGCAGAGACCGCAACAATGGGGGCAAAGATGAACTTCGAGAGTCGGGCAAACGCACAGTGAAAGCCGGTAACGGGCAGCTTGGGCATCGGCGAACTAGGTCCCCTGTAAATTGAGTTGATTTTTCAATGGCGAACGGCGGATGAAAAAAGCATACGCGACTGCGAGGGGTAGCTCACGGCCGCATTGCATGGACTGCGTCAGGTTTAGGCCAGATCCACATGTTTCAAGGGCTAGGCCATACCCACACAGGGAAGGGCACGGCTTCAGCCGTGCTGTAAAAAGTGAGGTAAGACAGGGACTTCAGCCCGTGACGTGGCTGGGCAAAATCCCTGAGCAGCTGAAGCCCGTATGGGAAAAGGCCCGCAGATAGCACGACGGAAGTCGTGCCCATCCTGAAGGCACATCTCCCTCCCTCTCCAGGCCGAGCTACGACTGTGCAGGGAACGGTCTAAGCCAGCGCCGCTTCGATTGCCTCCACCAGCTTCGGGTCGTCCGGAACCACGTCCGGCGCGAACCGGCCGATCACCTGGCCGTCGCGGCCCAGGAGAAATTTCTCGAAGTTCCACAGCAGCTCCGGCGGCGCATTGGGCGGCGGAAATCCATGGGCGGACGCGTACTCCGCCAGTTGGTTGTAGAACGTATCGCCGTTGCCCGTCCGCTGCGGCCGTGCCGCCGTCAGCGCGGCGTAGAGCGGGTGCTTCCCCGGTCCGGTCACCACGATTTTGCTGAACAGCGGAAAGCTTACCGGGTACTCCGTGGAGCAGAATTGGGCAATCTCCGCGTCCGTGCCCGGCTCCTGGCCGGCGAAGTCATTGGCCGGAAAGCCCAGAATGTCCAGGCCGCGCTCCCGGAAGCGCCCGTACAGCGCCTCCAGCGCCGTGTACTGCGGCGTCAGCCCGCACTTGGAGGCGACGTTCACAACCAGCAGCACCTTCCCCGCGAACTGCGCCAGCGTGGCAGGCTTTCCATCGAGGGTCGTCAAAGGAATTTCTTGAAGAGCATTCATGCTCCCATTATGGCCCGGAGGAGGCCGTTGTCTCCCGCACCGCAACCCCCGGAAAGTTTCAGAGCGTTCCGCTCCTCCGGAAGGGCGTATCACGAGACGGGGAGGGGCTGTAACGAGACGTAGCGGGGGGCGTGAGACCATGGAGGGGGAACCTGAGAACATAAAAACAAAAGAGAAGAGGTGTCTCTTGTTCGATTCGAACGAACTGCAAGGCATACCGGTGATGGCCTGTCTGACCGGCAGCCAGCGGGCCCATTTTGCCGATGTGGCCGCCGATGTCCGCCTGTGTCCCGGCGACTGGCTCATCCGCGAAGGCGAGGCCCCCTGGTTCTTTCTCTGCGTGAGCGGCTCCTTTGACGTCATCAAGGAAATGGACGGCCGCCAAGAGGTGGTCACACGGTACAACGCCGGCGAATTCTTCGGCGAGCTCTACATCCTGATCGGCGCCGCCTCCAGTGCGTCCGTGCGCGCCCGTGAGCCGTCCCGCGTCATGCGCCTGGACCGCCTCCAGTTCAGGGATCTCATCGACTGCTCGGCCGAGTGCAGCGCCCTCATCATGAAGACCATGTCGGACCGCGTGTCGCGAATCCAGGACTATGTGCTGGAACGGCCCGGCTCGCGCGTGCTTGTGGTCGGCTCGCAGTACGACACCGACTGCCGCGAGATCCGTTCCTTTCTTTCGGTCAACCACATCCCGTTTGAGTGGATCGACCGTGCCCGCGAGCCGCATCGCGTGCCCTCCTGCATGTCCGGGGATCCCAACGGCCCCGCGGTGGTGATTGACGGAAACACCTGTGTCGGTCAGCCGCCCACCGTGCGTGCGGTCGCCGAAGCGCTCGGCTTTCGCACCACGCCGCGCAGGGAGCACTATGACGTGATCGTGGTGGGCGCGGGGCCGGCCGGTCTGGCGGCCTCCGTCTACGGCTCCTCGGAGGGTCTCAACGTCCTGCTCATCGAGCGCTCCACGGTGGGCGGCCAGGCCGGCACCTCCTCCCGCATCGAAAACTACCTCGGCTTTCCCGGCGGCATCTCCGGCGACGACCTCAGCGCCCGCGCCGTGAAGCAGGCCACCCGCTTCGGCGCTGAAATCGTCATGACCCGCGAGGTGCGTGACGTTTACCCGCTGACTGGCACCACGGCCGGCGGCTACTGCCTTGAACTCGACGGGGGTGAACGGGTGACGGCGACCTGCGTCGTGCTCGCCACCGGGGTCGACTGGCGACTGCTGCGGGCCGAAGGCATCGCCCGCCTGCAGGGGCGCGGCGTGCTCTACGGCGCTTCCCGCACCGAGGCCTCCACCGTCAACGGCAAGGACATCTTCATCGTCGGTGGCGGCAACTCCGCCGGCCAGGCCGCCATGTTCTTCTCCAACTACGCCCGTTCGGTCACCGTGCTGGTCCGCGGCGAAGGCCTCAAGCTCACCATGAGCCAGTACCTGATCGCGCAGATCGAGCGCCGCCTCAACATCCGCGTGGAGCCCTTCACCGAGGTCGTCTCCGTCGATGGTGAACAGAATCTGGAATCGATCTGCACCCGCACACGCGGGGCCGACCCCATCCAGCGCCCCGCCGACGCGCTCTTCGTGATGATTGGCGCCGACGCGAACACCGGCTGGCTGCCCTCCCAGCTGCTGCGCGACGAAAAAGGCTATATTTGCACCGGCCGCGACCTCCCCGAAGGCTCCTGCGGCGACCGCCAGCCCTACCTGCTCGAAACCAACCTTCCCGGCTTCTTCTGCGTGGGCGACGTCCGCCACGATTCCATCAAGCGCGTCTCCTCAAGCGTCGGGGAAGGTAGCATGGCCATCGCTTTCATCCACCAGTACCTGGCCATGAAGGAGGCGAACGCCGCCGCACAGCCGGTTCTTGTGTAGCTTGCCGTGCTGTCCCGTCCTTCCCAGACCTGTGTACCTCCAAGTGTGCCTATGACATCGCCTTTCTTGTTGTCATCCCGCAGCGTAGCGCAGGGATCTGCTGTCGGGATGGCCTCTAAACCCTGAGGTAGGCCGCTCCGATAAAAACTTCTGGTTGCCGGCTGAATCACAGGTTTATCCCGCCCCTACGTTGTCCTCTCGACCGGAGGCCGGAGCGGAGACACCTGCGTCTGTCCCAGCCACCAGCGCGGGCAGGAGAGCACTACTCCACCGGCTCCATATCCACCTCCACCTTCAGGCTGCCGCCGCCCCCGCCCAGAATCAATCCTCGCAGCGGGCTCACATCGCCGTAATCCCGCCCCCACGCCACCGTGACGTGCCCGTCCGTCGGCGACACATTATTCGTCGGGTCCATGTCGATCCATCCCGCGCCGCGGCAATATGCGGAAAGCCAGGCATGCGATGCATCCGCGCCGATCAGCCGGGGCCTCCCGGGCGGCGGATACGTGCGCAGGTACCCGCTCACATAGCGCGCCGCCAGCCCGATCGAGCGAAGGCAGGCAATCCCCACATGCGCAAAATCCTGGCAGACCCCGCGCCTGTTCCGGAACACGTCGTCCGTCGGGGTGCGCACGTCGGTGGCCTTGGAATCGAACCGAAAATCCCGGTGTACCCGCGCTGTCAGCTCCAGCAAGGCCTCGCGCATCGGCCGCTCCGGCGTAAACGACTCCAGCGCATAGGCCGCAAACTCCGGCCGCCTGCGAATCCGTGGCGACTCAAACTGAAACTGAAACGCCGCCAGTCCCTCCGGGCTGTAATCCCGCGCCAGCGGCTCCGCGGAGGCCTCCCACGGTAGCGAAGCCGGCCTGTCCAGGACGTCCTGAACCGTCACCTCGCTGCGCGACTCCACAACCAATTCTTTATGCGACGCCTGCACGGTGAAAAAGCACTGCGTGTTGCCGAAGTAGTCCGTTCGTTCCGTGTAGGTTGCGGGTTTGGGCGAGATCTCCAGCGCATTCGCGAGCAGGGCGCTGCCTGGAAACGACCGCGGCTTCAGGCAAGCCACATGATCGCCAAAAGAGACCGGGTGCACATATCGGTAGGTGGTTCGGTGACTGATCCTATAGAGCATGGCAATCTAACCCATGGCGCTCGGCAGTGTGTGTGCATGGCTGAAGTAGCGGCTGGACAGGTTGTTCGACCAGGCAAAGAGCAGCTCCGTCAACTCGCCCAGATAACGATCCAGCCGCGTGAATGGATCTTTGGCCGAGGCCTTGCCCGATGCCGGAAACCGCATCGTCTGCAAGTCGATCGCTCGCAGCGCCCCCAGGCTCCCCTGCATCGAGGCGAGCTCCCCGGGTTCGTTCCGCGGCAGCTTCCTGTAGATCTCAACAATATGCTCGAGCTGGAAATCCAGTGAGCGCGGATTGGTCTCGTCCATCAGCAGCACGTCCAGCACCGGCAGCGGCGCCAGCGTCGTGTAGTAGCGCTGCCGGTAGGTCATCGAACTGTCAGCTACCTCCAGCAGCCATTGCATGTAGGCCCAGTTCTCCGGCTCGAGCGGCCGCGTGATCTCGCGCAACGCCCGCGTCAGGATCAGCGCGCGTTCCATCCGCCGGCCCAGGCTCAGAAACAGCCATCCCGCACCCCGAATCAGGTTCTCCCGCTCCATCCCGCTGAAGGTGGATAGCAGCTCCAATCCCCCGGTCAGCTTCGCCGAAGCGTCCGACAGCTTCGCCTTGGGATCCAGCGCCACCGAATCGCGCAGCTGGTGAATCAGCAGGGTCATGTCCGCGGAAAGCCGCTCGCGCACATTGCCGCCCGTTCGAGCTACCGCCGCCAGTGTCGCGGGCAGGCTGTCCCAGCGCTTCGGGTCGCTCAACAGCGAAAGCATCTCCTTTTCGAGCGTCGCAAAGGTGGGCCGTTTGCGCTTGGGCAGCTTGCTGTTGGGCGATCCCAGGCAGCTGTGCAGCCGCAGCAGGCTGCCCATCTCCGCCTCATCCGCCAGCCGCACCCGCGGCACCATCGATCGCAGAATCCGCGCCGTGTTCTCCGCGCGCTCGGCGTAGCGCCCCAGCCAGAATGTGTTGTCCGCCACTCGGCTTGGCACCGTCAGGGGCACGCGCTGCAATTTCACCGGCTCGTCGGGCGCGGGCAGCAGGCTTAACGACGTGTCCACGGGCCGGTCGCTCAGCACCCAGGCATCCTTGCTGCCGCCGCCGCGCTGCATTGACACGACCGAACCACTTCCAGCCCCGCTTCCACCTCCGCTGCCACGCCCATGCCCGTCGGCTACCCGCACCAGCCCGCCCGGGATCACCTTCCAACCACTTCCCGTATTCAGCGCATAGGTCCGCAGCACCACGCTGCGCGAATGGAGACCGCCCAGACCGCTATCCCACACCGGCGCCGTCGAAAGCGCCACCTGCTCCTGGGCCACGTACTCCCCGGGCCGCGCCCGCAGCCGCGCCAGCAAGGCCTCCCGCTCCGCGCCCGCGAGCTCGGCGCCAAAGACCGGCTCGGTGCCCGGTGCCGGAAACGCCGGCTTGATCACCACCCTGTCCAGGTGACGCACCACCCAGTCCAGCGCGCTTTTTTGCCCGCACCACCACGTCGCCACCGAGGGCAGCTGCAGCTCCGCGCCGAGCAGGTGCCGCGCCAGCCCCGGGAGAAAGGGCATAATTGCGGCCGATTCGATCAACCCGCTGCCCAGCGCATTGGCCACGCACACATTGCCCGCCACCACCGCGTCCACCAGACCCGCCACACCCAGCAGGGAATCGCTGCGCAGCTCCAACGGATCGCAGAAATGGTCGTCCACGCGCCGCAGTATGACGTCCACCCGCTCCAGTCCGCCCACCGTTTTCAGGTACACCGCACGGTCGCGCACCGTGAGGTCCGCCCCTTCCACCAGGGTGAAATCCAGATACTTCGCCAGGTAGCTGTGCTCAAAGTACGTCTCATTGTGCGGCCCCGGCGTCAGCAGCACGACCCTCGGATCAGGCCGCCCCGCCAGTCCGATCAGCGCCTCGCGCTGCGCCCGGAAGAACGGCGCCAGCCGCAGCACATTGGCCTCGCGAAACAGCTCCGGCAGGGCATCGCCCACGATGAGCCGGTTTTCCAGGGCATACCCCGATCCCGAAGGCGCCTGCGTCCGGTCCGCCAGCACCCACCACCGCCCATCCGGCGACCGCGCCAGGTCCACGGCCACCGTGTGCAGGTAGCTGTGCGCCGGCACCCGCACCCCTGCCAGCGGCCGCAGAAAGGCCGGGTTCGCGTACAGCAGCGCCGCCGGGAAATGACCCTCGGTCAACAGCCGCTGCGGCCCGTACAGGTCCTCCAGCAGGCAGTTCAGCAGCTGCGCCCGCTGCTTCACCCCGGCCTCCAGGAACCGCCACTCCTCCGCCGCAATCAGCAGCGGAACGATATCGATTTTCCAAGGCCGGCTGGCGCCCAGCGGATCGCCATAGACGTTGTAGGTGATCCCGTTGTCACGGATCCGCCGCTCGGCTCGTGCCCAGCGCGCTTCGATCTCCTCCGGCCCCAGCGCCCGCAGCCCGTCTAGCAGGCGCGCCCAGTGCGGCCGCGGCACGATCCCATCGGCGGTCGACTCGTCAACGGTCGCCCCATACAGCAGCGAGGACTGGTACAGGTCGCCGGTAGTCACGTGGTCCAACCCGCCATGTTCCCTGTATGCGCTGTAGCCGGCCAGCGCAGGTCCAGCGTCATGGGAAAGGCGGGGTTCCGCTCCTCTGCCGGCGAGGTCACCGGCTCTGCCGAGGGCACGGACACCCGGAATCGCTCTCGCCGCCGCTCCCGGGCCTCCGCCGCATCTGCCGGCCGCGTTACCTGCCCCGCGCCAGCCGTCGGTCCTGCCGAGTACGTGCAGGCGCCGACAGCTCGGCCCAACCATGTATCGATCAAATCGAATCTCAAGGGAAAATGCACCGGGATCGTTGGATGCAGCGCCGCACCGAGCCGCCGCGCCCGGTACCGCACCCCCGCAATCCATTCCCCCGTCTCGCCGGTCGGCGTCAACGGCACCCGCCGCCCGTTGCAGGCGAGCACGTACCGTCCCTCCGCCGCGAGCCCCGTCATCCGCACCTCGATCCGCTCCAGCGATGAATCCACGCTCCGCCCCGTGCCACCCGCGGTCGTTTCCTCGGCCAGCACATTCCACGGCTCGAGCGCCTGGCGCAATTCGACGGTGACGCCATCGACGTGCATCGCGCCGATCACCGGAAAGCGAAACTCGGTCTGCGCCCGGAACCAGCTGTCCTCGAACGCAAACCCCGCCCAACGCAGGTGCGTCAGCACCTCCGCGAAGTCCTTCTCGATGAAGTACGGCAGAGTGAAGCGGTCATGCAGCGCCGTGCCCCAGCGGATCAAACCTCCATGAAACGGCGTCCGCCAGAACACCGCCACCAGCGCCCGTACGAGCAGCGTCTGCAGCAGGCCCATGCGGAAGTGCGGCGCCATCTCAAAGGCCCGCAGCTCCAGCAAGCCGGCCCGCAATCCCGTACCCTCTGGCGGATAGAGCTTGTCGATGCAGAACTCCGCCCGGTGCGTGTTGCCCGTGACATCCACCAGCAGGTTGCGAAATAGCTCGTCGATCGTCTCGGGCGCGCAGCCCTCAGCGGGCAGATGACTGAAAGCCAACTCGGCTTCGTACAGCGCATCGGTCCGCGCCTCGTCAATGCGCGGGTACTGGCTCGTCGGCCCCACGTACATGCCCGCAAACAGGTACGAGAGCGACGGGTGGTGCTGCCAGAACGTCAGCATCGACCGCAGCAGATCCGGCCGGCGCAGGACCGGGCTGTCTGACGTCGTCGCTCCACCCAGCACGATGTGGCTGCCGCCACCCGTCGCTGTGTGGCTGCCGTCATACCCAAATTTGCCCTCGGCCAGTCGCAGCCGGTGCGCCTCCTCGGCCAGCACCCCATGCTGCGCCTCCAGGTCATCCCACCCGCTCGCCGGCGGCAGATTTACCTCCAGCACACCAGGATCGGGCGTCAGCCCAAAGGAGCGCATCCGCGGATCGAACGGCGGCGGATAGCCCTCCACCCAGATCGGCAGCTCGAGGTACTGGCCGGTCTCCTCCACCGCCGCTATCAGATCCAGGTAGTCCGCCAGTACCGGGGTAAACGGCAGAAAAACGTGCAGCCGGCCTTCGCGTACCTCCACACACAGCGCCGGCCGGATCAGCACGGAAGCCAACTCGGCTGGCTTCGGCTCCGGCGCGGGCGGCAGCATGTCGGGTTCTGGCTCGGTCGCAAACCGTTCCGGGTGCCGCGCCGGCTGCGCGGGCAGGGCGATCTCACCCCCCGCGTCCTTTTCATACACCAGCTCATCCGGGGCCACCCACGGCATCGCCGGCACCGGTATCCGGTAGCCCACCGGCGAATCCCCCGGTGAAAGCAGGAGACGCTCCGGCCTCTCGAACCAAAGCTGGCTCGACCACGCGAGCGCACCCCCGGGCTGCTGCCGCCTTCGCAATGGCAGCACATACGCCACCGGGGCAGTATCCGCCTGCGCGTCCCCGCCAGCAGAGAAGTTGAACGCCGGCAGCACATTCTCCGTGCTCACGCCCAGCCGCCGCGTCAACGCCCCCATGAAACGCTTCGCCTCCGCATCGCCGAAACCATACACGGTCGTGTGCAAGGCAAACAGCGCGCCGTCCTCCCAGACCGGCACCCCATCCACGCGCGAAAGGCACAGAAACGACCACCGCGGCAGGGCTTCGTTCGGGTACCACTTACCCTGTCCAAGGTGCAGCAGCCCGCCCGGCGCGGTCCGCTCGCGCAGCGCCCGAATCAGCTCCAGCCCGCGCAGCCGCTTGGCCGGCCCCAGCGCCCCAAAATTCCACTCGAGCGCATCCGGCTCGTCGATGGCCACAAAGGTGGGCTCGCCGCCGGTCGTCAGCCGCACATCCTGGGCCTGGAGATCGCGATCCACGGCATGCGCCACCGCCCGCACCCGCTCCCACTCCGCATCGCTGTACGGCTGTGCCAGCCGAGGTGTCTCGTTTACCCGCCGCACCGTCATGTTGTGGATGAACTGGACCCCGGCCGGCTCTACCGTCCCGCTCACTGGCGCAGCCTGGGCTGGCGTGGGCGCGCATGCCAAGGGGATGTGCCCTTCGGCCGCCAGCAGCCCCGAGGTCGGATCGAACCCGACCCATCCCGCCCCTGGCAGGTAGACCTCCGCCCACGCATGGAGATCGGCCGAGTCCGCACTCGGTCCCGTCCGCGGTGCGCCGGGCGCCTCGTCCTCGGTCAACTGGATCAGATAGCCCGAGACAAAGCGCGCCGCGAGCCCCACCTGCCGGCAAAGCTCGACCAGCAGCCACGCCGAATCCCGGCAAGACCCTGACCGCCGCGTCAGCGTCTCCTCCGGGCTCTGCACCCCATGCTCCAGGCGCACGTTGTAGGCAATCTCCGCCCGCAGCTTCCCGTTCAACCCAACCAGGAAATTCACCAGCGGCTGCGTCTCCTGCGAGATCCCGCTCAGAAACCCCTGCAGAAGCGATCCTGCGACACCGGCGCGCAGATAGGGCGTCAGATCCGCTGCCAATTCCGCCGGGTATCGTAGCGGAAAGCTCTCACACCCCGGCTCCAGCACGAAATCAAAAGGGTTCCAAGGCTCGAGATCCGCCAGAAGCTCCACGCCGATCCCAAACCGGTCTGTGCGCCCGGAAACGCTTACCCGAGCCACATGGTTTCCCAGTGCATCGAAGCCCCATCGGAGCGTGCTCCCCGCGGGCAGGATCTCCATCGAGTAATAAAGGACCGGTGTCCGCGCATGCGGAGAAGGGCGCAGCTGCACCGCCTGCGGCCCCAGCGCAACAGGTCTGTCGTAGCGGTACTCCGTCCTGTGCTCCACCACGACCTGTCTACCCATGCGTTCTCCTACGAGCTCTAACCACCTTTTAGCTTCAGCTACCTGATGCAGGGAGAACGGCAGGGAACTTCACGGAATACGTTTGCTTAACTCTTCGACCCTGCCTGTTAGTTTGCCGCTGACGTCATGGAAGTACCGCAACTCCGCATCCACCAGGTCGAAGCGGCGCACCATCTCGGCGCGTCGCATCCACCAGGTCGAAGCGGCGCACCATCTCGGCGCGTAAATCCTTCATCTCGGCACGCAGATCCTTCACCTCGCTGCGATTCATGAAAATGCCAAGGACGATTACCATCACGGGAATCCCGACTGTCAATGTGTCATGCATGGTGTGCCTCCCGTGCCGCTCTGCATCCTTGAAGCTATCCTACCCAAATCAGCAAGGCTCTCACCCGCCTGTGCCACCGCATCACCATCCAGCCTCTCAAACCTGTCATCTCGACCGGAGGCCAAAGGCCGAAGCAATGTCATCTCGACCGGAGGCCAAGGGCCGGAGCGGAGAGACCCCTGCATTCCCGCGGCCTAGCGCACCTAACATTTCTTCGGGCCCCCTGCGCTAAACTGAACCCTCTCCCGACCACCCTCGAGCCGAAATCCAATACAAGGGCCAACATGCTCATTCTTTCCGAGTTCGACATCCAGTTCCAACTGCCCTTCGACACCCCCATGGTGACCGTTCTGCATCTCCATCCCTCGCTCGCAGGGCGCCTGCGCTCCGGGGACGAACTCCGGATCGAACAGCTTATCGGCGCCGACCCAGCCGATAACCAGCTCGTCCCCTCCACCGACTACCTCGACGCCTTCGGCAATCGCTGCGCCCGCTTCACCGCACCTGCCGGCCATATCCGCCTCACCGGCAACAACGTCATCGAAACCCCCGACGACAAGCCCGATCCCATCTACGCCGATGCGCAACAATCGCCCATCGAAGCCTTGCCCTCCGAAACACTGCGCTTCCTGCTGCCCAGCCGCTACTGCGAAACAGACCGCTTCGGCGCCATCGCGCAGGACCTCTTCGCCGGCACAAAGCCCGGCTGGGAACGCGTGACCGCCATCCGCGACTGGGTGCACAACAAGGTCATCTTCAACTACAACGCCGCCCGCCCCACCAAAACCGCCATGGACGTCTTTACCGAGCGCATCGGCGTCTGCCGCGACTTCCAGCACCTCGCCGTTACCCTCACCCGCTGCATGAACATCCCCGCCCGCTACGTCACCGGCTACATCGGCGACATCCGCCGCCCGCCCGCCGGCCCCGGCGACTTCAGCGCCTGGTACCAGGTCTGGCTCGACGGCCGTTGGGTTGATCTCGATGCCCGCCACAACTACCCGCGCCTCGGTCGCATCCTGATGGCCACCGGCCGCGACGCCGCCGACGTTGCCATCACCACCAGCTTCGGCGCCGCCTATCTCACCTGGTTCTCCGTCGAATCCAACGAAATCGACGAGAGTGGCAAAAAGGTGCCTCTGCCCACGGGCGCCACCTCACCAGGACCGCCCTCTACGGAAACCCCGTCCCCCACGCACTCCAACGGCAGCCAGTTCAGCCCCAGCCAGACCCAATCGGCCACGAACTAGACCGTCGGCAGCCCCCGACTGCACCTCCTTTTGTTGTCATTCCCGAAGGGAATCTGCGTTCTCGCCCGGGCCGTCCAGCGTTCGCGGGCCAGCTAAACAGCCCGCCAGTCCCATTGGGGCGACAAGCAATCCCCCAAACGACGCAGCTATCGTCGCTTTTTCTTCGCCGAATACCCTATCGAAACTCCGCTTTTCGCCGATGAGAGGAAGGACCCCCGACCACGCCGCGCAGCGTGCTCCGGGGTCGGATCTCAGACCCGATTCGGAGCGCTCCCACGCCCGCATCCGGGCTGTCAGCTGAGGAGCAGGAAGTGTTTCGATCAACAGGGTATTTGCCGCAGCCATTCTCGCAAAAAGCCGTCACCCCAACTCTTTTCCGCTTCGTCCTTTACCTCTTCCTGCTCTGGTTGTCCCACCTCACAGCCGTTGCGCAGGGTGGCGGAGCCCTCACCTTCCCTGGAACGAATGCCGTGGGCGTCTCCGCTTCGCCAGTTGCCGTCACCCTCACGTTTCGCGCCTCCAGCGGCGCCTCGGCTCCCGTCGCGCTTACCGGCGGGGTCGCTAACCTCGACTTTTCGATTGCCGATCCTGGCACTTGCGCCAGTTCATCACCCTTTGTCGCCGGCCAGACCTGCATCGTGCAGGTCGCCTTTTCGCCGCGGTATCCCGGCCTCCGGCAGGGCGCTGTGCAGATCCTCTCGGCTGACGGCAGCACCGTACTTGCGAGCGCTTCTCTGAGCGGCGTCGGCCAGGGCGGTCTTCCCGTTCTGGTCCCTGGGACCATCCGCACCGTTGCCGGCAACGGCCAGTGGATCTACCACGGCGATGGCGTGCTCGCCACCTCCGCCCCCGTCTTCCTGCCCAACGGCCTTGCTGTCGACGGCGCCGGCAACCTCTTCTTTTCCGATTCCAGCAACAACCGCGTCCGCCGCGTGGATGCCGCCACCGGCATGATCTCCACCGTGGCCGGCGACGGCACAGCCGGCTACTCCGGCGACAACGGCCCCGCGACAGCCGCCGAAGTCAACAGCCCCACCGGTCTTGTTCTCGACGGGGCCGGCAATCTCTACATCGCGGACAGCGCCAACAACCTGATCCGTCGCGTCGACGCCGTGACAGGCATCGTCACCACCGTCGCGGGAACGCCCGGCACCACCGGCTACACCGGAGACGGCGGCCTGGCGACAGCGGCCACGCTCACCGGCCCCCAGGGCCTTGCGCTCACCCCGGCCGGCGATCTCCTGGTCGCCGACAGCGGCAACGCCGCCGTCCGTCTCTTGACCTTTGCCTCAGGACACATCAGCACCGTCGCCGGCACCGGCACGCAGGGCTACAACGGCGACGGCGTGGCCGCAACAAGCGCCCAGCTCGATGAACCCTGGGGCGTGGCTACCCGCGCTGACGGCGCGATCGCCATTGCCGATCTCAACAACCACCGCGTCCGCCTGGTGAGCACCTCCGGTTTCATCTCCACCGTGGCCGGCACGGGCGTTCGCGGCTTTTCGGGCGACAGCTCTGCTGCCGCCACCGCCCAGCTCAACAGCCCCGCCGCCGTCGCCTTCGATCCCGCCGGTG
>CAXSCE010000036.1:0-32319 GCA_964236545.1 uncultured Bryocella sp.
CTCTTTCAAGTACTCTCGCAGCTCGTGCGATGTGGACGAGTTATCTCTTACCAAACCATCGCCCGCACTGGCGACGATCTGTTCTATGCGTAGGCCCAACACATCTGCGGGCGAGTTTCTCCAAAAATTCAGCAGCGCCAGCACTTGAGCATACTCACTTGGCAGCCACGGCTGAAGATGACACTTCGTCACGATGCCCTAGAATCGCAAAAAACGCTTTTGGCGTTCCCGTGGTCACCGCATTCAGGCAAGCATAACCATGATTGCCGACGGCAAGGGCTTGCTGCGATTAGTGTGACGGCAACATGATCCGTCATGCATCGGCTGATACCCGGACCTGAAAATCGCAGCCAACGCATTCTTACGCAAACCTTTACGAACTTCGTGACCGGTCCGAACACCGGCGCGCCGGCCTGCCCCCGCCCCGGTTTTGTGGCCGATGCCCATACCGAGGAAGCTACCCGCGCTAACGTCATCGCCCGGATCGGCCGCGCAGCCTACGATGAAGCCGCTATGACGACGTAACGTCCGACTTGATAAAGCCCGCACCCTCATGCAAGCCGCAGCGCTGCATCCCGCGCGGCCTTGCGCCATCTTATGAGCGGGAGCCCGACTTCGCGCGATGCCTGAAGGCGACACAATCTATCGCGCCGCCCGCGCTTTGCAAAAGGCCATTGGCGGCAAATCGGTCACGGCGTTTCAGGCAAATGTCGCCACGCTGGCCTCCGTCGCCGACTCGAAAGGCATCGTCGGCCGCACGGTCGAGAAAGTCGAAGCCCGCGGCAAGTGGTGTCTCATCCACTTCTCCGGCGACTTGATCCTCGTCACCCATATGCTCATGTCCGGCTCCTGGCACATCTACAGGGTGGGCGAAAAGTGGTTCTCCCCGCGCTCCAGCATGCGGTGCTCGATCACCACGGGCGATTTCGTTGCCGTCGCCTTCAACGTTCCTGTTACCGAGTTCCACACCGCTCGCTCCCTGGAGCGTTACTCGCAGGTCCCCAAACTCGGCGTCGACATCCTCAGCGACGCGTACGACACGAACGCCGGCATCGCCGCCATGAAGTCCTACACCGTGCAGCATCCCGAGGCCGAAGTCGGCGTCACGCTGCTCAACCAGCGCGTGATGGCCGGGCTCGGGAATGTCTACAAATCCGAGGTCGCCTTTGCCGCTGGCGTCAACCCGTTCCGCCAGCTCCGCACTGTCACCGACCGCGAGTTTGAGGTCATGGCTGAGGTCTCAGGCCGCTACATGCGCGCCAACATCAACAACGGCTCTAATTCAAATAACACCGACGGGATCGTGACCTACAGCGGCAACCGGCGCACCACGCATTCTATGAATGCCGGCGACCGCCTTTGGGTTTACGGCCGCCAAGGTCAGGAATGCCGCCGCTGCGGTGCGCTCGTCATGATGCGCAAGCAAGGCGAACAGGTCCGCTCCACCTATTGGTGCCCGCAGTGCCAACCCTGGCTGCCCGCCGACGGCCAGACCACCGAGGCTCCGGTGGGTCGCATGGTCAAGCTGCTCGGCCCACGCCGCCGCGTCGGCTGCTGAGTTGGCCGGCTGACTGGAACTCTGCACCTCCGACGGAGAGGCATGACTCCCGACGGAACCACCGGGACGGAATTTCTGAAGCAGGAAACGGCACAAAACGCTTCACGATCAGCATCTTTGTTGGCTACTGTGGCGCGGCTGGGGGCCGCGTCGGCTTCGGCGCAGATGGAGGCGGCGGAACGGGGACGGGCGGCGGAATGGAGTCCTCCGGCGCGCTACCGCCATAGAGTTGCGAACCCAGGGTCTGCGCGTCCACGCCCATGTGCGAGCAGGTGCTCTGCGGCGCCGTTCCGGGAAGGAAGGCAACCTCGAAGGTTGCGCTGGGGCAGGAGGCATCGGCGGGCAGGTTGCTCACCCGGTCGATGGGCACCAGCTGGATGCCATCCGGCGGCGACGTGAACGCCTTCATGTCCGAATACTGGGGCAGGCGGATGGCCCGATTCATAAAGGCGGCCCAGATCGGCGCGGCCGCCAGGGCACCCTCAAGTTTCACATCGGAGTAGTCATCGTTGCCCACCCAGACGATGCAGATCAGGTTGGAGGTGTAAGCCGCAAACCATGCATCGTGCGAGGTGCCGGTCTTGCCCGCAGCCGGCGCCGTGAAGCCAAGCTTTCGCACCGCAATGCCGTAGCCGAAGTTCATCACGCCTTCCAGCAGATTTTGCGTCAGATAAGCCGCGCGTGGGTCCATCACCTGCTTGGCATCCGGGGTGTAGTCCGCCACCACATTGCCGGTGGCGCTTCGGACGCTTGAAAGCAGCCATGGTGTAAGGTGAACGCCCCCGTTGGCAAATACGGTATAGGCCCCCGCCATATCCAGCGGACTGGCGTCGTATGCTCCGAGCGACACGGAAGGCGTGCCCTTGGCCGCAGTCACGCCCGAAGCCCGGCCCAGCGCGGCCACATTGTCAAAGCCGACCTGCTCGCCCAGCGAGATCGTTGCATTGTTGAGCGAGTGCTCGAGGGCATAGATGGACGTCACGTCCCCGTGATACTCGTTTTTATAATTACCTGGACTATAGCTCTGTCCGTCGTAGGTAAAGGTGGTGGGGACATCGTGCAAGATCGTTAGCGCGGTAAACGGCGCCCCACCACCGGCCAGCATCTGCCCATTCACGGCTCCTTGCTCCGCCGTGGCATAGACCCAGGGTTTAAAAATCGAACCGGTGGGCCGCCTGCTTGTAGCGTGGTCCAGCTGGGAAGCCGCGTAGTTGCGCCCCCCCACCAGTGCCAGCACCTGTCCCGTGTGAGGATTCAGGGCCACCAGCGCCACCTGCGGCATGGCGGCCGGCGCCTCGCCATGGTGCCGCGCCCGCACCATGTCGTCCACATGCCGCATCCCGGCTGCAACCGCCTCGGCGGCTGCCTGCTGCAGCTGTGGATCGAGGGACGTATAAATCCGCAACGAGGAATGCCCGGAATCATAGTCCCCTATGCGCTGAGCGATCTGGTCATGCACCAGATCTACAAAATAGGGCGCCTCGCTGGCATCCACATCTGCCGGAGCCAGTTTGATCGGCTCTGCCTTGGCCGCATTTCCCTGTGCCGCCGTGATCGCACCCGTTTCCACCATGGAATCCAGCACGATATTCCGGCGATCCGCCGCGCGATCCGGATGGCGGTACGGAGAGAAGTAATTCGGCCGCTGGATCATTCCCGCCAGCAGAGCACATTCAGCCAAATTCAGTTGTTTCAAGTTCTTGCCGAAATACGCCTGCGCCGCCTCGCCGAAGCCGTTCACCGCAAACGAGCCACGCTGCCCAAGGTTGATCTGATTGGCATACATCTCGAAGATCTGCTGCTTGTTGAAGCGATCCTCAAGCTGGTACGTGATCATGATCTCGGCGATCTTGCGCTTGTAGGTCTTTTCCGGCGTCAGGAAAAACCCCCGCGCCAGCTGCTGCGTCAGCGTCGACCCACCGCAGCCCATGTGGTGCGACACCGCGTCCTGTACCGCACACTTGAATGTCCGGACGTAGTTGACGCCCGAATGCTCAAAGAAGCGGCGGTCTTCAATGGCCAGGACCGCCTGCACCATGCGCGGAGGGATCTCGTCATAGGTCACCATGCGGCGCTTGGTGCGGTTCTTGTCCTCGCTCAGCGCGGTGATCAGCTGCGGTTCCAGCTTGTACGCGCTCAGGGCCGCACCGTTTTCCGCCGTGATGGACTGCACCACCCCGCCGGGGGTACTGATGGTGGCGCCATCTGTAGCCAGGTAGCTTTGCGCTCCCGGCTTGATCGAGATTGTCTCTTCACCCAGGGAGTACCGACCCATCGGGTTGCTCTCTCCGTCATCGCCGTAGCCCGCCCGGCGCAGAATCACCGCGATCGTCTCGGCCGGAAGGTGCTGCCCCGGACGTACCTCCTGAGGCGCCGCGTAGATCTGGGCGGTCGAGGCAAACAGCGGGCCCTGCGCCAGACGCTCGTCCACCAGACCGGCGTACTGGCGGTATTCCACGGCGAAGGTGATGCCTCCCGCCAGTGCAAACAGCAGCACCAGCACGAGCACCACGCGAAACATCCGCCACAAAATCGAAGGCCGAGATTTACCGTACTTCACACGAACAGGCATAGTTCAAAAAACCAACAGCAAAATACTGCAACGAAATAGAAGGCCAAGTTCTAGAGCTTGGAAGTCGCGACGATCTCCGCGATATGGGCCGCGGCACCCTCCCACGGCAAGTCCCGGGTGTCGTTACGGAGCCGGTCCACGAGTTCAATGGCGCCCTCCGCCAGCCGCTTGCCGATATTTACACGAAACGGTACGCCGATCAGATCCGCGTCTTTGAACTTCACCCCGGCACGCTCATCACGATCATCCAGCAGCACATCCACACCCGCACGGGAGAGCGCCTCGGCCAGATCCACCCCGGCCTCGTTCAGCGCCGTTTCACGCGTGTTGGTGATCGAGACAATCACCTCGTACGGCGCGATGGAGGTCGGCAGGGCGAACTGCTCGGCGTTCCCCGTCCTGCCTGGCCCCGCAGCCGCGGCCCCCGACGTGAACGCCGCCGCCGAGCTTTCGATTGCCGCCGTCAGAATGCGCTCGATACCGATGCCGTAGCTGCCCATGATCGGCGTGACCTCCTTCCCGTCACGATCCAGCACCCGCGCGCCCATCGATTCGGAGTACTTATAGCCGAGCTTGAAGATATGGCCGATCTCCACGGCCTTGCCCAGCCGCAACGGCTCACCGCCCACTGGATCGGGCTCGCCCTCGTTAATGTTGCGTATATCGGCTGTCAGCGTGGGCTGAAAGTCCCGCCCCGGCGTGACGTTTCGATAGTGGTAATCGAGCTTGTTCGCACCACAAACGAGGTCCGTACGGCTCTCAAGCGCCGGGTCCATGACCACAATAGTCTTAAGACCCTCCCCAGCGTTCTCCCGGCTCACGCCCTTTAGCCTTTCAAGTGCCTTGCCGCTCTTCAGCCCAGTCAGTGATCCGGCCGTCATGACCTCCGCGATGTTCACCGGGCCCAGAAAACCTGCCGGCCCGCCGATGTGCATTTCTAGCTCTTCCGGCGTCATCGGCCGCAGATCGCTCGTACCCGCCACGCCATTCAGCTTGGTCTCGTTCACGTGGTGATCGCCACGCAGGAAGGTCGCGATGGGTCGCAACGGAAGACCGATCTGCCAACTGGCAGAGTCTTTACCGGGATCTTTGGCCACACTTCCGAGCGGCGGTGGGGCTGGCGTCCCCATAAACGCCACGCACTTGATGTCCTGCGAGGGCAAGATCTGCAGAAACTCGCAGATATCCGCAATCGCCCCCTTGCCCGGCGTATGCACCAGTTCCGGCATACCGTCGCCTGTGGGCGCGAGGTCCTCCACAGGGGCCAGCCTTGAGGTCGCCTTTTCCAGGTTCGCCGCGTAACCCGAAGCCGAGCTCGCGATCAGGTCCTCACCGGCTTCGGTGTAAACCATGAATTCCTGCGACTGCGATCCGCCCATCGCGCCCGAATCTGCCTCCACCGCGACAAAATCCAGCCCGCAACGCGTAAAGATGAGGCGGTAAACCTCATCATGCAGCCGGTAACTTTCGTCCAGACCCGCCGGGTCAAGATCAAAGGAGTACGAATCTTTCATGAGGAATTGCCGCACGCGCAGCAGCCCGCTCTTGGGCCGCGGCTCATCGCGGAACTTGGTCTGAATCTGGTACCAAATCTGCGGCAGCTGCTTATAGCTGCGCAGCTCATTGCGCGCAATCGAGGTCATGATCTCCTCATGCGTCATGGCCAGGGCGAGTTCCGCGCCCTTGCGGTCCGTTAGGCGAAACATGTTGTCACCCATGCCGGTCCAGCGGCCGCTCTCCTCCCACACCTCGCGTGGATTTAACGCCGGCAGATGAAATTCCTGGCCGATGCGGTCCATCTCCTCCCGCACGATACGCACGATCTTGTTCAGCGCGCGCTGCCCCAGGGGCAGATAGCTGTAAATGCCCGCGCCCAGCTGGCGCACATAGCCCGCACGCAGAAGGAGTTTGTGACTGGCCACCTCGGCATCGGCAGGCGCCTCACGCAGGGTGGGAATGAAGAGTTGGGACCAACGTTGCATGTCGGGTTTGATTGTAACCAACCCACACCGAGGCGAAAAGATTACGAAAGTTTGTTTTCCGTCTTTCCGGCCGCTTCCAGCGATTGCACCAGATCATGCAGATGGACCACGCCCAGCACGGGGCTGCCCTCCGACAGGTCGCTCACAATCAACGACGTAATCTTATGCGCCTCCATCAGGGTCAGCGCATCCGCCACAAACATACCGGCGATTACCCGGCGCGGACGCCGGTGCATCACCTCCGCAGCGGTGCGGTGAAAGGCCTCGGGCCCATCGCGCTCCATCAGCCGGCGCAGGTCACCGTCAGAAAGCACGCCCACCAGCCGCCCGGCCTCCTGCACCGTGGTCATGCCCAGCCGCTTGGCGCTCATCTCGTGCATGATCTCCGGCAGGCGCGCCTCCGGGCTCACCACGGGCACCGCATTGCCGGTGTGCATCAGCTCGCGCACGGGCGTCAAACGCCGCCCCAGCTGTCCACCCGGATGCAGAGCCGCGAAATCCTGCGGCGCCACGCCCAGCCGCCGGCTCAACTCCACGGCCAGCGCATCGCCGGCGGCCAGCATCGCCGTGGTGGAGGCCGTCGGCGCCAGCTGATGCGCGCACGCTTCACGATCCACACTCACATCCACCACCGCCTCGCTCGCCCGCGCCAGCGTCGACTCAGCGCACCCGCATAGGCTCACCACCGTCACGCCTAGTCCCGCCAACAGCGGCAAAAGCCGCAGCAGCTCTTCCGTTTCGCCGGAATAGGAAAGCGCCAGCACGGCATCCCCGGCGCGCACCACGCCGAGATCGCCGTGCACCGCCTCCGCCGGATGCAGAAACACGGCCGGCACGGAAAGCGAAACCAGCGTCGCCGCGATCTTTCGCGCAATCAACCCACTTTTGCCGATGCCGCATAATACAATCCGCCGGTCGCGCCGCACCGTTTCGGCCAGCAGATCCAGCACGCGCGCCCACGCCGAGGCACCGGCGCCTTCCAGCCGCTGCGCCAAGGCCTCCAGTGCGGCCGCTTCCAGCCGAATCAGTCCGGCAGCGCGCGCACCCGCGCTTACCCCAGCCGACGCTCCGGGCGCCTCACGCTCTGCTTGTCCGTCGCGGCGCATTCACTGCGGATGCTAGCAGAGCCGGCGGCTATGAAGGGCTACACTTAGAACACGACCCGGTCTCGCCGGGCCGGCGAAAGGAAACGCATCGTGGCGCGCAGACTGGCTGTTCTTGGGGCGATGTTCCTCACCGTCGTGCTTCTGTTCTGGGCGGGAGTGCACAACCTTCGTGCCCGGCGCGCGGCAATGGCGGCCAATCACATTGAGCTGCAACCGGCCGACGAAGCCGCCTCCGCGGGCCCTCCCGACTTCCAGGGCGCCAATCTGCGCGGTCAGTTCGCACCTGCCTTCACTCTAACCGACACGGAAGGCAAAAAGGTTTCGCTCACGGACCTGAAGGGGCATCCCGTCGTAGTCAACTTCTGGGCCACATGGTGCGGTCCCTGCAAGCTCGAAATGCCTTGGTTACAGGAGTTTGCCACCAAATACAAGCCTCAGGGACTTGTGATTCTCGGACTCTCGCAGGATGAGGGCATCTCTCCCGCCGAGGTCGCTCATGCTGCTAAAAAGATTGGCGTCAGCTACCCCATCCTGCTGCCGGACAGCAAGGACAGGGTCGCCAACACCTACGGCGGAGTGGAGTACCTGCCCGAAACCTTCTACATCGACCGCGTCGGCAAAGTTACCAGTGTGAACGCCGGCGCCCCCTCCAAAGACCAGATGGAGGCCGAAATCCAGAGCATCGTGAGCAGCCCGGGCAGTAGCCCAAACGGCAGCCCGGGCAGCGCAGGCCAATGATTCGACGCCTGCCGCTGCCGATCGGACACAGGCCTTTACTCTTGCGCGCCATTCTGTGCGGAGCTGCCTTTCTGCTAGGCGCAGCCAGCAGCGCCAACGCCTGTGCGCAGGAAATCCACTTCGACACCGGTACCGCTCAGAACAACTCCCACGCCCAGCGTGTCAGTGTTGATACCGATGCCTTCACCGTCGAAGCCGGTAAGCCGAACTGGATCGAAGTGCGCTTTCACATCGCCCCGGGGCTGCACATCAACTCCCACGAGCCCAAGGACGAAACCCTCATCCCCACGAATTTCCTCGCTGACCCTGCTTCCACCCTGCATCTGCATCACAGCGAGTTTCCCCCAGGGACGCCCTACCGGCTCAACATCGGCGCAGGGGAAACTCTCAGCACGTACCAGGGCAGCTTCAACGTTCGCCTCGAACTCGAACCCGTGGGCAAGGGCGATGCGACCCTGACCGGAAGATTGCATTACCAGGCCTGCGACAACGCCTCCTGCTTTCCCCCGCGCGATCTGCCCGTGCAGCTTGCGGTGCATGCCCGCTAGACCTCGCTGCGCCCGAGGTACGGTCTCCGATACACTCGCCGTAACCCTTCCCCGGAGCACCCGCCTTTGGCTCGCTTTACCGGTCTGCTCGGCCTCGCCGTTCTACTCGGCCTCATGTACGCCCTGTCCTCGAACCGGCGCGCCATCAACTGGCGTACGGTTGCCTGGGGGCTCAGCCTGCAGGTGCTGTTCGCCTTTCTGGTCCTGAAGTGGAGCTACGGCCAGCTCATCCTCCGCGTCGGCGCCGGCGCCGTTACCAGCCTTCTCGCCCACGCCGTAGACGGCTCCTCCATGGTCTTCGGCAAGCTCGGCGATCCGACCAGTCCATTCCAGGTCTTTGCCTTCGCCGTGCTGCCGACCATCATCTTCGTCTCCGCGCTGTTTGCGATGCTGTACCACCTCGGGATCATGCAGATCGTCATTCGCGGCGTTGCCTGGATCATGCAGCGCACCATGGGCACGTCCGGTGCAGAGTCCACCAATGTCGCTGCTTCCATCTTCATGGGTCAGACTGAAGCACCGCTCACCATCCGCCCCTTTCTCGACAACGCCACCCGTTCCGAGCTCATGACGATCATGACCTCCGGCATGGCGCACGTCTCCGGCGGCATCATGGCCGCCTACATCAGCTTCGGCATCCGCGCACAGGACCTGCTGTCGGCTGTCATCATGACCGCCCCCGGCACCATCCTCGTCGCGAAAATGCTCATGCCGGAGACGGAGATTCCCGAGACCCTCGGCACCGTCAAAATCTCCGGCGCGAAGGAAGACGCACAGCACAAGAATGAAAACCTGATCGGCTCCATCGCCCGCGGCACAATCGACGGCGGTCAGCTCGCCTTCAACGTCGCGATCATGCTCATCAGCTTCCTGGCCATCGTCGGTTTGGTCAACGCGATCCTGCTCGGCATCTCGAACGTGCTTTGGGCTCACGGCCACATCCCCTTCCCGCACTCGCTCGGCAATGCGCTCGGCACCCTCTGCGCCCCGGTCGCCTGGCTCATCGGCATTCCCTGGGCCGACGCCAGGAAAGTCGGCAACCTCATCGGCACCCGGGCGGTACTCAACGAGTTCATCGCCTACACCCAGCTAGGCCAGCTGGCCCGCGCCGGCGAGGTCTCCACCCGCACCCTCGCCATCGCTACCTTTGCCTTGTGTGGATTCGCGAACCTCGGCTCCGTGGGCATGCAGATTGGCGGCATCGGCGCCCTGATTCCCAAACGCCGCAATGAACTCGCCAAACTCGGCCTCCGCGCCATGCTCGCCGGCACCGTCGCGAACCTCATGAGCGCGAGCATCGTTAGTATGCTGATCAAATAGTTCCGCTGTATCCTAAACACCATGATGCCCGTCGAAATCGAGGGTCACGCCGAAAAAAGGCAAGCCGAAGAGATCATCGCGGCTACTCCCAGGATGCTCGGTATCGACAGCGTGTCGGTTGGCTTAAGCAGTGACTGGGCGGGAGATCCATCGTTGAATCTAACCTTCTTGCTTCAGCACGACTGCGTTATAGACGATGACTTTGCCCGTAGATTTGTCGACTACAGTGCTTCCGTCGTCGATCAGATTCTACAGAGTGGCGTTTCGCGCTTTCCCTATACACGTGTAAAAAGGGCGGCATGAGTTTGCATGAAGAGCTCATCGGGCAAGCGATCAGACTTCTAGGTAACTCTCCGGGACAATCTGATCGTGATGTCGACAGGAGAAGGGCGATTTCATCGGCGTACTACGCCCTCTTCCATGCTGTCTGCGGCGATGCCGCGCGTTTACTTGCTCCGGACGTCTCAGATCAGATCCGTCATCGGATCCAGCGATGGTTCAACCATGCTGAGGTAAAGCAGCTGTGCGGTCGCCTGACAAAGCCCCAACTGGATAAGCCTCTGTCCGACTTAATCGGAACGGCATGCTCGCAGGATCTGAGATTCGTTGCAATTAATTTTATCCTGCTCCAGGATGAACGCCATCTCGCAGACTACGACGCTGGGTACGTCACAAGTTGGGACGAAGCTCGGCTACTTGTTGAGCTCGGCGTTCGCGCGATAGCGGCTTGGACACGTTTGCAGGGCACATCGGAAGCGAACATCTTCGTTCTTTCACTCCTTGTGTGGAAAAATTGGGAAAAGGAGCGCTAGCCCATGCAGGACCAGTACGCCCGCGCCCAAACCGCCGCCCACCATATCCTCAGCCGCCACCCCGCCGGCCACGCTTTCAAACCCACGCTGGGCATCATTCTCGGCTCCGGTCTCGGCAATTTTGCCGCCCAGGTCGAAGATCCCATCACCATCCCCTACGCCGACATCCCCAACTGGCCGCAATCCACCGTCGAAGGCCACGCCGGTCAGCTCGTCCTGGGTACGGTCGGGGCCACACCGGTGGCCGTCATGGCCGGCCGGGTCCATGCCTATGAAGGCTATAGCCTCCCGGAAGTCACCTTTCCTACCCGTGTCCTCGGCCTGCTCGGCTGCCGCGCGCTGATCGTGACCAATGCCGCCGGCGGAATAAACACCGACTATCGCCAGGGCAGCCTCGTCGCCATCGCCGACCACATCAACCTCATCGGCACCAATGCCGCGTCAGGCCCGAACGAGCCTCGCTTCGCCGTCCGTCCCGGCGCGGGCCAGCGCTTCTTCGACATGACCGAAGCCTACTCGCCCGCACTGCGCCGGCTTGCCCGCGCCGAAGCCGACCGTCAGGGCATGCCGCTCCCCGAAGGCGTCTACCTCGCCGTCCTCGGCCCCAGCTACGAGACCCCCGCCGAGATCCGCGCCTTCCGCACCCTGGGCGCCGATCTCGTCGGCATGAGCACAGTTCACGAGGTCATCACTGCCCGCCATATGGGCCTCGACGTCCTCGGCCTTTCGCTGGTCACCAACCCGGCCGCCGGCGTGGCACGCAGCCCCGAAGACGGGGAAGCCAAACCCATCCATCACGGCGAAGTCATGGAAACAGCCCAGCGAACCGAAAAGCAGTTCACCGCCCTGCTCAAAGCCCTCATCCCGCAAATCGCTACCGACCTGCAACAACACTCGTAGCGGCGCACTGACCTGAAATTGCAACTCGCAGCTCAACCCCTCACAGCTCACCGCTCGACAAGACCCTTTACGCCCTATCCCAGGGCCGTGCCAGCTTGAGTCCCGCACCCGCCGCTTCTACACTCGACCTGTGCCCCTCCCGCCGGACTCGCGCCAGCCCGCCCCATCGCCCGCGGCAGCGAACCCGCCCGAAGCGGTAGCTCAGCAGCTCTGCTTCCCGCGCCGCCCTGTCATCCTCGGCATCGGCGGCTGTTCAGGCTCCGGCAAAACCACCCTCGCCAAAGAGCTTGTCTGCCAACTCGACGCCACTCTCTTCCCGCTCGACTGGTACTACCGCGACCTCTCGCAGTTCCTTCTCGACGACCGTCACAAACAGAACTTCGATCACCCCGACTCCCTCGAGTCCGAGCTCTTCATCGCCCACATCTGCACCCTCGCCGAAGGTCACCCCATCCAGCGCCCGCGCTATGACTTCGCTACCCACTCCCGCGTCCCCGACACCTTCGACGAGATCGCCCCGCGCGCGTTCGTCGTCGTCGAAGGCATTCTCGCCCTCCACTACCCCGACCTACGCCCCCTCTTCGACCTGTCGGTCTACGTAGACGCCCCACACGAGATCTGCCTGGCCCGCCGCATCCACCGTGACACCCGCGAACGAGGCCGCACCGAAGGGAGCGTCCGCGCCCAGTTCGAAGCCACCGCCTACCCCATGGCCCTGCGCTACGTCCTACCCAGCCAAATCCACGCCACCCTCACCGTAAGCGGCTGCGAATCCATAGATTGGTCCATAGAAGCCATCCTCCGAGAACTAGACACCCGCAAACTGCTCCACCAACAGCGTTAGAGCCACAAGGTTTAGCAGGGCCTCGGGACAAAAGTTAACGACTTCGGCGTGAGCCGACGTTTGGGTTGCAAGGTCTTGTGTGACGTTGCCACGTGGCCCCTTGATGGGTCTTAAATTGGGTTTTTTCCACAGACAAGCGAACAAACGACAAGTTTAGACTTGACCAAACACAAGCATCCAGCTATGAATAGGTAAGCAGAGAGTCGACAGCCTTGGACGGAATCGACTCCCGCTTTACTGGAGGTGCACTTGGTCAGAGAGTAAGCGCGTCGGAGGGACGCGCGGATAAGGGATTGGCTTGGTATAAGACCAGTCCCACCCTCTTTCCGTAGGTTAGCACACCGGATTGGGGAATTCATGAGCGTGCATGAACACTATAAAGCCGTTCTTCAAGATCTCTTGCTAAAGCGCGCTGAGCGGCGGCGGAAATTGGACGACCTCAACGCTCAAGTGGAGGAACTGGCCAAAGAAATAGTGTCGATTGACTCAGCTTTGTCGACGATCGATGAATTTATGCCGCTACCGACTCTACCCGCCGAAACCGAACCAACCACGATTCTTTTCAAAAACCCTGACCTGCAACCATACACGGCTATGTCAATGCGCTGGGCGATATTGAAATTGCTCTCAGGACGCGGGGAGGAGTCACTGACGACAGGTACTGTTGTAGTTGCACTGGTTGGTGGCGGCTTTAATCCGACTACAAATTTCAGTTCTAAAGTAAGCGCAATTTTAGGTCAGATGGTTGGCAAAGGGGAACTGGAAAGGGGCTCTGAAGGATGGCACATAACTCCGAGTGGGTTTCGGCAATGGACGGCGATTAGCGACAGCGAGCGATACCGCAATCGCGGAACCAGCATGGTCCCTTCCGAGCGTGACGAACAAACAACTGAATTGGAACCGGACTAAAAACGGAAACGGCCCATCGCTGGGCCGTTGGATCCGACGTTCTTCACGCCGGAGCTGTACTACTACTACTGAGTATAGGGGACTGTTCGGGGATGTCAAGCGAAATAAAAAAGTTCCGAACCATCACGTACGTTGACGGCTACAACCTCTACTTCGGTATGTTGCAGGAAGCAGTCGCAAGGGGCTCGAAACAAGAACCCAATGCTGCTTGGTACCGTTATATGTGGCTTGACTTGGAATCCATGGCCCAAAGCATGTTACGTCCGAACCAAGTGCTCACCGCTGTTAAGTACTTTACATCGCCGATCAGTTCGGGCAAAGGGAAGCAGGAACGTCAAAACGCCTACCTGGATGCCCTTCGAACAAAAGCATTAGTTCAGATCATCTTCGGACGTTTTCAACCTGATCGGAAGGAGTGTGACCGATGCGGTCACCCAGCCTACCATCCCCAAGAGAAGAAAACGGACGTCAACATCGCTACGAACCTAATCTGCGACGCGCTCGAAGATAAGTACGACACGGCTTTGCTGATCACTGGTGACTCAGACCTTGTTCCCGCTGTAGATGCTGTAAAACGCTTGCGCCCAGAGAAACGTCTCATAATAGCTTTTCCTCCAAATCGGTACTCTGCTGAGCTAGCTTCCAGCACTGGAGGTAAGCCGCTACGTATCTGGGAGCCACTGCTGCGTCAGAATCGTTTACCCGACCTGATTCAACGCAAGGGCTTGCCGGACATACCCTGCCCTCTGAAGTACAGTGGAGAGCCCGGATGCACTGCTCAACCCAAGCTCGTGCAGTTTGTCTCGAAACCGATCTTAGGTGAACTGGAGTGAGCAAGCCACTTGTACACGCCTACGCCGTAACCATCTCCAGTTTCTCCGCAAATGCCTTTCCCGTCCGCGCCGCCGCGGCCTGCGTATGCCACGCATACCCCGCGATCAGCGGAAATGCGATCGTTGCTTCGGAAAACACCATCTGCTCCTGCGCCAGGTCCACCTTGCCCCACGAGCTCGCTTCCTTCAGCGTCGAGCCTGAGAGCGCACCGTCGCGCGCGTCAGCCACCGTGATCTGGATCGCGTACTTGTGCATGGAGGCCTCGACGCCCAGGATGTCCGCCGCCACCACGATGTCCTGCGCGAAGTTCTTCGGCACGCCGCCGCCGATCATTAAGAGGCCGGTGGTCGGGTTCTGCAGCTTGAACTGCGTCAGCTCGTAAAAATCTTTGCCCGAATCAATCGAGCACATCGGCTTGCCCTGCCGCGCATGCTGGTGCGCCACGATCCCGAAGCCGAACGAACAATCCGAGAACGCCGGCACAAAAATCGGCACATTCTTCTCATACGCCGCCAAGACAATCGAGTCGGCATTGCCGTTCTGCGGTGTGCGGCCGTTTTCCTGCAGGTACCGCCCCATCTCGCGGATGTACTCGCGCGAGCTGTATGCTCCCGGCTTCATCCCGTCAATGATCTTGTGCGTCGTGTCGTCGCAGATGCGCAGCTCTTCCTCATCGATAAATGTGTCGTAAATACGGTCGATCATCAGCTCGCGCAATTCGGCATCGCCGCCGCCGTACTTGTACTCTTCCCCGGCCACGTAGTGCCGGAATCCCAGCGCCTCAAAAAAGTCCTGGTCCACAATATTGGCGCCCGTCGACACAATCGCATCGACCATGTTGTTCCGCAGGAGGTCCACAATCACCTTTTGCAAACCCGCCGAAATCAACGACCCCGCCAGGCACAAAATCACGCCGCACTCCGTATCGCGCAGCATGGCGTCATAAATCCGCGCCGCTCGCGCGAGATCCCGTGAGCTGTAGGCCATGTCGGCCATCGCCTCCACCATCGGAACGACGTTGTACTGGGAAATATCGATGTGCTTGATCTGCTGCTGAAGGAGTTCCTGTTTGGTCGCCATAACATCTCCCAGTCTACCGCGTCGACGGCACCCGCAGATGAATTTCAGAGCACTCAACCCAATGGGATTTCAACCTCGGCATAGCTGCCCGGCGTTGCCGTATCCACAGCTGCGGCTATCCGTTGCAAATGCAACCTTACCTGCGGCCACTGCGGGTTCGATAACACCACCAAAGCAATCCTCCGATCGCGCAGGTTCTGCTGGTATCGGATATTTTTGTCGTTGGTTAGTAGGAGGTCATATCCCTTATCCTCGGCCTGCCGGATCAGATCGCCATTCCTGAGTTCGTGCCAACCGATCCTCCGTGTAAAGGTAACCTCATGACCATGCAACGAACGTGCAATGGCCCAGGGTACCCCGTTGTCGAATAAGACCCGCATTCAGCAATCCTCATGTCACTCGTAGGTCGGCTCTTTTTCAAGACTTTGACTCACAAAGTGAAGCACAGCACGAACTTCCTCCTCGGAAACGTCAAAAACCTCAGTCACCTCCGCAGGAGAAAGCCCCGCCTCCAGGTTGGCAAAGACAGTCTGCACTGGCATGCGAGTCCCTTTGAACACCCAGGCTCCACTCACTTTGCCGGGAATACTCTCAACCGCCGGACACTGGTTCCAATCAAGATCAGCCATCATTCCTCCTGACTAAAAGTACCGCACACGCTACCCTATCCCCAGCCATGAACGTTAACTTCGCCGAGCGCGCGCACAACCACAACTGGAAGCTCGACCCCATCGTCCGCTCCCTGCTCGACACGGACTTTTACAAGCTGCTCATGCTGCAGTTCATCTGGAAGAATTTTGGGCGCACGCGTGTCACCAGCGAGGTCCACAACCGCACGGTAAAGGTCCGCCTCGCCGACCGCATCGGCGTCGGGGCCCTCCGCGAGCAGATGGAGCACGTTCGCGGCCTCCGCTTTCTGCGCTCCGAGCTCGTTTGGCTTGCCGGCAACACCTTTTACGGCACCAAACACATCTTCGAGCCTGCCTTTCTTGACTGGCTCGAACACAACTTTCGGCTCTCCGACTACCGCATCAGCGAGGGCCAGGGCGAAGAGGCGGGCCAACTCGGCCTCCACTTTGAAGGGCTCTGGAGCGAGGTCACGCTGTGGGAGGTATATGCCCTGGCTATCGTCAGCGAACTCAAGACCCGCGCCGCCCTCGCCGAGCTCACCAAGCTCGAACTCGACATACTATACGCCCGCGCCAAGGCCCGCCTCTGGGACAAGATCGAGCTGCTGCGCGGCGTGGACGGTCTCCGCCTCTCCGATTTCGGCACGCGCCGCCGTCACAGCTTTCTTTGGCAAGAGTATGCCGTTCAGGCTCTGGCTGCCGCGCTTGGGCCGCGCCTGACCGGCACCTCCAACACGGCACTCGCCTATAAACACAACCTCGAAGCCATTGGCACCAACGCCCACGAGTTGCCGATGGTTCTTGCCGCGATGGCTTCCCGGCAATCAGCCGACAACCTCCGCGCCTCGCAGTACCGCGTCCTTGACTTGTGGCAACAAAGCTACGGCGGCGAACTCCTCATCCTTCTTCCCGACACCTTCGGCACCACCCAGTTCCTCGAACACGCTCCGGACTGGGTCGCCGGCTGGACCGGAGAGCGCATTGACTCGAAGGACCCCTACGAGGCCGGTGACGAGTACATTGCCTGGCTCGAGTCCCGCGGCCAGGATCCCCAAACCAAGCGCCTCATTGCCTCCGACGGCCTCGACGCCCTCGATATCATCAAGCTGCATACCTACTTCAACCACCGCATCCGGTTTTCCGCCGGCTGGGGCACCCTGCTCACCAACGACTTCCGCGGCTGCCACCCATTGGGACTCCAGGCCTCGCAGGTGAGCTTCGAACCCATTTCGCTCGTCTGTAAAGTCACCTCGGCTGACGGCCTTCCAACCGTGAAGCTTTCCGACAACCCCAACAAGGCCAGTGGTCCCGCGTCTGAGGTTGCCCGCTACCGCGAAGCCTTTACCTCACCCGTCCTGGCGGCACAGCCGCTTCTGGTGTGAGCGCAGACCGTTTATTTAACGATGGACGCCCGTCTCCCTTCACGGTTCAGTGACAAAGCCGTGACAAAGGATGGCGGCTCCCCCCGTATACTCACATTCATGCCCATTTCCGGTCGTCTCGCTTGTGCAGCCGCTTCGCTCGTGCTGTCGGCGCTGCCTGCCGCACCCGCGTGGGGCTGGGGTCGCGACGGCCATCTGATGATCAACAGGCTCGCCGCCCAAAACCTCCCCGCGGACGTGCCCGCTTTTCTGCGCAGTCCGAAGGGAATCGACAGTCTTGAGTACCTCGGCCCCGAGCCGGACCGCTGGCGCAGCCACGCCGAGGAAGAGCTCTCCAGCACCCAGGCCCCGGATCATTACCTGGATCTTGAATGGGCGGATCTCGCCGGCACGCCCTGCTCGCCGGGCTCCCCTGGCTGCGGTCCTGACGGCATGATGCTCCCGAAAAAGCGCTACGACTACATCCGCGCCCTCGCCACCGCCCAGACCAGCCACCCCGGCATCCCGCTCCAGCCCGACAAGGTCGGTATGCAACCCTGGCAGGTCGAAGAGATCTGGGAGCGCCTCAAGTCGGACATGCGCGACTACCGCCATCTCGTCGCCACCCACGGCGACCTCGCCCCCGTGCAAAACATCATCCTCTTCGAGGCCGGCTGGCTGGGGCACTACGTGGCCGACGGCTCGCAACCCCTCCACGTCACGATCAACTACAACGGATGGGTAGAGCCCACCAACCCAAATGGGTATACGACAGAACACAAAATACATTCACAATTTGAGACTGTGTATGTCTCCGCCAACATCAAGCCAGCGAATGTGGCACCTTTGGTCATGGGAAGTAAGCCGATGGTGATTGATGACGAATGGACCCAATACCTCGATTACCTGCACCACTCCAATTCGCTCGTCGAAAAGACGTATCAGCTGGACAAGGTCGGCGGCTTTACGGACGCCGGCACACCCTCGGCAAAGCTCTTCACCGAGGAACGTCTCGCCGCGGGTGCTATCGAGCTTCGAAATCTCATCTATTCTGCCTGGGTGCGTTCAGCTGATCCCGTCCCGGATTTTCGAGGGCCTCAGTGAGTCGGAAACCGGCGATGAACTTTAGTACATCCAAGTGGTTACTGTGGACGTACTCCCAATAATGCTCTTCTGGCACAAACTCGTACGCGGCCTCAAGGTGGTCGCCGCCTTTGGGGTCTCCTTGACCGAACTGGTGGTACGCCGTCCGCAGACCCGTCCCGCTCGCGCGGCTTGGCTCACGAAGTTCTGCCACCGCGTCCTCCGTGCCGCGGGCGTAACGTGGAGTGTCTCCGGCCCGGTTCCCCAAGGGGGAGCGGTGATCACCAATCACCTCACATATGTGGACATTTTGGTTCATGCCGCGCTGCGGCCGTGCGTCTTTGTCTCGGCGATTGAGACGCGCAAAATGCCTCTGATTGGTTGGATCAGCATGATGGCGGGAACCGTTTACGTGACCCGCGGAGCCGGTGGCAGCGCCGCAAAAGCCGCCGGCGGCATGGCGGACGGCTTCCGCGACCGCCTGCCCGTTGTCTTCTTTCCGGAGGGCGGCACCGGGCTGGGCGATGAACCCGTGCTTCCGTTGCACACGGGCCTTCTCAACGCCGCCATGGAGGCTGGCGCCCCGGTGACCGCCGGGTTCCTCCGCTACCAATTAACGGAGAAGGATATTGCCTCGGGTCGTAGCACCCGGGCCGATGTGCACTGGGGCAAGCAGAGTCTGCCGGCACATCTTTGGAACTTCTTTGCACTGCAAGCTGTACATGCACACTTCCATTTCGCAAACGGGCCCCTGGTTTTTTCTACCGCCGCGCTGGCTGACCGCAAGGTCGCCGCCGAGGAGGCGCGCACCGTTTTGGTTCAGCTATCAGAGCCGTTGCTGGACAGTGGTCCCCTACAACCAAAGTAACGTACCCTTGCTTACTTTTGTTGCTAACTGCATGTACGCTAAGTACTCCCTATGAATTTGGTGAACGTCGCCATGCTCCTGTTTCCCGTCGCCCTGGTCGCTGGCCTGTCGACGTACTCTCTCCGGCAGCGGCGGCTCCGCCTCCTGCTGCAGGCGGAGGTGGAGCAGTTGCGCAACGAAGCGGCACAGAGCCGGGTTGTGCTCCAGGAACGCACGGAGCTCGATTCAGTAAAGGACGAGTTCATCTCCACCGTTTCGCACGAGCTGCGCACGCCGCTGACCAGCATCCGCGGTGCGCTGGGCCTGCTTTCCGCCGGCCTCATGGGCAAGGTCGATGACCGTGCCGCCAACCTGCTGCGCATCGCTAGCTCAAACACCGATCGCCTGGTCCGGCTGATCAACGACATCCTCGACCTGGAACGCATGAGCTCCGGCAGCGCTCCCTTGCAGGTCCGTACCTGCTCGGTGCGAGATCTTATTCTGCAATCGGTCGACACCATGACGGCAATGGCGACCGAGGCCAAGGTCTCCCTCGCGGTCGCGCCCGAGATCGGCAATCCCACGCAGATGTGCGAGGTGGACCCAGACCGTTTGCAGCAGGTGTTTACCAATCTGCTCTCGAATGCCATCAAGTTCTCGCCGGTCGGCGCCGTGGTTCGCATCCGCACGGAATCCAAGGGGAGTGAGCTGACCGTTTCGGTGAAAGATGGGGGCCGCGGTGTTCCCCAAGCGAAGCTGGAAAGCATCTTCGAACGCTTTCAGCAGGTCGATCCCTCCGATGCGCGGCAAAAAGGCGGCACGGGTCTCGGCCTGGCGATCTGTCGGAGCATCGTTCAGCAGCACGGCGGCCATATCTGGGCGGAGCGCAACGATGCACGCGGTGCGGGCGAGCCCGGCACTACCTTCTCTGTACGTTTAAACCGCCTGGACGCTCCTGTGCTTGCTACACCCGCCGCAGCTCGCGGCCGAGGAGCCATCCTCATCGTGGATGACGACGCCGGCGTTCGTCACGTTGTGGCTGAACACGTTCGTATGCACGGCTACGAAGTACTTGAAACGGAGTCGGGCCAGGCTGCGCTGACCCTCGCGGCCACACAAAGTCCGGTCGCCATCCTGCTTGACCTGTACATGCCTGGCCTGACCGGCTGGGAGACGACCGAACGGCTGAAGGCCAATCCAGCTACCGCCGCAATCCCGGTCATTATCCTGAGCGTGCTGTCGCCCCTGATGCGCCAGGGAAATATTGCCACCCTCGCGGGCCGTACCGAGGGCTGGATCCAGAAGCCCTTCAATCCCACGCTCCTGATGGCGGAGCTAAGCCGTATCCTGCAGCGCGGGCAAAATGCGGGCCGCATCCTTCTCCTTGAATCCAGCTCGGGACTGACTGAGGCAGTTGTTTCCAGCCTTAGTCGCCTGCCCCAGGCCAGAAAAGTGGATGTTCAAATCGTGGCGAGCGTACACGAGGCAATGGAGTTCTGCGAACGGCAGGTTCCCGAAGCCCTCATCCTCGACATGACACTGGCCGATGCCTCGTGTTTCGCGTTTGTCAGTTGGCTTCGCCGCCAGCCGTCTCTTTGCATGTTGCCGCTGCTTGTTTACTCCGGCCGGGAGATCACCGCCGAGGAGAAGGACCAGCTGCGGCTCGGGCCCACGCACTTTTTGACGAACGCATGCATTCAGCCCAAGGAAGTGGAGGAGCTGGTTTTCGCCATGGTTCCGCACATGCACTTCCCTTTCCGCGATCAACCCTCAGCTTAACTTTGCCAAGAAAAGAAACTATGCGCCGCATTCTGATCATCGACGACGAGGAAGATATACGAGAAGTCGCGTCACTTTCCCTGGAGACCGTTGCCGGCTGGGACGTGCTGACCGCCAACAGCGGAAGCGACGGCATCCGCAAAGCGGTATCCGAGCAGCCTGATGCCATCCTGATGGATGTCATGATGCCTGCCATGGACGGCCCTGCCACCTTTCGTGAAATGCAGCGCACGCCCGGCATCGAGCACATCCCCGTTCTGTTGCTGACGGCAAAGGTCCAGGGCGTCGATCAACGGCGATTTGCTGGTCTGGGCGTCTGCGGGGTTTTGTTCAAACCATTCGACCCGCTCACCCTTGCGGAGCAGATGAGTACCGCCTTGGGATGGAACTGACCTGTTTCGCTACACAATTTTCTGGGCTATAGTCAAAAAGAATTATCCAACTCTCCACCAGGGTGGGCTACGCTATGCCCATGGCAGCCTCTCTCCCCGCGACACCGCGAGGAAACCCGCAGCAGATTCTCGCAACCGTCTGGCAGCGCAACCTGCCGCTGGTGCGACAGCGTGTGCACGCCCTCCGCGACACGGCTGTCCAGGCACAGGCTGGACAGCTCCCACCGGAGTTGCGCACGGAAGCTTCGGAGATCGCTCACAAGCTGGCCGGCTCGCTCGGCATGTTCGGTTATCCGAAAGGGAGTGAGATCGCCAAGAATATTGAACTCTTGCTGGACAGCGAAGCTCCCCTGCCAGCCTCCCTGTTTCAGGACCTCGCCACGCAATTGGAGCAGATCTTGCTTCTTTGAGAGTTAATCGGGTGTGCGGTTGCGTGGTTGTTTCTTGCGGGGTGTAGCCTGCCGTTATCCTGCCTCTAAGCTAAGAGTGAAGTGAAGAGGTCTCTCGTTGTACTAAGGATTCCGGCGAACTCTCAACCTGCAGGAAAACCGCTCTATTGTGCGAGATCACATTCCACCGCGGTCCAGACGCCCGCTGGCGTTCCGGAAGGGTAGTCCACCCGTAAATCCAAAAATTGCCCCGCTGTGACCGTGACCGCCCCCGTAATCGAGCAGCTAGCCGTCGATGCGGAAGGGTAGCAGCTAAGCGCGGTATCTGCCATATTGCCAGGTGTACCCGCCCGCACGGTCACGCGAATACTCCCTGACTGCTGGGAGAATACGTCTAGCCGTGAGGCTGTGCAGCCCCTCGGCATCCAGGCCAGAATGGACGCCGCTTCCGAAGCACTGCCGTTCGGCGTGTTGATCGAGTAATAATTCGCCGAATAGCTCACCGCATGGTAGACCGCCGCCGCCATTGGGTTGGACGTGGTGCCCGATGTGCTCCCTGAGCTCCCACTGCCCGCCGCCCCCTGCGGAATGCCAAAGTTCAGCACGGCGGCGGCCCCAGTGCCGGAGTTGGTCACGGTGGCCTTCGCGCCCGCGGCCAGTGTTGTTACCGTGCCCACCGCCACGCTGGCCGCCGCGCCTGAGGGCCCGGCCACGCCCTGCGCGCCAGTGCCGCCCGCCTGGGCCAGAATGGCCCACAGCTGCGGCGCCTGGTCCGGTTCCTGCCTGGAGTTTTGCGACAGCGCCAGGTAGCTTGAGCCCGCAAAGGTGACGGCATCGTTCACCAGGTAGTTTGCCGTTTGCGTCCAGCCCCCGCGAAAGTTGATGCCGGCCGCGCCTGCGGCCCCGGTCGCACCGGCTGGTCCTGCAGGCCCTGCTGCGCCCTGCGGTCCAGCGCTTCCCTGGGGACCTACCACGCCCGTGGCTCCACTCGGTCCGGCCGGACCCGCTACACCCTGGGCCGCCAACACCGACCAGTAAGTGGAAGAGAGGCCGGGTGTCTGCCCATGGTTGTTACTCCCGAGCGAAACGTAGCTTGATCCGGCATAGCTGACGGCATCGCCCGCGTTGTAGCTGTTCGACGGGCTGTAATTGCCTAAGAAGTTCACCCCTGTCGCGCCCGTGGCTCCGGTTGCGCCCGCTGGGCCGGTTCCTCCGGTCGCGCCGATCGCGCCGGTTGCGCCCGTCGCGCCGGGAAGGCCCACGCCCGTGGCTCCGGTTGCGCCGACGGAGCCACTCGCCGCAAACATCGCCCAGGCGGAAGGGCTTTGGTCGGGCGCATTGCCGTGATTGCTGTTGATCAGCGAAACCCAGCCGGCCCCTTGCCACAGAACGCCCTGGCCCTGGCTGTAGTTGGTAGCCGAGCTGTAGCTCCCCTGGAAGCTTAGGCCCGTCGGTCCTGCCGGCCCGATCGGTCCCATCGGCCCCTGCAGACCGAGCGCCCCGGTTACGCCCGGAATGCCCTGCGCGCCTGCCTGCCCTGCAATGCCCTGGACTCCCTGGTCACCTTTTTCGCCTGGAGGACCCGTCGGGCCGAGCGGACCGGTCGCGCCGGTTGGCCCGGCGACTCCGGTCGCACCGGTAGCGCCGCCTGGACCCTGCGCGGTCAGCACGCCCCACGTTCCCGGCACCAGCCCCGGTGTGTTGCCATGATTGAACGAGATCAGCGAGGCATAGCTTGCGCCGTTCCAAAGCACCACATCGCCAAGGTTGTAGTTGTTCACCGAACTGTACGCGCCCTGATACACCAGCCCCGGCGTTCCGGTTGCTCCGGTCGAGCCCATTGCACCGGTGGCGCCGGTCACTCCCTGAATCCCAAACCCAGGAGGCCCCTGCTGCCCGGTGGCCCCGGTCGCGCCGGCGACGCCGGTCGGACCGGTGCCGCCCTGCGCTGCGAGCAGACCCCAACCAACCGCAAATCCGGGGGTGTTGCCGTGATTGGACGCCCCCTGCGAAATCCATGAGGAGCCGGCAAAGGTCACCACATCACCGCTGGCATAGTTGTAAGCCGAGCTGTATAGACCCAGGTAGTTCACCAGCCCGGCGCCGGCCGCGCCCTGGGCTCCGGTGGCCCCGGTCGCGCCTGTGGCTCCTGTTGCCCCCGTAGCTCCGCGTACACCCGCAACCCCGGTTGCTCCCAAGGCACCCGTGACACCGGTGGCCCCCGTAGCACCCGTTGCCCCCGTCGTACCCCCGCCGCCACTGCCCGTTTCGCTTTCCCCCACCAGCGCAATGTCCAACTGCGGCTGGTGCGAAGTCTCGTCATTTTCCTTGCTGTCGAACTGCAGCACCGCGGTCGCGGCGCTCAGAGCCACTCCATGGTTGCCCGACGGATTGCTCACCCAGGCCTGCACAAGGGACGTGACGTCCAAAGTGACGAAATTGCCCGGCGCATCGACCACCGCCGTAGCTGCACTCGAACCCAGGGCCGGTTCCGAGGTATACGTCACTCCCGATTCGGTCCAGCCAGCATTCACCGCCTGCAAGGTCAATGTTCCGGGCGTATCCGCGCGATTGCAGAAAAGGGTAAGCGTGGCTCGCGCAATGCCGGCGGCCGTCGTGCCCGCGGGCAGGGTGCCCAGATCAAACTGGATCAGCGTGGTGTAGCCATTGCCAACGTTTAGATTGCTGAGGCCTCCCGCGTTCATGGCGGGTTGCGCCGAAGAGACATGCGCGTCAGCCAACAATGTCGCCTGCACCGCCCACGCCGCCTCCGTCTGCCAAAGCAGCAACGCCAGGAGCCAAGCCGCGCGCCACCGCCATCTTTGGGGAGCCTTCCCCTTCACCTTCCGCCCCCGGGACGATGGACTTAAGCCGCAGGCCTAGCGCAGGAGCACGAAGTACCCGGCGAGCGCGGCGACTCTCTCCTTTTCTATGGTTTCGGAGCCGCCGTCGCCATCCCCCGCCCGGTGCTCGGCCTACTACTGTCCGGAGCCGCCGAACGTATTGCATGCTTCCATGTCACCTGACCGGAAGCCGCGCTCAAACCACGTTTGCCGCTGCTGGGAAGAACCGTGCGTCCAGCTCTCCGGACTCACCGCCCGTCCACTCATCTTCTCCAGGTGGTCATCGCCGACCGCTGCCACCGCACTCAGCGCCGCCGGGATATCGCCGGTGTCCAGGATGTGCTCCTCCTGCGCATGATGGGCCCAAACGCCGCCATAGCAGTCCGCCTGCAGCTCCAGGTCTACGGAAATGTGGTTTCTCTGGTCGGGCTCCCCCCGCTCCAGCCGTTGCACCTTGGCCTCGATTCCCTGCAGATTTTGCACATGGTGGCCGAGCTCATGCGCCAGCACAAAAGCCTGCGCAAAGTCCGCCGTGGAGCCGCCAAATCGTTTCAACTCGTCCCAGAAACTCAGATCAATGTAGACCTTCTGATCCTCCGGACAGTAAAACGGTCCCGTTGAGGCCTCGGCCTCGCCGCCACAACCAGCCTCCGTCTCACCCCGGTACAGAACCACGTGCGCCTCATGGTACGGGATGCCCTTGGCGGTCAGGGTCGCCCGCCAGAACTTCTGAACATCGCCGTTCACAAACGAGATCAGCTGCGCATCGCGGTCTTGGCCCCCAGCGTGCGGCTGCGCCGTGCCGGCTGGCGCCGTGCCCACGCTTTGCGAGGGAACAGCCCCACCCCCTGCGCCATGAAACATGCTTCCCAGGAAGTTGTGCCCCGTGACCAGGCTAAGCACCACCAGCACAATGAAGCCGACGATCCCGATCCCGCCGCCGCCAAATCCAAAGCCGCCACCTCCACCCCCGCCCTCATCACGACGATCTTCAATGTCGCTGCTCAGGCCGCCCGGCTGCCATTCCATATGCCTATCCCTCTCTACAAAACGCTTTAGCCAGGCGTTGAGGCTATTCTCCTCCCCTTCGCGATGGTCCGTCGTACTCTGATGCTAACGCGCCCAAGACAAGGCCCATTGCCCACGCCACGTCAGTGGGCCTCCTTTCTGGCGCTGTCGTATGAGAGCGCCGCTTCGCGCGCGGCTGCAGCGGCCGCAGCAGAAAAGCCCTAATCGCCGTCGTCCACCACACGCCGGCGGAGCTCGGCAAGCGCTTTGGCTCAGCCGCGGTCGTCAGCCACATCAGGCAGGGTCCGTGCACCTCCTTTCGCCAGCCGGTTCCACTTTGGAATCGGTCTGTCCGATATGGGAATGGTGATCAAAGTAACCCGATTCTTCTCGCATCCGGAGGACAACGAAATGGTAGTGTTGAGGCGTGTCATCAAGTCTTCCAGCGCACGGCCACACCGCACGGGTGCGCAGGGACATCCTCGTCCTTGCCGCCTTCGCGACGGTCTTTTATCTTTCGCTCGCCGCAGTCCTTTTTGCCGAGATTCTGCATCGCAACGGCGGCCATTTCACCTATGCGCTGGATGATCCCTACATCCACCTGGCGCTGAGTGAGGGTATTGCGCACGGTCATTACGGCATCAACGCAGGGGAGTACGCCTCGCCCTCCTCGAGCGCGATCTGGCCGTTTTTGCTTGCGATTTTTGCGCGTTTTTCCTGGCAGGCGTACGTTCCGCTCGCCCTGAACCTCCTTGCCGGCGTCGCGACAGCCGTACTGATCGGCACTACGGTGGCCCTGTGGCCCACATCGCCCTTGCCTGAGGACCGGCGCACGGAAGGCTGGCGGCGCTGGCTCTCGGTGGCGGGGCTGGTGTTCATCGCCAACCTGCTCGGCCTGACGTTTATCGGCATGGAACACACGCTGCAGGTGTTCTTTGCCGGTATCGGCGCCTGGGGCATCCTCTGCTGTTTACGCGGCCGTTCAATCCCGACCTGGGTTTTGGTGTGCTGCGCCTTGGCCCCACTGGTGCGTTACGAAAGCCTCGCCATTTCTGTGGCTCTGGCGATTGCGCTGGCGGGACAGCACCTCCTTCGGCGAGCTGCCGTGCTGCTAATCGGCAGCGTCCTGCCCCTGCTGCTGTTCTCTTTCTTCCTCCATAGTCTGGGACTGCCGTGGGTGCCTACCTCGGTCCTGGTCAAGGGACAGAGCCGGCTCGCCGTTGCCGATGCGGTGCTGCACAAGGGCAACAAACGCGCCGCAGGCAGCGTCCCGGGCACAGCCACGCCCACGCCCACGCCTAGCGTCGCAACCCCCGCCTCCGGCGGAGCCACGCCCACCCCGGGCCTGACCACGCCCCCGCCAAGCCATCAGGCGGCAGCCGTGGGTAGTGCTGAAACACCTCAGGTGGCTTCTGCGGGCAGTATCGCGCTGTCGGCTAATCCGGAGACGAGCCCCGTGATCGATCCTCATCGTCTGCTGCTGGCCCTTTTGGTCATCACGCTGTTGGCGGTCGCGTGGAACGAACCCCTGCGGGAACGGCGCTTTGCGCTCTTCGGCGCAGCTGCCGCGGGCGTCCTTCACCTCATCATCGGTCGCTTCAACTGGTTCCACCGGTATGAGGTGTATAGCGTCTTTTTCAGCGCCATGGTGGTCCTGTACGTGGTGCACGAGCGTCCACGGGGGCTGCTCGGCTGGTACGTTTTCGGACTGCTCGGGTGCTCCTATTTGTATTTGCAGGCCTTTCAGGAGGTGCCGCGCAGCGCCGGCGACGTGTACCGCGAGGAGTACCAGATGCATCGCTTCACCACCGAGTTCTACACAGGTAATGTCGCCGTGAACGATCTTGGGCTGGTCAGTTACCGTCGCCGGCCAGGAACGTATGTACTGGATTTGTGGGGTTTGGGGTCGGTGGAGGCGGCGCGGCAGCATGACAAGTCCACCGCCTGGCTGGATGCCGTTACGCGAGCTCATCACGTGGACCTGGTGATGAACTATGCGCTGTGGTTTGCCCCACCGCCGCGCACCTGGACGCTTCTGGGGGAGGTCTGCCTCAACCAGATGCCGGTTGCCCTGGGCGACCCGTGCGTGAACTACTACGCCACCTCGCCCGAGGCGGCGCCAGCCCTGCAGGCGGAGTTCAACAGCTTCGCGGTCACCCTGCCCGCGGGCACCACCGTACGCCACCCCTTTCTGCCGCCACCTCCGGTCGCGGCCCCGTAGGGGATTCCCACAGCGGAAAAACGGCAGGCGGCAAAACGGCAGGCGGCAAAACGGCAGGCGGCAAAACGGCGTTGCCCTTCCTGTCTGCCTGCCCTAGACTCGTCGCATGTCTTTTCACATGCTTCGTCGCATGTCCACCATGTATTCGAGGGGCCTTTGCCGGTTCCGTCTTGCCCCCGCGCTGCTTGCCTCCTGTGCCGGAGTGTTGGCACTTGGGGTATTAGCCCCCTCCATGGACGCCCAACAGTGGGCGAAGGACGCGCTTGCCAAGAGCCCTCGCCATGGCGAGTACGTCACGATCCACGAAGCCGGCGGGCGCAACCTGCAGGCCTGGGTGGTGTACCCCGAAACAAAGGGCAAGGCGCCCGTGGTGGTCTTGATTCACGAGATCTTCGGGCTCAGCGACTGGGCGCGCGAGATGGCCGATGAGGTCGCCGGTGCGGGTTACATCGTGGTCGAACCCGACCTGCTCAGCGGCCTTGGACCGGCGGCGATGAGTCCGGGCTCGGCGATCGCGACAGGCGGATCGACGGCTTCTGACCACACCGACCACAGCCAGATGGCACAGACTGGCGCGGCTTTCGTCCCTGCGACGCCCGGCGGCACGGCGGCCTTTCCGGACCAGGGGGCGGTGGTGAAAGCAGTCTCCGGCCTCCCCGATCCGGGGGTGCTCACCGACGTCGACGCCGCCTCGGATTACGGCAAGCGTCTGCCGGCAGCCTCCGGCAAGCTCTTCGTCGCTGGGTTCTGCTGGGGCGGCGGTAAGAGCTTCCTGTTTGCGACGCACCGCCATGATCTCGGCGCGGCGATGGTCTTTTACGGCCCGCCGCCGGAGACGGCTCTGATGTCGTCGATCACCGCGCCGGTCTATGGTTTCTACGCCCAAAACGATGCCCGGATTACCTCTACCGTGGATGAAACCAAGCTGGCGATGAAGGGGGCGGCTAAAACGTACGAACCGGTCATCTATGACGGGGCCGGCCACGGTTTTATGCGAGCAGGAGAAGCCCCGGATGCCAGCCCGGCAAACTCCGCGGCGCGCCAGGCAGCTTTCCGGCGGCTGATCGATCTACTAGGCGGGGTTCACTAAAGCCAGCGTGGCTGCTTAATCCACGAAGCATGGCCCTTGCCAATTCGGGGTTGCCTATGCCCGGCTGGGTGCATCCAACCCCGTGGAAATGATTTAGCACCATCGAACAAAGGAGATTTCTCGTGGCATTTGAACTTCCTCCCCTGCCGTACGACTACGCCGCTCTTGAGCCGACCATTGATGAGGCGACTATGAAGCTGCATCACGACAAGCACCACCAGACCTACGTCACGAACCTGAACGGAGCCGTGGAAAAATACGCCGACCTGGGCAACAAAACCCCCGAGGAGCTGGTCAGGAACCTGGAGTCTGTACCCGAAGATGTACGGGCGGTGGTGCGCAACAATGGCGGCGGCCACGTCAACCACACCATGTTCTGGACCATCATGAAGCCGGGTGGCGGCGGCGATCCGATTGGCGCAGTGGCCGAGCAGATCGCAGAAGATTTTGGCACCTTTGACGAATTCAAAAAGAAGTTCAATGAAGCCGGGGCAAAGCAGTTCGGCTCAGGCTGGGCGTGGCTGGTGTTGAAGGCCGGAAAACTGGAGGTAATCAGCACCCCAAACCAGGACAATCCCTTGTCGCAGGGGCTTTACCCCATTCTGGGCAACGATGTGTGGGAACACGCCTACTACCTGAAGTACAACAACCGGCGTCCGGACTACCTGGCGGCGTGGTGGAATGTGGTGAACTGGGAAGAGATCAATAAGCGCTTTGAACAGGCCAAGAAGGCAGCGTAATTCGGCCCAGGAAAGGAAGAGGCCGCGGTGCTTCTTCCTTTCCTGGGCGAAACAAGCCCCTAAACAAGCCTCTTTCGCTCGGCGGAGTCTCCTGCCCACCATGCTGCGTCTCACATAGCAACGAGAGTAGCTTTTCCGAGGCTGTTGCATGTGGATCGTTCGGCTGGCATTACGCCGCCCCTATACCTTTGTCGTTCTCTCGCTGCTGATCTTTCTACTCGGCATTGCGTCGGCTATTGAGTCGCCCAAGGACATCTTTCCCTACATCAACATCCCCGTGGTGACGGTGGTGTGGACCTACGCCGGTCTGACCCCGACGGAGATGGAAGGCCGGGTTGTCACGCCCTGCGAGCGCGGCCTGACGACGACAGTGAACGACATTGAGCACCTGGAAAGCGAGAGCTACCAAGGCGTTGCTGTCATTCGGATCTACTTCCAGCCCACCGCCAAGGTCGAGCTGGCCGTCGCGCAGACCACGGCGCTTGTGCAGACGATCCTGCGCATTCTCCCGCCGGGGACCTTTGCTCCGAATATCGTCAAGTACGATGCCTCTTCCGTTCCCATCGTCCAGCTGGCGCTGAGCGGCCAGGGTGTGAGCGAGGCCGACCTGTACGACGACGGCATCAGCTTTATCCGGCCGCGCATGGCCACGGTGAAGGGCGCCAGCGTACCCCTGCCCTACGGCGGCAAGGTAAAGCAGGTCATGGTGGACGCGGACCCCAACCTGATGTTCGCGCACCACCTCTCCGCGGAGGATGTCTCAACCGCCGTCAATCAGCAGAACCTGGTGCTGCCGGCGGGTACCGCGCGGATGGGCGACAAGGAATTCGTGGTGAAGCTGAACTCCAGTCCCGCGGAGCTTTCGGCGCTCAACGACCTCCCCGTGCGCGCCTCCAACGGCGCGGTCGTCTTCATGAAAGACGTCGCTTCGGTTCACATGGGCTATGCGGTGCAGACCAACGTCGTGCGCGAGAATGGGAAGCGCTCCGCCCTGTTGACGGTGCTGAAAAACGGCGAAACCTCCACACTCAGCATCGTCTCCGAGACCAAAAAGCTGATTCCGCGGCTTACCACCGGCCTTGGCGGACTGACCATCACGGCGCTCTTTGATCAATCCATTTTTGTGCGCGACTCTATCAATGAAGTCGCCCGGGAGGCCGGTATCGCCGCGGTTCTTACCGGCCTGATGGTGCTGCTGTTTCTCGGGTCATGGCGTTCGACGCTGATCGTTTGCACCTCCATCCCGCTTTCCATTGCGACCTCCCTGGTGGTGCTCTCTGCCTTTGGGGAAACGATTAACACCATGACGCTCGGCGGTTTAGCACTGGCGGTCGGCATTCTCGTCGACGATGCCACCGTGGAGATTGAAAACACGCACCGCAACATGGCCGAACGCAAGCCGCTCACCCGCGCCATCCTTGATTCCGCTCAACAGGTTGCCGCGCCGGCCTTTGTGTCCACACTCTCCATCTGCATTGTGTTTCTGCCCGTCGTGCTGCTGGTGGGCGTTGCGAAATACCTGTTCACGCCGCTGGCGCTGGCCGTGGTTTTCGCCATGCTGGCCAGCTACTTCCTTTCACGTACCCTGGTGCCGACCATGATGCACTTCCTGCTCGGCGCCGAGATCGGTCTCTACCAGGATCCGGCCGCGAGTGAAAAGGAGGAGCGCGATAATTTTCTCTGGCGCTGGCACTCCCGGTTCGACCGCCAGTTTGAAAAGATGCACCACCACTACAAGAACGCTCTGGGTTGGTGCATCGAAAACTCGCTGATCACGATCGGGTTGTTCGTGCTGCTGGTGGTGTGTTCGCTGCCGCTGGCGTTGTTTATCGGACGCGACTTCTTTCCCTACGTCGATTCCGGACAGATGACGCTGCACGTCAACCCGCCCGCCGGCATGCGGATCGAGGATTCCGAGCAGTATTTTGCAGCCATTGAGAAGGAGATCCGGACCCAGATTCCGGCTTCCCGCCTCCATCTGATCCTCGACAACATCGGCCTGCCAAATGGCGGCATCAATCTAGCGTTTGTGCAGTCGGCGACCATCTCCAACTCCGATGGCGACATCCTGATTGCCCTGAATCCCGGCCCCAAGGACACGATGATGTACACGCGGAAGTTGCGTGCTGATCTGCGGACGAAATTTCCCGAAGCGACCTTCTTCTTCACGCCGGCCAATATCACCAACCAAATTCTCGACTTCGGCCTGCCTTCGCCGATCGATCTGCAGATCATCGGCCGAACGCCAACCAACTTTACCCTCGCGACGAAGCTGATGAAGGAGGTAGCCTCGATCCCCGGCGCGGTGGATGTCCATCTTCATCAGGAGGTCTCCTACCCGACCATGCTGGTCAACACCGACCGCACCAAGGCTGAGCAGATCGGTCTAACGCAGGCGGATGTGGCCAACTCCACCCTGGTCGCGCTGAGCGGCACGGGGCAAACCGCTCCCAACGAGTGGCTAAACACGAAAAACGGCGTGAACTACCAGGTGGTGGTGCAAACGCCCATCTACCGGAACAGTTCCCTGCAGCAGTTTTCGCGCACCCCGATCAGCACGGCCCAGGGTGACGCCGAACAGATGCTCGGCAATCTCGCCACTTTCCGCCGCGATGAATCGCCCATCGTGGTCGATCACTACCAGATCCAACCCGTGTTCGATGTCTACGCCGATGTGGATCAGCGCGATCTGGGCGCCGTGGCCAGCCAGATCAATAAGATTATCGATCGCGAA
>CAXSCE010000037.1:0-31946 GCA_964236545.1 uncultured Bryocella sp.
ATCTGCAACGTCGTCGGCGCCGCCGTCACCCGCCTCGCGCAGGGCACCATCACCACCAACGCCGGCCCCGAAATCGGCGTCGCCTCCACCAAGGCCTTCACCACCCAGCTCACCGCCCTCTTCCTGCTGGCCCTCCACATCGCCCAGGTCCGAGGCACGGTCTCACCGCTCGAAAGCTCAAAGCTCATCGCTCAACTCACCCTCATCCCCGGCAAACTGGAACAAACCCTCCGCACCGCCGACGACCTCTGCGTCGGCCTCGCCAAAGAATTCTCCAACGCCCGCGACTTCCTCTTCCTAGGCCGAGGCATTCACTATCCCATCGCCCTCGAAGGCGCCCTAAAGCTCAAGGAAATCAGCTACATCCACGCCGAAGGCTACCCCGCCGGAGAGATGAAACACGGCCCCAACGCCCTCATCGACGAGCATCTCCCCGTAGTCTGCATAGCCACCCAGGACCCCACAGACCCCTCGAGCGTCCTCAAATACGAAAAAACCCTAAGCAACATCCAGGAAGTCACCGCACGCTCAGGCCGCGTCATCGCCATAGCCACCGAAGGCGACACCCACATCCGCCAGCTCGTAGAGCACGTAATAGAAGTCCCACCTGCCCCCGAACTCCTGCTCCCCATCCTAGAAGTAGTCCCGCTACAACTCCTCGCCTACCACATAGCCGTCCGCCGAGGCTGCGACGTCGACCAACCTAGGAATCTGGCGAAGAGTGTAACGGTTGAGTAGCGGGAGCGTTGCAGTTAACGTTTGCTGAAGTAGCAACAGAGTTAGAGGGCAGTATAAAAATGACTCTCGCGAAAAAAGGTACGCACCTCTTCATCGACACTAACGTCCTTTTAGGATTTTTTGCCTATTCTAAAGACGACCTAACTCAGCTAGACAAATTGGTCAATATCATCACAACCAATGTAGTGAAGCTCTATGTAACGCAGCAGGTTGTCGATGAGTTCTATCGCAATCGCGACGCCAAGCTAGCAGAGTCATTTGAGAAGTTTCGCCCTTTTGGTAACGAGGGCTGCCCAAGTTTTATGACGAGCCTGCCTGAATACGCAGCATACAAAAGTGCGTTACATGCCCTTAAAATAGCCAAAACGGCGTTGAATGAGAAATCGCGCTCGAAAGCGGACGCTCGAGAGCTTCAAGCAGATGTGCTCTTCAAGAAACTTGCGGCCCTAGCGACTGTGATTCCGGTCGACGACAGTGCCTTTGCAGCAGCCGAAAGACGAGCACGATTGGGAAATCCTCCTGGGAAGTCGGCAGCGACAATAGGGGACCAACTCAATTGGGAACTGTTGCTTAAGGAGGTGCCGAAAGGTGCGGATTTGCACGTAATCACAAAGGATAGCGACTATGCGTCAAGGCTAGATTCAAGTAAGCCTCAGGTTTTCTTGGCTGATGAATGGAACCTAACTAAGCATGGTACACTGTACTTGCATGAGCAGATTAGCCTTTTCTTCAAGGCAAATTATCCAGACGAGGACTTCTCTCTAGAAATTGAGAAGCAGGCCTCGATTGAGGCCCTCACGGGTAGCGGCAGTTTTGCCGCTACGCATGCTGCCATTGCCTCCCTGGATCCCTATCTTTCTTTCCTGACTACAGAGGAAGCGCAAAACATAGTTCAAGGTGCGTTGTCGAATAGTCAAGTAGCGTGGATTGTAAGTGATAGCGATGTAGAAGCTTTCTTCCAGAGAATTTTACAGCTTCACGGTAAGGCTTTGTCTGCCGGCAGTTTGAAACGCCTTCAAGCGGCTCTTGGGTTAGAGCCGGAAGAAGGACCTGACCTTTCAAAAGACGTCTTTGACGACGAGGAGATACCCTTTTAACCGAGTTCCGTGAGCGTCGTTTGCGGAGACCACCAGGCGTCACGATCTATTGCGAAACGAAACACCCCTGATGATTCTAGGTAACGCACTTTAGTGCGTCCCAGAGCCGCCCCGATGAAGGCTCTGGGATACACGCCTAACCGACTTGTTGCCAAAGTCGGGCTAGGGTTAGCGCTTGTGCCTTGAGCCTTCCCGTAATTACGAAATTACGGTCTGTTTCCCACTGCACAGTCCCGTTGATTGTGTCGAGATAGCGAATGTTTTCCATTCCGATCTCAATGCCACGAGAATGAGCCGCAGAGGCCATCATCTGCAAAACGGCTTTTACGAGAGGCTCAGAAAGCGGCCTTTTATTCAAGCCGAACTTCCAAAGCATGACACGCCCATCGACGCACGCATAGAGATCGGCTTGTAAGCCGATCTCTACATCCCTTCCAGCTGAAAAGCGAAGTCGAGGACTCTGATAGATTTCGAGCCTTTTATCCCCGAACACATTCCCAAACATTCGATTTACGCGAAGATTGTTCATAATCCGGGCGTCGTTCAACTTCTCGGAGACATTCGCCTTGATGCACGCTTCGCGTAGGGCCGCCATTTGGTCAGCCAAACTGCCTGAGGGGCACATAGTTTGGCGGAGGATCTGTAATGCCGGTCGGTAGTAGGCAGAACGACCGCGCACAGGGGCGGCAGCTTGCTTCTTGTATTGCTGGACGATTGCAGTTTGACGTTCGAACGCTTTTGGCGCTTAAGAATTTGCAGAAACAGCTTAGGGGGAATATCACAGGGTCCTCACAGGTTATCCACGTCAACAGATTGACAACCGGAGAGGTCTACTCAAAACTGACTGAGCAGACCTTTACGGTCAGCGGGGGCACGAGTCGCCGGCTTCCTAGGGCATTGGCGGCTCGTGCTTAACTCATTGCAGCGAACATGATGCACTCGCTCGAATCGACAATAGCACTTGCCATTGCGGAAGGTTGATACAGGTTCACCTTAAATGGTGCATTCGGCGTGGATATAGCGGAGCCACTGTGGATATCTCGGCTCATAAGGAATCAAGGTAGGTACCTTATAGACCGCCCATGAATGCTCATCAAGAGTATCTCTGCTGAGCAGTTGATTGAAGTGACCGACGATCTCCTGACCATCAAGCAATCCACTCTCGTAGCAGGCGAGTGACCCACTTATGACCTGGCAACGACGGGTGCCCGGTACCGAGTGACTCACTCATGATTCATCACTACGACGGGGTGCCCCATTCACACGTGGCCTCATCGCGGGTGAGTGGGCCTGTCGCAGGAAAGTGTCATCCACTCAAGCCGGGTGCCCCATCCATGCGGCTTCATCGCATGGGTGGGTTGGTGGAGCATGGTGGGGCAGCTGTACTTACGCGCCGCCAGCCTCGGACTGCTCGTAGATATGGTGCAACTGCTTCGCCAGCATAGACCCAAGCAACAACTTCATCGCTGTCAGATCGATCTGTCCACGGGACCACGCCTCGTCGGCAGCCTCAAGAGCCTTGTAATACGGCGTCCGATCCTGCTCGATCTGTTCGGGTATGGTCAACTCGCCGGGTAGCAGGGCTTTCAGGCGAACGCACATCACAAGGTAAGACACCGCCGGGTGCCCCATCCACACGCAGTTTCATCGCGGGTGGGTGGGACTATCGCACAAAGTGCGATTCGCTTCAGCTCCCGACTACAAGGATTCCGTGAGTTGTGCCTTAAGTAGATCACTCAGGTAGGCGGCCAACTGACTCACGTCGAAGTGCCCGTTCTCCCACGCAAGATCCGCAGCCCGCAGCGCCTCATAATACAGTTGCCGGTTCTCACGAATCCGTTCCGGAACGATCCTGGCACCCGGCAGCAGCCGCCCCTGACGCAGGCAGAGCAGGTAGTAGCAGGCAGCCCGAGCCGTCCGGCCATTTCCTTCCACGAAGGGATGAATCCAGTTCATGCGCCAAAGGGCGTAAGAAGGCAGCCACGTCGGGTGATCGATGACCGTCCAGTTCTCATGAATGACGGAGAAGAAGCGGTCCATCTGCTCCGGTACGACTTTGAAATGCGGGGGAGTGTGATTGCCGACGTAGATCGGCTCCTCCCGGTACCGTCCACCAAACTGAGCTATATTTGCAACCGCTGCCGCGTTTAGTGACCAGAGCGTGTATTTGTCAAAAGCCTCAATGCCTTTTTCAAGTCCGATCTCGATGCAGTTCAGCAGGAGGTCATACTGGCGTAGAAGATTCTTCTCCTGCACACTTTCGAAAAGCTCAGGGTTGTCAGCTTTACGAACGGACATGTTCTACGCGCGTAGACGCATTCTCTCGGAAGCGCGCACAACGCTCTCACGAGTGATCTCCAGCGAGTGCGGAGCATTGCCGAACGCAAAACTAACGCGCTGTTCGCGCAACTGCTCTTCGCTGACAATTACATCGCGTGTCGTCTCAAGAAGATGAACCAATTCCGCATCAGCAGCCTCAACGTTCATGAATTGTCTACGATCTGCCATTTTCTCTCCGTCCGACGCTTTGCAAGCTCAAGCTGCGCCTTAATCACTATCCAGTCTCAACATTAACATTCGCCCTTGTGCACCGCACACTCACGATCGGGTGCGATCATGTTTAAAAATTACTCGCCCCACCTGCGACGACCCTGTGCGCGGGCGGGTGGCTCACTCATAACCCAACCACGGCGGCTTCCCATTCGCACGCGGCTTGATCGCGAGTGAGTGACCAATCGCACGAAAGTGCGATCCGCTCCCGCCCAGGCCGAGCGCTACGAGGACGCATGCCGCTCCATCTTCGGCGATACGGGCACGAAGGCCACCTTCACTTCATCACCTTCAACTGTTACCGACGGCTCCTCTATCTGAACACCGAAGCGGTCTACGCCTGCTTCGAGCGCTGCCTCGAAGCGCTCGCCAGAGGCACGACTTCGACGTGCACGGCTACGTCCTCATGCCGGAACACACGTCCACCTATTGCTAGCCGAACCGCCGAGTGCCCGCACCCATGCGGCCTCATCGCATAGATGGGTGTCAAATTCCATCCCAAGCCGGATCGAAAGCGGAGCAAAGCAGGGAAGGGCACGGCTTCAGCCGTGCCACAAACCCGCCGCCCCATGATGGCAAGTACCGCTCTGCCGAAGGCCGGAGTGAAGCGCAGCGCAACGACTGAATTGCCTTCCTTCCACGAGCCACAAAGGTCCATAGCCAGCCGCAGAGATGTAGAACTGGTGCCCTAAACGGATCGCCATCCATCAAACCCGTCCCTTGCTGACAATCTTTCCCGAGACCGCCGGGGCTGCGCAGGTATTCACTCGCCTCCAGATGCCGCAACGCGAAGACAGGGGGGCCACCATTCCGGCGCTCTAAAGCAGTCCACCCCGAAACCCTTCTGGAACCGGATCAAAACGTCCCCAACCCAACTGCACACGAATTTCCGCCCCCCGCTAAACTAAAAAGCAGTCGAACAACCGAACGCAAACGGTATCTGTCAAACGGTACCCCGGTAAGTTCATTATTGTGAAGACTTTACAGAAGAAGTACAGGGGGGCCGACCCACACCGGTCCCGCAAACAGCCGCTCAAACCCTCCGCGACCGCGTTGTACACGGCTCCTGCTTGTCCCTTCTCCAAGGCAAGCCGGTACAGTTGTGCGGTGTCGAGAACATGTGCCGCAGGCCAACGGTTGAGACCATCGCCTATATATGCGGAGACGCCTTTTTCTCGGGCGATCTGCCTCGGGCGATCTGCATAGCGTAGCTCCACAACCGTCCGCGAGATTGCAGAGGCAGCAGGCGTCGGCCTGGGGACGGTGTACCGTCACTTCCCACAGCGCTCCAATCTGATCGCAGCAGTCTTCCAGAGCCAGGTCAAGGCCTGCGCTGATGCCGCCGCCATCATCGCTGCAAAGTACCCGCCTGCTGACGCGCTATCCCGCTGGATGCAACGCTATGTAGACTTCATCGGCACCAAGCGCGACCACGGAACGTCGCTAAGGGACATCGCGCAGTGTTGACCTAGCCTAGCCTAGCTAGCCGACTTCGGCTGACGCCTGGACAACGACTGCGCCGCAAGCAGTGAAGGCGGGATGCTATGAGGCGGCCTCGCGTTTAGCCTCGGTAGGTGCGGCAGGGGAAGAAGCTTCGCTGTACATGCGCATCACCATCTGGCCATGTCCCACAGCGGCACCGGCTTTGATGGCGGCTGTGATGAAGACCACTTCGGCCATCTCCTCAGGGGTGGCCCCGGACGCTTTGGCCAGCTTGGTGTGAACATCGATGCAGTAGGCGCACTGAAGACTGAGGGCAACTGCGACCGAGATGAGCTCACGAGTCTTGGCCGGGATGGCACCATCGGCACGTTCGGCCGCTCGCTTCAGGCCGAGGAAGGCATTTGCTTCTACGGGGGCGTTCCCGAGCAAATCCTTGGCGTGTGCATAATCAGAGGGGTTTTGAAAGCTGGGCATATGTTTTCTCCGTGAGACTGGGTGTCGGCTCGCAAGCGCCATCGTGAGGATGTCGGTGATGAACGAAAGCCCTGTTCGGGCCTTGAGGGTGTCGCTCTCCAACTAGACGTTCTGGCGAGAAAACTTCTGCTGCAGCGTGCCGAAGAGACCGGCCACCCAGCACATGGGACAGCCACGCAGAGCGACGAGAGAACCGAGCACCAGCGCAACCGAGACGATCGGCCTCGAGCTGCCCAGCTTCAAGGCAAAGAGGATGCCCGCCAAGCCAAGGAGGCCACGCAGGAGGTGTTCGGTAACGGACTTACTGGCAAAAGGAAGAGAACAGGACTGAACCATAGAGCACCTCACTGGGAATGTTCATTTTCAGGTTGCAGGTATTCGCGGAGAAGCAGCCTTGCGCGATGGAGATTGCCTTTAACGGCTTCGCGGGTGCGACCGAGACGTTCTGCAATTTCGTTGATGGTCAGCTCCTCAACGTCGCGCAGCAACACGACTTCGCGGTAATGCCCGGGGAGTGATTCAATGGCGCGAGCCAAGTCGATGCTAAGTTCCAGTTGCGGCGTTTGGGAAAAGCGACGTTCATTTGCCACGTCCTCCAAAGGAAGGAGGCTGCCTAGAAACCGCCTCGCAAGTCGCAGACACTCTCTCCGGACGATGGCAAAAAGCCAGCCTGAAAAGGACGCAAAGGCGCGTAACGCTCCGATGCGGCGGTACACGATCCACAAGGCTTCTTGAACCGCATCGTTCACGTCGTCTGAAGTGCGGCAAGCCTGCGCAGCATAACGACGGAGATCCGGCTGCGCGACAACCAAGAGGGACACGATAGATTCGTGGTCTCCCTCACGGGCTGCTTGGAGCATCTTCTCGTCGTATTGTGTGCGGGCCATCTCAATTACTCCTGAACCGTTCGCGCAGTCATGGCCCCTAGTGGGGACCACCGCACGAGACCGGTGAAAAGGTGATACAGCCTGAAATCGCCAACAGGTATCCCGGCAGCGTCCCTTTCAGGAAAAGGAAGCCGCACCCCATGCAAAGAACGCCCGCGCACATACGCAGCCAGCGTTCTCCTTTTCCAACGTTTGCTTTTGCCATCTTCCCACCTCCTGCGCGCTTGCTGTGCGCTCAATGACAAGGAGGCTCGGCTTCGGTGTTTCGGTTCGCGGTCACCGAAAGTTTTCTTAAGTTTCTTTTCTCGGCTGTATGGGATGTTTAGAGATCCTGGAATGCTAACCTGGAGCTGCCCGTAGATCAATCGGCTGGAACGAGTTCCTGCTAAATCAGGGCCGGGATGACGCGGCGCTTGCGCAGGCGGGCAAATAGGTTTGTGAACATCTCCTCGGTATCGATGCAGTCACTGAAGCCGTGCGTCCGCGCTTTGATGGTGCTCGAGATGTTGTCGAACGCAGAATGGAAGATGAAGTCGCCGAACGCCCAATGTACAAGGTGCTCGTAAGGAATCGGCCTTAGATCATACTTCTCCACCATCTTCGCCCAGAGAGGTGCCTTGTCGGCCATATAGATCTCCAGGGGCATGGGAATAGGTTCGGCAATTTTCATTCCAAAGGCATCCGCGATCCTGGGCCACATGAACTGCCAGCGAAAGTAGTCACCATTCGTGATGTTGAATATCTCGTTTGCCGCGCCAGCAGTTTTGCCCGCCCAGTCAGCGGCTCTCGCCAGAATGTCGGCGGAGGTTACCTGGTAGAGCGCGCGGTAGGCTGCTTCAGGTCCCGGGAACCGCAGAGGCAGGCCCAACTCTTTGGAGATGGCGGCATAAACGGCGATCACCATCGCGAGATTCATGGGATTACCCACGGCGTATCCACACACCGCTTCAGGACGAAGAATGCTGAAGTTCCAGCTTTTGCCTGTCTGTATGCTGCGAAGAAAGTCCTCCTGGTCGTAGTAGAAGTTGGGGCCCATAAGACGGGGATCATCCTCTCGCGCCGGAGTTTTGAATGGCCCGAGATCGGCGCCATAGGCCTTGCCGCCCTGATACAGGGTGACATGTTTTAACCCGGGTGCGTTCCGTTCCACTACGGTCAGCAGATTGCGCAGCAACGCCACGTTCACCTCGCTGCGTTCGCCCGGTGTGTCCTTCTCGACATACGCGCCAAAGATCACGTGCGTCACATCCGTGAGAGGACCGACGACACGCGCGACATCCGCAGGTGAAAGCAGGTCGACATTGATCGGGCTCACGCCTGGCAAGTCGTCGATCTTGCGGCGAGATAACCCATACACGACCGTGTCGGGCGCTGCACTGAAGTGCTCCGCTGCGGCCTGGCCGATTACGCCCTGTGCGCCGGCGACCAAGATTGAACGTGTCGATTGTGACATGACTTTCCTCCTCAACTGAAACTGTTGGATGATGTTCTGTGTAGGGCTGGGCTCCAAGGTCCGGCAGTTTCTATGCGTTCAGGGGGAAGAGTGGAAGCAAGCTGTCGTTTGCTTCCTGCACGGCCTTGTCGCTAGCGGCTAAAAGGAGGGCAGAAGGGAAGACTCATCAACCAAAGGAGCCCTTTTCAGAAGCGACATCCACCTCGAACCTGCGGCAGGCAAAACTTCAAAGGGACGTAGAGCGCCATACCATATCGATGTCAGCCTGAACGTCGATCTCGATGTATACACCAGACGTTGAGGTCATAGGGTCTACCTCCGCGAGCGCGCGACGAGGTCCGGCGCAGCCTGGTCCCATGTTGGATAGCTGAATGTAAACTCCGCATCAAGGAGTCGCCCCGGCACAACGCGGCGACTCTTCAGAATTAGTTCGGATTCGGTTCGGAGCAGGAACGTACCGATCTTAAGCATCCACGGCAGCGTTGGTACTCCGAAGCGAACACCCCACGCTTTGCGCAGAATACGGAGAAACTGCGCATTGGGAAGTGGACGAGGCGATGCCAGGTTTACAGGTCCTGAAATGGTTGGACTGGCGATCAGGAACTCGACTGCACGGATAAAGTCGACCTCATGAATCCAGGAAACAAATTGTGTGCCCGGCAGGTTTGTTCCACCCAGGCCGCAACGAACCAGCTTTGAGAAGACATCGAAGACACCGCCGCGGTCGGGACTGAAAGTCATGGCACTTCGCAGCGCCACCTGACGCGTCCTTGGTGTCGTGATCGAAAAGAACGCCTTCTCCCAGGCTTTTGCAACCTCGATGGAGAAGTTCCACGTATCCGGTGCTCCCGGTTCGTTGCCGCCCAGTTCTCCAGTGGCTTCATCCATCGAGCGATCAAGCGCATGACGATAAATAGTGGCGGTGCTGGCGTTAAACCACACCGCAGGCGGGTTTTTAAGCCGTGTGATTGCTTCATGGAGAACCAACGTAGACCGAACGCGTGAATCCAGAATGTCTCTGCGATTTTTCCTGTTATAGCGACAATTTACACTTCTTCCTGCCAGATTGATCCAGACCTCGCTACCATCCACGTCAGCGATCCAGGGTCCTGGTGTTGCACCATCCCAATGGAGCGTCTTCCAAGGCGTGTTCTGCCCTTGGCGGCTAAAGACCAAGACCTGATGGCCTTCTCGATGAAAGTGTCGAGCGAGAATCGTACCGACTTGTCCGCTTCCACCTACAATAACGATTTTCATAGGGACGACGTCCTTTCCTGACTCGGATCGCTCTTCAGGTATCGTTGCCAGTCTGAGGATTCGGTCAATTGCTTGATGACGACATTTCGCTCACGCAGAAGAGCAAGCATGTAGCGGCGCAAAAAGATCACCTCGGCAAGGGGTAAATGCACTTGAACACTGCGGGAAAGATCGAAGCAGCGCTCAACAGGGGCATGGATGAGGGTCGTTCATCGATTCGGATCATAGGTCCTCTCCTGGAAGCAGCTCGGCTTGTTGCAACAACTCGAGAACTGTCGTTCTGATGGGCTTTAGGATGGCAAGTTTTGCAAGCCCAAGCAGCTTCAAGGTCAGCTTGAGGGCACCATCCGCCATTCGGCGTGTTCGTTGCTGGTTCTCGGACTCGTCGTAGAGAAACATAACCAGCAATCCCATCTGTAATGCCCAGAGTGCAATCGGAAGCAGGACACGAAGGTCCCGAGGCAGCTTTTCTTCAGCTATGGCGCCCTGGAACACCTGCGTGCTACGACGACGAATCTCAGCAGTACCTGGGCCCAGGCAAGAGAGGGGATGGGAAGGCTCACCGGTATACCTAAAAACCACTCCGAGGAGGTTGCGATCGTTCTTGGTCAAGTCAAACTTCGAATGCAGAGCTGTGACCAAACGGGTCTTTAAGTCTTTGGTCGTGGCGAAGAGTTCCTCACACAGACGCTCCTGCTCGGCCTGAACATTCTCGTAATAGGCCTGAATCAGAGCTTCTTTGCTGGGAAAGTAATAATAGGCAGCGCTCTTCACTACTCCGGCATGAGCCGCGATGGCTTGCATGGTGGTGGCATCGAATCCGCGTTCCCTGAAGAGCTCAAGAGCACTCGAAAAGATTTGCTTGCGGGTTTGCTCACCTTTACCCGTTGCCAGCTCACTTTTGACCATGGTCAATCATGCCCGCGGATCTCGTGCAGGTCAAGCATTATTTGACCATGGTCAAATGTTTTCACGGCGGACCATGTCAGTGACAGGTTGAGGGGAGGGGTGTAGCCAAAGAACAGGCTTCCATCTATGCCTCAACTCTCGGAAGCCTTCGGGATTCCCACACTCCACTGTTGGTATTAGGAAAGTACATGAACCTGCCTTGTCCCTTTGCATTTGTTCCTGAGCGCATTCGGTGCTGTCGCTCACTTCGAGCGGAACCTGATTCGGGAGCGCCAGCGGGGGGAACCCCACTTGCCAAGCAGCTCAAGATGTACCTCGGCCACCAATTTCAGACAGGGCTATGTTCTGCGCTTTGATTCGGGGCATCGGCGATCGTGAAGGGAACTGCCGATCGTTGTTGCACTGCTCTCAGCCAGGTGTTGGCCAGATTCACCGGGCACCCCGAAGCCGCAACGAAGTCTCTCGCCCTCGTACTCATCTTGGTGTCTCGGTAATACCGGATGACGCATTGTTTTCAGTCGTCCGGGCCGAGCAGCCCTTCTGAGCGGCCACGGAGATCTCAAATAACGACAGCAGCGTCTCTCGTTACCAATCAGGGTTCGCTCGTGTTCCATCCCAAGGGGCGCTAGGAGCTTGCTGCTTGGCGCAATTCCTCTGCGAGCAAGATGGCCTCAGCGATCTCCCGCATAAGCCGCCGCCTTTGTCGACTTTCGCGCTGCATGGTCCGATAGGCTTCGTCTTCGCTGATCTTCAGGTCTCGCAGCAGTACCCCTTTGGCTCGGTCAACCAGTTTGCGGTCTTCCAGTCGCTGTACCAGAGCGGAATTTTCCGTCTCCAACCGCGCGCGTTCCATCTCCGCTCCCACCAGCGTCCCGATAGTTGAGAGCAGCCGACGTTCAAGTTCGGTGTGATCGTACCTCTCGCGATGTTGCAGGTTAAGAACACCGACGACACGGTTTGCACACAGGATCGGTACGCAGAGCATTGCTTCGAAGCGGTCTTCTGGCAGGTTAAAGAACGCGTTGAAACGCGGGTCCTCGGAGGCATGATCGGAGATGGCAGCGACCTCGCGATGCTCGGCAACCCATCCCGTTACGCCTTCACCGACGGAAATCTTTAACCGATCCACCACATCCCCGTGCGGGTTTTTGGAGGCACGCAGCACCAACTCGTCCTCTTCCACCGTGTAGAGAAAACAGGAATCGCAGGAAAACACCGTGGAGACAAACTTCACGATGCGCTCCAGGGCCACATGCAGCGGATCAGCTGCAGTGATACGGCTGGATACCTCCTGCAGAATGTCCAGCGGCGCCAGCCCATCCAGAAATCCAGCCATGGTCGGCGTTGAAGGCGCAATCTGAACCACACCGCGCGCTGGGGCGTTCGCGATCGTCGGCGCCGAAAGGCGTGCCTTGTCCGGTAGCTGCGCCCTTGGCGGCCGATCGGTTGGCGGCACCGAAGAGCGCTTTGTCGCGAGCACCTTGGCGGCATACTGGGCCGCCTCATTGATCATGAAGCCCATCTTGGGCCGCGACGGCTCGAAATCCGGCTTCACACTATAATGCTGCAGCTCCTCGGTGGTTGTCGGTCCAATCGATACGACGACCAAGGCCTCCAGCCCGCGCCGCAACGCGTCTGTTAATCCCATCTCTGCCGCTACCTGGAACAGGTGAATGACCTGCACGGCGGTCATAAACAGCACGACATCGATCGCGCTCTGGCTGATTGCCAGCACACTGTCGCGCAGCGGTTGCAAATCCAGCGGCAGACCCCACTGATAGACCGGCACTTTTGTCACCTGGGCGCAGCGTGTCACCAACTCGGCAAGCAACTCCGGGTTGGACGCCCCGTACTCCTGAACAGCCAGGCGCGTCTCGAGCAGCCGATCCCCAAAGCTGGTATCCAGCGTTTGAATCACCTCGCGCCACGTTGCCGGTTCCGGCGTCACCGCACTGATCGGCACCTCCAACTCGCGTAGCGCGGCACCGGGCTTCACGCCTCGCGCCACCACGGTGATGAGTCGCAGTGCCTCGACCACGGCGTCTCGGGGCATCTCCGTTTCAAGAATGCTCATCATGGAGCGCACCCCGACCCCGGTCATGAACAGCACCATATCGAACTCGCCCGCAACCAGCCTTCGCCCAAATTGAAGGCACGCTGTATTTGACGATAACGGCAGTTCACGCAATGCCGGCACCACGGTCGGCTCACCGTTGTAGGTGCGGATCAGCTTCTCGACCTCGCGGGCACGACGCGACTCCAACGACAAAACGCGGAGTCCATCGAAGCTTGCATGCGGCATCGGGTCGGTCCCTTCGCTCGATCCCGCGAAGAATGTTCTTTCCGCAGGAGCGTCCCTGACGCGAAAAGGTGCGTTTGGGTGAGCTCTCTTATAGTACTTTGGCTCATTGACGGCGTGAACGCTTTCTGTGGCAGGACGAAAGAGTTGCCCGTCAGAGCAGGCTTACATAATCGACAAAGTTCTCTTTTCTGTTTGCCCAAGCGTAGGCCTAAGGCCTTTGCGCCTGGCCTACCGGTTTGGCGAACCTGTAGTTCAGCTCAAAGTAGCCGTATTGCGCCACCCGGTCCCGCCGGTAGATCGTCGCCACCACCGTTTTGCCGAACGCCCGAGCATAGTACGACGTGAGAAGCAACTGCTTGCTCAGCGCGTAGTCTGCGCTTACGTCGTAAAGCGAAGAAAAGCTGCCGTGCCCGTTTCCAGGGCGCCCGATGTAGCCGAAGGCCTTGTTGTCATACGCTCCTCCACCCTGGTACCAGAGGTCACTCGGTGCGGTCAGCTGCAGGAAGTGAAGGTCTGTCCGCACTTCCAGCTTCCCGGTCGGCTTATCCATTAACATGAGGAACTCATCCTTCGAATTCATCATGTTGAAAAAGGGAAAGCGTGCGTAGAGGCGGGGCGTTGGCAGGATCTGGAAAAATGTATTGTGTTCCCGGTCCGTGTTGTTGTTGTCGCCGGTCGTGCGCAGGGCGCCGCCGCGCAGCCATGGCTGTGTCCTCAGACCTGTCCAGCGGTAGCCGCCTTCCACCGCGTATCCTCCCGAATGCTGGTCCAGCAGACCCCAGGAGCCGTTCTGCAACACGCCCCAGAACAATAGATCCAACGTGTTTTTGCGCACGGGAATGGCTGTGGTTGCGCTCATCCCATAGGTGCCTACCCGGATGTTCTTATGGTCCAGCGCGCGGGTCGCGGCCGTGCGGTTATCCGTTTTGGTTAGCCCCGTTCGGCCATCGTGATAGCCGATTGCAAAGCCGCGCAGGATCAGCCGCTTTTGCGCCAGGTACCGCGTATACGCCAGGTACTGGAGATCCACATTCAACTCGGGATTGGCGTTCATATTGAAGACGCCCTGTACGGCGCGACCGGCCATGGCCGTCAGGTTCCAGTTCGCTCCGCCTATCTTGCCGTCCGCTCCATCAAAGGACCGTTGTCCGTTTGAAAACCCGAAGTTGCCGATCAGTCGTTGTGCGACCCGGTTCGTCTGCAGCCACAGGAGTGTCGTGTTTGCAGGTGTCGTCTCCTGCCCATCGAAAAATTCAAAACGTCCCACGCGCAGTGCATTGGTCTCGTGCGGGAAGTGGTAGCGCAGAAAGCCCTGTCGAAACGAGGCCGCCGCCGGGTACTGGTTGTTGCCGTTGGCCACATAGTAATTTGCTCCGAGCCCCAGTTGCCCCTGCGCAGCAACTGGAGACACCGCGTCGTTGGGCAGAAACAACTCGGCACTTTGGCCTAGTTCGAGAAGGTAGTCGAAATGCTTGATGCGTTGCTGAATCCCCAATCGCAGCAACGAATCCTGGTGTCCGTACACCTCGTCATTGGGGGTGGCGGCAAACCATTGCGTGGCGTTCGTCCGTTCGCGCAATGTGCCGAACACGGTCACCGGCGCGGACGCAGCGGCAGGCGCTGAGGCGGGTTCAGCGGCGGGACTGGAGGCGGGCGCCGTTGTTTGCGCAACAGCGGCGCAGCTCGCGCCCACAATCAGGCAGGCGTACATTGTGCAACGAAAGGGCAAGCAAATCTCCTTTTCCAGCAGGCAGAGCCACGGGTCAACAACAACGTATTCGCTTAGTCACGCAGTCAAGTGCTCCAGCGCGCAGCAGAATGACACCGCTGCGCGGGACTTGCTTTTGGGAGGCAAACTAAAGCCGGCTCTGCTCCACGGAGAGCAGGAGGCCCACGGCCATCGCCGCAGCGACACATCGGGGTGTCGAATGAACTGTGTGAGTACGGTGTAACACAGCTCGCACCGGAAACGAAGCCCGGTTCTTCACACGTGCTTGCGCCGCTGCTTGCCTTTGCCTATACTTTGAGGACCGAGAGCCAATTTGTCTTGACAGCTCCGGTCCTGACCCGTTCGGCTCCACGACGCGCCGGACTCCCTGCAAAGTGTTTTGTTCAGCTCGGATGTGAGCGTGTGTGTCTCCGCATGTGCGGCTGACTCTTACGTGCCTCCGATTGACTGCCGATTGGGAGGCCGCCTGATGTCCACAACCGATCTGCGCTCCTTCTCCGCATCCGTCGCGGGCGCAGGCCCCTTTACCGAATCGCAAAAGCAGTATCTGCAGGGCTTCTTTGCGGGTGCCCTGCAACGCCTTCCCTTTGCCGGCCACTTGCCCGACGGCACCGTCACCAGCGACCCCGCCTCCGAAGTCCCCAATCTCGCCGCCGCTGGAGCCGAGCCCGAAGAACCCACCTTCTGGGGCACACCCGTTAGCGACCTTTGCGCCGAAGAGGTGTGGAAGTACGAGCGCAATCCGCTGGACTGCTGGGACGATCTGCTCGCCCATGCCGCAGAAGACAAGATTCCGGAGCCCGAGTTTCGCTATCGCTTCAAGTTCTATGGTCTGTTCTACGTAGCGCCCGCGCAGGACAGCTTTATGCTCCGCCTGCGCATTGCCGGCGGCGTGCTCCGCAGCGAGCAGATGCGCGGACTCGCGCGCATGGCCGAGGCTTGGGGCTCGGGCCGCATCGACCTCACCACGCGCGCCAATGTGCAGATTCGCGAGTTTGCCCCGAAACACATCGTGGACGTGCTGAACGCCCTTCAGCGGCTCGGCATGCGTTCGCACGGCTCCGGCGCGGACAACATCCGCAACATTACCGCGTCTCCCGTCTCCGGCTACGACCCTGAAGAACTCATCGACGTGCAGCCCTTTGCCGAGGCACTGCAGAACTACATCTCCAACTCGCGCGACATGTTCGGCCTGCCGCGCAAATTCAACATCGCTTTCGACAACGGCGGGCGTATTTCCGCGCTGGCCGACACCAACGATATCGGCTTTGTTGCCGTGCGCGTACGCGAGGGTCGTTCTGTTCCCCCAGGTGTCTACTTCCGCGTTCTCCTCTGCGGCATCACCGGCCATAAGCAGTTCGCTACCGACTGCGGCTTGCTGCTGCGCCCCGACCAGCTGATCGCCGTCGCCGCTGCCATGGTGCGCGTCTTTGCCGAGCACGGCGACCGTACCGATCGCAAGAAGGCCCGGCTCAAATACCTCATCGATCGCTGGGGCATTACCCGGTTCCTCGAAGAGACTGAGCGTAGGCTGGCCTTTCCCGTGCTGCACGTCGATGCGGCCGAATGTGATGCACGCGGCCCGATCGACCGTGCCGGTCACCTGGGCGTTCACGCGCAAACACAGCCTGGCTTGCACTACCTCGGCATCACTGTCCCTGTCGGCTGGTTGCCGGTCGAGCAGGCCCGCGCGCTGGCCGAGCTTGCCGACCGCTTCGGCTCCGGCGAGTTGCGCCTGACCGTCTGGCAAAACCTGCTCATCCCCAATATCCCGGCAGACCAGCTCGAAGCCGCCAAAGCCGCCGTGCGCGCGGCCGGGTTGGACTACACAGCGGGCCGTGTGCTCTCTGGCACCGTGGCCTGCACCGGGAACCGTGGTTGCCGCTTCGCGGCCACCGATACCAAAGGTCATGCGATCGAACTCGCCCGTTCGCTCGACGGTGTTTTTACCCTCACTGCGCCTGTTAACCTCCACGTCACCGGCTGCTCCAACTCCTGCGCTCAGCACTACATCGGCGATATCGGCCTCATGGGCGTCAAGGTGGACGGCGAAGAGGGTTACCAGGTCAACCTGGGCGGGGGCGCCGACGGCGATCAGGGCATCGCCCGCGAGCTCTTTCCTGCCCTGAAGTACGCCGAGGTGAAACCGGTGCTCCATCGTCTCTTCACCCATTTCGCCCAAGCGCATCAGGAAAACGAAACCTTCCTCCACTTCACGCGGCGCCACTCCGCCGACGCTCTTCGCGCCATGTGTACTGGTGCTACCGCGAAGGACATCGCAACCGCATAAGGCCCCGATACACGCATGCAGACGATCCCGCACATCCCGGACAACGCACCCTTCTCACCCGAGCAGCGCGCGTGGCTCAACGGCTTCCTTGCCGGTCTGTTCTCGCATGCCCCTGGAAACGCACAGCCGGCCGAAAAGCCCATCTCGCTCCGTTTCGCCGTCTACTTCGCTTCACAGACCGGGACCGCCGAACGCCTCGCCAAAAAAATGGTGAAGGAGTTAAAAGCTCAGGGGCACACCGCCGAAATCGGCTCTTTCGAAAAACTTACTCTCGCCGACTTGGCCAAGCAGGAAAACACGCTCTTCCTTGCCAGCACCTACGGCGAGGGCGATCCGCCGGACCATGCCAAAGCTTTTCGTGATCAGCTCTTTTCCGACGCTGCCCCTGAGCTCAAGACGCTGCGCTACTCCGTCTTTTGCCTGGGCGACAAGCACTACGAGCACTTCTGCAAATTCGGTATCGATCTTGATGAGCGGCTGCAGGTGCTCGGGGCCACGCGCTTCATCCCACGCACGGAAAGCGACGTCGAGGTCGATGCGCCGTTTGATCAGTGGAAGAATGACCTGAAGCCGCATCTCTCGCACAAGCACGGCGAATCCAACGTCAGCCTCCAGGCCGACCACGTCCATGCACCCGCGCAGGCTGAGCGTACAACCGGTTGGGGCTCGACCCATAGCAACGGTGCCGCCCTTCGTGAGCCCGAGCACATCCATACACGCGATAACCCCTTCTATGCCGCGCTCATCGAGCGCCGCGCCTTGACCTCGGACGTCAGCTCCAAGCTCACCCTGCATCTAGGCCTCGCGCTCGAAAGCTCCGCCCTGCACTACCAGGCCGGCGATGCCTGCGGGGTCCTCGCACAGAACGACCCCGCGCTCGTCGACGATCTGCTCGCACATCTTCCCTTCAGCGGCAGCGCCACGATCGACATTCCCAAACTGGGTGTGACCACTGTGCGTGAAGCTCTGCTGCACCATCTGCAACCCACGCGCCTGAGCCGCAAGATCGTCCAGTACTTCGCAGAGCGCAGCGGCAGCAAGAGCCTCGCCGCGCTGCTGCCGCCTGAGCAGGCCACGCACCTCGATACCTTCATGTATGACCGCGGCCTGATCGATCTTCTGACCGAATTTCCCGGTGTGCTTACCGAGGCGGCCGAACTCCTCGCCATCCTGCCCCGTCTCGCGCCCCGTCTCTATTCCATCAGCTCGTCCCCTGCGGCCCACGGTCGCGAAGTCCACTGCACGGTCGCCGTGGTCCGCTATCGCACGCATAACCGCGAGCGCGGCGGCATCGCCTCCACGATGCTTGCCGATCGTGTCGACATGGGTGAACGCCTGCCCATCTATATCCAGCCGAACAAGAAGTTCCGCCTGCCAAAGGACCCGCGCACGCCCATGATCATGATCGGCCCCGGGACCGGTATTGCTCCCTTTCGCGCTTTTCTGCATGAGCGTCAGGCGCTCGGCCAGTCTGGTAAGAACTGGCTCTTCTTCGGTGAACGAAGCGCGCGCACGGACTTCCTCTATTGTGAGGAGCTCAGGACCATGTGCGATACCGGTCACCTCACGCGACTCGACACGGCATTCTCCCGCGACCAGGCCCACAAGATTTACGTGCAGGACCGCATGGTCGAGCACGGCGCCGAGCTGTGGCGCTGGCTCTGCGACGGCGCCCAGCTCTTCGTCTGCGGCGACGCCAGCCGCATGGCCAAAGACGTCGATGCTGCCCTGCACACCGTTCTTGAGCAGCAAGGCAGGATGGACGCCGAAGCCGCAAAGGACTACGTCAGCGACATGCATGACAACGGCCGCTATCACCGCGACGTGTACTGAGGATCACGAACCGAACGACTTGGAGCTGTACCTTGGCACTTCCGCTTCACGAACGCGCGATGGAAACGGGCAGCGAAGAGCTGGTACGCATGACGCTGCTTGAAGGCGGCACCATTCCTTCGCCCATCGAAGCGCTGATCCCCGATCGTCCGCTCCAGGCCGGGGAGCAGTACCGCTTCCACTTCGATATGACGAAGTGCATCGGCTGCCGCTCCTGCGAGGTGGCCTGCAATGAGCAGAACGGCAATCCGGCCGACATCAAGTGGCGTCGCGTCGGTGAACTCGAAGGCGGCACCTGGCCCGACACGCAACGCACCTACCTGTCCATGGGCTGCAATCACTGTCTCTCCGCCGACTGCCTCAAGGGCTGTCCGGTGAACGCCTATACCAAGGATCCGTTGACCGGCATCGTGCTGCACTCCGCCGAGGCCTGCATCGGCTGCCAGTACTGCGTGTGGAACTGCCCCTACTCCGTGCCGCAGTTCAACCCCGAGCGCGGCGTGGTGGGCAAGTGCGATATGTGCCACGGCCGGTTGCTCGAAGATCTCGAGCCCGCCTGCGTCAACGCCTGCCCTGAGAACGCCATTCAGATCGAAATCGTCAACAAGCACGAGTGGCGCGCTGACTTCCGCCTTGCCGAATCGCCCGGCATGCCACCCGCGGGCCACACGATTTCGACCACGCGTCTCACCCTGCCGGAGCGCTCGGCAGCCTGGCTCGAACGCGTCGATACCGGCGACATTCCGCTCGAACACGCGCACCCGTCGCTGGTGCTGATGACCACCGCCATGCAGGCCACCTTCGGCACACTCACCGCCCTTGTCCTGGGTCGTGCGCTCGATACGGTCAGCATCACGCTTCTGACGGTGCTCACCGCCTGTGCGCTGAACATCTCGGTCTTCCATCTTGGTCGCCCCGCCTACGCCTGGCGCGCGCTCAAGATGTGGTATCGCTCCTGGCTCAGCCGTGAGGTCCTTTTCTTCTCCCTGTTCTTCGGCGCCATCGGCCTGTGCGCCGCCTCGGCCTGGGCCGGCGCCGCCGTTACATTGCCGGTCTCCACGACGCCCCTGCTGGCGCGCTTGCAGCTCGCTCTCGGCACACCGGTTCGGCTGCTCGCAACGCTCGTTCACCCCGCCGCGTACGCCGCGGTCTTCTTCGGTCTCTGCGGCACGCTGGCGAGCGCTTACATCTACCTCGTCCGGGCGCGGCCTTCGTGGAACATGCTGCACACGCCCCTCGACTTCCTGCTTTCCGCCGGTCTTCTCGGCACGGCCATGGCGTCCGCCATGCAGCAGCCAGCTGCCGCGTTGGTCGCGTTTGCCTCTCGTTTCGGCCTGCACCTGCAATACATGCCGTTGCTGGCCGACGCCCGCCCCGCTGCCGTCATCGCGGTGCTTTGGATAGCCAACCAGGTTGTGCGTATCTTTCGGCTCCGCGCCTCGGAGAACTTCGAAACCCGCGCTTCTTACAACCACCTCCGTGGCGAAGCTCTCTGGTGGATTGTGGCGCTGTCGTGGCTCACCGCACTGGCCACGCCGCTCTTTCTTCTCGCACCGTTGCCGCTGCTTGCGCTCGGGACCTCCCTCTCCGCGGTCATGCTGAGCCGTTATCTCTTCTTTGTTTCGGTGGTGCCGCTCAGCATGGGCCTCACCTTCCTCAAGCATCGCCCCGCTCATGGAGTCCACGCATGAGGCGCTTCTTCCGCAGCAGCACGGTCGACAGCACGCCCAACGCCAGCGTCTCGGACGCGCCGCTTGCCTCCGAACCCACGCCCTCGTTGCTCACGCGCCTCAAGCGCATGGCCGGCATTTACACCAACGGGCGCAAATATGCCTACGCCAAAGACCCGCGCTTCGGCTACATCTCTGAATCCCGCATTGCCGACACCTGGACCAAGACCACCTGCGGCTATTGCTCCGTCGGCTGTGGCATGCTGATCGGCACAAAGGACGGCAAAGCCGTCGCGGCGCGCGGCAACCCCGACCATCCCGTCAATCGCGGCAAACTCTGTCCCAAGGGTCTCTCCGAGCATCACGTTCCCCACGCGCCCGGCCGCGCCACCACGCCCCTGCTGCGCGTTAGCGGCCGCGGCACCCCACTGGTCCCTGTCAGCTGGAACACCGCGCTGGGTATCATGGTCGAAAAAATCACCGCGCTACAGGCCACGTATGGGCACGATACCCTCGGCGTTATCGGCACAGGCCAGCTGCTCACCGAAGAGTTCTATACCCTCGGCAAACTCGTCCAGCTCGGCTTCCGCTCTCGCAACTACGACGGCAACACCACGCTCTGCATGGCCTCAGCCGTCTCCGGCTATAAGCTCAGCTTCGGCTCCGACGGCCCGCCCGGTTCCTACGCGGACATGGAGTCCGCCGACGTCGTTCTGCTCGTCGGCGCCAACATCGCCGACAATCACCCGATCCTCTGCAACCGTGTACACAAGAAGCCCGGCCAGATGCTCGTCGTCGCCGACCCGCGCGTCACCAAAACCGCGATGATGGCCGACATCCATCTCCCCGTCAAACCGCGCTCCGATATCGCCCTGCTCAACGGCATCGCCCATATCCTGCTCCGCGATGGCCTCTTCGACCGCGCCTACGTGGAAGCCCACACCGAAGCCTTTGACGACTTCGTCAGCTTCGTCGCCGACTACACCCCCGAGCGCGTCTCCGAGACCACCGGCCTCGCGCCCGCCTTGATCGAGCGCGTCGCCCATCTGTACGGCCGGGCCAAGGCGGGCTTCATCGGCTGGACGATGGGCGTGAACCACTCTACGCAGGGCGCCGTCACCGTGGCCGCGATCAACAACCTTGCCATGCTCACCGGCAACATCGGCCGTGTTGGCGGCTCGCCCTTTTCCATCACCGGTCAGTGCAATGCCATGGGCACGCGCGAGAGTGGCTTCACCTCGTCCATGCCCGGGTACCGCAACTTCGAAGATGAGTCCGCCCGCGATGAACTCGCCGCGTTTTGGGGCATCGGCGCCGACCGTCTGCCCAGGCAACGCGGCCTTGCCTATCCTGACATCATCGAGGCCGCTGTCGCCGGGCAGGTCAAAGCGCTCTGGTTCGTTGCCACCAACCCCGTCGTCAGCTTTCCCAACTACGATCTGCTCACGGACGCACTGCGAACCGCCGAATTCGTCGTGGCGCAGGATGGGTTCTATCCCACGCCCACCATGGACTTCGCCGACCTTGTTCTACCCGCCGCGATCTGGGGCGAAAAGGAAGGAACCTATACCAATTCAGAGCGCCGCATCAGCAAGGTGAACGCCTTCACCACCCCACCCGGGGAGGCTCGCTCTGACTTCGATATCTTCCTCGCCCTGGCGGAGCGACTCGGCGTCGGCGTCGGCGGTCGAAGCATCAAAGACGAGCTCTACCCTGGCTGGACCAGCACGCACGATGCTTGGCTCGAATGGCAGCGCGTGTCGGCAGGCCGCCTTTGCGACTACAGCCCCTTCACCTGGGGGCAGATCGAGGAGGCGGGCGGCGTGCAATGGGGCGGTCCACGCCTGTATACCGACGGCGTCTTTCCCCGCCCCAACGGCCGCGCGCTCTTTCATTGCGTGCCCTGCCTGCCCTTTGCCGAGCAGCCGGATGAAGAATACGACCTCATCCTCAACACGGGCCGCACCGTCGAGCATTGGCATACCCGCACCAAGACTGGGGCGGTCCCCATGCTCCATGGCATGGTGCCAAACGCCTGGCTTGAGATCAATCCTGCAGATGCAGAGCGTCTATCGCTGCGGCCGCATGACCGCGTCACGGTTGTTTCGCGCCGCAACTCCGTGCGGGATCTCGAACTGCGCGTCACCAACATCATCGCTCCGGGGCAGGTCTTTATGCCCTTTCACTTCGCGGAGCACAACTCCAACCTCGTCACGCTGGGGGCCTTTGATCCCATCAGTCGCGAGCCCAACTTCAAGCAGTGTGCCGTGCGCGTGGAGCGCAGCGGCCAGGCCTGATTCGCACGATGCTGCGCCCCCGTTCGTCGCAGCCGCAACCAAGGAGCGCACCCTGACGTTCGCTCGCCAGCGCAGCACACCCGGCTTTACTCGGAACACGTTGATCTCCATCACTTCCTTTAGGAGTGTTCTTCCATGGCGAATGCCAAGATGTTTCTCAAGTCCGGCCACCCCGCGACTCTGCTTGCGTCCTTCCTCTACTTCGACTTCAGCTTCGCCATTTGGGTGCTCAACGGCGCCATGGCTCCTTTCATCACCGAGCAATACCACCTCACCCCCGCGCAGATCGGTCTCATGGTCTCCGTGCCGACGCTCGCCGGCGCCCTCATGCGCTTTCCACTTGGTGTTCTCAGCCAATACATCGGTCGGAAGAACGCCGCGGTCGTTGAGATGACCGCGATCTGTATCGCGTTGATGTACGGCTTCCTCTTCGTGCACAGCTTCTCGGACGTGCTCGCCATGGGTGTTCTGCTCGGCATCGCCGGTGCCAGCTTCGGCGTGGCGCTTTCGCTCGGCGCCGGCTGGTTTCCCCAAGGAGTACAAGGGGCTCGCGATGGGCATCGCCGGCGCCGGCAACAGCGGCACGGCGATCGCCGCCTTCTTCGCCCCGCGTCTCGCCCGTACGCACGGCTGGCATACGGTCTATGGCATCGCGGCCCTCTGCATGTTGCTTCCATTGTTCGTGATGATCTTCTTCGCCAAGGAGCCACCCGACCATGAGCACCAGACCCTTCGCGAACACCTCGCTCCGCTTGCCGAAAAGGACGGTTGGTCCTTCAATTTCGTCTACGCCATTACTTTCGGCGGTTTCATCGGCCTGGCAACATTTCTGCCCACGCTCTTCGTCAGCCAGTTCCACATAACCAAAGCGGAGGCCGGCACTTACACCATGATGGCCACGCTGCTCGGCAGTCTGACTCGTATCGCCGGCGGCTGGTTCTCGGATCGCGTCGGCGGTGTCACCACGCTTTCGGTCGTGCTCCTCATCGCCATCGCCGGCCTGTTCGGTCTGACCCGCAATCCCTCGCTGGCCATTACGATCACCATGTTTATGGTCTGCTTTGCCGCGCTTGGCGCAGGTAACGGTGCTCTGTTCCAGCTTGTGCCGCTGCGCTGGCCACTCACGACCGCCGTTGCCGGCAGCATGATCGGCGAAATCGGCGCCCTGGGCGGCTCGATCCTCCCCAATGTTCTGGGTCAGAGCAAGCAGCACACTGGCTCCTTTGCTGCCGGGTTCATGGCCTATGCTCTCTTTGCCGTCATCATTCTGGTCATGCTGCGTGTGGTCAGCAGGGTCTGGACGAAACGCTGGGTGGGTCCTGGAGGCCGCGCACTCACTTCCACAACCTCGGCCGCAGGAACACTGGACAGCCCTGTTCTTACTGCCGAAGGCTTGATCACCTCGTAAGCCAGGCCGGAACGCAATGTAGCGTAGCCTTGTCACTTCCCAAGATTGACAGGCTACCTATTTCTCCTGCGCAGCGCATACATCTCTGGTCGCCAGAAGAAGGCACCATGGGGAAGTTCTTCACAGGTGCGCCCGCACGACAGAGGAAGTGCGTCGAGCGATCCAGCAACTGGGTGAGTGTCTTTTTTAGCGGCGTAGCAAGCTGTCTGGCGTGCCACGCAGTATCACCTCACACTCCGGTATCGGGCAGGGTGCGTTGGCATCAAGCTTGTGGTTTGTCCAGACATGTCCCGGGAACACACTGCCGCAAAGCTGTGAACCGACGAAGGACTACCTTCGATCACGCAGTGAATCGATGTGACGGGCAATGACGTTGAGACTTTAAACGACGAACTAAGGCAGCTTGTTGAACGACTTAAAGTCTCTAGGCTAGTTGGTTTCGCAGGATCAACATGGGGAAGGTAGTGCACTTACGCGGATCGCGGTATGCCTCTCCGTAGTTGAACGCGATAAAAATTTTATGGGTGTCGAAGGGGTTTGACCATGTCATCTTGAGCAGATCGTGCCAGAATGGCCAACATGACAAGCAAAGCCCTTCGTTGCCAACTGGGTTTTCAGCCTACTGTCCATGGCCTTCTGAGCGACGTGGAGCCAAACAGCTTTGGGCTGCTTGTAGCAGCGTTGTTGCTCCTGATAACGGCATTGTCGGGCATTGTCGCGAAGGCACAGCAGGTCGAGACTTCGCTGCCGCTCTCGCAGCGTATGACAATCAATCTAGCTTCGGGTATGCCGCAGTACATCGCGAATGCCGGTTCAGGCGTGAGTTCGGCCCAGAGTAACTGGTGGTACGAGAACACGAACACAGAGGCTCAGTATGCGACGCAGGCCTTTGTCGAAGGTTCGGACACACTAGCAAATTGGCAGCAGGTTGGCCTTCCATATGAGGCCAACATTCCCCGTACCTTCCTCAATCAGACCTCGGGTGGAGGCCAGGGCTCTCTGGCAGGGAATGAGAACTGGTACCGTCTTCACTTCAAAATTGATTCGAAGTACGCCACCCGGAAGTTTCTCCTGGAACTTGAGGGAGCACACACGGGCGTCCAGGTCTACGTCAACGGCACGCTCTTGCCGGGTATAAGCGCCGTAGCGGCAGACGCAAACGCGACGCATGTAGTTGGTTTCGTTCCAGTGGTTGTCGATCTCACGCCCTACCTCAAAATTGATGGCGCCTCAGATAACGTCATCGCTGTCGACGTCTCGCGCGGCAGCACATGGTTTGAGACACCGAACTTCTCCGGCGCTTTCCGCTTCGGGCAAGCGATGGCTGGGCTTTTCCGAAACGTGAAGCTGTTTGTCACCAATCCCGTTCACATTCCGGTAAACGTGTATTCCAACCAGAAGACCTGGGGAACCTATGTCGGAACGGTGTCTGTCACCGCCACCCCCGGAGTCACGGCGACTGCCAGCTCCGCGATTGTGGAGGTGCAGACCAATGTGCTAAATGAAAGCGCGAGCACACAACAGGTCACACTCACTACCCAGATCGTGGATGCCGCCGGCAATGTTGTTGTGACCGCACCACCGTTGACGCAGGCCGTGCCGCCCATGACGCCGGCCACGTTTCCCTCCACGAACCAGCCCATGTTTCAGCAGCAGATCACAGTGCCTAACCCGACTCTGTGGTACCCCAACAATTCGACTTTCGGCAAGCCGTACACGTACAGGGTCTATCACATCGTCAGTGTAAATGGCCTTGTAGTCGATTCCGCGCAGAGCCCGCTTGGCATTCGCACCATCACCTGGGACGCGAACTTTCCCTACTTCAACGGCCACGCTATGAATCTGTGGGGTGGATCGGGCCGGTATGATTACCCTGCGCTGGGTTCCGCGGTGCCCGATGAACAGGTGTGGCGCGACCTCGCGCAATTTGCCGCAGGCGGCGGTAATGTTTGGCGTCCAGGACACTCCACCAGCAGCGAGGAGTTCGTCGAGGCAGCCGATGCCTACGGCATCATGATCGATCAGCCCAGCGGCGATGGCGAAGGCAGCTTCACCAATCCTTCTGCCGACGATCGGACGCTTAAGACAGAGCTGCATCGCGACATGATCATCCGCGATCGCAGCCATCCTTCCATCCTTGATTGGGAAGAGGATAACGGGGGTAATAACGTTTCGCTGGTGACCACTTTGGCGAGCCTTGAAACCGCATGGGACAACATCAACCCTCGTCAACAGGCCACACGCGCCTACCTGCCTGCCTACAGCAACTATGTTGGGCTTAATGAGTGCGACGGCGCAGGCTGTGAGGTTGGTATCAAGGAATCGACTCCGACTCTACCGGCCTTCGGTGCCGAGTATTGGAATGACATCGGTACAGGCCGCGGTCTCGCCTGGGACAACGAACTCGCCTTCGCTGCACCATTCCTGGATGACTGGCGCAAAGGACGCGTGGCGAATACCTTTGGCATGGCGCAGTGGTACTTTGCCGATACTCCAGGTGAAGTGAGTCTGTGGTCTGAGTATCAGAACAACGCATCCATGAGCAACTATGTCCGCTCCCTGGGTAATTCCACAGTGGACATGAATCGCTTTCCACGGCTGCTTTACTACATCTATCAAGCAAACTGGACTCCTTATTCCCTTAAGCCTGTAGTCGCTTTAGCGCATCACTGGAACCGCGCCTACGAGTACAAGCAGGGTGTTCCACTCCAAGAGAATGCCTTCAGCAACTGCCCTGCGGTTCGCCTCTTGATCAATGGCGTAAATAAAGATCCTTTAACAGGGACCACTCTCGCCGATCAGACCCCAAACCCCTGGAACATCCAGTCAAGCTCCGATCTGACGCAAAACACTACCGTCATGTCCGGGCAGGTGCACTGGATGGTGAACTGGGTTCCAGGCACGGTCACTGCAGAATGCATCGATGCTAACGGGAACGTGGTGCCCAATGTCTCCGATACGCGCGCAACGGCCGGCGTAGAAAACAAGATCGTCTTGACCGCTGTGCCCGAACTGACCAGGCCCGACGGAAGCAGCTTCCAGTGGACCTCAAACGGTTCCGACGCCGCTTTTGTAATTGCACAGGTAGAAGACGCCGAGGGCAATCTTGTTCCCACCGCCGCCGACAATGTCACGTTCTCTGTAACAGGCCCGGCCGGCTACATGGGTGGTACCGAACAGCTTGTCGCGGACCCTTCATGGACGACCTACTACCAAGACAGCTTTTCGAAGGCGAACAGCAACGTCATCAGCGGTGTTCCTTATGCGTTCTTTCATTCCCCTGGCGATCCTGAACTCAACTTCGAAGGCGGTTTGACCAAAATTGCTTTGCGAAGTGGCTTCACCCCCGGCACTGTAACAGTGACGGCCACAGCGCCCGGCCTGGCCAGCGGCAGCGTGCAGCTCACCTCCATTGCGCCTCCCGCCCCTGTGCAGTCACAGGCACCCGCACTCATCGTGCCACCGGTAAGCCAATCAGTTACGGCGGGGTTTTCGGCAACGTTCACTGTCGCTGCCAGTGGCTCCGGGACTCTTGCCAATCAGTGGTACATAAATGGCGTCGCGATCTCTGGGGCGACCGGCACAAGCTATACAACACCGGTCACGACAGTCAGCAACAATAACGAGAGCTTTAGCGTCACCGTCACCAGTGCCTATGGAACGGTCTCGTCCAACGCGGTTTCTTTGAGTGTGGTCGCGCCGGCGAACGCCGCCATCACCACACAGCCCTCTTCGCAGAGTACTGTCGTCGGTCAATCCGTCACACTCAACGTGGTCGCGAGTGGCTCTCCACAGCTCACGTACGCGTGGTATCAGGATGGTGTTCAGGTTTCCCTCGGGCAAGCGAACAGCTTCACCACGCCCCGATTCACCTCGGCTGCAACACATACCTATTACGTGGTTGTCAGCAATCCGCTGAACATGGTTCAGTCAGCCAACGCCGTTGTCACGGTAAACGCGGCAGCCCCGGTGAGCATAACAACCCAACCCGCCAGCCAAATTGTCACCACCAATCAGCCTGTCCTACTGTCAGCCGTCGTAGCCGGCTCCAGCCCATACACCTATCAGTGGCAGTTCACGCCAAGAAACGGCAGCAGCACGATCGTTTCCAGCGCCACGCAAACCGCTAACATCATCAGCCTCACAATCCCGGCCATGACCGCAGCCAACGTGGGCGCGTATACCGTGACGGTGAACAATGCGGCGAATGTTCCCGTCACAAGCGGGGCGGCACAGCTGACGCTGGCGCCTCCAGGGAATGATCTCGCGCTAGGCCGTACGGCGACGTCCAGCAGCACGCAGGGAGCCTGCACAAACACTACAACCGCACCGCCCTATACAGGCAATAACTGCCTGGGTCCGGAAAATGCCGTGGACGGCAACCTGGCTACACGTTGGGGCTCGGCAACGGCCGGTGAGCCTCCAACGCCCGCGGTTTCGGGAGTCGACCCTTCGTGGCTTCAGGTTGATCTCGGTTCGGTCCAGTCCTTCAATACCGTGATTCTCACGTGGGAGGCGGCCTACGCGGTGCAGTACCAGATCCAGTACACCAATGCCGACCCCGCCACAAACCCCGTATGGAGCGTGGCCACAACAAATAACAACGGAGCAGGTGGAGCCGAGACGCTCACGTTTCAAACCGTGCAGGCTAGATACATCCGCCTCTTCGGCACGCTTCGCAGCGGCAATTACGGCTACTCCCTGTATGAGTTCCAGGTTTACAACGTCGCGCAGTTGGGCGGCTCCACGGAACGATACAGCACCAAACCATCCAACTCTGCTTTGGTCGTGGATAATCTGCTCGGCCTTACGTGGACAAGCACAATCAAGACCGACACAGCCTCTGGCTCGCAGTTCACCGGGGTTGACGCTGCGGCTTACTGCGCCAGCCTTCATATGCGTCTTCCAACACAGGCCGAAGCGCTTGACATCAGCGGCATCAACAACACCTCGGAGGCCTTCCCCGGAGCCTGGAATACCTGGACCTCGACGCTGGATCCGAATGACGCGAACCAATCCGCCATTGTCGGTTTTGACGGCAGCGTGTCAGAAAAGGTGACAGACAACTGGCCTGGTGAGACCCTCTGCACCCTGGGTACATCGTCCGCACAACCAGTTGCCATTGTGGCGCAGCCACAGGCCACAACCGCCACCGTTGGCCAGGCAGCTATGTTCTCTGTGTTCGCAACGGGCGTGCCCGCACCGAGCTATCAATGGTTGGAAAACGGCACAGTCATCCCAGGCGCTACGTCGGGGGTATACATCACACCACCCACCGCCATCACGGACAGCGGTTCAACCTTCAGCGTCACTGTTGCTAATGGAGAGGGGACAATCACCAGCACACCCGCGTTGATGACGGTCACGACCACGCCCACGACACCTCCGACCAGTCCTGGTAATGGTAGCGGCAGCACCGGCCCGGGAAACACTGCGGTGCCCGGCTTTGGTACAGGACCCGTACCCGCAGGACCGAACCTTGCGCTAGGAATGACCGCGACAGCGAGCGGAAATGAAAACGCCGCAGCCTACCCGCCTGGCGCTGCCATCGACGGCAATCTCTCAACACGCTGGTCCTCCGCCTTCAGCGATGCAGAGTGGATCCAGATTGACCTTGGCTCTGCCCAGCCCGTCGGACAGGTCGTTCTTCGTTGGGAGCGCGCCTACGGCTCGCAGTATCAGGTGCAAACTTCGCTAGACGGACAAATCTGGAGCACTGTTTACACCCAGACCAATGGCCAGGGCGGATCGGAAAATATCGTTTTTCCGGCCGTAAGCGCACGCTACGTTCGTATGAAGGGTGTCCAGCGCTCCACACAGTACGGCTACAGCCTGTGGGAGTTCGAGGTCTATGGTCCTGTAAAAACCACGACCACAACGCAGCCGGTAAACCAGACCATGATCGCCGGCTCCAAGCGCAGCTCACAGTCGTAGCGGGGGGGGGGGGACTAATCTGTTCACCTATCAATGGCAGAAGGCTGGAACGGCTATCACTGGAGCAACCAGCGCCAATAATGGCAAGAACGCGCTAATCTAGATTAAGGTCGACAGATCGCGCCTGGCCCGGCTGAAGATCGACGCTCTGGCAGGCAGCAAGGCGCTTGTACGTTCCCTTGGCCGACTCAGGAAGGTTTACGTACGCCAGGCCGATCTCGGTCCTGGCTACCTGACCGGTGGTTTTGACAGCGAGGTGCACAGCGGCAACGAGTCCGCGGGCCTCTAACTTTATGCCGGCATAGGTATAGGTTGTATTGGACAAGCCAAAACCGAAGAGGAAAAGGACGGGTTTATGCTCCGCCTGGTACCACTTGTAGCCGATTCACGCGCCCTCGCTGGAGGCAGTGGCGTAGCTGGATGCGACGTGCGTTGGATTGTTGACGGCACCATGCACTAGGCGCTGCGGCAGAAAGCTGGTTTATAAAGTTCTCCGCCGCCGAAGCAGTGCGAAAAGTGGGCGGCACGAAGCGGCGTTCAAGGCGGTAGAAGGCCGCCATCTTTTCCATAGCTTTGGTATGCGAGTCACTGCACTGGAACGTAGCGGCGATGCTGGACACGTTTGATAATGGCCGTCTGAACTGCTCCTTGCCGGTATGGCTCAGTCGGACACAGCAGGAAATCCCCAAATAGATACACCATCGAAGATGGCGATGCATAAGCCTTCATTCCAGGCGTCACACCATCATCGAGCCAGGATTCTACCCGTCTCCAGGAAGTCTCATCCGGTTGGAAATCATGATGTGTACCGACATTCCAGACACGCAGCTGCCCATCACCATTGTACAAATGTGCACGGCCATGAATGACCCGGCACGAACCTATCTGCTGCGCCGGGGCTACTGTAAAGCCGGCCAAACACAAAAACAGCACAGCTCCATGTTTTCTCATTGCTCAATCCTGTTCCAAATCGTTGCTCGGTTTCTTTACTACGAGCGATAATTCATCGAAAATATTTTAAGCCGGTCAGGTGGATCCGCATAGAAATCTCCGAGTAGCCCCTTAGACTTGCCAGCCGACCCTTCCGATATCGGACATTAATGGATCATAGCCACGCCGACGAGGATCTTGGCGTGATTGTCGCAGCGCTTCTATTCGCGGATGCCGAGCGCCCGCAGACGCCTCTCGGAGGATTTGAGCGCATTGACCTTGGCAGCGGTAGCCTTACGGACAGCCGCGATTTCGGCAGCGGCAGCGTCACGGATGGCTTTTTAAGGGACGATGAGCTGTTAGCGATCTACACGGCCACCCACCAGGTAGCCGAGGCCATGGCCGCGCGGGATGCGGAGCTGAAGAAGAGCACGGCGGCGCTTGAGGCCACGATCGCCCAGGTCAAGCAGCTGCCGGCCGCCCTGGGCCAGCAGACGAGCAAGTACATTGCTTCCGGCATCCGGGAGGTGGTGCAGGGAGACTTCAGCGCGCCGATCGAGAAGGCCCTGCAGCAGCCACTGTTCTCCCTCGATCTGGCGCTGCGTCAAGCCACGACCGTGGTCTCGGAGTTCAAGGGCGTCACCCGCTACCTGAGCTGGACATGGTTCGCCCTCATCCTGGCGCTAGGCCTCGGGCTGGGATCCTTTGGGACCTACTTCTTCTTTACCCGCGAGGTGGGCAAGCT
>CAXSCE010000038.1:0-31890 GCA_964236545.1 uncultured Bryocella sp.
CCTTGCCTTCGTCAGGTGGAAGATACCAGAGCTCGCCGTGGTTAAAGGCGGTGATGAGCATGGAGTAATCGGCTCGCATCACCAGGTTTTCGAGAAAGAACTTCTTGGGAAAGATCGCCAGCGTGGTCAGTTTGGGTTGCAGGTCTGCAGGCTTGAACATAGGTCTCCTCTTGCACGGATGTGTGCCGATCGCAGGGGCAATGTCGAACAGAAGCGCTACCCTTGGGCTGGCAGCTCTTTGCCGTCGATGCTAATAGGTTCCGCCCCCACGATGGCAAAGAAGATTGTGCAGGGCTCCGTGCCGTTGTTGATCCAGTTGTGGATGGTGCCGCGCTGGATCAGCGTGTCGCCTGCGTTGAGCTTTACGGTCTGCGTATCGAGTTGAACCTCGATAGAGCCGGACAGAATGATGGCGTAATCAATGGATCGGGTGCGATGATCACGCGGCGTCACCCCCGGATCGTACTGCACGATGCGCAGGACGGTTCCGTTGGCCAGCGCAGTTGAAACTTCCTGTGTTGCCGTGTCAGTTATGTCCGTAAGCTTGGCCGGCAGATCCTCAGTGACCCAGAACACACGCGAAGACGCGCCTTTTCTGCTCTCTTTGCCTGACTGCTGCGACCCTTCCAGAAGAGGAAGAACTGAATCGAAAAGAACCTTGGCTTTGCCATCCGCGGTATGACCCGTGACGACGCGACGACCGGTGTATGCCATGTTGTTGTCCTTTGAAAGTGCATGAGAGCAGGCCGATGATCCGGCCCGCGCTGGCCTGTAGTTGCATCTCGCCTAAACGAAAGAGAGGATCGCCGCAGCAAATGCCCGTTCTACGGTTGCTGCGGAATGATCGGTAGCTCGATCCACGGTTCTTTGCCCGTGTCGAAGTGCAATGTCACTTTGCCCGAGAAGATCGCCGGTGGCCGATCGCTGGGATCGTTGTGGTGAAAGGGGCCGACACCGGTCATGGGGTAAGGTGCGTCCGCCAGCTTTGCATCGCCCAGGCCGTTGTCGTAATCTTTGCCGCGGATGTTCAGAGCCAACCGGTACCCCGGAGGAATCACGATGCAGGTGGGCCATAGCTCGATCAGCAGTTCCACGGGCTCGCCGGGTGTTAACGGCCACACCTCATCGTGCGAATGGTACGGCCGATGCGGCAAACTCTTCTGCGGGTCGAGCTTGCGGTGCGACGCGCGCAGCCAGCCGAAGGTGATCGGCATGCGCGGGTCGTTGGAGCCGACAAACAAAATCTCTTTCCCATCGGGATCGTAGAGTCGCAGCACAAGGAATAGATCAGCGTCCGCCGTCTCCGACGAAACCCACAGCCGAGCCACGATGGGACCTGTGATCTCAACTTCCTTCTCCGAGGTGGGGAGGAAATAGAACAGGCCGTTGCCCATCGGATCGTATGTGACCGAAGCCACCTGTGTGGGAGCTTTGCGCAGAGACATGTCGGTCGGGTCCAGGTAGAACTTCGTCCACTCTGTTCGCGCTAAAGGCCACTCGTGTTCAGCGCGCGTGGTGAAGTGCTCACCCGGCCGGCGAATATCGATCAGCACCTGCGGCTGTTTGTCCCAGCCATTGTCCTCGCCTTTCAGGAAGTGGTCGAGGAACTGTTTCTGCATGTTGACGCCCGAAGCGCGATAGAACGGGCCGAAGTGTGTGTCGCCATGAACGGAAAGCCACTTCTGGGTTGAGGATGCCCCGAGATACCCCTCGTAATTTCCCCGCGGGTGCATGCCCGTGCCACCCCAGTTGGCGGCTGAGAGGACGGGTACGGTGATGTTCTCGAACTTTGCCGAATGCTCCCGGTAATACGGCCCGTCCAGCGGCCGCTTGCGCGCCTCTTCCATGGGGTCGAGCCGATTTGCGGCGAGCTCTTCCCCAGAGAGCGGCTCATCCCCCGAGACCTATTGGCCCGTGATGCGGCTGCGCGAACCATGGACACTCACGCCGTACTGCCGCGCGGCTACCTGGCGATCAAACCATTGATCCAGAAAGGTGCAAAGGATGCCCCCGTGATGGCTCATATCGCGGTACTGGTCTGAAGCGCCTTCCCAAATGGAGATCGCAGCCAGGTGCGGCGGCTGGGTGGCCGCGACCAGCCATTGATTCATCGCAAAGTAGGAGATGCCATTCAACCCCACCTTGCCGTTACACCAGGGCTGCTCCGCCACCCACTCGATACAGTCGTGGTAATCCTTGATCTCGCGCGAGCCCCACAGATCGATCTTGCCCGGCGAGCGCCCTGAACCGCGGTTGTCGATGCGAACACAAACATACCCGTCGACCGTCCAGTGCTCTGGATCCACGGTCTCCCAGTTCATATACAGATCCGTAGTGCCGGTCCTGGTCTCCGGGTAGCTCTCCGTCATACGCCCGTAAGCCATAGCGTATCCCTCTTGATAGGCCAGGCCCTTGCCATACGGCCCCGCGTTCATGACGACCGGATACCTGCCTTCCGCTTCCGGCAGGAACACATCGGCACGCAGCGTGATCCCGTCATCCATGGCGATGGGTACGTCCCACATCACCCGCATCTTGCCCGTGGCAATGGGCACCACCTGCACTTCAACAGTTTCCGTCATGTTTTCCCCTCAATGTGTGAGGCTGCAAAGCACTTTGCTGCAAACGACGACCCGCTCATCAGACAACGGCTAAGCGCCTGCCGGACCGTCATCTTCTGCCGGAACGTCATACGCGTTCAGCGATATCGACACCATGCAGTACTGACATACCGTGTAGAGCAGGTGATCGAAGCCGGCCTGCCCCAGCACGCTGACCGCCTGCCGATAGACCGGTCCCGGCAGCACGCCTCCATGCAGAAGCCGTCGCGCCACTTCGATCGCTAACGTCGCCTCTTCGTCGAGGTCACGGGGAATCTCGCCCGCTGATAGCGTGGCGATCTGTGCCTTCGAGAGCCCAACGCTCTCGCCGACCGCGGCATGAGCGTACATCTCATAGGCCGCATTAAAGTGGGCGCCCGTCGCAAGAATGACCGCCTGGACAGTGGACTTTTTCAAGCCGGGCATGGAACCGATCACCTCAATCAGCTGCCGAATGGCTTCACCGACCTCCGGCACTTGCAGCCAAACGGCCCATGGCCCTAGAAGGGCTCCATCTTCTCGTGTGGTCTTGAATCCTGAGAAGTTGGCGGACATTCTCGCGATGAAAGCGTCGTACAAAGCCTTCTGCTCGGGTTTGACCTGGGACTTGGGGATAAGGGGAGCGCGCATGGAGTCTCCTTCGCTTGCAGCTCTTTTTGAAGTTTTGGGACACGCTCATGACGTACGCGAACCGAGGATTCGTTCTCACTCGATCAGCATGCAAGGCGTGGGCTGGCGGAACCGCCGCGTGCAGCCGCATCGATTGTCCGAACGTGAGCTTCCACATCCAACCGATCCGGCTATTCTCGAAACTAATACGGTTGCGTGCTCTCGTCCAATACCCAAGCAACGAAAAACGATTTCTTAAATCTATGAGACGAAAAGAATTGGAACTGCGAGATCTGCGAAACATTGGGCCGAGGCGGACGACTGGTGACAACGCGACTTGTGACTACGCCTTGGTCCAGTTGGCAATCGTGGAGTACCAAGCCGGTGTGCGCTCGATCTTCAGATCGGTAATCATCTTTTCAAACCCCGCGCGATAAGGCTTGCTTAGTTGTTCCTTCATGAAGGATTCTGGACTTTCGTTCCAAACTTCATAGTTCAGAATGCTCTCGGGATCGCGCAGATCCTGCACGAGAGAAGCTTCCACAAAAGCATCCTCCTTCACAATGTGAGTGAAACTTTCTCCGAGTTTGGCAAGAAACTCTTCACGTGCAGAGGCGACAATGCGGAAGCGAACAACAAGCGTGATTTGGTCTTTCAAAAAGGTCTCCCATGGGTGCAACCGTCTGGCCGCCTAGACGGGGGCCTCTCAACAGCTGATGTTCCCTAGGCGTTCCATTCTTCATTCTTTGCAAGACTGACACCCGTTAGCAGCGTAGAGGGATTGATCTCGATAAACGCGGTTGTGGTCAGTTGATAACCTGCGAGGCAGCTCGGAAAACTAGGGCCGTTTGCGGACGACAGAGGCAGTGTGTCGAGACTGCTTTGACGAAAACTAAGTCAGGACGCAGATCAAACCTGCCACATGCGAAATGTAAGCGTTCCTGTCCATTTTGCGTACGTCAGCGAACGCCACGCTTACTCCAGCGGTCCAGAGGCAAAGAATCAAGCCAGAACCCGCTCAACAGGAGGTGGATCGACCACACCCCGGCAACTACGAGGTATTACCGGTAAACCTCAAGCCTGCCGAACAACGCCCATGGTTCCCACGCACTTCCCCGGATCTCCGGCTGATACGCTCGCTGAGCAAAACCACTCCTGCACCAAACAGAAAGGAAAAGAGACCCCGCATCCTGCCTTCGAGCAAGCACCAGTCGACGACAACAATGGCCCAATCCAAAGGGGCTTGCCCACCCGGTCAACGCGGGCTTAGCCAAGCCCTTCGGCAGAGCATACAAAAGCCTCCACACCTGCAAAATAGTAGATGTTCAGCGGCAGCAACCCGAGCAGTGCCAGCCCACGCAGCGCATCCAGCGTGGGTAGCCTGTCACCGCGGCGTGCCGGAACCTCCGGTGAACCCGCAAGCTCCTCCAGAGCGCCCGCAGGTAGCCGGCTCTCCCAGAAGCGCCTTCTACTAGCCCTTTCCTCGACCATCACCTGACTCCTTGCACATTGCTACGACATGGACCAGTCAAGAACAGCAGCATCTCTGATCACTTCCACAAACCTGCAGCGTCTTTTACCAGCACACTGGAGGTCACCACAGAGCCCCCGAAAATGGGGCGAAGGGAACGGAGACCACTGCCACTTGGTCTGACTAGATGTTCGGTGTTCAAGTGAACGACCTATGGTTCCCCGAACGTGAGAAGGACGCACGATGGGCTAAGCTACAGGTGGGAGCTCACTACGGTTGCGCCCGAACGTGCCGCGAAGATCAACAGGGTAATCGCAATCGTGCCCTGACAACTACGAGCGCTGTGTCATCTCGTTTCAGCTTAAATTCTCATCGCTTTTAAACAGCACTCTACGGGCTGAATAAAGGCGCTTGCCTGGAAGAATGTCGTCCGGAATGCGCACAAGCCACGCTCGACGATCGAGTCCATGACACGTTGAAGAGCGTCAAGACTCCAAACGGATACAAAGCCCTTAACAGGCTTCCAGCAAATTCTGTCTGTCATTTCGTAGCGCATTTGTTTGTCATTCCGTAGCGCAAAGGAATCTGCATTCCCTACCGCCAACAACGAAGGCCGGTGCCCAGCGTCAGAGCGGGCGCTACAGGCGGGTGCCGCGGCGGCGCGCCCAGCCGGGTGAACCACCAGCTGATCCGGCAGCTGGTCGAGGCGCAACCGGACATCGTGCTTGTCGAGCTGCAGCAAAAGGCTCTCGAAGAGGGCGTGCGAGTCAGCACCGTGCACCTGTGGCGCATCCTGGGCAAGCTCGGTCTGCGGCTTAAAAAGGTCGCTGCATGCCACCGAGCGCGACACCGAAGAAATCTCCAAAGGCGCGCAGCTCACCTCCAGACCCTCGGTTCGGTCCCGGCCGAAAACCTGATCTATGTGGATGAATGCGGCGTTTCCACCCAGGTGACGAGGCTCTATGGACGTGCCCCGAGGGGCCGGCGTATCCGCGACCGGGTTCCCGGCGGGCACTGGAAGATGCTTACCATCATCGGCGCCATGGACCATATCGGCCTGCGCCACCATGACCGTCGAGGCAGCCACCGATGGCGATGTGTTTCTGGCCTTTCTTGACCAGGTGCTGTGCCGAAGCTGTGCGCCGGCCACGTCGTCGTGATGGACAACCTGAGCGCGCACAAGATCGCCGGCGTACGCGAACGGATCAAGGCTTGCGGGCCTCGGTCCTCTACCTGCCGCCCACCTCGCCCGACCTCAACCCCGATCGAAAAGGCCTAGTCCAAGCTCAAATCCCGTCTGCGCGCGCCGTACGGGCCCTGCCGCAACCCGAACACGCCACCGCCCAAGCACTCCAGACCATCACCCCACAGAACACCCAGGCCTGGCTCCGACTCCGCTTTGGAAGCTACACATAGAGGTGAAGTGGCAGGCCTCTTCGTTAGCTAGCAGATAAATCTTGGTCGTCAAACCTCCTCGACTCCGCCCCAGAGCGGTGTCTGGAGCCCAATTTCGAGCCGAAGCGGGCTGATGGTGGGCGCGCACCGAGCTGGAGTCGATCATCACTTAACGGTTCTCGCCATCCGGCATGTCCTGCCAGCGCATGCCCGAACGCAAAACCCACAACACCCCATGCACAAGACGCCGGTTATCCTCTGCCGGGCGCCCACCCTACCCGCCCGCCTTGGCAGCAACGCTTTCGATTCGACGCCACAGCACCTCCGTCAACTCATACGGCCAACACCCATCCCTCCACTGCAGTAAACATTTCTTCCGGTTCAGAAAGTGAATATGTCGATACACCTAAACCAATGATGGCTTATCTGTGCTGAAGTCTGGCCCCATATGGTTATTCCTGAAGTTCGTTGTTTACGCCTTTCAAATCTTTGCCGGGACCGCGCAAGGTACCCACCTCAAACACAACGCCCGCTTTACAAGCAGAGATAAAGCTCCAGAGTCGTTGTCGTGCAGCTACCGCGTTGTCGGCAGCCTGGCCCTCAAGCAAGCCACAACGGAAAGGATCTCTGCATTCATCTCGCGGGCTGTTGTCCACCGTGGCACATCACGCCCACTACCGCGCAAACCAAACTCCACGCCGCTCCTCGACTTCCACGGGCCGCCCAAACAGTGCACTTAGCCGCTCGCTGGTCATCATCGCCGCCGTCGGCCCGTCGGCGATAACCCGCCCTTCGCGCATCATCAACACTCGCCCCATCTCTGGCAGAATGTCAGACACCTGATGCGTTACCAGCAGGATCGCCGTCCCTACCTGCGCCACCTCCCGCAGCATGGCCCGCAGATCGTACTGGGCCGCAAGATCCAGCGCGTTAGAAGGCTCGTCCAACAGCAGCATCTCCACCGCGCCGAGCCCATCACCGGTAGCCCCGGCCATCGCCCTCCCGATCATCACCCGCCGCTGCTGCCCCGCACTCATCGCCCCAACCGGCTTGGCCCGCAGCGCCTGAGCCCCCACCAACTCCAGGATCGCCTCCGCTCGCTCCCGCATCGCCGCCGTCACCGTCAGGTTCGGCCACAGAGTCGAGCTCGAAAAGAACCCCGTCAGAACCGCCTCCAAACCCGTGGTCGTCAGCATCGGTTTACCCGGCAACTCTGCCGAAACCACTCCCATGCGCCGCCGCAACTCCGTCGTGTCCCAACGTTCCCGACCAAATAACTGAACCCGCGTCTCCGGCAGACGACCTACCTCCTCCACGAATCCCAAACGACTGCCAGACTCTGCCTGATCGTTACCGGCCCCGTCCGCAATCTGCGGCCTGACCAGCGGATACAGCTCACACGTCATCACCTTCAATAACGTCGACTTGCCACAGCCGTTTGGCCCTAAGAGCACAACATGCTCGCCCGCCTCGATCCGCAGACTCACATCCTGCAGTACGGTCTCTTTCCCGCGCGCCGCATATACATGCTCCAACAGCACAAGCGGCGTTTTCTGCCCCTCTCCGCTCAATCATCCCCCATCGTCCAGTGATCCACCGGGTACACGGCGCTGCCTTCCATCCTTACCTCACCCGCCAAAACACTCCCAGGATCCGCCAACCTGCCTGAAGCGATGCTTTGAAGTCCCCCGAAACCTTACTCACACCGCCAAGCCGGCAACGGTAGTTCACCGGAACTTCCAGAATTCGCAGACCACTCCGCACAGCCTTGATCTGCATCTCCAGGTTCCAACCGAAGGTCATCTCTCGCATCTGCATGGCTTCCAGGTCCCTACGCCGCACCACGCGAAATGCACACATATCCGTGTATCGGAAGCCATACAACACCCGCACTAAAAATCCGATCAGGTGTGCCGCAAAGATTTGGCTTCCTAACATCGATCCCGGTTCCCGCACACCACGCAGACGCGAGCCGATGACAAAATCCGCTTTACCCGCGCTGATCGGATCAAGCAAATGCGCCATCGCCGTCACATCGTCCGCGCCATCGCCATCTAGCATGACAAGAACCTCGCTTGTAGGCAGTGCCGCCAGAACTCCGGCGTGCATGGCCGCACCATAGCCACGGGAGGATTGCACTACCCGGGCGCCTGCTGCCGCCGCGGCCTCGCTCGTACCGTCGGTACTCCCGTTATCGACAACAATGCACTCGGCAATGCGATCCCAAGGCATGGACCGCACCACCTGGCCGATCGACTCCACCTCGTTCAGTGCCGGGATAAGCACCGAAACCACGGAGGCTGCGTTTCCCAGCGGACCCTTCGCCGCTTCACTGAGCGGCTGCAAGCGCGTCTCCCCTCACCACGACGACACGCTGCCCCAACGCAGCCAGACGTACCCGGTCCTGCTTGTGCCGCTCCAGCGTCACCGCGGCTGTCCATAAGGGCCAACGTCTAAAGGCAAAATGAAGGAGGATCGCCGCGGCTGTCGCCAGATAGATGCGCTCATTCAGCAAAAACATCTGCGGTCCCGGCATCGCTGCCAGCGCGGTGGTGTACCCATAGAAGAACGCCAGAGCGTAACAGAACAGCGGCAGGTACGGCAGCAGCACGATAAAGGGGACCAGCCACACGTTGTACCACGCGTAATGGGGGGAAAACAGCAGCATCAGCGCGAACGCCAGTAGGGCCGCTGCTTTCACGAATGCCGGGACCGGTGGCGGTGCGCTGCCCTCGCTTACCACCTGAAACGGCATGACACTTCGCTCCGCCGTAGCATAGCGCCACGCCCAAAGCACCAAGAGCCCAAGTACGAGGGCGCTGAAGCACGTGAAGGCTCCCCTGGGCAGATTCTTCAGCCCCGGCATCGAGTGAGCATAGTCCAGCAGAAAAAACCGTGAGCCGCTGTCGATGCCCTCTTCCTTCGTGTATCCCTGCATGAAGCCCAGCACGCGCCAGCCTACCGAGCTGTACAGCGCGTAGCCCCCCACACAAACCCCGGCTACAGCCGCCGGCATCTTCCAATCGCGCCGCTGGTACAGCGCCGGCAGCAAGAGCAGTGGATAAAACTTCGTCATCACGGCCATGCCTAGAAATAGCCCGCAGAGCGCGGGCTGCTGCTGTAAACGGAACAGCAGCGCTAGCGACACCAAGCCGCAAACGATGGCATCCACATGGCCTGCGCACCCTATCTCCCAAACTAGAAGCGGGCACCACAGCAAAATCAGCAGATCGCTGGTCGACCGGCCCAGTTGCCGCAAAATGAGCGCCAGCACCCAGGCTGTCAGCGCGATAAATCCAAGCATCAGCAGCTTCATCGCCTCCACGGAGGGCGCGAAATAGGTCGCCAGCCAGTAAAACATTTGCGCGACCGGCGGGTAGATGGTCGGTGCGTAATCGCGCCGGTTGATGTTGTCGAAAATTTCCTGGTTCGGCTCGCGCAGCCACGCCAGGGCAGGGTTTCCCGGCACATAGCGGTAAGGATTGATGGAGTGATGCTGCACCATCCCATCCCATACATACCTGTAAATATCAGAGGACAGATAGGGGTCTGTCAGATAGGTAGCGACAAACATGGGAATCGAGAACCCGATAATGATGCCCATGGTGGCCCGATTCACCGGCTGTGTCCGCACCACAAGCACCGCCAACAGGTACATCAGCACAGAGATCAGCGATGTCTTGTCAAAGCCGATCACGAAGTGCCCGATCTCGACGGTAAACTGGTGCGCCAGACCGACCAACAGCAGCCCCAGCACGCCCAACACCCAGTTCGTCAGCTGCGCATCACCCTCGTGCCATCGCGCTGTGTATTTGAAAAAACGCGTCACCCGAGCTCCACTCTGGCGACCGCTCCTGCTTCGCGGCTTGCGCTTTCGGCCCTACGCTTCACCAGAAACTCCGACGTATGCTGTGCGTCGTAGCCGGCGGTGCTGGCGAAGTGCGGACGCCTCCCCTCCAGCAACTCCGCCTCGAGCAGCCGTAATGTCGCGTCATCATCCACGTCGTACCAGACGGGCAGCTCCACCACGGCCAGTCCCGCCTCCTGCACCCGCTCTATCGTCTCCGCAAAGACCAGGCCCGTACTCCAGGTAATCCGTTCAAAGGGCGCCCGATGCGGTTTTTTCAGCCCAATGAGGTAGTAGCCGCCATCGTCCGATCCACCCACTACCACCCGGTCTCCCGGCGCTTGTAAAGCCGCGACGGCCGCCGCGAACGCCGCTGTCGGCACTGTAGGCGAATCTGAATCGATTAAACACACCGCCCCGAAGCCGCAGGCCAGAATATCCGTGGCCGCCAAGTGTAGTCGCTCGCCGAAGCCGTCGCCTCTTTGTGCCACCAGAGCAAAACCATCCGGCAGCAGGCCTTCGAAGGCTTCCTCGTCGCCCACCGGCGTGTAACACACCAGGCCCTGCGCCGCGCCTGCGGCAGCCACCCCGGCGAGATTGCGCGTGGTATCTCGCAGAAAGCAGATATTCAGCGCCGCTGCCTCCTCGGCCGTAAGCGGGGGCTGCAGCCTTGTCTTCACCTTGCCCGGCCGCGGCGCCTTCGCCATCACGGCCAACGCGCAAACCCCCGCTCGATCAGCTCGAGGCGTACGTGGGTCCAGCACCGGATACATCCCCTTCACCAAACGCGACTCCCTGCCACCCATGGCGTGGCCATCCCTCTTTCAGACTTCCACCCATACTATCCGGTCGCGGAAAAGCGAACAGATCACGAAGGTAAGTGCCGGAGGTACCATTACCGGCGACCGTGCCTACTCGCCTTCAAAACCTCGGTTCCAGTGCGCAATCACCCGCGTCTCGCGCTCAAACCCCAGCACACTTACGCTTCCCGTACCCAGCGCAAACAGCCGCCCGTCCACCGCGGGCCGCCCAATCCAGCGCGCCGCCAGAATCCGCAGCACGTGCGCGTGCGCAAACAGCGCCACCGCCCCGCTGCGCACGGCTCCGGGCGTCCAGCCCAGCACCGCAAGCGACCGTTCGATCACATGGTCCACCCGCACCCCGACCTGCTCCACACTCTCACCACCGCGGATCGGCTCGGTCCACACATTCCACTGCGGTCCCTCCGTCTCGCGAATCGTCTTCGTGCTTTTGCCCTCAAACTCGCCGTAATTCCACTCTTGTAGATCATCGTCCACCTGCATGGCCTCACCGAAACCGGCCAGCCGGCAGGTTTCCATCGCCCGCTGCCGAGGGCTCGCAAACACCGCCGCAAAGCTCTTCCCGTGAAAAAACTCCCGCAACTCCGCCGCCCGCTCTCGCCCATGCTCGGTCAGCGGAACATCCGTGAAGCTCGTATGCCGCCCGTCCAGCGACCACTCCGTCTCTCCATGCCGCACCAGCCAAAGCTCCACACCTGCACTCATCGTTCACTCCCCTGCTCTGATTCTTCCACGCTCCGCTTAAAAGATCACCGCAACGCACACATCGGCTCACACAAGTCCAGTCGCAAATCCAGAGCCCTCAGGCACCCGAGCGCATGGCTGCCAGGCAAGGGCCAGTGGAGCGTCGACTTGCCTGCGTGCACAGGGCCACTCTCCATCGCCTCTGCTAGGGACGGCGCTACTGAATCGTTGCCCTTTCCGGCGATGCCCGAAGTGGGCCTGCCTCGGCCTCCGGGGAACGCGGCGGGACGGCACCTGCCTTGCGGCGGTGTTGCTTCGGCGAACAGCCCATGGCCTTCCGGAAGGCCTTCCCAAAGGCGCTCTGGGATCCGTAGCCGAGCGAAGCCGCCACAACGGACAGCGCCTCCTCCGAGTGCGTCAGCCGATCGCCGGCCAGCAACATCCGCCAATGAGTCAGATACTCCATGGGGCTCGTTCCCACGGTCGCTTTGAATCTATGGGCAAACACCGATCGCGACATGCCGGCTCGCTTCGCCAGGGTCTGCAGCGTCCAAGGGTGCCCTGGGTCGTCATGCATGGCGGAAATCGCCGCGCTCATCTGCTTGTCTGCCAGGGCAAACAGCCAGCCGACGCCGCCTCGCTTTCCCTCGGCCAGGTGCAGCCGCAGGGCTTGCACCAGCATCACGTAGGCGAGTTGCTGGGCGATCAACGACCCGCCCGGTTGAGGGTCGCGCAACTCCTCCCGCAGGCGGTCCAGCGACCAGCGCAGCGCCGCTTTATCAGACTCCTTTTGAATGTGCACAATCGGCGGCAGCGATCCCAGCAGAATGTCGGCCTGGGTGCCGGTCAAGAGGAAGTGGCCGCCGACGATGTAACGCTCCGCGGTTTCCTGGGGCACGGTCTTAAGGCTGGACCACGCCATTCGAAGCATACGGAAGTCCACGGGAGGCAGGGAGGGATCGGTCGCCAGGCAGAAGGGCAAACCGCGCGGCAAAAGAAAACAGTCCCCGGCGGTGACGAGGACGGGCTCAGGGACACCCTCCACCGAGAGCCAGCAATGGCCTGAAAGCATGGCATAGCACTTGATGCCCTCATGTTTCGGCCATTGGATCGCAAGATCGCCATCCATCCCAAAACCACCCGAGGTATAGCTTCGCGGCTTCAGCAGCGACAACACATCGGAGAGCGGGTCCATGGAGTCCCTCGGACGATCAAGCCAGAAATGCGGACTTCCAGTATAGATCGTGCGCGCCGCATCCTCCATCTAGGAAGGCACAGGCGCAAACGCGATCAGCCGTTTGCGAGGCAAACACGCGCACAGCGGAGGAACCGCCGCCATCGCGGTTCCCAGTTGCACATAAAGGAGAGGCATCATGCGAATCTTTCTCACCGGCGCGACCGGCTTCATCGGATCAGCCATCGTTCCGGAACTCATCAACGCCGACCATCAGGTTCTCGGGCTGACGCGGTCAGAGGCCGGGGCCCAGGCGCTGACCGCCGCCGGAGCCGAGGTCCATCGCGGCGATCTGGAAGATCCCGGCACCCTGCGGGACGGCGCTGCCAAAGCCGACGGCGTCATCCATTGCGCCTTCGACCACAACTTCGCCAACTTCATGGCGAATTGCGAAAAAGACAGGCGCGCCATTGAGGCTCTCGGCGAGGCGCTGGTCGGATCGGATCGGCCCCTGGTCATCACCTCCGGCACCGGCATGGGCACCCCCGCACCCGGCCAACTCGCCACAGAGGACCACTTCGACGCGGACCATCCCAATCCCCGCAAAATTTCGGAGTTAGCTGGCGTCGCCGTAGCCGATCGTGGTGTCAATGTGTCGGTCATGCGCCTGCCCCAGGTCCATGACCCGGTCAAGCAGGGCCTCATCACCGGCTTCATCCAGATGGCCCGCGCCAAGGGACGCATCGGCTACCTCGGCGACGGAGCGAACCGCTGGCCGGCGGTGCACATCAGCGATACCGCCCGCATCTACCGCCTGGCGGTAGAAAAGGCGGAACCGGGCAGCCGGTACCATGCCGTCGCAGAAGAGGGTATTCCCGTCCGGCAGATCGCTGAGGTGATCGGCCGCGGCCTCGGCATCCCAATCGCCAGCCTGACGCCGGAGCAGGCACAGGCAGACTTCGGCTTCCTCGGGCCATTCCTCGGCTTCGACATGCCCGCCTCCAGCACCCTCACAAAACAAAAACTCAACTGGCACCCCACCGGCCCCGGCCTGATCGCCGACCTCGAAAAGATACGATACGACGCTTGAGCGAAGCTACTTGGGCATCTGTGTGGCCAGTACGCAGATGCCCGGGTGGACGCGCGCCGCGGCATCGTCCCTGGCGGAACAGGCGCGTTCTAAACTATGAAGATGCTTGGAAGCACCGCGCTGCGTTCGTTCTTGTGTCTCTTGTTTCTCGCTAGCGGATCGCTTCCAGCCCAGTCGTTCCCTGCAAGATCAGAATGGCCCACCTATGGCGGCGATGCGAGTGGCCAACGATATTCCTCGGCCGAGGAGATCACCCCGGCTAACGTTGCGAAGCTGCATCCGGTTTGGAGTTACGAAACGCACACCCTTGACGGCAGCCCGGAGGGCGCGAAGAAGGCTGCTTTCGAAGCCACGCCGGTTTTGCTGGACGATACGCTTCTACTGTCGACACCCTTTGACCAGGTAATCGCCCTCGATGCCACAACGGGGCAACAAAGGTGGCGCTATGATCCTCATTTAAGGAATGGGCTTGAGGCCCCGATCTATACCTCACGTGGAGTCGCAGTCTGGCGAGGGTCTGAAGCTGGGCAGCCCTGTTCGGAACGTGTTCTGCTTGGGACACTGGACGCACGGCTCATCGCGATCGATGCCACTACCGGTAAGCCTTGCGAAGACTTCGGGGCAGGTGGCGCAGTCGACCTGCGGCGCGGTGTAGCGACGCAGGCCAATCATCCGTTTGCCGGCTATGGTGTGACCTCGCCGCCCGCGGTTGTCGGCGAAATCGTCATCGTTGGCTCAACGATCAGTGATAACCAGGCAGTCGGGATAGAACCCGGACTAGTCCGTGGCTATGACGTTCGCACCGGGCGGCTGGTGTGGTCCTGGGACCCCCTTGCAGGCCAGCCTGTTGGACGTCAACGGACAGGGGCCGGTAACACCTGGGGTGCGATCGCAGCAGACACAGAACATGGCATTGTTTACTTGCCGACCGGAAGCGCATCGCCTGACTTCTACGGCGGCGAAAGGCCGGGTGCGAACCGGGATGCCGACTCTGTAGTGGCGTTGCAGGCTGCCACTGGGAAGAGGCTCTGGAGCTTCCAAACAGTTCACCATGATCTTTGGGATTACGACGTCGCTGCAGAGCCGTTACTTTTCACTTGGCACGGCAAGGTTCCCGCCCTGGCCGTGACGACGAAAACAGGCATGATCTTTGTGCTGAACCGGCTAACCGGCGATCTGCTGTCACCGGTTAAGGAGATCACAGCGCCGCGAAGTGAAATTGCCGGTGAGAGCGTGAGCGCGACGCAGCCTATCTCCGGCCTTCCTGCTCTTTCACCGAGCCAATTCACACCGCGACCAGCTGGCCTTGGAACTCCCGAGGGCGATCGTGAATGCGCGCACCTTGTTCGTAAGCTGCGTTACGAAGGCATCTTTACTCCTCCAAGTATCAGCGGAACATTGCTGTTTCCCGGTAGTCTCGGAGGCGTGAACTGGGGTTCTGCTGCGTTCGATCCTGAAACGGGCGTGCTGTACGCCAACACAAACCGACTGCCGTTCGAAGTTAGACTTATTCCGCGAGCACTCGGGAATGCGCAGCAGATCGCACACGATCCGCCGTGGTACTACGGTTCCGGAAGTGGCCTGCTCTTGGCGGGTGGCCTTCTCTGTTGGTTTCACAGACGCAATCTCCGCTGGCTCTGGATATCGGGATTAGGTGCGATCGTAATCGTGTGCGGCTTGATAATGGAGCACCATCCGATTATCGAAGGGGGGAACAGGGCGCACTTCGGTGCTGAGTTGTCCGAACAAAGAGGCACGCCCTTCTGGCTGTACCGAAGACCGCTTGTGGATGCACAAGGGCTCCCCTGCGTGGCAGCACCCTGGGGTACGACGACGGCGGTAGATCTCGAGCACGGCAGGAAAGTATTTGAGCAACCGCTAGGCACGCTCATCGCAGGACGCAACACCGGCACAGTGGGTCTTGGGGGACCGGTCGTCACCAAGGGCGGATTAATTTTCACCGCGGCATCCAAAGAGCCCATGTTGCGCGCGTTGGACAAACGTACAGGACAGCCTCTCTGGGTGGGGCAGTTGCCCGCGCCGGCACAGGCAACGCCGATGGTCTACTCACTTCATGGCCGGGAATTTGTCGTCATCGCCGCCGGAGGCCACGGCGGCTTCGGCACACCGCAGGGCGATTCACTGGTCGCCTTCGCCCTGCCCTAGCCCGCCACTTCTCGGTCATTCCCGCAGGAAATCTGCGTCTTCAAACGCTTCCACGACTCCGAAATCCCCAGCGAACCAACCCCAAACAGCTTCTCCTTCCCTTCGCCCCTCTTGTATCCTTACCGGATGGACTTCCAGCTCGTCACCGAGTACACCCCCCAGGGCGATCAACCCACCGCCATCGCCGAGCTCGTCTCCGGCGCGGCCTCTGGCGAAACCGACCAGGTCCTGCTCGGCGTCACCGGCTCCGGCAAGACCTTCACCATGGCCAAGGTCATCGCCGAGCTCAACCGCCCCGCGCTCATCCTCGCCCATAACAAAACCCTCGCGGCCCAGCTCTATCACGAGTTCAAACAGTTCTTCCCTCACAACGCCGTCGAATACTTCGTCTCCTACTACGACTATTACCAGCCCGAGGCCTACATCCCCTCCGGCGACCTCTACATCGAGAAGGAATCCACCATCAATGACGAACTCGACAAGCTCCGCCTAAGCGCCACCCGCTCACTCTTCGAACGCCGCGACAGCATCATCGTCAGCTCCGTCAGCTGCATCTACGGCCTCGGCTCACCGGAGGCCTACTACGGCATGCTGCTGCTGCTGGAAAAAGGCCAGAAGATCTCCCGCGGCGACATTACCCGCCGCCTCGTCGAAATCCTCTACGAGCGTAACGACGTCGACTTCCGCCGCGGCACCTTCCGCGTCCGCGGCGACATCATCGAGGTCTACCCCACCTACGACGAAAACGCCTTCCGCATCGAGCTCTTCGGCGACGAGATCGAATCCCTCTCGCAAATTGACCCCCTCTTCGGCACCGTCAAGCAGAAATACGCTCGCCTCCCCATCTACCCCAAAAGCCACTACGTCGTCCCGCCCGACCGCAAAAACGCCGCCATCAACAACATCCTCGCCGAGCTCGCCGACTGGGAAGCCCAGCTCGAAAAGGAAGGCCGCATCGTCGAATCGCAGCGCATCCACCAGCGCACCCGCTTCGACCTCGAAATGATCAAGTCCGTCGGCTACTGCCACGGCATCGAAAACTACTCGCGCCACTTCTCAGGCCGTCTCCCCGGCGAAGCCCCGCCCACCCTGCTCGACTACTTCCCCCGCGACTTCCTCCTCTTCATCGACGAATCCCACGTCACCGTCCCGCAGCTCCACGGCATGTGGCACGGCGATCGCTCGCGCAAACAAAACCTCGTCGACTACGGTTTCCGCCTCCCCTCCGCCATGGACAACCGCCCGCTCCGCTTCGAAGAGTTCGAAGGCCGCGTCATGCAGACCATCTACGTCTCCGCCACGCCCGGCCCCTACGAGCTCACCAAAGCCGCCGGCGTCGTCACCGAACAAATCATCCGCCCCACCGGCCTCGTCGACCCGCCCGTAGAAATCCGCCCCATCAAGGGCCAGATCGACGACCTCCTCGCCGAAATCCGCGACCGCGCCGCCGCCGACCAGCGCGTCCTCGTCACCACCCTCACCAAGCGCATGGCCGAAGACCTCGCCAACTACTACACCGAGGTCGGCGTCCGCTGCCGCTACATGCACTCCGAAATCGAAACCCTCGAGCGCATCCGCCTCCTCCGCGACCTCCGCAAAGGCGAATACGACGTCCTCATCGGCATCAACCTCCTCCGCGAAGGCCTGGACCTCCCCGAAGTCTCGCTGGTCGCCATCCTCGACGCCGATAAGGAAGGCTTCCTCCGCTCCCAGGGCTCCCTCATCCAGACAATCGGCCGCGCGGCTAGGCACCTGGAGGGCCGCGCCATCCTCTACGCCGACAAGATGACCGACAGCATGCAGCGCGCCATCAACGAAACCGACCGCCGCCGCGAAAAACAGGTCGCCTACAACCAGGAACACTCCATAACTCCCCGCAGCGTCATCCGCAGTATCGACGACTCCCTGGCCGTCATCCTCCAGGCCGACTACGCCGACCTAACCTCAGAAGACGCCACCAACGAGGCTCTAAACTTCACCACCCAGGCCGAACTAGACACCTACATAGGCAAACTAGAATCCGACATGCGAGAATCCGCCAAGAAATTCGAATTCGAAAAAGCCGCCAAGCTGCGAGACCAGGTCAAAGAACTGCGGACCAAGGAATTTCTCTTCGCCTGAATTGAGCTTGCAGGTCAGACGCCGTTTGACGTCGAACGTGGAACCCTCACTGATTCGTAACTCTGTTCGAAAAGAGGTTTGATTGCAGTCAGCCAAAGTAGTTCAGCTAATCAAGTGGATTCGGGATAGCCTAAGCCCGAGCGTAATCGAGAACGTCCTTTCCGGCCGGTTGCTCCATTCTGCTGGAAAGGACAGCACGACCGAAATGGACGCCGTGTTGGCTTCCACTCATGATTGGGCGCGGGATGCACAACGAATTAGTGCCAATCCGGAGGCAGTGCAAGTGATCGAAGCGTTTGGTGGCCGAGAGTTCTTGAAAGATGGCGCTCCTACTGACTTCGCCAAAGCCGTACTTACCAGCACGAACCGGCCATCCATCCGCGGCAGCCACTACGGCCTTATCGTGCATCCATTCCGTGTCCTTTTTGAGAGTGTAGATCCATGGGAGAAGCTGACGGTTCCAAAGGAGTTAAGAACTGGCGAGCTGCCGGACGACCTACTATCGATAACTATCGAGAGCAAAGAAGCGACAAGCGCACGCACGTTGCAAGAAGTGCTCACTCATCTGATGAACCTCTATGACGTCTACTCCCGTTTCAGCGAAGAGAAGCCCATAGAGCTGGAGATCGTCAGCATTCAAAGCGGGTCACCGATAAACTTTAGCTTGAAGGGTTCCGGTGAGTTACTAAAGCAACTGAGACTGCTCATCAACGACGCTTGGACAATGTTCCGTTTCAAATCACAACAGGAACAAATTGCAACCAACAACGTCCTGCTGTCCAACTTGTCCGTCATGGCCGAAATCGATAAGAGAAAGCGAGATAGCACTATTGCTCCGGAAGAAGCGGAGAAGATGAAGCGAGCCATTTCGAAAAACACCCTTGGCCTCTTGAATTTGCACGCGTTACCTACCGACCGCACTGGAATCGAAACAATCAACAACACGCTCCTTTTAGAGCAGTTTAATCCGCGTCTTTTAGGAGTCGGAGAATCTGCGCAGAAAGCCGAAGATCAAACGCCACTTAGACCAAGACTGAAAAAGACTGTTCAGCGAAAGAGAAGTTCCTCGGGTAAGCCGGCCAAATCGTAATGGGGCGGGCGGGGCGGGTGGCCCACCCTCCCTCCTGAACCCACCAACACCGTGGGTGCCCCATCCATACGCGGCTTCATCGCGGATGGGTGGGATCCACCAGGCCCGAAGTGCCATGGCTCCCGTCTGACACCCGCACTAGACTCCAACCGTGCCCACCGGACTCAAACGTTACGGGTGCTCAGGCCACGACCACCTCGTCACCTTCAGCTGTTACCGCCGTCGTCCTACCTCGACAACGACCACGCCCGAACCGTCTTCCTCGTCACACCTCAGCACGGGAGGACCTTGCGATTCAGGCGGGTGGCGCACCCAACCCAAAACACTCTGAACCACGGACACCCTCGCATGCCCCATCCATGCGCTGCCTCACTACGCATGGGCATGAGTCCAAAAGCCCACGCCCACTCAGCGTCGCCTTGCCAGCTTAGGAACGTCTTGCGAGTCGGTCTTCAGCTAAGCCACAAATAAATGCGTGATGGGGCGAAGGGGACTCAGGTGTCGTAGTACTCTACCCACACACAGGATGAGATAGAGGATACATGCGCCTACGTTCTATCGCTTTGGTGGCAGGCCTTTGTACGACCGGCGCTCATGCCAGCCCAATCACACAGATCTTCACATTTGTTGCTGCGGAACCGTTTGCCCCAACAGTGAGTGGTTCCTTCACTATCACTTACAATGCCCAGCCACATACACCAACGTTTGTCTATGAAGAAGGCCCAACAATGGCTGGCCTTGTGGTCAACACCTACAGCGATCCCTACGGGAGCACAGCACCAGTCGGATTCCTCTATTACGATCTTCCGGCCTTAGAATTTCTCTATGTTGGTGGAATCGACTTCCTTGAAGAAAAGGGGCCATCCACCACTGAAGGCGACTTTTACGTCACCTTTGACCTGGACCCATCACCGCCAACGATAGATTACTTCACTCGAGTACCTGAATTCACGCTCTTCGAGTCCTATTCAGATATCGAGTACTTCGGCGGTTCAGTGACCGAAACGATAACCACTGTAACCCCCGAGCCCTCAACCATTTTTCTTCTTGTGACCGGCTGTCTTGGCCTGGCGGCCCCAATCCGCCGGCGAATGAATCCGTAAGGCCGCAGAACGTAGCCTCGGCATCCCGTCGACCTTTCCTGTCTCTACGTGGCGTAGAAAACCCGCCCGAGACAGGGTGACGGGCGGCACACCCACCCCTAACACTCCGAACCACCAACACCGTCGCGTGCCCCATCCAACACGCAGACTCATCGCGCATGGCTTGTATTTCACAAAATCCCACACTCACAAAAACCCAGAACGCCAGCCTAAAGTCGCCGGAGAACCAGACAGGTCTCTTGATCGCTCTCCAGAAACACGCGCACAGCCCCGGCATGCACTCGCAACAAGCGCTCGATCTCAGTTGTCGCGCAGTTTCCCATCCGCAACCACAAGATTTTCGGTGGACGCTCCTCCAACACGCTCCGTTCAGCGAAATCGGCATCTTTGGTAGCTATCGCAAAGCCATAAACCTTCGCGTAGTCCCACACCTCGCCATCATCCGAGGACCCAAGCCCAACTTCATGCACATGGGCTGACCCGGGGTACAGGTCAGCCAGCACCAAGGGGAGCCGAGCCGAAAGATTCTCATCAAACAGCAGCTTCAAGCTGCCAAGGTCTCAAGCTTTCGCTCACGATCCGCCGCAAATGCCAGGCAGGCCAGCAGGTCAGCCTCTTCCAGGAAAGGAAAATCGCCCAGAATTTCCGCATGCGTCATCCCGGCGGCCATATAGCCCAGCACATCCGCCACCGTAATCCGCAAACCACGCACGCACGGCTTGCCCCCACGCTTTCCAGGCTGCATCGTGATTCTTTGCACAGTCTCCATATCGGCAGGGTATTAGGAGACAGGGTCACTGTAAAGCAGCTGGGCCGCAGCTCAGGTAGATGACCTACCCACCTCTAACACTCCAAATTACCCGTACAACGGCCATCCCGACGCCAACCAAGTGCCAACACAGGAGGGTGCCCACCCACACTTCTAAACTCACCAACAGCGTGGGTGCCCCACCCATACGCAGCCCATCGCGCATGGGTAGGATCACCACAAATCCCGCACCCCCGAAACTGGAACGCTCCAGACGCTACCCGCATCTATTCCGTTTGTAGCTAGGAAATGCCATGCAAAACGATGTCATTCCGCTAAGTGCCCGGCTTGAGCTGGTCACCCATCCGCAGCCGGGCGATCCGCCGTCTACAGTCGGTCGCGCGACCCTCTTGCGGGAGCTGCGCGTGGCCAAGGGGAACGTCTTCGCCATGACGCAACTGCGATCGCTTGTTCCGACCCTGGTCAACCAGCTGACAGATGACGAGGTTCTAGGGCGAATCGCTACCGGTGTAACGCAGGGGCGTTTCCGTCTCGATCAGGTCGGTTCTTGTTCGGTCAACAAGCGCAGGTTCTTTGATTGGTTAGCCGTCCCTCTGTTGGCGATGGCCCGAGACCTGCAAACGACCCATCAGATGATGCTTACGATGGCGGTCAAAGAGGGCGGATGGGATAAAGCTGGGCTCGATCACAATCAGCCAATTAATAATCCCTTCGGCGTAAATATCATCCGTCATGGTGAAGCCGCCGGTAACAAAGGCTATATCTCCGTGGACGATGCGATCAAGGATTGGCTCAGACAGTATGGCTCTGTCGTCCAAGGCATCACTAACCCGGACAAGTTCGTTGGCGCGCTGCTGGACCACGGCTACAACACCCACAAGGCGGCATACACCAAAGCCTTCAAAGAAGACTACGACAGCGTCGGCAAGGCCATGAAGGCCTGCCAGGTGCGCTCATGAGGCGCGGAGCCATCGTCATTTGCCTTCTCTTTGCTTGTCTTGAAAACATGGAAGCAGAGGACAAGGAATGTCCTCCGCAGCTCCACTTCAGCGGAGACCTTTGGAAATATACGAGCCAGTATAAAAATTTAGCCTACGGCTACGCCACGCAGATCCCGGCCGGGCTCGTAGGGGTTGACCAGAAAAACCCCTTCTACCAGAAGGGTTTTTCCATCCTGTCTCTCGGGGGCGGATATCTTACCGTCTATGCCGAAGTCAATAGCACCCTATATCGGGATCCACAGGCAGCCGCAAAGGATGACTTGGTTGATCTGAAGTCTGGGGTCGACTCCATCTCCTCGGTGAACTACCATCCCATCGAATTGGCCTCCCGGCCTGCGGTGCAGTCGACGGTGGTTTTCCACTGCCGGGGGAAGAAAGAAACATATACAGATATATCTATCTTCGTCCTGAACCCCACCAGGCGCTTCGTGTATACCATCACTTGGCAAGGCCCGCAGACAGGCAAAGTTCCCGGGGCGAAGGCCATTCAATCGATCGAGCAGAGTTGGAGATTTCTCACACCGCAGTAACGGGCATCAAGCGATGACGACCGGCCCGCTACAAGCAGTTCCTTGGCGCCACCGCTTGCGGAACGACATTTGGGGCGGCTTATGCTGATGGCGAGGGGAGCATGGTCATTCGTGCTGGTTGTGAGCGCTCTGCTCGGCGAATTTCGACTTCTCGGTCAGACGCCCAAAGCGGTCACATGCAGTCAAGCTACGCTGACGAAGCCCGAAGTGGGGACAGCCTATCGAGCCGTCGTAACAAATGACGACTACGAATTTTCTGCAACGATTCCAGCTGGTTACACAGCTTGGGACGGCGTGGCAGAGAACGCTCCTTTTCATGGTTTTACGATCTTTCTGGATCGGTCTCTGCGAAGCTGCCTTCTATTCGAAGTGCATGTGAGAGTCGACGATGCGGACGGCCCTCTCCATCTAAAGTCAGCCAAAGCCTTGTCGCTCGGCCAGGCGAAAGCGTGGCAAACCTCTAGCCGTGTACACACCAGGGGAGGAGAGATCATGAACCTTAAAACGGCCTTTACCTTTGCCCATGATGGCCAGATTGACGATGGGCAGGCCACGTTGATAACACCAACCTCGGAGCAGCAAAGTACTACACGTCTGTACGACACATTCTTGAACTCGGTACATTTTGGCGGCGACTGATCCAAGCGGGTGCCCCACGTCTCGCCTCTGAGACGTGGGGTTCGGAAATTCAGAACAAAGCAAGGGCGACCGTAAACACTTTTGGCGGTTACCACCACTGGAAGGGGTTCACCTAAGGTCGGCGCCTCACGTCCGCTAAGTCCTTCCGCGTTGCACATCGTCTCGCTGGAAACTTTAGATTAGAAACATCTCAGGAAAAGAGGTTCAGGAGAACAGGAGCCGAGCCGGGGTACTTAAGCCCAGCAAAGGCCGTACTTTAGGGTACAAAGTACCCCCCGGGGTTAGGGCGCTACCGCTCCGTGCGAAACGAGGCTTCCGCCGGGAGGCTCCGGCAGGAGATGATCCGTCCGGCGGCATATCTCAGCCAGCGCCATGTGCGGCACGGTGAGCGCGCTGAGCGCGATGAACAACAGGCCCACATAGCTGCCAACCTGGTGACGGCCCAGCCAGCAGGCCGCAGCCAGGCCGGCCAGCGACAGCAGCCAGGGCACAAACCCCCGGCGCAGATGCGTCAGCAGCAAATCCCGCCGAAAGCCACCGAAGCGATCCAGGCTGGTGCTCAGCATGTGCTCCGGGGTGTGCCACAGGCAGAAAAACACGGCAAAGGCCACAACGGGTGAGCATCCGCGAAAAAGCAGCAGTTCGGTCGCGAGAAGCGCCCCGGCGGCCAGCCAATGGTAGCCGCGGGCGAGCACGGCGCCCAGCAGCGCGATCGTCACGGCGGGCCACAGCGCGCGGCCTGCCAGCGCGGTGATCGGCACCGCGGCAGCGGCACTGCCGCGCAGCATCATCCCATAGATGGCCGCGACCTGCTGCGGCCACCAATGACAGCTGGCGGCGATGGGCAGAAAGCCGGTGGCCGCACCGGCGAGCAAACGCACAGGCCGGAAATCGCGCTCGCTTTCGGTGCCGAAATGCAGCGCCGAGTACAGCAGAAAAGCTGGCAGCGCAACGACCGGCGCCCGCCACCAAAGCAGCAGCACGGCGCCTCCAAGCGCCAGGTAGGCTGCGGTGAACGGGGGTCGCCAGCGGTCACCGAACCGTGGCTGAAAGGCTTCCTCCGCAAGCACTCCATCAAAGGCGCCGTGCCAGATGGCCACAGCAATGGCCGCGACCGCGAGCGGCACCGCCAACTGCGCGCCCGGCAGCCACCGAGCCCCGGCAACGGCGACAACCGTCGCCGCGGCGAACACGGTCAAGCGACTGGTGCTGAACAGCGGCTGCGGCGTGGAACGGATCGCTGTGCTCATGCGGGACATGCCTTTGCGGGAAGAAGCGCAGCCTGTAGGAAATCGAGCTTGGGTAACGTCAGCATCACCCGCAGGACCTCACCGGGAGCTGCCGACTCGGAAAGAAAGCGCACCAGCAGGTCCGGTGGGAGCTGCCGGAACATGCTCATGAAATAAAGGGGCGCCCGCTCCGGGGTACGCTTCAGTGCGCGCAGAAAGATGCTGTCAAGCAGGCGATAAAACGGAGGCTCAAATACGGTGGGGAGAGGCGCACCTGCGGCCAGGGCCTCGGCAAGCGCCGCACTCTGGCGCTGGATGCGCAGAAAGGCATAGCCGGAGGAAGGCTTCACCCGCCCACCGCGCGTGCCGATCTCGATCATCCTGTTGGTCTCTCCAGACCTCCCAGGCTGCAGCGTCTGGGGCACGCGCTCCCCCATGGGCAGCGCGCCTGTTTCGGTGTAGAGCACCTCGTAGCCGCCGGTAGGGAGGCGCCCGAGGTATTGGCGCAGAGCGGCCTCCGCCTCGGCCGGCGAAAGTGCGGGGTCGTCAAGAAAGGTGGCCTCCACGAGGGCCTCTGTCGGAGAAAACGGCAGCACGTAGAAGAAGGTATTTCGCCCAGACTCCGCCTCAGTTTCCGCAGCGGGCTGAAAATCCATCAGGTCGACCACGGACGGATCAAAGCAGGCATTCGAGGTGCGCAGGTGCCAACCGACGAAGCGTTGCAGCAGAACTGGTCGCAACGCAGCAGCGGCTCTCGGCCGTGAGTCGAATATCCATCGAGAGCGCAGGGTGCCGGCGTTGCTTTCCACCTCGCAGCGGTCTTCCTGCTGGCGAAGAGCCCGGACGTCTACGCCCATTGAGAGCACGTGCCCGGCCTGTCGAATGGACGCGGTAGCCAACTCGTAAAAGCGATCCGCCGGCAGGTGGTCGTACGTGTAGCGGCTGCTACCCTGCCGCGCCTCCGCACCAGCCCCGCGTACGCGCCAGCTGCTCCAGCGATGGGTGATCCCGGCGGAAAACAGATGCGGCTCCGTGTTCCAGAAACACCACGTGCGATCGCGTCCGTAGGTTTCGCGGGATTCCAGGATGTGCACCCGCAGACCCGAAGCTTTCCCAGCCAGCGCCGTGGCCAGGCTTAGGCCGGCGCAGCCGCCGCCAAGAATAATGACATCCGCATCGGCGGTCACGACGCGATCCTCAATCGCCCGAGGGTGGCCAGAACCGCCTGCCCAAGCACCGGCGAGAAGATGAGTCGGCGCCGCGGTAGCCAAAAACGCGGCAGCGCAAGCCGCCCACCCGCCAAGGCAATAAGCCAGAGCTTGCGCCTGTTGCTGACGACGACCCGCTCCGTCCAGGAGAGCTCTCCGCGCCGTCTGACCTCACGGCCGATCTCGCGGTAACACAGAGCGGCGGCGAGTATGCTCCAGCGGACACGCCAGGGTAGGCTCCAGATCCCGTCAAAAGCAGCTTCGTAGAGCCTCTCCGCCAGGGACAGCACCTCGCCCGTGGCTGCAAGCACCCCTCTGCTGGCCGCGGGGTCTGCTTCGCCCAACGCCTGCTGTACGGCGGCGGCCGACACCCAGCACGAAGGCAGGTAGACCCGCCCTTCCCGGAGATCCTCCGCCACATCTCGTGCGATGTTGCTCAACTGCATGGCCATGCCGAGGGCCACCGCCGCGCCAAAACCTGCCGGCTCCGCCTGCAGAACGTAGGCCATGGCAATGCCCACCGTACCGGCCACGCCAAAGGCATAGGCAAGAAGATCTTCCTGCACCCGCGGCTGCCGCTGCTGGAGATCCCCGGCGGCGGCCCCGACCAGCAGCCGTGCGGCTTCGGCCATTGCACCCTCTGCCGGGAAGACCCAGCCTGCCGCACGCAGCTCCGGCAGGCTCCCGCCCTCGAAGGCGGCAGCCACCGCCTCCAGTGCACGGAGGCGCGCAGCAGCGGGGATAGCCGGTTCATCGGCAAGATCGTCCACCTGCCGGCAAAAGGCGTAAAGGCAAACCACATCCTCCCGCACTGCCACGGGGAGCAGCCGCGCGGCACGGTGGAAGGTCTTGCCGGCCTGCGCCATCAGTCGGTCTGCACGGAGGCTGTCTGCGGAGAAACCGTTCGACGAAAGTCCATTTGCGACTAAGACCACGGAGCTCATCGAATCGCCTCTTCCCTTTCCGACTCGAGCACAACCTGTTCAGATTGGAGCGCGACCGGCATGGTCGCTTCGGGCCCCACTTCGGCAGCGAGTATCTCCGGTAGATAGTGCTCCAGCACCTTTGCAGAACAAAGAACACCGGGCAGACCGGCGCCGGGATGCGTTCCCGCCCCCACGAGGTAAAGTCCCCGCACATCTTCACTGCGGTTGTGGAAGCGAAACCAGGCGCTCTGCAGAAGGGTGGGCTGGATGGAAAAGCCCGTTCCGTGATGCGTGAGTAAATTATCCCGAAAGTGCTCCGGTGTGACATGGAAGCGAACTTCCAGCGCCTCGCGCAGCCCCGGACAAACTGTTGTTTCTAGTACATCAAGGATGCGCTCCTCCAGACGACTGGCCTCACGGGCCCAATCGATGCCGGCGCGGAGGTTCGGCACGGGAGCCAGCACATAGAGGCTCTCGCATCCAGGCGGCGCCATCGTCGGATCGGTCCGGGTGGGCGCATGGAGGTAGAGACTCACATCGTCGCTGAGAAGATGGCCCTCGAAGATCTCTTCAAGGAGTTCCTTGTACCGCGCTCCGAGCAGGATCGTGTGATGCGCCAGATCTGGATAGCTCCTGCGCACGCCAAGGTAGACCACAAACAGGCCCATAGAAAACTTGCGGCTCTCGATGCGGCGATCGGTCCATTTGCGCCGCCACTTTACCGGCACAAGCTGCCGGTAAAGCGCGGGCGCATCTGCATTAGCGACCACACAGGATGCGCGTTCCTGCCGCCCACCGGCAAGCCGAATACCGGTGGCACGTCCCTCTTCGATCAGGACCTCGGTCACACGCTCACCAAAGTGGAAGGCGATGCCCTGCTCTTCGGCAAGCCTCACCAGTGCGGCAACTAGCGCAGTAGTTCCGCCCATCGCAAAGTGCACGCCGTCCTTGCGTTCCAGATGCTGGATCAGCGAATAAATGGATGTGGTGTGAAAGGGATTGCCGCCCACAAGCAGCGGCTGGAACGAAAACACTCGGCGCAGCGCCTCATCTTTTAAATAGCTGGCGACAAAGGCATACACAGACCGGTCGCTGCGCAGGGCCACCATCTTAGGTAGCACGCGCATCATCGACATGAGATCATCAAAAGGCTGATCACCCAGCTCTTCGAAACCCACGCGGTAGATCTGCTCGACCTTGCCTAAAAGCCGGATGTAGCCCTCAACATCAGAGGGTGCAAAGCGGCGGACCGCATCGATCAGTTCCTCTCGCGTTCCACCGTAGTCAAAGGTCCGGCCATCGGCGAAGAGAATCCGATACCACGGCATGAGAGGCTGAAACCGCACGTAGTCAGACCTCTGCTTGCCAAAGAGGGCAAACAGTTCATCGAACAGAAACGGCGCTGTGATTACAGTTGGTCCCGCGTCGAAGGTGTAGCCGCGCTCGCGATACACCCCAGCCCGCCCTCCTGCGGCGCTGCCATTGTCATAAACATCAACCTCGAGGCCGGCCGCGCGTAAACGTAACGCGGCGGCCAGCCCCCCAAAACCTGCTCCGATCACCACGGCTCGCGCCACAGTTAAACTCCGCGAGCCAGGCGATCGCCGCTTTCCGGCAATTCTTCTCGGACATCTCCGGTGTGCTGCACCATGCTGACTGCCCAGAGGCCATACCCCACCTTGGCAATTAAATCCACGACGGTGAATAACGCCGCGTCTACGACTGGGCTCCAGAGGCGAAATCCATCCTGTCCGATTAAGAAAATGACGGGGTAGGCAAACCAAACCACTGTGAGTGCCACCGTCTTTTTGCGGTAATTATCACGCACTGGGCTGTTGGCCGAAAGCTTCCAGAAGGGAAGAAAAAGCATGCCATAAAGAAACAGGAATGAAAGGGTGCTGAGGGTGTAGAACCACCACTTCAGGGCCGGATCGTCCGTCCATCCGGCAACCAGACCCGTCGCGATCATGTAAACATCTGATAGCACAAGGCCCGCAATGAGCGCTCCCCGCTTCTTGACTTGGCCTTGCACCGCGCCCGAAACCAGGCTCAATAGTAAGAGCGGCGTAGTGATTGACCAGTCAATGTAACGGCCATAGTAAAACACGCGACCCGAGGGTAACAACACCGAACCGTGCCCCAAAGACATCAGCAGGTACAGCGTCATGGCGATCATGGGTACCAGGAAGTGGGCGATCGAACCTCCCTGTTCGTCAAGGGTCCGACTCTTCTGCATGGGAAAAAACAAAAGGACAAGTCCGACAGACATGCCGATTGTGCCAATCCAGAGCCACAGTTGTACGGTCATAGTTCAGGCCTCAAATTTTGGAGTTACGTAGGCTGTGATGGCGTGCGTCGATCCGAAGTTGTGGATTTCGCGAAAGTTGCTTTACTCTCCCACAAACATTTGGGCCTCAATCAAAAGCCGGCAAATTTTCACCCAAGGGTCACGACAACATTTCGCGCTCGCCAAGATGACCTCCCCACCCGGGGGACTTTGCCGCGCCTGCATACCTGCGATATACGGCGCGCGATCAAACCCCTACAACAATCGCGCACCGATCTGTTTTGAAACCGCGACCAGCCGCTGCGCCAAAGGCGTGATCCTGTTAGCCGGCAAAGCAATCCCGATCTCGGACATGATCTTTTCATTCGACAGCGGCTTGATCGCCAGCGGCAAACGGCTGCGCTGCGTGATGCCTTCAGGCAGAACGGCTACACCAAGTCCGGCGGCAACAAGAACGAGCGCCGTTTCCATCTCACCCGTCTCCTGAACGATGTTGGGTATGAACCCCCGTTGGCGGCATAGTTCCACCCAATGATCATAAAATCCTGGAGCCCACCGTCTTCCGTAGGCAATGAATGGTTCCTCCGCGAGCCTGTCGAGCGTGAGAGACCGTTCGGAGGCGAGGCGGTGTTGCTTGGGAAGAGCTATCGCGAAGGATTCCCTGTGAATGATCTCAATCGTGAGCCCCGCCACCGCAAGCGGCAGCCGCACAAAACCGACATCGATGGCCCCGCTCTCGAGGGCATCGATTTGATTCACCGTAGGCATATTCTTCAGGTCCAGACCTACACCCGGAAGCTGTTTCCGAAAGGCGAGAACGATGGACGGGATGAGCTGTGCGGTGGCCGAAGCCACAAAGCCGATCCGAAGATGCCCGGCCTCACCGGAGCCGATCTTCGCGGTGCGCAGCTCGATCGCCTTGATCTGCTGCAGCAGCTGCTCGCCATCCGCCAGCAGCGATTCGCCCGCCGGCGTCAGCCGCACGCTCCGCCGATTGCGGTCCAGCAGCACAACGCCGAAGTGCGCTTCCAGGTTCTGGATTTGGGTGGAAAGCGCGGACTGAGACAGGTGCAGATGCCTCGCGGCACGGCCAAAATTCAGCGTATTGGCTACAGCGATAAACGACCTAAGCTGCTTGATATCCATGCTGCTCCGTTAGATGGGGCATAGCCCCGGTCGTGCCTCGAGCTGGGCAGCTCGCTCCCAACACCTATCCCAAACGCACAAGAACCAGCCTCTCCGACTAGTTTTTTCCTTCCACTTCATCCCTTGCTTATGTCTGCCGGAACCTCGCAGTGACCGCGGGTCTCTTTTTTGTAACGATATCGGGGGCTCAGATTGTTCGCCTTAAGAGGACGCGCCAAGGTACTACATCTCGCAACCCCTTACTACTCCTCGCAACGTAACCACTTAATTTGTTCCACTTACTTGGTGGAACGAGCAATGCCTTTTTGGGATTCACCTTACACCTCTCCGGTCAAATGCATTGGGGCGCTCCATCTCCAATGGTGCGACTGGCTTCGATCCTCTCGCGCTGCCCTGCTTCATTGTGGCGATAATCCAGATCCACACACATCTCTGCATCGCTGTGTAGAAACTACCTGTGTTGCTGTGTCTATGGCAACGATCATCGGTGCAGAGTCATCCTCAAGCCAAGAGCGTGAAAGCACATCCCCGCCCTTGATCGGCCATCCACAACCGCGCGTGAATTGATGAGTCGGGCGGTCACACTGTGTACAGGATCAAAACTCGAATTTATTGATCCCGCTTCGAAAGTATCTGTGTAAGATTGCGGAAATCGAAGCCCGCCAGACCTGCACTGCAGCAACCGACGCAGTAGAGCCCCGTTCGCAAGCGCATCATTCACATGATCCCGCTCCAGGAGACCAGGCCGTGATTTCACTTTCCGCTCTGCACAAGAAGAGCTCCTCCGTGTTATTGGCCCTGCTCCTCACTCTGCTGCTGCCCTTTGCCACAGTCTCGCCCGCCCATGCGATTATCAACGGCCGCAATGCATTAGCCTCAGGCTCTCAGGTGCAGGTGTGGGTAGCAGGACAGTACGTATGTACTGGGTCTCTCCTCAACGCCACTTGGGTTCTTACAGCGGCGCATTGCTTGGAAGAGAGCAATGCGTTCCCAATGAACACCCAGATTTTTCTTGGAGATCTGCGGTTAGGTCAGGGAGAAAACCACGCAGTTGAAAACTTCGAATTTAATCCAGCCAATGCCGACGCCGCGCTGATTGAAATGACCATACCTACGGCGCAGAGCTGGCAAATCGCCCGTTACGGTGTGGACTTGCCCCCCACTGACACCGTAGCCGAACGCTCCTGGGGCAATACAAGTACCGCGGGGTACTCCCCTGCAGCTACATTACAGATCACTGTTCTGTCGGTGACCAACACGCAGTATCTTAACTCGGCAACGGGCCCCGCTGGCTCCCTGATAGGCCTCACCAAAGCCGGGAACTCATTTCCTTACACCGGCGACTCCGGGGCTGGACTAAGCTATCGAGGTTTGGTGTGCGCAGTCTTAAGCTCTGGAACCATAGATGGAAGGCTTCAGGAAGCGACGAGTACAAATTACCTTGCTCCCTGGATCGTTCAGACTACCGGTGTTCCTGCCAGCGGAACCTGCAATCCGGGTAGTAACGGAACGGTGATGAATCAGTCGACTTGCGACATCTACGCTGCGGGCGGCACCGTGTGCGTCGCAGCGCACAGCATGACGCGGGCGTTGTTCAGCGGGTACACCAGTGTTCTGTATCAGATCCAGCGTGCCTCTGATAATCAGAGGGAGGAGATCATGGCCCTGCCCAAGTCTGGGCTTGCCGATGCCAACTCGCAGGATTTCTTCTGCAAAGGGACCTCATGCATCGTCACAATGATCTACGATCAAACAAACAACGGGAACGATCTGGCGATTGAAGGACCCGGTGGAACCGTGAAAACCCCGGATTCCGGTGCCGTGGCCGATGCTCTGCCCGTCACCCTCAATGGCTACAAAGTTTACGGCCTCGATGTAACCTCCGGCGTCGGCTACCGCAACAACCTCACATACGGCGTGGCCAAGGGTTCTTCGCCGGAGGGCATGTACATGGTGACCAGCGGCACCAACGTCAACAATGGCT
>CAXSCE010000039.1:0-31606 GCA_964236545.1 uncultured Bryocella sp.
TGAAAAAGGAGAAAAACTTCTTCGAAACCCGCGTCATCGAGTACCAGAACGGCGGTTCGCTCGCCTGGGATTAACCTCCTCGCCCACTTGCAAACGGAATGGCTGCCTTTGGGCGGCCTTTTCTGTTTGCCGTCCTTGCTAAGATCAAGAAGGCGCCCGGATGGTGAAATCGGCAGACACAGCGGACTTAAAATCCGTAGCTCCGAAAGGGGTGTGGGGGTTCAAGTCCCCCTCCGGGCACCAGTGCCACTTGTAGTGGCACTTTGAATGCTATGCCCTGGGCCGTAGCAACGAAGAAAGCGCCGGCAAAGTCGGGGGCGTTTGCGAATGAGACCTGGTAGCGACATCCAGTGGATGCAGTACAAGTCAGTACACGGGAGGCGTCCAGATTTGGTTCGTACCACCATTGCACATCCAGATCTGAAGTGGGGTGCCATTGACGGTGGTAGAGGCAGGATCGTCAAGGCATTTGCCCGAACTCGGATTCATCAGGCTCCCGTTCTGTTGAGGTACCCAGACCTGGTTGGCATTGCCGGTGCACCCATAGAGCTGAACCAGCGTGCCATTGATTGTGGCCCCGCCAGTGATGTCGAGACACTTTCCACCAATCTGCAGGAGATTGTTACTGACCTGCCATATCTGGGCTCCGCTCAAGTTGCAATCGTAAAGGTCCACCTTGGCGCCGTTGGCGGTGTTGCCGCCATACAGATCAAGGCACTTGTCGGCGATCCCGGAGGCAACGGGTCCCAGCGTTGGGAGTAGCCATCTCTGGTTCGCACCGCTGTTGCAAGTGTAAATTTGCAGCTTGGTGCCATTGGTGTTGTTGGAGCCGGGGTCGTCAAGGCACTTGCCCGATGCCGGATTTACAAGTGCGCCACCCTGCTGCGGAACCCAGACCTGGTTAGCTCCGCCATTGCAGTTGTAGAGATCGACCAGGGTGCCGTTTGCCGTTCCGGCAGCGTCGATATCCAGGCATTTGCCGTTGATCGTCACATTTCCGTTATTGGCATTCCATTGCTGCGAAGCTCCGTTGTTGCAATCAGAAAGGTCTGCCGCTGTGCCGCTGCTGGTGGAGCCGCCTAAATCATCAAGGCATTTGCCCGGTAAGCCCGAGGCAATGGCGCCTGTGGGACGAAGTGCACTTCCGGTCACGGGAGCGTAGATCCAGCCGTTCGCGATAGCAAGTTTGATGCCTCCATCCCATGCCGTCGCCATTTTCGCGTAGCCGCCGTCGTTGGGGTGTAGCCCATCGGCAAGGTCAGCTGTCGTCAGCGCACTCATACTTACCATGGCGATATGTTTCCCCTGGTTTGCGCGCGCCTGTACGATGGCTGGAATCTGCGAATTGTAGGTGACGATCCTTGCCTCGGTTGTCGCGTTGGAATTGATGATCAGCTGCGCTACCAGAAGCGTTGCATCCGGTTGGGCGGCGATGATTTCATCAATCAGCGTGGCCAGCCGTTGGGGTGCCGTGGATACCTCATACCCCTCATTAAGATCGTTGGAACCGATGTGGAGAGTGATGATGTTGGGCCGATAGATGTTCAGCTGTCCCGTTGCCAGCGCGGTAATCTGGGCGATTTGGTAGCCGAAGTAACCTTCGTTGTAGGGGTCGGACATCGTTCCATCGCTTTGCGAACCGATAAACGTCTCTGCGCCTACCTGCCCGGCGAGGGTGCTGTACAGCGGGCCGCGGTAGCCGTCGCCGGTTGAACTCCGATAGCCAGCTGTGATGGAATCCCCCATCGGCATCAAGCGAAGGTTGATGTTGGATTGCGCTGCCGCGGGCAGTGCCGTGATTGCGACCAGAGCAGTCTCGAGCACGAAGCCCGGTAATTTCTTCAGCATACCTAACATGATTAAGATTCCCTCCAAACAGTGATGGGATGGAGGCGCGCTAGGTGCTTCCACTAACTGTGAAAGGGGGCTGAGAGCCCCCCTTCGCTCAAATTCCGTTAAGGCTAGTTCTAGACTAGCGGCTGATCAAGGTAAAGTTTTGGCCTGGAGTTCCATTTGCGACCCATTGATCGTATATGGTTCCTGACGTCGTGCTTGCCTGGAAATTATCAAGGACCTGCTCACTATTCAGGTTGTAGAATGTGTACGTTCCATTTGGATTTCGGACAGGCATCCATTCGTCGTTGTCTTCACCGCCCATGGGTTGGGCCGGCCACTGAATCACCGCAGCTCCTTCTTGGAAGGACGCTACGGAATTGCCGCTCACGTTCAGCACAAGTCCGCTACCGGCATTTTTGATCTGGTAATAGCCTCCGCTGGTTGGCGTCAGCGTCCACAACTGATTGCTTGCCCCGGTATAAGGTTCCTGAACGATGGCAGCGGCGTTCGACGTCGAACCGCCAGATACGGTCAGCGCCATGTTGCTTTGGGCATTCAGAAACTCGTAACGGCCGGAAAAATTGAAAGGCTCAGCAATGTCCTGGATCTGCGAAACCTGCTGCAACACCATGGGGGTTAAGCTCTCCATGGACAGGATGTCGCTATTGGTAGGGGTTGGCGAGGAGATATCATTCCAGGCGATGTTGCGAGCGGTGTCGCGGTTGTTCCATGCAGTGCTGCCGTTGTTTTCAAACCACGTGGAATAATTGCTCCAAAGATTATTCCAGCGTGCGAAGTTGCTCAGACCGCGGAAGTACTGATCGCCTCCGAAAGGCCCATTCTGGGGGTAGTCAACGTCCATGATCGGGTGTAGCTTGATCTGGAAATTGGCGGCCAGGAGCGCGTCGTTATAGTACTGCGTGTTCCCCGTGATCCTGTACAGGTAGGCCGCGGCATTTACAAGCAGTCCACTGTTATAAACGTTGGTGTCATCATCTGTGTACGTGGGATGAACGCATTCATTGACTTGGCCGGTGGATGTGTTGAAAAGATGGGAGCGCACCCAGGCATAGAGTTCCTCAGACTCGGTCAGGTAGATAGTATTGCCCGTAGCCTGATAGAGGATCACGCCCGACGGAACAAAGGAAAGATTGCTCAGCGTGCACTTCGAATCATTTGGATTTGCACTCACCGGTGATGTTTCCCAAATACCGCCGCCCACCGTGCTGTCCCAGCCCCGGCTCCATCCCAGGTTCCAGACATTTTCGGCATCTGTCAGATAAGTCGAGTTATGGGTAATTTCGAAACCGCGAGCCAGCGCCAGGGTCCCCACGCGATATCGTCGTTGTAGTTATCCCATGCCATATTCGTTGAGTTTGCATTCGTAAAATTCACCGTGATGTACGTGTCAAGCAGTTCGCCGACCAGCTTCTGACGGGCCGCGTCCTTGTTTCTGTTGTAGCCATCTTCTATGCCGGCAATCACGTAGGCCTCTCCCCAGCCACCCATGTTTGCGCGATTGTTGATGCTGGTGGTGGGATAAGTCTGGCCGTTGGAGTTGTAAAGGTACGTACTGAGATAGCCGTTGTACATGCTATCCGCGTTTGCAGTGTTCTGGGCATTGAGTGCCGGCGTGATCCCCAGGCCGGCACTTATGAGCGAGGCCGCGGCCATTCTCGTCAGAATCTGATTCTGCTTTCTCATTTTCGTAGATCTCCCTTTAAGCATTTGGCTTATTCGGCGAGTCTCTCGACATTCTTGGCAATTGCTCTGGTGTTTTCGCTAGTTATCGGAGCCTCTTAACAAAGAGGTTGGTTCGAACCCGCGTTATCACTTGTTCAAGTCTTCAACGAGACTGCCCAGCCGCTGCATAGAGCAGCGGGCGGATACGATCCAGGACAATCCTCTCTGTCTCCCGAGTTGAGGCTAAGCGTAGCATTCATGCTGCTCAGTGACACTCTTTTTGTGTGAATTCTACGTTGTTACCAGAACCGCAAAACATCGTTCATTTCCTGAAGCACCCTGAAGGGAGACAAAGTAAGCCGCGGTTAACTAGATCCACGCGTCGCTGCCGGCCGTGGCTTGTGTGAATAGCCCGATCCAGATCAAGGCCGTGATGGTAGACATTCTGGAGAACGCCGAGGCTGACCTCACGCCGATGATGCGCAACCTGATTAGCCCGCTGTGGGATAAGTAAAGCTTGCCGAAGGACGGAGTGGGGATCTCGGTAAGAAGGGAAGCATGCTGATCGATGGCGCACAAGCCGTCGTGCTCCGCGTGAAGCGGGACAGTGCATCCTTCGGCGCGTAGCTGGATCGATTGGACCCCAGGGCTCACAGGAACGTGTTGGCGGTGGTCACCGACAACACGTGATGTTCGTTCTCACGGCTGGTCCAGCTCCCATGAAAACCAAGAGGAACGCGGTGCGGAATGTGAATCGAAGCTACCGGCTCTGCCTCGAAATGCTCCGCATCCAGGATGACAAGGTCGGTGCCTGCCTTTGCAGGATCCTGAACAAACCCCATGAGCCAGCCCCCATCCTCAGCTTCCGCGTTGCGGCGCGGCACAAACACGAACTCGCTTGGCACGCGGCCGGCACCGAAATCGTGCGAGGAAGTTGTCGCTGTCTCGAGATCGTGCTTCAGGATGAAGCTGGCCGGTAGTGCATCCGGCGTTTGGCGCTCCGGTATACCGACCGCGTAAGCAAATCTGTATGGCAGACCCGTTCGCGATTCGTTGATGCGAGGAAATTCCTGCGGCTTCCGGTGCAGGCTCTGGCACCTCATCGTGCGTTGCGCAGGATCGATGATCCAGCGCTCCAGGCCACGTGGCAGCGTATCCGGCCCCTGTGAGGCGGTTGTAAACATCCGGTCGTAGGCCACTACGTCCAGAACCATAGACCCATCCGGCAGATCGAATGCATTTACGGTGTGAAAGACAAAGCACGGATCGACATCCACCCAAATGATGTCTTGGGCGGTGCCTTCGCGCGGAAGCAGGCCCACACGCGACGGGTGAGACGGATTCCAGCGAAAAGGAAATCGATAGCCCCGCAGAACCGCCCGAAAAGAAATGGTGACCGGTAGGTCAAGCACGATCACGTACCGTGCCGTGACGGCGCAGTCGTGGATCAAAGGGCCATGCTTCACGGGAATGTCGAGCTCGCGCCGTACCTTCCCCTCGGCATCGACCACAATGTGGCGAACAAGATCGAGTTCGCGTGCCTCGTAGGCGATGGCATGGAGTTCGCCACTCGAGGGATCCAGATGCGGGTGCGCGGAGAAGCTATGGGAGAGTGTTCCTCCGAAATCATCGTAGACCTGCGAATCGAGGGAGGGGGTCAAACGCACGGGTGTGCTGATCGCCTCCACCAATGCCCAAAGCGAGCCGGCATGGGAGATGATGTGGGTGTTCACGGTATCGGAAACATCACGGCGGGTGCCGGGTGCGGGGGGCCAATGCTTGACGCGGCCTACGTGGGTGGAACGTATCCAGCGGTTGCGATACCACAACGCTTTGCCGGCATGGATGCGTACAGCGTGCACCATGCCGTCACCCATGAACCAATGGTAGCCGCGAGGAGGCGGGGCGCAGGGATTCGGTCCCATGCGGCAGTACTGCCCATCCAGCTCGGGTGGAATTGTGCCCGTGATTGGCAGGTTCTCGAGACTAAACTCTTGCTCCAATGGAGCGTAAGCACCTGTCATGAATGCACGGGAGTCTACAGGCAGAGGCCATAACCGGCGATTGGCGGCACCCACCATATCGAGGCCGCCGCCTATCACAGTTTTCAGAATGCTTTTAAGGCGGCTCTTCAAAGGATCTTCCCCATCGTGCACTACGAGCACCTTATGAGATGCGGCCCCGTCCGCAGTGCAGCCTGGCAGGTAGAGCGCGAAGCAGAGATCGGTCGGGGCGGGGAGTGACCTAAGTCTGCCTGGTGCTGGCTTCTCGGTTGGGAGAGTCATATGTCCCCAGCCGAGCAGAAGAAGTATTTGAGCCGCGCAGCATGCATAGGTCTCGCCTACGGCGTGAGAGCGGCTAATTTGCTTTCGAGCCGGAAAACATGGTGTTCCCGTTGGCAATGTGATCGGGGATTTGCTGGATGACATCCCAGTGTTCCACGATCTTGCCTTTGGCGATTCTGAAGATGTCGATGATGGCTTGTCCTCTGTCGTCGGGGCCGGTCGTGAACTTGGAGTGCACCACAACCAGGTCCCCCTCCGAGATCACCTGTACCATATCCAATGCGGAAGCTGGATAAGCCTTGAAGAACTCTGCAAAATGCTGAACGAAAGGCGCCGCTCCATTTGGAACAAGCGGATTATGCTGAATGTAAATGGCTCCGATGTAGCGTTGCGCAGCTTCGGCGGGCTTATGGACATTGAAGGCTAGATTGTAGAAATCGATGACCAGGCGTTCGTTGGCAGTCCGGGGAACTGCCTGGGCCAGCGCTGTGGCTCCAGTTGCAAAGACGAAAACGAAGAGAGATAGAGACAACAACTTCTTCATCAGGTGCTCCTTTCCTTTTGTGGTTATAGAGCTAAATAGCGCAGCCGTTCGGCCCGCAACCGGCTTCCACCGCAAGGGCCGGCAAAGGTGTAGTGGTAGCCATGCTTCGCAGAGCACTCTTCCAAGCCTCTGGCCTGCCCAAGAATTCCGTGTGATCCAGCCGATCCAGGGTGCCGTTACGTTCCAAAACAAAGGTAGGGAACCCTCTGCCTCCGCTCTTGCTTAAGAACTCACGGCTCTCCGCAAAATGTCGATTCACTGCTGCCCCGCGCAATCGATCGAGTGCCTCTGAAAACGGATCCCGATTCAGGCCAACCTCCTGCGCAAGGTCGATCAGAACCGCCTCATCGGCAATGCGGCGTCCTTCCATGTAATGCGCTTCGTACAGGCGTGCGAGCATGTCCAGGCCGGCTGTGTCCACCTGGTCCGCCGCCAGAATGGCTGCAGTGGGAGGTTCAGAGTCAAGCCACGCCGAGTAGTCCGATAGCAAGCCGTTCCTGTAGGCTTCGCCGAATACCTGCCCAGTCACCTTCGTGATCTGGCGATCATTTGGGCCGACATAGGCCTTCCACTCCGGCGTGATCTTCTGCCGGCGAGCGCCGGTCATCATTCCACCTCCGTGAAGCGTGATCGGGATAATCGTACGCGCGGCCTTGACCAGTGGAGCGACGGCGTAGCACCAGCCGCAAAGCGGGTCGTAGATGTAGTGCAGACATGGTTCTGTTGTCATTAGGATTCCCCTCGGGAGGCTGAGCCCTGCCGGGCTCAGCTTCCTCGTTGTGCGGCTGTCTGATTGCTTACGTTTACTTATGCGCGAGCGCAGCGCTCACGGCCTGCTGCAAGGATGTTGTGGGATGGCCAATCAGCGTACTGAGGTCGTGTGACTGTGTGTTCAGCTCACCCCGGCTTGCCCCCGTGTCCGCATCCGCAATCGCCCCGGCCAGGCCTTCCGGCAGACCAAAGCCGGTCAAGGCCTTGGCGTACTCATCCTGCGGCAGATCCTTGTAGACAACGGGCTTGCCGGTTTGCCGAGCGACTTCGGCGGCAAGCTCGGCCAGCGTGTATGGTTGGTCGCCGCCCAGCTCATACGCCTTGTTCTCATGGCCCTCCCCGGTAAGCACTGCCGCTGCCGCCGCGGCGTATTCAGCACGCGTTGCGGTGGCAAACCGGCCCTCTTTCGCTGCGCCCAGAACGGCCCCGTGTTCGACCGCAGCCGGGAGTGAACCGGTGTGGTTTTCCGTGTACCAGCCATTGCGTAGCAAGGTGAAGGGCACGCCGGAAGCGCGAAGGTACGCCTCGGTCGCCTTATGTTCTTTTGAAAGCAGAAGGTTCGAGCTGTCGGCATTCAGGATGCTGGTGTAGGCCAGCAGCTTCACCCCAGCCTCCCGAGCCGCATCGGTCACCGCCTGATGCTGGGCGACACGTTGGCCAACCTCGCTTGAGGAGATCAGCAGCACCCTGTCCGCGCCCGCTAATGCCGCGCGGAGGCTCTCCGGCTGCGCGTAATCTGCCTTCCGAATCTGTACACCCTTCGCCGCAAGGTCCTGGGCTTTTCCCGGGTCCCGCACGGCGGCGACGATTTCTGACGCGGGCACTGTTTTCAATAGTTCTTCGACAACAAGCTTTCCGAGCTGTCCCGTTGCTCCTGTAACGACGATCATGTCCATGCTCCTTGGCTGAGAACTGTCTCTCTCAACGTTTTCGAGCATAGCGCACAAGCTTACATTCTGTAAGTACGTACATCGGTGTAAGCTACTATCATGAGCAACAACCTGCAGCCAAGACGACGGATCGGACGCAAGCAGAAGGGCAATCTTTATGTGCCGGAATGCCCTTCGCGTGGGGTTCTCGATCACATCGCGACCCGATGGAGTACTCTCATTTTGGTGATGCTGCTTGAGAAGACACATCGCTTCAGCGAACTCGCACGACGCATCGGCGGTGTGAGTGAGCGCATGCTCGCGCATTCGCTCCACGCACTTGAAGCCGATGGCTTTGTGCTGCGCGTGGTCTTTCCAACCAAACCGCCCAAGGTGGAGTACAGCCTTACCCCGCTCGGCCGCGAACTGGCTGAGCATGTTCAGTCGTTGACTCAGTGGGTGGAAGCCAACGTCGCGCGCGTACTCGAACACCGAAAAGCAGCCTCCCTGTGATGACACCTGATGGCCAAAGAAAGAGTTCCGCGACCTCATAACAAGCCGTCTTAAGCGGTGCAGAGCCGAAGGGTGCTCGAAGCTCTACCTCTTGAGCGCCTCGTTGTAGATTGCCTGGGTGATCGCTGCGATGACGTGCTCGCAGGTCTCCTGATCGGCATGGGCATTGACCACGAATACTGCGAGCGCGAGTCGTCGTCCACCGGGAAGGGAGATGAGTCCGACGTCGTTGGTGGCGGGGATCATGCCCCACTCGACGCCGGAGGAGCCGGTCTTGTGAGCGACGGGTGTGCCGGCAGGCAGCATGGCTTTCATGCGTCCCTGGCCGTTCTTCGCTTCGAGCAGCCACCCATTGAGCAGCGCCGTGTGTGCGGGGTTAAGAGGCGAGTGATCCGCAAAGAGGCGGAGGAGCGTAACCATGGCGGCGGGCTCGGCGTAGTCGCGGTACTGCAATCTCTGGTCGCTGTGCAGAGTATGCTCGCTGTCCTCTTGATGGATAGCGTTGAGACCCAGCGAGTCGAGGTATTGCTGTAGAACGCCAGGGCCACCGATAAGGCGAAGCTGTATGTCTGTCGCTGTGTTGTCGGAGGTTTCGACCGCGAGCTCTACAAGCTTGCGCAAAGGCACATCCACATCGGCTTGGGAAAACTCCTCCTGCAGGGGGCTGTACGTCGCAGAGCGATCGGACTTGAGGAACCGGACAGGCTGATCGAGTTGCAACCTTCCAAGTTCCACCTGATGCAGCACAGCAAGGGCCAGAGGAAACTTGAAGACGGACTGCATTGGTGGATGGCCGTGGGGGGAAAGATCGCAATCAAGCTTCACACCCGGCAGCGAGCAGGAGACATAAACCTCTCCCCTGGCCTGGATGGACAGATCAAGGAGGCGCTGGTGAAGCGGTGTTTGCGCGGCAGCAGCGGCGGAGATGAAAAGGAGGAATGCGGTAAGCGTACGCATGGCTCACAGTAACCTTTGCGGGACGGCGTAGGAATACTGAATCGGGATCGCTCCCACATAAACCGATCTTCGTTAGCTGCGTTCGTAGTGGAAGTGGAATTCCTGTTCGCTGGGAACGGGCAGACCATTGCGTTGGGCGGGCGTGTAGGTCCAGGTCTTCACGGTGGCGATGACGGTGGCGTCAATGGCCTGGCTGAGGCCATGGAGGAGGGTAAGGTCAGTCACTTTGCCGTGCTCGTCAATAACCGCGTTCAGTACCACATCGCCGGATGTACCGGCCGACAGCGCGGCGAGGTCGGGGTTAGGGTGCGGGCTGAACGTAGGCAGCGCAATTTGGATCTCGCCGTCACCGTGGGCCGACTCGGAAGAGGTCCCGGTGCCGAGGTCGGCAGGCGGGCTCTGCGGAGCACTGGCGGGGGCGTGGAGAGCCTCGGCAGATTTGGCGGGTTTAGTGTGCGGCGCGACTTTTTTGGCGAGGGTGCCTGCCGTGTGGGCAGGACTTCCACCGGCACTGTACGTCAGCAGGCGTGTGCCGGTAACCGTGCCCGGCAGCTTGAGCGGAGCGATGTTGAGGTGCGTCCTTAGAAGAGCCACGAAGATGGCGAGCAGCAAGGCATGGGCGAGAACTGAGGCGAGCACGCTTCCCGAAGAGGAGTTGCCATCGCTTGCGGAACGGCCTAGGTGTGGCAAGGAGCTTAGAGGCACGGCACCTCCGTTGAGTTGACCCATAGGTGGGGCCGGTTCCACAGCGTGTTGAGGTCGTGCAGCATCAGGTTCATGCAAGCCGAACTTCTTGATCCTGATCGAAAACAAGCTACTTGCTTCCGCAGCTCAAGGCAGATTCGTCGCTGCTCCGTAATTATTGCATCACCACGATCGGTCCGGACCAGAAGGCAACTTTCTGACCGGCAGGATCGAGAACGTTGATCTGGCAATCGTACTGGCCGGCGATGAGTGGGGCCAGGGCGATGTCGAAGCTGATCGGGACGACGCCCAGGCGGCTGTTGGGCTCGGCCTTGACCGCAACGGGCGTCGTGGCGAAGGCCTGCTTGCCGTCACGATACAGGCTGACGTACGCGATCAGCGGAGTGCTATTAGCAGCGGTGCCTCCGTAGGCCTGCAAATAAACATAGAGCTGGCGATCGGTACGGAAGACACGCGTGACGCTGGGAATCAGCTTGCTGCTCCCCTGCACCAGCGGGTTGGCGGCGGCGTTCTTGTCCTTGTCCTTGTTCTTCTGCGCGTCGAAGAGAGTGTCCTTCTGCTCCACCCGCTGGCTGCCCAAGACAACCGAGCTGATCGCCACACGCCTGGCGGCGGGATCTTCGCGCAACTTGTTCAGGTTGGGAATCACGAACTGGGTCTGGAAGGTGCCGATGCGGCCCGTCTCATCATCGCGCGCCAGGAACTTGATAGTGTAGTGGCCGGGCAGCAGGGTGAACCCCGTGTCGTACTCGATGGGCCGCCTGGCGAGCTCGGCCGCGGTGGTGTCGGTGAGCTTGATGTTCACGTTGTCGCGCAGGTTGGTCACGGTGGTGCCGCCGGCGTCGTCCTTGATCTCGCACACGAAGTCGATGAGGGTATGCTCGGCGCCGCCCCGCTTGGCCAGGGCGAGTTCGCGGCCAGGGATCTTGACGACGATCGGCACGAAGTATTCGGCGCGGTTTAGCTGAAAGTAGTCAATCTCCATGGCAACAGTCAGTTCCGTGATCGGGTCGCCCAGCATGAGGGCGTCTTCGAGCTGACGCTCCTTATCGGTGGCGTTGAACTTCGCAAACTCCTTGCCGGCGTAGTAGCCTTCACGGTACTCGAGCTTGGCGGCGAGTTCCTTGTTGTTGAGCGAGATCTCGACCTTGCGGAAGCGGCCGTTCTGCGCCGTGTTGCTCGTGTAGTACTCGAGCACGTAGTAGTTCGTGAGCGCATGCTGCGCATTGCGAATGCCTTGCGTGAGGTCGTTGTTGTCAAACAGCGCCTTGCCACCGGTATCGCCGGCGAGTGAAAACAACGTGTCCTGCGAGCGCTGAAAGTTGTCGTTGAAGGATTGCGCGGCGGTGCCGGAGTACAGGCCCTGGTTGCCGGGCGAGCCCTGTGTGGCGTCGCCGATCGGCGCCGAAGCGACAAGACCGCGGGCGTCGATGGGCCAGAACGAAACCCCGGCACGAATGGCCGCGTCCACGGTGGCCCGCAGCTGCGCTTGATTGTCGATGCCGTTCAAGCGCAGGCCGCTCGAGAAATACAGCAACGACTTCTTTTCGTTCAGCTGACTCAGCATGTGGGCCGTGGTTTGCAAAGCCGCCAGCTGGCGATCGGTGTTGAAGATGTTGAACTCGCTCGAGTCCTGTCCGAAAGCGGCTCCCGTGTCGGCGCTTGAAGCATCGTCGATGCTTTCGGCCGAACCCTGCCCCTCACCCACCACCAGCGTTTCAAGAATGCTGAGCAGTTTGTTGCGGTCGGCGCTGAAGTCCTGCAGCACATCCACGGAGCCGCCGCTGTAGCGCAGAATGGCGATCATGTCCGCGGGCGTCATCTGCGTGCGGACGAACTTTTCCGCCGCGAACAGCGCGCGTTGCTGGTCCTCCGGACGCATGGCGCTCATGTCGAAATAGAAGGCGAGCAGGCGGCGGTCTTTGAACTGGCTCCCTTCCTCTTTCTCCGTGCTCAGCTGTGTGCGTGCGAGGCGCTTGTAGATTTTAATCTGCTCATCGTCTGCCTTCGAGGCGGGCAGCGGGGCGACATCGATGGGCAAGGTCTGCTGCTCGCAGTAGCGGATCTTCTGTGCGACGCCGTCCTCGGTGAGGGTAAAGTCCTTGGCGGTCAGGCCATCAATCGCCTTGCCCCCTTTGTCCTTCACCACCACGGTTTCAACGACGAGCTGCGATTTCACCTGCAGCGTGAAAGTGTCGCTCTTGCCTGCAGGAGCATTGTTGCCAATCTGCTGGGCGAGACAGGTGGTGAGTGCAAGAAAGTTGGCAAACAGTAAAAGAAAGTAGGGTCGCCATGGACGAGCCGCAGGTCCCTTCACTGCGCGCCTTGCGCTCCGGTCGAGATAGCAGGGCAAGGGTTGCGGGCATCGATGGAAGCGCATAATCAGAACCTTAACCGCAGGGTAGTTTGCACCGTGCGCAGGGTATTCGTGGAGGTGGGCAGGCCAAAGGTGGAGCTGTTGATCGTGCTGTTCCACGCGGTAAAGTTCACATGGTTTAGGACGTTGTTCGAATCGATGCGAAGATCAAGGTTCATCGGGTCGCGCAGGCGAATTGTGCGTGCGAGTGAGGTGTTCAGCGTGAGCTGGCCAGGACCGGTGATCGAGTCGCGGCGTGCATCGCCCCATGTGCCCGGCAGCGGCGCGGTGTACGCGGTCGCGTTCAGAAAGTAGCCGCCGTTGTTGCGATAGATCGGCGCCCCGGTGACATCCGGCCGGATGCTGCCCGTGACGCCTGTGCCCGGCACTGCCGCGAGATAGACCGGCGTTTCCGGCAAGCCGCTGCCCACATTGAATTGGTTGGTGATCGTCCAATCCTTAAACGCGCGTCCGCGCCAGCCGTTGAAGAGCGTGCCGCCGCCAAGACCCACGCCGGTGGAATACTGCAGATTCAGGCTCAACAGATGACGCTGGTCGAAGGTGGATAGGCCGCGTTCGCCGCGCAGGTCCAGCCAGTTCTGCGCGAGCGTGGGTGTGGAGGTCGGCGGCGTTTCCCCAAGCGCGGAGGTGGTCACGTGGCCCTGTCCGCCCAGCTCGGAATCATCATCGATCGATTTGGAGTAGGTGTACTGCAAGGTCGCCGTGAAGCCGCTGCGCAGCCTCCGCCGCAGCTGCACGGTGCCGGCCTGCCGCGTCGAGTCCCCGCCCGAGCCGCGGTAGATGAACCCGGCCGAGCGCTCCGGGTAGGGGTTCCCGGCGCCGATCGGGTAGGTGTTGGGAAGAAAATCCTGCTCGCCATGCGTGCCCTTCACGCCGAGGTAGCTGACAGTGGCCACCAGCGCCGCGGGCAGGTCGCGCTGCGCGGAAAGATTCCAGGTCTGCGCATAGCCGACACGCAGGTTGGGATCCACACCGAACGGGTCCACCGTAGCGCTGCCGCAGGGGTAGAAGCCGTTCGCGAGCGAAAGCGGACAGGTGGGGCTGTTGTGGGTGCTGAGGCTGGTGGAGAGCGGCGACTGCTGCGCCAGTTGCAGTGCGCTCGAAAGATAGATCGAGGTGTCGCGGTAGATGCCGTATCCGGAGCGGATCACCAGCGTCGAGGCAGGGATCGGACGCCAGGAGATGCCGATGCGGGGCTCGATGCCGCTCCGGTCCGGGCGCACCAGCGAGGTGGGGTAGGACTCGCCCGAGACAGGCCCCTTCGGGTTCGAGGCCAGCACGGGGCTCACCGCGGCAAAGTCACCGGCTTCGTCCAGGTTCACGAGCCGGTTGAACAGCTCGGTGATGGGCGCGCCGTACTCCCAACGCACGCCGGCGTTGATTGTGAGGTCAGGGAGAATGCGCCAGTCATCGGTAGCGAACAGGTCGGACACGGGCTCACGAAAGTACTTGTCCGCGTTGCCGAAAGCGATGCCGCTCGTGTCCGGCGTGCCCAGCAGAAAGTCGGCCAGGTCGGAACCGGAGGTCTGCGTGGGGCTCGTGCCGCCCGGCGTCCCGGCCGTAGCCGCGCCGGTAAAGGTAAAGGTGCCGCGCGGGTTTTGTTGCGAAAGGATGTTGTACTCCTGCCGCCGGAAATCGCCGCCGAAGATCAGGTTGTGGCGTCCCCGCGTCCATGTGGTGGAAATCTCGAAGCCGTCCGTGCGGTTGCGGTTAAACGCCCGCACACCATCGTTGAGCGAGGCGATGCCGCTTGAAAACGCCAGCGTCGGCGGCCCCCAGTCCGCGCTGTCCTGGTCGTTGCCGGTGATGCCCGCGTTGGCGGAAACGTCTTCGCGGTGGGCAAAGGCGGGCCGGACCTCCGTGCGCTGGCGGCTCAGCTCAAAACCGAGGTCAACATGAAACTCGTGGAGCCACAGGTGCGACCAGTGGACATTCGAATTCAAACCCAGCGTATTGGTCGTGTCCAGAAAGCCGAACAGGTTTTCGTTGTTGCCCCGCACACTCTGAAAGGCGAGATTGCCGTAGAACTGGTCCAGCCGGCCGATGCCTTTATCCAGATGCGCCTGGAGGTCATCGGCATGGTTACGGTTCAGAACCGCCGTCTGGTAGTTGTAACTGGTATTGCCCTCAATGTTCGGCAGCGGATACAGGGCGAGCAGCGCCCGCGCCTGCGGGCTCACGGGCAAGGGGCCGGCAAACGGCTGGCCTGTGGCAGGATTGATGATCGCCAACGGCTGCCCCTGCGGCGTCAGCAGACCGGAAAGATCGCCCGCGCGCTCGGCCGCCGTGGGCACCAGGCCGGGCAGCGTGCTCTGCTCGCTGTCGCGAGTCCACTGGTAAACCAGGTTGAAATAGGGGCCATGCGGCAGCAGGTGGGGGATGTTCAGCGGACCGCCCAGCGTTCCCACGCCGGTGAAGCGGTTGAACTGGTCCTTTGGGGTTTGGAGCCCGGTAAGCGAATACGGCCGCGCATCCAGGGCGGAGTTCTCCTCATGCACCGCAAAGCCTCCCGTATAGAGCGACTTGCTGCCGGAGCGCCGGTTGCCAAAGGCCTGATCCAGCGAGAATTTCGAGGTGGCAGCATTGTTTTGGCTGCCGTTGATCAGCAGGCCGTCGGCGGCGTCCTCGGCGCGGTGCTGCAGCTCGGGCGAGGGCTCCGCGGCCGGCTTCTCCGGCCTGGCCGCCGGCTCCGCTGCCCTTGCCTGCAACTCCGGCGGCGGTGCCGCAGGCGCGGTCTGAACAGCCTTTGCCTGCGCCAGCATCTCCTCCAGCGGCAGCATACCGAGCTCCAGCGAACCAAGCTGGCTCGCTGGCCCGACCGTCACCTCACTCTCCAGCGGTGCAAAGCCAAACAGCTTCACCGAAAGGTGCCACTGCCCGTCGGGCAGATCGGCAAAATAATAGAAGCCCTGCCCATCGCTTACCGCTGTCAGGGTTTTCGCACCCTGGGTCGCCGTCACCATCGCCCCGGGCACGGCCACGCCCTGAAAGCTCACCCGGCCGCGATACTCCGAAGCGCTCGCCACATGGCAAAGGAGAGCTACGGCACCGAATGCACATGAGGACAACCTGCTTGGCAACGGCATGGTTCAGTTCCCGGAGGGCTTTTCTACGTGATCGACGACAAGCACCGGAACCGAGGTCCGGGCAGCATCCAGCCTGAGTCCAACCTCTTCCTGTATGGCTGTGAACAGCGGAGGCGGCGCGTCCGCTGCGTCGGTCGGCTTCGGCACCGGGATACCCATTCCGCTGAACTGCGTCTCGTCCGGCGTCCACTTCAGATTGAAGTCCCAACGGCCCTTCAGCGCCGTCCGGTCCACGACCGGCCTGTCCAGCACGGACTCCTGCATCAGGTTGCTGAAGTCTTCCATGGTGGCGTTATGCACGTGCAGATTGCCGAGCTGGCTGAAGAGCAGACCGGGCAGACCGTCGGGGTCACCCTGGCTCTTTTCCAGCTTGGGTCCGGTCTTCGCCACGGTCAGCGTGTACGCCGCGAGCTCGCGGGTATCCCGGTGAAACTTCAGCTGAAAGCGCTCGGCGAGCATTTTCTTGATCATGTCTTTCCATTGCCGGTCGCTCGGTGCTCCCTCCGCGTCCGGTGTGGCCTCTATATCAAACTTGTCGACCGTGACCCACGCCGGTGCGTTGACGATCTGCTTGGGATGGGTGCCGTAGGCGAAGTCGATCATGTCGCTCAGCGTCGTGTTCATCGTGGCAAAGCGACGCCCCTGCACGCGAAACATCTTGCCCGGCTGGTCGGGCTTGCTGGCCTTGATCGTGACGACCTCAAAGCTGGGATTGGCGTCGGGCGCCATCGGCTTCATCGGAGCGGGCGGCTTTGGGATCTCCCAGGCCGTGGCAGGCGTCGCCCGCTCAAAGCTGAGCGGCAGGGTGCTTCCGCCCTGTGTAGAGCTCCCCGTGATCGTGTTGCCGTCCGCCGCCATCGTGCCCTCATAGCTGAGGTCGAAGCTGGTGATCGCGTACTTGAACGCGCCTCCGCTGAAGCTCACCGAGGAGACAGGGAAGCCCTGCCCGCCCTGATCGATGCTGAAGAACTGCGCCGTCAACGCACCGGATGGCGCTTTCGTAACCTTGAGCACAGTGCGCAGGTCGTGGCCCTGGACATGCAGCGTTCCCTGCCATGTGCCCTCGATGCCGGCGCTCTGGGGCGCGGCCACTTGGGCGTGGGCCGGTGTAAGCAGCCGGGGCATGAGGAGCAAAACCGCGCCGGCCAAGACCGCCGCAACGATGGCCTTCGGCCGCCTGCGTTGCACTGTGTGCACTCCTGTGAGGATTTTCCCCATCGACATCACCTCCAATGACGCTGTTCATCGCAAAACGAAGCGATCTCGGCAAGCAAGCGGGACAGGTGGTACAGCTGTCAAGGCCTCTGGACATGGAAGATCGGTTAGCAGCCCACCATACTACAGGGTGTTCCGTCGTCTTAGTTGGGCGTAGGTGCCGCATCTGCATGGTCGATAAACAGCGTATCCACGAAGACCTTTTCCGGTTGCAGTTTGAGGCCGAGTTGTTCTTCAGTAGCCGTAAAGAAGGAAGGCAGGTTGGCGTCGGTACTCTCGTCCGGCGCATAGTTGAGATTAAAATTGAAGGTGCCCGTAAGGCCTGTGTGATCGACAACTGGAACGTGCATGGCGATGGATAGAAGGCCGGCGATTCCTTTCGCGTTTACGCCACGGCCCTGAACACGGCCGGGATAAGTGAAGTTCTGCGAAGGTTCTCCACTCTTCTGACCTTCCACAACCAATTCCGGAGCAACAGGCTGCAGCTTCGAGCCGCTCCTGGCCACCTCCATACCGTACCCGGAGAGTTCGTGCTTGCCCGCATGAATCACCAAATGAAATCGCCGGATGAGGAGCTGCTTGAGCATGGGTTCAACACTGCTCATCGTCCACAGTTGTCCGTCCGGCGTGGTCGCGCGAAGATCGTAATTACTGTCGAGTGTGCGTCGGTCGCCCTCCACGTAACTTGTCTGGTAGGCCATCTGGATCAAAAGGCGCAAGGTGACGCAGGTCAAATCAAAATGTGTGCCACCGGGCGGCAGCATGCTGAAGCAGCCCGGCGTGAGATGCGAAGGCCGGATCGAGGCTACTTCAAAGGAGGACGCCTGCCCTTCAGCTTGCGCGTACACCGGGGTCAGCGTACAGAGCGCGTGGAGCAAGCCCGCGTCGGCCAGGACCGCCGCAACGATGACCCGCGGCCCCTTGCGTTGCACGGCATGGACTCCCGTGAGGTCCTTCCCCATCGACATAACCTCCAACGGCGTTGTCGGATCGCGCTGCAAAGCGATCTCGACACAGAAGTGGGACAGGCGGTACAGCTGCGTGAAACGTTAGCGTTTAGACACGGAGAACGGGAAACTGTTAGCTGTGTACCATACCGGTTCCACGAGCCGCCATTTAATTCGGCGTGGGCCGCTCGATGCTGTCGATCACCAGCATGCGCACCGGCCTCCTTTCCGCTACCAGCTTCAGCCCAAGCTGGTCCTGCAGGGCGGTGAACAACCGGGCCTGCGCCTCTGGATTCGACAGGTCGTCATCACGGCTTGACTCAACCGTGGAGTCAGGGCGGCTGTAACGAAGTTTAAAATCGTAGTTGCCCTTAAGACCCGTCCTATCTTGAACGATGTAATCGAGATTGCCGCCAAGGTTTAGCGTAAATTCACTGATCGGCATTGCGTGAAAGTCGAAATAGCCAGAACCGATGCTGAAGTAGCCTTTCTCCTCCGGTTTGGCTTCGCTTAACTTGGGACCATTCTTGTCTACAATCAGTGAATACACCGGGCGAATCTGTTCTACCCAGTGATAGCGAAAGTGAAAGCGTTCCGCCAAGAGCGACTGTAGCATCGGGCTGTACTGCTTGTGCTGCTGCTCTTCAGGCAATTGCAATATCGCAGCAGGAATCTTGGCCTCGATAGCATACCGATCCGAATCGAACCAACCCGGCGCATTTAAGATCTGGAAATGTTTCAGATCAAATGCAGCCATAAGCAAGTTAAAACCGGGAACTCCTTTTGCGCGCCAACCTGATCCGTTTGGCCCCATTGACCAACCTTCTTCCTTTGGATCCGGTCGAATCGACGCAACTTCAAACGAGGGTAAATGTTCTTCAGCCTGCGCGTGCACCGGCCGGGTATTCATCAGTCCGGCTGCAAACGGCAGGCTCACCACCACGAGCACCGCGCACGCAATCAGCACTTTGCGTCCATGGCTCAATTTCACCCCGGACATACCATTCAGGATGTGCAAAATGCGCCCTTTCAGCTCGCCGCCGGTCACCCCGGCCATGGCGTCGGCGGGCGCTTCCACGTAGAACCGGCAGACGTCCAGGATGCCTCGCGCATACACCGCCGCATCCTGGCCGGAGGCAACCACGGCTTCGTCACAGGCACGTTCCCGCTCGTCTAACAGCCGCGCGCGAATCAGCCACACCGCGGGGTGGAACCAGAAGACCGCCTGCACGGCGGCATGGAAGGCTGCCGTGAGATTGTCGCGGCGGCGCAGGTGGCAGAGTTCGTGAGCGTAGATTGCGTCCAACTCGGGCTTTGGCAGCCGATCGAGGAGATCCGCGGGAATCAGCAGGACCGGTTTCAGAATGCCGAAGACGCCGGGCTCCAGCGCGCCTTCGCTTCGCCGTACCGGAACGCCCGCAATCTCGCCCGCCGGTTCCGCCTGATGCGCGAGCGCGCGCACATCCAGCCAGGTGCGCAGCCAGGAAACCAGCAGCAGAAGCGCACCGGCAGCCCACAGACCAAGACAGAAGATCACCAATCGGCCTAACCCACCATGTGCGCCCGCGGCCGTCGATGTGCCAACGGAAATCGAGTGCACCGGTTGTGTGTAAGGCTGCACCGACTGCAGCACCAGACGGCTCACCCGCTCGGCCGGCACTCCGTTCGCCGCTGCCGGCCGGAGAGCCCGGCCCGCGGCGATCAGGAGCGAAAAGGGCAACACAAACTTCACCGAAGCCAGCATCCACAACCTGAATCGCAGGTTCGCACGATTGGTTCGCAGCGCCACCGAGAGAGGCCAGATCAGCAGCACCACGGCGGTAGACTGCCAGAGGTGATTGACCGCGGCTCCCTGTATGTTGTTCGCCATCCATCCGCTCGTCCAGCCGCTCGTCCAGCCATTCATCCATCCGCTGTAGATCACTGTTTGTCCCCTTTCGTCCGCTTGCGCAACGCCTCTTCCGCTTCCTGGATATCGGCGAGCGACAATTTTCCTGACTTGACCAGATGAGCCATCACGGGCTGGGACTTGCCGCCGAAAAGGGCCAGCAGGTCATCGATCAGCGCCCGCTGCGCCTGTTCACGCGTGACGCGCGGCGCAAAAAGGTACGCTGTTCCAACCTGGCCTGCCCGCTCCACTACGCCCTTGGCTTCCATGCGGAAAATCGTGGTCTGGACGGTGGTGTAGGCAGGCCGCCGCTTCTCCGGCAGGGCCTGCTGCACCTCCCGGACCGAGCTCGCACCCCGCCCCCAAAGGATCTCCATGAGTTGGTATTCCAGCCTGGACAGCTTCACCGCATTCGCCACAGGAAGTCTCCTACGTCTGTAGGAGCCACGGTACTACAGACGTAGGCGCATCGCAACCCGAAGGTGTAGAGCAGCTACGAGGGGAGTACGGGGATCCTTCTCTGCGCTCAAGATGACGGCAAAGTCTATCCGTGTGCGCAAACAGAGTTAGTCCGCAACTTCGCCCATGCGGGTGTACACATCGTACCGTCCGTTTCCCTGCTGCCACTTATAGTGTTTCCACTCTGCCGAGAAGGCTTGGCTATGTGAAAACCAAGCTAGAGTATCGAATGAGGGAAGGTTGAGAGCCTGGCAGCCATGAATCGGAGTGCATCGTTCGATGAGCACTACCGCGGGTTTCCAAAGGTGCAGGTCTTCGGCCACATCCTCGCTCTGAACGTTAGCCAACTTCTGCACCAAGCTTGCGGGCAAGCGCTTCACCACGGGTAAGCCGCCGGCAGGTGCCATTTGATTTAGCACAATGCTGGGCAGCAGCCAGAGATGAGCATATCGACTTACCCAAAAGAGATGGTCTTGGTATACGTCCTGAAAGCCAACCAGACTTGTCGAAAACACATAGACGGGCGTTCCCGGCGGGTACCGTGAGAGCACGGTTTGGGGGTAGGATTTTGGCTTGGACAACGCCATGTTCCGGCGACCTTGAGACAGTATCGGCAGGACAAATGCCATGCCGAGGACAGCAACCGCTGCGAAGATCGTTGCGTACCTTCCCTGGAGGCGTTGCATACCCAGCGAGGCAACGGCTTCGATCAATATCCAGGCGACAGCGACGAGCAGCAGTCCATTCTGAGGGATCGGTTGATAGCTGAAACCCTTGTGCTGGAGACAATACGCAATCGAAGCGCAGAAACTGCAGACAAGTACTCCCACAGGAGCCGCGGGAACCCGCAACTCGCTCCGTTTCCGTAGCCAAACGAAAAAAGTGGCGAACCAGCAGAAAGCAAAAGGAAGGAGACCTTTTATCAGAGTAGTTGTGCCAATGTACCCGTAGGAAAGATAGGTGTCACGCAGCAGCGGTACGATCCGATACAGATAAAGTGGCGCCGCCAACTGAATGAGCGCAAGGTAGACCAGGAGGGTCAGGACCAGAGCGATCAACTCCAGGCGTCGGAGTTGTCGCGTGTCTCGATACCACCACCACAACACGAGTTCCAGGCCTACCACGATTAAGCCTTGCTGTGGTTTGAAGCAGACGGCTACGCCGCCAGCAATCCCCAAGCAAATTCTTTCAACGGGGTGAAGTTTCGAGCTAACCTGCGAGCTGGCAGCCACGATGAACGGCAGGACCAAGAGGAATAAGATCTGCTCCCTTTGGCCGAAATCGCTTAACTCGGTACACGACGATTCAATGGCTAAAATGAGGGCGGCTGCGAAACAAGTCAACACAACCCCACACACGATCGTAGCGGCGCGCAGGATTCTAACTACCCACGCGGTGCTGAGGAAAACGAGAGCACAGAGTACCTCCTTAAACAGGAGTACAGGCGAGGCATGGAAAGTGATCGCAAGCAGGTCAGGAAGGGCGCAGAACCACACGATCAAAGGCGGGTTTGTCTCGATGAGCTGGGGCCCATAAAGCCGTGTGCCGTGGACCATGCGGTCTGCCGCGTAAAGAAGCCATGCTTGATCGTGGCCTGGATAGGAAAGAAAAATCCGATAAATGCTTACGTCAAGAAGACAAGCGATCGTCGCAGCGACCCCCACGAAAACCAACATCTGCCGTATCGCAAGGGATCTTTCCTGCGGCTTCGTGTGCATGGAGACTTCAGCCTCGGCAAGGAGTGACACTGGTTCGGGGGCGCTGTCAGCGGGCATGTGAGCTCAGGCGAACGGAGCAGTTGCGTGCATGGGAGGTCATCTAGGCCTCAGCTTATGGCAGTTCCCGGCAGATTCAGAGCAGCTGAGAAATAATGTAATACAGGACCCTTCGCTGCCTTCAAAATGACGGTAGTCATAGATGTGCACGAAACTCGATTCAGTCGCGGGACGGTCGCAGGCTTCCGTTCGGCCCATCGTCCTCAACCGCCGGAGCAATACGCCATGCCGAGTCGTCCCACTTGCCTCACGCCTTCTTGTCTCGTCCTGCTCCCGTTGCTGGCAGCCTGCCGCGTGCCGGCGCAGACACCCGCGCCCGCGAAGCCCGCAGCGGCTACCACTGCTGCGCAGCCCGTCTACGATGTCGCGACCATCCGCCCGAACACCTCCGGCAGCGGCAATGAGAACTCGAATACCCGTCCCGCCACGCTGCAGGCCGAGAATTTGGCCTTAAAGAGTTTGCTGGAGAGGGCTTACGGCGTTCGCCGCAATCTGATCTTCGGTCTGCCCTCCCGGGCCGAGAATGCGCACTACGACATTAATGCCAAGGTCCTCGATGGCGACCTCGCCGCCCTTCGCAAGCTCTCCGACGAACAACGCCGCAAGATGCTCCAGATCCTCTGCGAGCAGCGCTTTGGGCTCAAATGGCATTTCGAGACCCGCCCGATCCCCGATCTTGAACTCGTGGTCGCGAAAGGCGGCGCGAAACTGCAACCAGCACCCACCAATAGCAAGAGCAGTGGTACCAGCGTGAACAACGACGACCTCACCGCCACGGCAATCTCGATCTCTTCGCTGATCGATGTAATCTCACCGCAGGTTGATCGGCCCGTGTTCGACAGGACCGGTTTGGCAGGCGTGTACACCTTCAAACTTCGTTGGTCATCTGACAGCGCACACGCTTCGCCAGACAACGGGGAAAGCGCCGATACGCCGCCGCCCCTCTACACTGCCCTGCAGGAGCAGCTTGGCCTCAAGCTCCAGCCCGGCAAGGATCCCATCCAGACCCTCGTCGTGGATAGTATCTCCCCGCCGTCAGAAAACTGAGCCGGCGCGCCCGGGCCTTCGTCGCAGCCGCGCGAGCCCTCACGGCTTCGCCACCGGCACCACCGGCAGGCTGATGAAGCTGGCTTCGTCGGCCTGGTGCCACACCCGCTGCGTCGCTTTCTCGTAGTCCACCGGCTTGGCCTCGAAGATGTTCGGCACAAATCGTTGCGGGTTGCGGTCATACAGCGGAAACAGCGTGGACTGCACCTGCACCATGATGCGGTGGCCGGGCTGGAAGGTGTGGTTCACCATGGGAAGACCGAAGACATATGGCAGCGGCTCATTTGCTTTAATCGCCTGCGGGTGCTCGAAGCTGGTGCGGTAGCGCCCGCGGAAGATGTCCGTGGCGATCGGCAGTTCGTACCCGCTCATCTCCATCGGCAGCGCCACGCGATCGGGTTGCACGTCGATCAGCTTCACCACCCAATCCGAGTCCGTTCCGCTGGTCGAAGCTACCAGGTGTACGGTAGGCTCGCCCGAAAGCTTCATCGGTTCCTTCAGCGGCTCCGAGACATAGGTCAGTACATCCGGCCGGCCGTCTACAAAACGCTGATCCGTCACCAGCCACGTGCGCCAGGCAGTGCCGTCGCTGGCGTCCACCGGTCGCGGACGGTACGGCACCGGCTTCGCCGGATCGGAAATGTACTCATCGAACTTCGCGTTTTTATCCGCCGGCGCCTGGAAGGACAAACCCCCACCGGAGGTCAGGTAGAGCGGCCTGGAAGGCACCGGACAGCCCTGTTCGCAGCTCGCCGGAAAGGTCTCCGGCTTGTCCCAATGGTCCGCACCGGTGTCATAGATGAAGGCCGCCGGGGTGGCCGCCACCGGCGCACCGGGCTTCAGATACTGATTGAAGAACGGCAGCAGGACGTCGCGCCGCCACTGTGCGGTGGTGTCGCTTGCCCAGGTAAACGAGCCCAGTGAACGGCCCTCGCGATTCACCTGCGAATGAAACCACGGACCCATCACCAGCATGTTCATGCTGTCCGGCGTCCCTTTGGCCTTCAGCGCGCGATAGCTGTGAATGGCGCCCCACATGTCTTCCTGATCCCACAGACCCTGCTCCCACATCGTGGGCACGGTGGCCGGCTTCGCCACAATCAGCTTATCGAGCGCCTGGCTCTGCCAGTAGCCGTCATAGGCCGGGTGCCCCTCCATCACGCGCCAGAACGGCAGCGCATCCATGCCCTCGGCATGGGCAAAGCCTTCCGCCGAGCCTGCGCGCAGAAAGTTCGTGTAGTCATCCCGGCCCTGCCGCGCCTCCTGCACGCCCTCGCCGCGGTTGCTCGTCTGGCCGAGCACGTAATCGATGTTGGGCTGCCGGAACGCACCGTAGTGGAACCAATCATCGCCCATCCAGCCGTCGACCATGGGGCTCTCGGGCGCAGCCACCTTCAGCGCCGGATGCGGATTCAGCAGCGCCATGACCACCGTGAACCCCTCATAGCTTGACCCGATCATGCCCACGCGCCCATTCGACTCCGGCACATTCTTCACCAGCCAATCGATCGTGTCGTACGCGTCGGTCGTATCGTCGGCGCTCGATGGGTTATAGCCCGAACTCACCGGCGGCGGCGTCATCAGATACACGCCCTCGGAACCATACTTGCCGCGCACATCCTGATAAACGCGGATGTAGCCCGCCTCCACGAAGCCCTCGTCGCTCAACGGCAGGGCCTCAATCATTCGCGCACTCTTGGACCGTGCAGCGCGCCCGGCCGCATTGTAGGGCGTCCGCGTCAAAAGGATCGGCGCTCCGTGCGCTTCCTTCGGAATGCAAATGACGGTGTAGAGCTTGGTCCCATCGCGCATCGGCACCATCGCGACCCGCTTGGTGTAGTCGCTCTCGATCACCGGCGCCTTGAAGTTCGGCATCAGGTCATCCGAGGGAAGCTTTGCCTGCTGCGCGCACACGAAGGCAGCCGGGGACAAAAGAAGAAGAGCAAGCGGCAGGGACAGGCGCAGGCTGGACATAGATCTCGTTTCTGGAACTTCAATATTGTGTCAAACGGGTGATTTGGGAACAGACTACCATCGTCCCCCGGATGTTCCTGTCCTGCCACCGCTTCCCTGCGAGATGGGCCGCCCGGCACAAACGCCTCCTCTGCGCTTGCTATGCCCTTGTATGCTTGAAGTGGCAGCGGCAGGCCTCCGCCTTTCTGACGGAGATCCTCAGCCGGCGCGGACGGGCAACGCGCCAGCGGACCCGCCAGACAATGCCTGGGAGGACACATGGCAGACAAGTTCATCGGGACACCCAAGAAGGCGACCACGCACGTCAATCAGAACGAAGACCTGATCTTTGAAAAATCCTCACCCGGCAAAAAGGCCTACCGTCTCGCCGAACTCGACGTGCCTCCCGTGGACACCACAAGCCTTCTGGGTGAAGCCGTCCGGACCGACGGCCTCGGCGTCATGCCTGAGCTCTCGGAGATCGAGATCATTCGCCACTTCACCCGGCTTTCCACCTGGAACTACGCCATTGACCTGGGCATGTACCCGCTGGGCAGCTGCACGATGAAATACAACGCCCGCATCAACGAGGCAGTCGCGCGCCTGGAAGGCCTGGCCGAGGCGCACCCCTACCAGCCCGAGTCGCTCTCGCAGGGCGCACTTGGCATCATGAAATCGCTCTCCGAGTGCCTCATCGAGATCACCGGCATGGACGCCATCACCTTGCAGCCGGCCGCCGGCGCACAGGGCGAGTTCACCGGCATTCTGCTGGCCCGCGCGTACCACCAGGCCAGGGGCAATCCGCGCAAAAAGATCATCGTGCCGGACTCCGCGCACGGCACGAATCCGGCAACGGCGGCGATCTGCGGCTACCAGGTGGCCAATCTAAAGTCCAACGAGCTCGGCATGGTGGACCTCTCCGCGCTTGAGAAATTGGTCGACGAAGACACCGCCGCGCTGATGCTCACCAATCCCTCGACCATCGGCGTCTTCGAGTCCGAAATACACAAAATCGCCGACATCCTCCACGCCAAGGGCGCGCTGCTCTACATGGACGGCGCCAACATGAATGCGCTCGTCGGCAAGACGCGCCCCGGAGACTTCGGCGTCGATGTCATGCACCTGAACCTGCACAAGACCTTCAGCACCCCGCACGGCGGCGGCGGTCCTGGCTCCGGGCCGGTTGCCTGCAAAAAGCACCTGGAGCCATTTCTCCCCACCCCGGTCGTCAGGGTGAATCGCGACGGCTCACTCGGCCTCGATTACAGCCGTCCGGCGAGCGTGGGCCGCGTGCGTGCTTGGTACGGCAACTTCGGCATGTTCATCCGCGCGCTGGCCTATATTCTCGCCAACGGTCCCGACGGCCTGCGCCAGACCACCGAAGACGCCGTGCTGAACGCCAACTATCTACGCGCCAAACTGGAAGGCACCTTTGAGCTGCCCTACAAGACGCGTTCCATGCATGAGGTCGTCTTTTCGGACAAGTTGCAAGCGAAGAATGGAGTCAAAACCGGCGACATGGGCAAGCGCCTCATCGACTACGGTTTTCACGCCTACACCACCAGCTTCCCGCTGGTCGTGCAGGGCGCCATGATGATTGAACCCACCGAGTCCGAGTCGAAGGAAGAGCTCGATCTGTTAGTCGACGCGCTGCAGCAGATCGCCCGCGAGGCCGAAGAAAACCCCGAACTCGTCGCCACCGCCCCGCACACCACACGCCTGCAGCGCCTGGACGAAACGGCCGCCGCCCGCAAGCCGGTCCTGCGCTGGAAAGCACCACCCGCCGCCACCCCCGTACAGCCGGACACCGCTGCTAAGGAGTGGTAGCGCTGGGTGAATAAGGCAGAGCTCGATCGGCTCGGGACCGTTACGCTCGATTGCGTCTTTCGCGTGCACTCGGCTGCAGTTACTCCGCCACCACACTCACAAACTCATCCGCATCCGCCCACCGAATGTGCAGGGCAGCCGCCCGTCCATGCACATCCTCAAAGCTCAGGCTCATCACCTCCTGCGGGTGCGCCACTGGCCTGGACATCATCGGGGTACGCCCCAGATCCATGTCCGGTTTGTACTCCGTACCCCACTGCCCTGTTTGCTGGTTGATGATCAGCTGCCACGGCGTTCCTGGCGCCTCCGGCAGGGAGTACACGGTGTAGGTCCCCGCAGGCACTTCCAGATCGCCGATCTTCAGGTTCGTTGCCGTAATCAGCGTCGTCGCCGGATTCGCTCCGGTCCGCCAAACCTTGTCATAGGGCACCACGCCGCCCATGATCGTGCGGCAGCGCACCGAAGGCGTGTTGTAGTGGATCGTAATCGTTTTGCCGTCCAGCCGCGTCTCAGCCGTAGCTGCGGGCGAGGCCAGCGGTTTGCCGTCCACGGACTTCCCATGATCGCCCACATGAGCCGAAGGGCAGGGTGCCGGCGCGTCCTGCGCGGAAACCAGGGAAGAGGAGCTCGCAAAACTGAGCGCAAAGAGGGTCGAGGGGAGAAGGGTCTTGCGAAGGTGCATCATGATGCCCCTTATGCTACGCTGAAATCGCGCGCCCGTAGCTCAGCTGGATAGAGCAGCAGCCTCCGAAGCTGTAGGTCAGACGTTCGAATCGTCTCGGGCGCACCATTTCCCCGTTCGCCGGCATGTGCGCGCGGGGAGGGCCAGCCGCTTCAACCTGGGCTGAACCAAACAGCTCAACCCCAGGCATCCACGGTCACTGTACGCATCCCGTTGCCGCGTGTCCTGTCCAGCAGCAGTTGGGTGGCACGAACGCTGTCCGAGCGGTCCCAGCCCATCGACTGGTCAAAGCCATCGTGCAGCAGAACGTTGCTTCCCCGCCCCTTTTTGCGGGCACCCTGAAGACCGCGCTCCAGCCGGCGCAGTATCCCCGCTGTCCCAATGGGTTCCCAATCATTCCCCTGCACGTTCCACTGCACAGGTTCCAGACCGAGCTCGCGTGCGCAGCGCAGGACAGCGGGACGTCTCGCCCCAAAGGGCGCGCGAAAGTACCGCACACGGCTGCCCAGGGTGTCTTCGAGCAGGGCGTTGCACTCCGCTATTTCGCGCCGGATGAAGCCGAGGGGCTTGTTCGCCAGAAAGGGATGGCTCATCGTGTGATTCCCAACCAGATGACCGGCAGCATGCAGCTCACGCACCAACTCGGGCTGCTGGCGAACAAACTTGCCGATCAGAAAAAACGTCGCCCTCACGCCGTAGCGGTTCAGCACCTCCAGCAGCTCCGGCGTGGACCGGTCATTAGGACCGTCATCGTAGGTAAGCGCCAATTCATTGGGATCATCTCCCGAAACCAACGTGCGCCCAAATAACTGAGACGCCGGATGCATGCCGAGCCTGGCCACCGCAGCGAGTGAGCCGGCGATGGCGACGCCGCCCAGCAGAACCATTCCTGGGGTGCGGGTAGGCATAACGTCGTTCTTTGCTGTCTCTTTCGTTGTGAGTCTCCTCGCGAGTCTAGGGGTCGGGTGCGAAGCGCGCAATGGGAGACCGGTGCCGGTGGTACCACTTCCGTTCAGGTTGCACATTTCAGCTGCAGCGGCAGGCAAGTGCTCAGCCGTTACGCAGCAGAGCGAGCACCTCTTCGGCGTGGCCCTGCGGCCTCACGTTTTCAAACTTGTGGACCAACCTGCCGTCCGCGCCGATGAGATAGGTTGTGCGCTCGACCCCCGTCACCGGCTTGCCGTACATCGTCTTCTGCTTCAGCAGGCCGAAGCGCTGCACCACTTCCTGCCCGGCATCGGCCAGCAGCGTGTACTGGAGATTGAACTTGTCCCGAAACTTCTTTTGCGCCTTAACGGTGTCGCGGGAAATGCCGAGAACCACGGCCCCCGCAGCCTCCAGCTGAGCGAACTGGTCGCGGAAACCGCAGGCCTCCACGGTGCAACCCGGCGTGTCCGCCCGTGGATAGAAGAACAGCACGACGGGCTTACCCAGAAACCCGGAAAGTGTCACCGGCGCGCCGTCCTGATCGGGCAAGGTGAAATCTTCTACGATTTGGCCAACTTCGGGTGCGGGCATCGGTCCGTGCATTCTCCTATGCGCCTAGGGTAGCGCATACCATCCACCGGCTCATACGGTCACGCTCCTGATACGCCGCAGCGCCCGGCGTTCATGACAGGAATGGAGGCGTAACTCGAACGGCAGAACTACCGATCTACTGGCTCTTGAAGCCGAAGCGCATCAACAAACCCAGGCCCACCGCCAGCAAAAACGCTACCGTGGTCAGCACGCCCGCGTCTCTCAACCGTTTGCGCGTCCCTTCAACGAGCAGGATGACACACGCTACCGTGAACGCCAGGACCACGCCATCGTAGACGAAGACGTGACCGGGACCCGCAGCCACCTGCAGGACGGGAAGAAACGGCAAAAAAGGAAGGAACACGCTGCCGACCGCAAACAGCACCAGAAAAAGCAGTACCTGCAACACGAACAGAATCAATTTGCCGAGCATTCTTGCGCCTCCGCCGTCCGCCCAAGTTTACTGCGGACACAACCGCGCTGGGACGCCCCAAACCGCAGGTGCTCTCCGCATCAATGGATCGAGGCTTCGGAGGAAATCGAGGCTTCGGAGGAAATCGAGGCTTTGGAGGAAATCGAGGCTTTGGAGGAAATCGAGGCTTTGGAGGCAATCGAAGCTTCAAAGGCGGCAAATCGCCGCTCCAGCTCCCACTGCATCGCCGCGCGTGGGGAGAGCTCCAAAAGAGCCGCACACGCCGGTGCGGGTTTGGCCGCAGCCGTGATGGGCGCGGCGCAGGCGGACGTGCGCCGCGTGAAACGATCCGGTGCGGCCCACAGGCTTTCACCACCGATGAAGCTGTGTTCCAGCGCCGTACGCGCCGAGCGCTTCAGATCAAGGTAGCCGAGGTTCTGCTCCTCCGCTGCCTTCACATATTCATGCGTAAGGTCGATGCGGCTTACCCCTTCATCATCTGTGGAAAGCGCCACGGGAACATCCGCCGCACGATAGGCGGCCAGTGGGTGATCGGTGCGCGTCTTGCCCAGGATGGCATCGTTGGAGGTGAGGTTTACCTCCACCATCACGTGCCTGGACGCCATCTCGCGGAGCAGGGCCTCCGGATCGGTCTCGTAGAGCACGTCCATGCCGTGCCCGATGCGCTCCGCATGACCAAGATCGATCGCTTCGCGAATGTGGAAGCTAAGCCCGTCCGGGGGCACCATACCAAAGGCCAGTTCGCCCGCGTGCAGCGAGATGTGCACCCTGGGATAGACCGCATGCAGGTAGTCCAGCATGAGCATTTGCAGGTGGTACTTTTCCATGCTGGTGCGGCCGTCCTCAGGCATGACGAAGTTGACGCCGACAACCAACGGCTGTCCCGACTCAAGCTCCGCCTGTGCAACCTCAAAGCCAAGCAGCGCCTGCGCAAAGACCTGCTGCGGGGGAAAGCCGCGAAGAACCTGGTAGAGGAAGCGGATCTGAACGCTGGAGGGCCGCACGGCAGTTGCGGCAAAGGAGGAGGAAGCGGTGAGGCGCACCGGATCGGCGGGCGGCGAAGAGAGCGGCCGCTCAGCGTGGCTCATGGCCGAACCGTCTCCCTGTTCAAGGTGCAAACGAACAGCACTCGCCTGGGCAAACTCTTTCCGATCTGTGGCGATATCTTCCCCGAGGCCAGGGAGCAGGTGTTCGCGCAGCGCCGCCAACTTGGATTTGTAATCGCTCTCGGTCAGTCCCTCCGGCCATCCAAGTTTGTACCCGAGAGCCGCCGCATGGGTGAACGTAGGCGTTTGCATCACTTCGAGATACTGCTCGTTTTGCGCGGCAGCGCGTGTGGCTACCTCGTCCAGCCACTCGCCGGCATAGTCGTTCAGGCCGCTGTAACGTTCAAAGGTAGCGAAAAACTGATCGTGGCCGGTGATGCCTTCTGTGGGCACAAACGCGCGTACCGAAAAGCTGTCTACCAAGTCGTCATACAGCGTTTGACGCTTCAGTGCCTCCGATGCCAAAGCCTGGCCCGCGGCACAATGCCCATCCGCCCCCGGCGGCACAAAGCGCAACGCATCCTGTCCTTCGGGAACCGCCGGTGTTCCCTGTTCAACGGGGGCCACACACAACCCCTGTTTTGCGGCTTCCCCAATGAGGGTCTCCGCATACACCGCACCGGAAAGATGCATGTGGAGATCGCCCCCCTTCGGCATCGGCTTCAGAAACGCGTAAAGCTCTGGTGCACCGAGCGCCTTCGCCGCATTGAAGGCCCGCGTGGCCCGGACCTCCCCTGGGGTTGCCGCGGCCGCATGTGCTATGCTCCCGCTGTTTCTCGCGACATTCTGAGCGCGGGAAAAGGGGGGTTGGATGGCTCCCTGCAAAACACAAAGCAGGGCCAGAAGTGAAGGGAAGAAGGGCATGGGAGATTTCATAGTTGAAGCGCCGGACGAAGTTCAGCATACCGCCCGAAACGGGGCTTGAGCATGGGCCCTTGGCATCCTGCACACCATTCTGCGACGGGGGATCATCAGGAATTGGCGCTCCACCCATGGCTTGCTATACTGGCGAAGTCGCTCTCGATGATCCCCTGCAAATCACCTGCACGGGGTCGATTCCCTCCCCTCTCCAGGCAGGCGGATTCGAAGCGCCAATCGCGTCACTCCGGTGTGCGCGAACCTCTTCCGCTTGCGGAAGGCCAGATAGCTCAGTGGTAGAGCGCGGCCCTGAAAAGGCCGGCGTCGGCGGT